>CAZIKT010000006.1:18550-136175 GCA_964539885.1 uncultured Ardenticatenaceae bacterium | reverse complement strand
GGTAGATCGCGATCGTCGCCGCAATCACCACCAGCACCATCTGGAAGCTGCGCCGGATAAGATAGTTTGTCATCTCTCTTCCTCCTCCATATTCAGCGTGTCGAGCAAGGCATGAGTCTGGGAAGCGCCATCAACTGGCTACGCCTATTTTAGCTGTCCTGGAGCATTTGCCAAGCATCTTGACGGCCATTGTGTGGACAGATGTTTGGCCCCTAAATGAAAAGTAGTGGCAACGCACATCTTGCGTTGCCACTACCGGTTACTTGACCTCAGACTGGAGAATCAGCGACAACTATTCGCAGTTATTCAGTCCAATCTCGTTGATGTTCCAAAGCTCAGAGTTCTGCGTCGGGTCCACGCCGAAGTTGCAGACGTCATTGGTAGCCGCAGCGACCTTCAGGCGCAGGAAGAGCGGGATAACCGGCACGTCCTGGGAGAAGACACGCTGCGCTTCCTGGTGGTTGGCGTCATACTCGGGCGTACCGGGCAGTGAAGACAGGGCCGCGTTGCAGGCGGCGTCATACGCTTCGCTGCTGTAGCCGGCTGCGTTGGGGGCGCCCCAGCCGCCGAACCCTTCCTCGACCGGACCGGCGATCTGGTTGGTCAGGTACAGGTTGCAGGCGGGATCCACGCCGGTTAGCCAGGCAAACTCACCCAAGTCGAACTTGCGACCGAAGAGGGTGCCGTCCGGACCATCAGCGAACCACTCGTTTGACGGCTCGAAGAACAGCTCAACGCTGATGCCGCAGGCCGCCATGTTTTCCTGGAAGATCTGCGTCAGCTGCTGGCGCATCTCATTGCCGGCGGTGGTGCCCAAGGATACGGCGAAGGGTGTACCGTCCCAGGCTGCATCGCCGCCCTCAACGCCGGCCGCATAGTACTCGCGGATGCCGTCGCCGTCGCTGTCGACAAAACCAACCTCATCCAGGGTGGCGTTGGCCGCTTCCACATCGAAAGCCCATTCGGTCAGGCCCTCGGGGTAGAGCGGATGCACGCTGGGGATGTAGGTGTGGATGACCTCAGAACGGCCGTAGAGGATGTTGTCCACCATGCTCTGGCGGTCGGTGCACTGGGTCATCGCCTGGCGCACGCGCGCGTCCTGGAACCAGTCCGGACGGCTGGTGGCGTAATCGCCGTAGGAGTCGATGCCGAAGTCGATGTGCTCGAAGACAGTGCCGGTCTGGAAGTAGGGGACCAGCAGGCCGTTGGCCTCAGCCTCGATGAGGAAAGGCGACTGACCCACGTCCATGCCGTCCTGGGTGCCGATGTCGCACTGGCCGGCGAGCAACTGGGCGATCAACTGGTTGGTATCGGCGATGAACTTGAAGGTGACAACATCTACCCGCGGCAGACCTTCGCCAGCGCGGAAGTAATTCTCATTCTTGACCATGGTGATGCTGTCGCCGGGGATCCACTCCTGGACGCGGAAAGCGCCATAGGCAAGCGGAGCGCGGTTGGAGACATCAGACTCGACCAATTCAGCGGCGGTGAACTCGCCGTATACATGCTCCGGCAGCGGCGTCCAGAAGTTGATGAAGTACTGTGAATCCAGATGCCCGGGGATGCCGGTCCAGCGGGTGGTGGTATCGCCGGTGGCTTCATAGCTGGCGGTACGATCGGTGGTGAACTTGGTCTCCGGCGTGTCCGGGTCAGCGTTCAGGTTGAACGAGTAGACCGAGTCGGCGGCCGTCACCGGCGTGCCGTCTTCCCAGAGCATACCGGGGGTCATGCTGAAGTCAACGACCATCTGTCGCATCGTCAGCGGGGAAGAGCCGTCGTACTCAACATCCTCGCCGGCGGCGTTCTTGACCGTTACGCCGGCTTCCAGGGTCACCGGCTCGCCGGCCGCGCTCAGGACGCGGTCACCGGCGGCTACCTCTACTTCATTGACCACAGCGTCGCCGTCAGCAATGCTGGGCAGCTTCTCCAGAGCCCCGCCGGCCTGGTAGGCGTAAGAGAGAGTGGTGACGACGTTCTCGTACATGGCGTGCGCCATCGGAGAGGCGGCCAGCATGTCCGTGCCGTAGATGTAGAGCGTGTCCGGTTCCTGCGCCTGGCAGATTACCAGGTTGACCGGGCCTTCATCCACGACTTCTTCCTCTTCCGCCGGCACCTCGACGGGTACCTCGACCTCTTCGACGACGACGCGGGTGACCTCAACGGTCTCGCCCTGAACTTCAACCTCTTCGGTAACCACGCGGGTTACTTCGACGATCTTCTCTACCGTCTCCGGCTGACAGGCAGCCAGAGCAACGGCGGCGATCATGACGATGACCGCAACCAAAGCCCAACGTTTGTGACTAAACATCAGTTTTCTTTCCTCCTCGGAAGGGTTCTGCAAAAGGGTTCATTCTTAACTCATCACCGGCAAACAATCGTTCATCACTTTCTTTTCTCAACGCACCTCCCGTGCGCCTATTGCTCCTTGATATCCAGGGCATTAGCGCAACTCTGTAAAGTTGTCAAAGACATCAACAGAGGACCAACCACTGTGGTCTTGAACAAATCAAGGCAGAAAACATTATAGTTTGAATGCAGAAAACTGTCAAATTAGGGGCAAAAAAGTGTCAGTTGAGAGTCAGTTAGTGAAAAGGCGGGGTGTAGAGGGGCGGCCGGCGGCGGACTGTGTTTTAGAAGCAGTAGTGGCAACGCAGGATGTGCGTTGCCACTACCATTTACTCAGACTCAGGCTGGATAACTAGCGAGGATCAATCGCAGCTATCCAGGCCGATTTCGTTAAGATTCCACAGCTCGGAGTTCTGCGTCGGGTCAACGCCGAAGTTGCAGACCTCATTGCGGGCCGCGGCGACCTTCAGGCGCAGGAAGAGCGGGAGTACCGGCACGTCCTGGGAGAAGATGCGCTGCGCTTCGAAATGATTCTCGTCATACTCCGGTGTGCCGGGCAGAGAAGCCAGAGCCGCGTTGCAGACGGCGTCATACTCCGGGCTAATGTAGCCGGCGTTGTTCTGACCGCCCCAGCCGAGGTAGTTACCCCCAGCGGGACTCTCCTCTTCAGCGGGACCAGGGATCAGGGAGCTCAGGTAGAGCTCGCAGGCCGGGTTCACGCCGGTGAGCCAGGCGAATTCGCCAAGGTCGTACTTGCGGCCGAAGAGCACGCCGTCAGGACCGTCGGCGAACCATTCGTTCGAGGGCAGATAGTACAGGTCGACCGTGATGCCGCAGGCTACCATATTCTCCTGGAAGATCTGCGTCAACTGCTGGCGCATCTCATTGCCGGCGGTGGTGCCCAGGGTAACGACGAAGGGTGTGCCGTCCCAGGCCGGGTCAGCGCCCGCGACGCCCGCTGCCGAGGAGTACTCGCGCACGCCGTCGCCGTCGCTGTCAACGAAGCCGACCTCATCCAACAGCGCGTTGGCCGCTTCCACATCGTATGGCCATTCGGTCAGGCCCTCGGGGTAGAGCGGGTGCACGCTGGGGATGTAGGTGTGGATGACCTCAGAGCGGCCGTAGAGGATGTTGTCCACCATGCTCTGGCGGTCGGTGCACATGGTCATCGCCTGGCGCACGCGCGCGTCCTCGAACCAGTCCGGACGGGTCGTCGCGTAATCGCCGTAGGGGTTGATGTTGAAGTCAATGTGCTCGAAGGTGGTGCCGGTCTGGAAGTAGGGGACCAGCAGGCCGTTGGCCTCCGCTTCAATGAGGAAGGGCGACTGACCTGTGTCCATACCGTCCTGGGTGCCGATGTCGCACTGGCCGGCCAGCAACTGAGCGATCAACTGGTTGGTATCGGCGATGAACTTGAAGGTGACCGTGTCAACATTCGGCAGACCTTCATCAGCGCGGAAGTAATTCTCATTCTTCACCATGGTGATGCTGTCGCCGGGGATCCATTCCTGGACGCGGAAAGCGCCGTAGCCAATTGGGGCCCGGTTGGAGATGTCAGCCTCCATCAGCTCAGCGGCGGTGAATTCGCCCCAGACGTGCTCCGGTCGCGGATCCCAGAACTTGATGTAGTACTCGGAATCGAGGTAACCGGGAAGGCCGGTCCAACGAACGGAAGCGTCGCCGGTGGCCTCGTAGCTGGCGGTGCGCTCAATGTTGAACTTGCCTTCCGCCGTGTCGGGGTCAGCCGCCAGGTTGAAGGAGTAGACTGAGTCGGCGGCCGTCACCGGCGTGCCGTCTTCCCAAACCATGTCGGGAGCCATGTTGAAGTCAACGGCCATCTGCTGCATCATAATTGGGGTGGAGCCGTCGAATTCAACTTCCTCGCCGGCGGCGTTCTTCACGATCACGCCGGCTTCCAGGGTCACCGGCTCGCTGGCCGCGTTCAGAACGCGGTCGCCGGCATTCACCTCAACCTCGTTGATCACGGCGTCGCCGTCAGCCAGGCTGGGCAGCTTCTCCAGGGCCGCGCCGGCCTGGAATGCGAACGAGAGGGTGGTGACCGAGTTCTCATACATGGCGTGCGCCATCGGGGCGGCGGCCAGCATGTCCGTGCCGTAGGTATAGAGCGTGTCCGGCTCCTGCGCCTGGCAAACTACCAGATTGATCGGGCCGGCGGGCTCTTCAACCACCTCTGCCGTTACTTCGACAGGAACCTCGACCTCTTCGACGACAACGCGGGTGACCTCAACGGTCTCTCCCTCTACTTCGACCTCTTCGGTAACCACGCGGGTTACTTCAACGATCTTCTCTACCGTCTCCGGCTGACAGGCAGCCAGAGCAACGGTCGCGATCATGATGATGACCGCAATCAAAGCCCAACGTTTGTGACTAAACATCAGTTTTCTTTCCTCCTCGGAAATACTCTGCAAAAAAGGTTAGCTCTTTGTTCAAAATGCTCCGACAATCGCTTATCAGTTTCCTATCCATTCACCTCCTTAAGCGCCTGCCTACTACAACGCATTGCCCCAATCAACAGGCTCCTCAGGGGAATTCAGCGTAGCTCCGTATGACTGTCAAATACCCACTGACCATCAAGGTCAGCAGCCTCGAACAAATCAAAGCACAAAACATTATATAAGGAAAGCGGAAAACTTTCAATTCAGGGGCAAAGAAGTGTCAGTTAAGAGACAGGGGGTAAACTGCGGGGGTAGCAATGGGGACAGTCACCGCAGCGACTGCCCCCAGAGAGTCAGCAATGAGACAGTCGCGTCGCGACGAGACTGTCACTCGACGGGCGTAATCATGAACTACTCACAATCATCGACGCCAATCTCGTGGAGATTGTAAAGCTCCGAATTCTGCGTCGGGTCCACGTTGAAGCCGCAGACGCCGGGCCGGGTAGCAGCCACCTTCAGGCGCAAGAATAGCGGAATAACCGGCACCTCCTCCGAGAATATGCGTTGAGCCGCCAGGTGATTGTCTACGTACTCGGCCGTGCCGGGCAGCGAGCCCAGGGCGGCGTTGCAGATGGCGTCATAGTCTGCGTTACTCCAGCCGGTGTTATTGGCAGCGCCCCAACCGCCTAGCCCTTCTTCGGCCGGGCCGGTGATCTGAGACGACAGATACAAGTTGCAGGAAGGGTCCACGCCGGTTGACCAGGCAAACTCCGCCAGGTCGAATTTACGACCAAATACGGGGCCGTCAGGACCATCTGCGAACCACTCGTTCGAGGGCACGTAGTACAGCTCAACACTGATGCCGCACTGGACCATGTTCTCCTGGAAGATCTGCGTCAGCTGCTGGCGCATCTCGTTGCCGGCGGTGGTGCCCAGGGTGACGGCAAAGGGTGTGCCGTCCCAGGCGGGGTCGCCGCCCTCAACGCCGGCCGCATAGTACTCGCGCACGCCGTCGCCGTCGCTGTCAACGAAGCCGACCTCATCCAGTAGGGCGTTGGCTGCTTCCACGTCGAGCGGCCATTCGGTCAGGTCCTCCGGGTAGAGCGGGTGTACGCTGGGGATGTAGGTGTTGATGACCTCCGAGCGGCCATAGAGGATGTTGTCCACCATGCTCTGCCGGTCGGTGCACATGGTGATGGCGCGGCGCACACGCACGTCCTCGAACCAGTCCGGCCGGCTGTCGGCGTACTCGCCGTATGTGTTGACGCCGAAGTCGATGTGCTCGAAGTTAGTGCCGGTCTGGAAGTAGGGGACCAGCAGGCCGTTGCCTTCAGCCTCGATGAGGAAGGGCGACTGGCTGGTGTCCATGCCGTCTTGCGTACCGATGTCGCATTGCCCGGCAAGCAACTGAGCGAGTAACTGATTGGTGTCGGCGATGAACCTGAAGGTGACCGTGTCCACCCGCGGCAGCCCTTCAGCGGCGCGATAGTAATGCTCGTTCTTCACCAGGGTGATGCTGTCGCCGGGGATCCACTCGGCAATCCGGAAGGGGCCATTGGCAAGCGGCGTACGGTTGGACTCGTCAGCCGCGTTGAGTTCGGCGGCGGTGAACTCACCCCAGGCGTGGCGCGGTAACGGCTGCCACACGTTGGTGAAGTAGACGGAATCAAGGAAGCCGGGGATGCCGGTCCAACGCAACGACAGGTCGCCGGTGGCTTCGTAACTCGCTGTGCGGTCGGTGGTGAATTTGCCGGATGGCGTGTCGGGGTCGCGGGCGATCTCAAAGCTGAAGACGGAGTCATCAGCCGTCACCGGCGTACCGTCCTCCCATACCCAGGGTTTGAGGGTGAAATCCACGACCATCTGCTGCATGGAGATCGGCGTTGAACCGTCGAATGTGACCGCTTCGCCATCGGCGTTGAGCACCGACAGGCCGCTTTCCAGCGTCACCGGCTCGCCGGCGGCATCGAGAACGAGGTCACCGGCATTCACCTCGACCACGTTGACCACTGCGTCCCCATCCGCCAGACTTGGCAGCTTCTCCAGCCCCTGCGCCTGGTAGGCGTAAGACAGGGTGGAGTAAGGCTCTTCATAGAGGCCGTGCTGAACGGCGGCTTTCACCAGCATGCTGGCGCCGTACTCGTACAGGGTCTCCGGCTCTTGCGCCATGCAAACAACCAGGTTCTTTGGCCCCTCTTCTGTCGCTTCGGCGGGGACCTCCACAGGGACTTCTACTTCTTCAACGACCACCCGGGTGACTTCCACGGTCTCACCCTGGACCTCCACCTCTTCGGTGACCACACGGGTCACTTCCACAATCTTTTCTACCGTTTCCGGCTGGCACGCGGCAAGGGCCAGCGCAGCCAATACGACTATGACGGCAATTGCCGCCCAACGCTTATGGGTGCTCATTTTCTTCATTCCTCCACTGGAGAATACGGATGCGTGCCTTACTATCTCGCCATGGTTCGAGCGACGAGATTGCCGGCCGTTGAACGCGCTCATCACCTCCTTGAACGCGCGATTGTGCTGCAGCCGGTCGCCATTACGTGCACGGGGTTGCACGTCAGTAGCGCAACCACATTATATTATAGTGTCTTTTTAGTGTCAAATAAGTGACTATTATGATGGTTTTGGTGACCTTACAGGGTCTGTAAAGCAGAAGTGGCCGCGAAACCCGCTGTAAGGTTTCATTAATCAGAGGCTGTTACAATAGTCAACGTCACTGTGGTCATTGCACCCGGCTCGAAGGGAAAGGCAGAAGTCATGAATGGTCAGACAATCAGCAGACGAGAGTTGTTACGCATGCTTGCCGCCGGCGGCGCGGTGGTCGTGCTGTCGGCCTGCCGCCTGCCCGCCGGCAGCGAGACGGATATAGAGGCCGAGCCGGCATCAGACGCTGCCACAGGTGTTGCCGGCGCTGCGGCGATCGTCGCCCCTACCGCCGCGGCGACAACCGCGCCGGCAGCAACAACCGCACCCATTGCCACAGCTACGCCCATCCCCTGGGCTCCCCCTGCAGAAACGCGCATCACGCCCATCGAGGATTTCTACGTGATGAAGTTCCATCCCTCCCCGCCGCCCGAGGTAGACCTGGCCGACTACCGGCTAGAGGTCGTCGGCGGGGTGGACAATCCGCTTTCACTCTCCATGGAGGATATCCGGGCGTTGCCGGCAGTGAGCCAGATGCGCACGTTGGAATGCATCAGCAACCCCGTGGGCGGCAACCTGATCAGCAACGCCAACTGGGTGGGAGTGCAGATGAAGGAGATTCTGGCCCTGGCCGGGTTGCAGGGCAGCGCCAAATACCTGAAGCTGGAAAGCCTGGACGGCTACCACACCGGCATTCCGGCTGAACTGGCTCTCGATAACGATGCGCTGCTGGTCTATGAGATGAACGGCGAGACGTTGCCCGCCAAACATGGCTACCCTTTGCGCGCGCTGTGGCCCGGCCGCTACGGACAGAAGCAGCCCAAGTGGATCCAGAGCATTACTGCCCAAACCACGCCGCACACCGGGCATTTTGAGAAGGCCGGCTGGAGCGATGACGCGTTCATCCTGCCCAATACGCGCATCGAGCAGCCGCCGCCACGCGAGTTCCAGCCGGCGGAGTTCTACATTGCCGGCATCGCTATGACGGGTGAATCCGGCGTGGAGCGGGTCAGGGTCAGCCTGGATAACGGCGACAACTGGCTGGAGGCGGAGCTGTTACGCGGCCCAACCAGTCTGGCCTGGACGCATTGGTGGCTGGTGGTCAGCGGGCTGGAAAACGGGGCCTATCGCGTGTTGTCCAACGTGACCGACGGGCAGGGTTATTCCCAGACATCGCCGGAACGCAACAGCGCTCTTGTCGAAGGCACTTTCCCGGACGGCACGGATGAGATGCACCGGGTGGTCGTGCAGGTGAAGATCCCCTGACATTTCAGCTTCCCGGCAATTGCCGGGTGCACACGGCCTGGGGAAAGCCGACTGTGAAATCTCCGGGAATCTTCCTAGTTAGCAGGAGCCGGCGCGCAGTTCCTCGATGAAAGACTCGTAGACAGCAAGATCTTTGCCGGCGGCCTGGCGCATGTAGAAATCCTGCGCGATCTGCGCTTGCGCCTCGCGGTTGAAGGTGCGCAGCGTCCATCCTGCCGCCCGCGCCGTCGCCAGCCCGCTTTCGCCCCCATAGTGATAACAGGCCATCCCCATTCGTCGCTGCGCGTGCAGCGCCTCGCCGATATAGCGGCTGCCCACCTGTTCGTATTGATAAACGTGGGTCAGCTCGTGGATCAGCAGGCCCATGTTCCCGCGATGGCGGTGACCGACGCCGGGCAGGTGTATGCTTCGCCAGGTGGCAAAAGCCCGCCCGCCGTTGTAGCGGAAGACCAATTTCAGGATCCCTCCTTCTGCAATACGTACCTCGCCGTAACGGATCGCCCCTGCTCCCAGGATTGAGCCGGCGGCAGCAATCTCCTCGGCGGTCAGCGGCGAGGTCACCATTGCCAGGTGCATGAGAAATTGGGCCAGCTCCGGCCCGCCCGTCAGATCAAACAGTGTGCTGGCGAACGTGTGCAAACGCCACTTCCACGAACGGCCCGGCGCAGCTACTGTGGCAAAACGCCGGATACGCCGGGGGCCGTCCCGGAACAAGTTCACCGGCCAGCGCAGTAGATCGCGAACACGCTCCAGCAACCAGAATGCGATTGCCCTGACCACGCTCATTGGGTTGACTTGTCCGGAATCGGGAGCGGCAACTGCTGTACGCCGCTTCGCAGGTGGGCGATGATCTTGCGGTCGGTCGCTGCAAAAGCATACGCATCCAGGTCGTCGAGGGTGACCCAGGCGTGGTTGGCCACGCCCAGATTGCGGGATTCGCCATCCAAAAGGCGCGCCTGAAAAGCGTGCAGCGTGATCCGGAAATGCGTATAAGCATGGGGCACAATGGTCAACAGCCGACCGACCTCGATCTCAATCGCCAACTCCTCGCGGATCTCGCGCCGCAAGGCAGCCGGCAACGTCTCGCCGTTCTCCTGTTTGCCCCCCGGGAACTCCCACAATCCGCCAAGCAATCCGTCGAGCGGCCTTTGAGCGATGAGCAGGCGACCATCGTTCCGCTGAATGACCCCGGCAACGACATCGTAATGCGGCAGTTGTTTGCGCGGCGGCCGCACCGGCCGCTCCAATTGCGTCCCCCGCGTGCGGGCCAAGCACAAACCAGCCAGCGGGCAGGCATGGCAGCTTGGCCGGGCCGGTAAACAGATGCGCTGGCCCAGTTCCATCAGCGCCTGGTTGTAGGCCCCCGGTCGCTCCGCCGGCGTCATTTCTTCAGCCAGCCGCCAGAGCTCCCGCCGGGCGGCGCTGCCGGTCACATCGTCCGGCATGTCGTACAGCCGGCTGAAGACGCGGATGACATTGCCGTCCAGGATGGGGGCCGGCTGGTCAAAGGCGATCGAGGCGATAGCGCCGGCAATATACGGGCCGATCCCTATCAGCCGCTTCAGCTCCGCCGCCGATTGGGGAAGAACGCCCCCATAGTCGTTAACGACTGTCTGCGCCGCCGCATGCAGATTGCGCGCCCGACTGTAATATCCCAGCCCCTCCCAGCGCTTCAACACCTCGTCCAGCGACGCTTCCGCCAGGCTTTCCACAGTCGGAAAGCGCATCAACCAGCGTTCGTAGTAGGGCAGGACGGTGGCTATCTGGGTCTGCTGCAACATGACCTCCGCCACCCAGACGGCGTAAGGGTCTTTGCTCCGCCGCCAGGGCAAATCGGCGTGGCCGGCGTCCCACCAGACCAACAAGGGCTGGACGATTTCCAGGGACTGTCTCATAGTCCCATTGTAGCCAGCGTCAGGACAAAGGGGCAAGCAGGATGGAGTTGCGGGGGGTTACGTCAACAATGGTGGCAATCACTGGCGGCCGGCGGGCGAATCATCTCCCAAACGGGCAGCCAGATTCGACAGCCGGGCGCTCAACCAGTGTAGGCCGCGCACCAGGCCGACTTTCGCCACAGCCGCGCCGCGTTTGGCCCCGGCGCGCACCACCGCCTCTGACTGCCGGCGCTGCTCGCTATCCCAGGCGACGCGGGCGCGAGTGGCCAGTTGGCGACTGGTCTCGCTGACAGTGGCGCTGACGCCGGAGCCATGTTGTTCCGGCTTCAGGGCCGGCTCCTCTTCTAGGATCTCGATCTTGATCGGTTCCTGCTCAATCGGCATGTTCATGCTCCTTCGCGCTCCTGTTGGAAGCCCGGCTATCCTCTGTTGAGGGCTCAGTCAAGCCACAGAAACGGCCAGGCGCCTGCATACGTATTGTAACAGGATACGGAAAAGGGCGGCAGAACGTTGCACCTTTCGGGAAGCCGGTCGATGATCTCAGCCGCGATTCATCTTGCTCGGCGGGATCGCTTCTGAATCCGTTTGCTCGGGCGGGCTGGGACTTTCGGCCTCTGAGATCGCCAGCAGCGCGCAGCCGAAGAAGAACGGGATCAGCCCCGGCAGCATCCAGGGGCCCAGGCCAAGGAAGCCGGCGTCAATCATGAAGCCGATGGGCCATAAGCCCAGGGTCACCGCCAGGCCCAGGAACAGGAAGATCATGCCCCAACGATGGGTGCCGCTGCCGTTGCGATGGGTCTCAGGCCGGATCAATCCTTGCTCGGCGAGGACCACCGTCTCCTTGTAGCGCAGATAGCGCAGGTAGGCAAAGAAGATGAACGGGACGGTGAAGAAGAACGTGGTGCTGCAAATTGCTATGACCAGTATCGGTTCCATTACTTACTCCATTCAAGTCATCGCTGCTATCAACTATCCGGCAGGACGCACGCTTCGGGGAAATGCCAGCGAGCCTTTCAGTACAGCGTCTTCACCTATTTAGACCAGCAATGCGTGGAAAAGTTTCACCCATTTCCTCTTGCAGTTGCCGGTTGTTGAAACCTTTCGCGCGACCGGCGGTCTAATCCAGTAGAGGATTGATGGACAGCAGTCAGGAACGGCAGCTTGTGGCCAGGGCAGGTAAGGGGGATACGGACGCGTTTGCCGGCCTGGTGCGGGCGCACGCGCCCTACGTTTACAACCTGGCTCTGCGGCTGTTGCGCGATCCACTGGAGGCAGAAGACCTGTCGCAAGAGACATTTCTGCGTGCGTGGCGCGCTCTGCCGCGTTTTCGCGCCGAGGCGCGCTTCTCGACCTGGCTGTACCGGATCGCCGCTAACTTATGCTACAATCGCCTGCCGGGTTTGCGCGAAGAGCTTGCCACTCTCGATCCCGACGAAGAGATATCTATCCCGGACGAGCGACAACACGTCGGCGGCATACTCCTTTCGCAAGAACTGCAAGCTCATTTACACGAGGCGATTGCCGAGTTGCCGGACAGCTACCGGCTGCTGGTCACTTTACGTCATCTGCAGGGCATGAGTTACGCGGAGATAGCCGAGGCGACGCAGATGCCGCTGGGCAGCGTGAAGACCGGCATCTTTCGCGCCCGCCGGCGACTACAAGAGGCATTGGCAGAATGGAAAGAGACGATTTGAGCGCCGACCAGGATGTCATCGAGATGGCGCTGAACAGCGTACCGTTTGCGCCGCTGCCGGAAGATTTCGTGGCGGCTACAATGGCCCGACTTGCGCTGCGGCCGCGTTTTCACATGCAGTTTCTGGATGTGGCGATTCCCTTTTCAATCGCCGCCCTGGTCTTTTCGGCCCTCTGCGCCGGCCTTTGGCTGGGCGGTTGGCTGAACGCGGGCTGGCTGCCGCCCCCGCCGGTTGTCCTGCCAATTGCAGAGGTGTTGCCGGCGGCGCTGGCCTCGGCCCCGTGGCTGGGGATCGCCCTGCTATTGCTGGGAATCGAGGCGGGCCTGGCGCTGGTAGCCGGCGCGTGCGTAGCGCTGTGGATTGACCGGCCTGCCTGGCGCTTATTCTGATCCGTTAGGGCCGGATATGCCCATCGCCGATGCAGACCCACTTGTAGGTGGTCAATTCCTCCAGACCCATCGGCCCGCGGGCATGTAGCTTTTGCGTGCTCACCGCCACCTCCGCGCCCAGGCCGAATTGCCCCCCATCATTGAAGCGCGTGCTGGCGTTCACGAATACCGCCGCTGAGTTGACCTCGTTCACAAAGCGCGTGGCGTGTTCCCAGTTGTTGGTCAGGATGCTGTCCGAGTGTTCGGTGCTGTGCGCGTGAATGTGGGCGATGGCCTCGTCCAAACCCGGCACGATCTTCACGCCCAGGATAAGCGCCAGCCATTCCTGGTCGAAGTCGCCGTCGCCGGCCGGCACAACCCGCGCTCCGTGGCCGTTCTCCTGTAGTATCTGATACGCTTCGCCGGCAGCGCGTAGCTCCACGTCACTCTGCGCCAGCCGAGCGGCCATGCGGGGCAGCAGGGTTTCCGCCACCGCCGGGTGCACCAGCACCGTGTCCAGCGCGTTGCAGACGCTGGGGCGCTGCACCTTGGCATTCTCGATGATGTCCACTGCCCGCTCTTGATCGGCGCTTTCGTCCACGTAGATGTGGCAGATGCCGATGCCGCCGGTGATCACCGGGATACTGCTCTGCTCCCGGCACAGACGATGCAGCGCGTTCCCCCCGCGCGGGATGATCATGTCCACGTATTCGTCCAGGCGCAGCAATTCGCTGACCAGCGCCCGGTCTGGGTTCTCTATGTACTGCACGGCTGCCTGCGGCAAACCCTCCCGCTCCAGCGCCGCCTGGATGACGCTGACCAGGGCCAGGTTGCTGCGCAGGGTCTCGCTGCCGCCGCGCAAGATGACGGCGTTGCCGGTCTTCAGGCTGAGGGTGGCCACATCAACGGTCACGTTAGGCCGGGCTTCATAAATCACGCCTAGCACGCCGATGGGTATTCGCCGCTTACACAAACGCAATCCATTGGGCAGCACCCGGCCATCCATCTCCTCGCCTACCGGGTCGCGCAGATCGGCGACGCGCCGGCTGTCGGCGATCAGGCCAGCGATGCGCCCTTCGGTCAGCAAAAGCCGATCGAGCAGCGCCGGGCTGAGCCCCTTTTCGCGCCCGGCAGCGATGTCCAGCTCATTTTGCGCCAGGATCATGCCGGCCTGCGCCGATAACTCATCCGCAATTCCGTGCAGGGCGGCATTCTTCTGCGCCGTGCTTAAGATCGCCAGTTGACGGCTCGCGGCTTTCGCCGCTTGGCCCATCTTGATCAAGTCAGTCATATCTCGAATCCTCAGGATGTCGCTACCCATTTTCCCGGAAACTCAGAAGTTACCGGGAAAATCACACTACAACAGTATCAGGTCGTTGCGATGCACGGCGACCGGCCCGTAGGCGTAGCCCAGCCGCGCCTCGATCTCGCCGGAGCGACAACCGGCGATGGCGCGTAGATCTTGATGATCGTAGCGCACAATGCCACGCGCAATTTCCCGCTCATCCGGCCCGAAGATGGCAACGGGATCGCCGCGCCGGAACTGCCCGCCCACGTTAACAATGCCTGCCGGCAGCAGGCTGCGTCCGTTCTTGATCAGCGCGTGGGCTGCGCCGGCGTCTATGGTTAACTCGCCGGCGGGCCTGGCGCTGACAAAGATCCACTGCTTGCGCCGCTGCAATGGCGTCTCCAGGGCCGGGAAGCGCGTGCCGACGCTCTCGCCGTGCGCGATACGCAGGATCACGTTTGGCGCGCGCCCGGCGGCGATCACCACGTCCGTCCCCGCCCGGCGGGCGACATCGGCAGCCTGCAACTTGGTAGCCATGCCGCCCACCCCCAGACCGCTGATGCTGCCCCCTGCCAGCCGGCGCAACGTGTCGTCTATCGTGCGCACTTCCGGGATCAATTCCGCCTCCGGGTTGCCGCGCGGGTCGGCGGTGAACAGTCCGGGCTGATCGGTCAATAGCAATAGCAGGTCGGCGTCAGCCAGCAGCGCCACCAGCGCGGAGAGGTTGTCGTTGTCGCCCACCTTGATCTCGGCGGTAGCGACAGCGTCGTTTTCGTTGATCACCGGCACGATGCGTCGCTCCAACAGCATCTGCAACGTATCGCGCGCGTTGAGGTAGCGCTGCCGGTTCTGGATGTCGGAGCGGGTCAACAGCACCTGTCCGACATGGATGCCGTAGATCTCGAAGAAGCGCTCCCAAACGAGCATCAGCCGGATCTGCCCGACTGCGGCGAACATCTGTTTCGCGGTGACCGTGCTGGGCAGGTCCGGGAAGCCTAGCCGCTCCCGCCCAACGGCAATCGCGCCGGAGGTGACGATGATCACCTCGCGACCAGCCTGGTGCAGCAGGGCGCATTGCCGGACTAATTCCACGATGTGGGCGCGATCCAGGTGAGGCGTCCCGCCGGTGAGCACGCTGGTACCCAGCTTAACGACAATGCGCTGATAGGTCATGACAATTCTTTGCTGAGGGATTGGCCTGCTGCGCCGATTTGCGCCGGCATTATATACCACTATAGCGGCTATGCCTGCCGCGCCGGCTGCTGCAGCGGGTGGAGTCGGCGGTGGGACTGCCTACCGGGCGGCTATCTCGCTCCGCTGCTAGTCAGATGCGGCGACGGCCTGAGAGCGGGCGCGCGCCCGGGCAGCCGCATTGACTTCGTACAGAATGTGGGTGGCCTCGACAGACCGCGCGCTGCTAGTCAGCAAGCGCAACAAGATCGCGCCGAATCGGACACAGTTGTCGTAAACGTAAACGTCAGCTTCGGAGATGCCCAGTCCAATCCACAGGCCAAGGATCGCGCCAAACAACGCCCCGAAGACAAGGCCGGCCAGAGTAGTCCCTCCCCAAATGACCATCGGGTCGCCGGTCATCTGGGGCACGAAGGTTGCCGTCACCCCAGCAATCACCCCGATGAGCGTCCCCCACAACGCGCCGCCGAACGCCCCTGAGATAACGGTCTCGTCGACTTTGCTGCCTTCCCCCTCGTAGAATTCCAGATCGTTCATCGAGACAGCGCTAATATCTCCCCGTTGGAAGCCGGCTGCCTCCAATCTCTCCCCGGCCAATTCCGCGTCTGCTACCGTATCGAACAGGCGCACCACCAACTGTTTCTCGGCATTGCCGATCAGCAGCTCCACTTCTTCCCGCGTGGCGCGGATCGCCTCAAGCTGGCGGCTCAACAGTTCGCGGGTCGAGGCCGGCAGTTCCTTGTCGAGGACGTTTTCATACGCCTTCACCACCGCGTTTTCCCCCCGGCGCGCCTCCTTCAGCACCACTTTCTCGACGTTCAGTGGCCCAATCGTCAGCGCGGCGAAGATATTGATCCGCCCGCGGTGGATGACCCCGCGCACACTGCGCCGCTCCGACCAATTCCCCCCGAGCGCTTTGATCTCATCTTGCAGCGCGATAACAAAGCTCGCCCGCTGTTGCGCGTACGACTTCAGAAGAACCTTCAGGCCGCGATTGCTGACATTCGCGGCGACGACCTCAAAGCCCTTCTCACCGGCAACGCACAGCCGGCGTAGGCCATTGAGCTGGTTGGCTACGCGCTTATTATCGGCCATTCCTGGTTCCTCCTATCCGAGAGGTCTGTTAATCTGGCTGCATGCATTGATCGCGCAATGACGTATGCACGATAGCACAATCAGGGGCGATCAGGCAACATGAAATCTGGTGGATAGCTGGCAGGTTCCAATCGGTGAGTTTCGGATGGCTGCCGGTTCTGGTAGAATACGATGGTTACTTTCAGTGTGGACTGCTTTCGATGACCCATCACGTCACTGTCCCACTATCCGATGCCATATGAGCGGTTAAGTCGTTGGGCGGAATTGCACCAACGAGACGTCGGGGAGGCCATTGCACTATACCTCGCCGAGTACCTTCCAATAGGCGAGCGCACAACCGTGCCCCCGGCCGAAGCGGATCCCCAACTTGAGCGCGAAAAGGCCGCTTACGAGCGGCTTCATGCCGCTTTGCGAGAGAAATATCCTGGACAATACGTCGCCATTTACAGCGGCCAAATGGTCGACCACGATAGCGATTATGGCGCACTCTTTGAGCGAATCGACGACCGCTTTCCAGGCGTTTTTGTCTGGCTGACACGAGTCGAGGATGAGCCAATCGGCACCATCGTTTTTCGTTCTCCCCGATTTGCGAACAGTGTTACATGATTGTCCACTGCGAAAAGGGAGCACGAAATGGCTGGTCGGTGTCGCCGGGGAAGGTATGAAGTGGACCTGTACGCGGTCGCCGTGCAGATTGGTGAGCGAGCGCTGCATTACTTAGAGGTGGTTGGAACCGAGGGGCAAGAGGAGGCAATTATCGGCCGGGACTTGCTCAATCACTATGTAGTCACACTGGACGGACCGGCGCACACAGTTCTGGTGGCGACGTAACGATGCAACTTCTTCAGCTTTGACGCTTCGCCTCACCTTCTCTATCATAGACTTGTGTCCGACCTGCCCACAAACGTCGCCCGAATCGCGCCGGATGGTGACCTGTCGCCGCGCCAGAAGCGGCGCATGTTGCTGGAAATGACCCTGCGGCGGGTGAAGCGAGGCACGGGAAGCAGCGATGAATTCATGATGGGACGAACAGCAGCACATAAATGGCCAGACTTGCGCACGATCCTGGCCGGCATGGACTGGGTTATTGTCGGCGGCGTGGCTACTCGGGCGTACATGCCGGAGCGTGTCACACAGGATATGGACATCCTGATCCGCGCCCGGGATCAGCAGCAGGTGCTGCAGCGCCTACGAGATGCCGGTTACACAATCGGCCAGGAACTGGGCATTTCAGGTCGGCTGGTGACATTGCCGGACGGCATCGAGATTGATGTGCTGTTCGGCGACCAGACCTGGTTGGATGAGGCCCTGCGCCAACCTGAACAGGACCCCGCCGGCTACCCCGTCCTGGCGCTCCCCTATCTGGTGCTACACAAACTCGCTGCATCGCGCGCGCAGGATATCGCCGACATCTCGCGCATGTTGGGCTGGGCGGATGAGTCGGAGCTGGACAAGGTGCGAGCCGTTGTCGCGCAGTACAGCCCGGAGGACATTGAAGATTTGGAATCCCTTATTTATCTGGGGCAACAGGAACGCGAGTAGGTACGCACAAATGTCCGAAAATGTGACCATTACCATTCCCGAACCACTGTTCCGGCGAGCAAAGCGATTGGCTCTAGAGAGAAACCAGGCAGTCAATGAGGTGTTGGAGACAGCCATCACGCTGGCGGAAGCCGCATTGCCGCCGGCCAATCAGGATGAGATTGCCATGACGCGCGAGGAAGCCGCTTACCGGGTGATGCATACACAGTTGATGGACCGCCACGCCGGAGAATACGTTGCCATCTTTCAGGGGCAGCTGATCGATCACGATCAAGATGAGCTAGCGTTGTTTCATCGCATTGAAGATAAATACCCTGATGACGTCGTATTGTTGAAGAAAGTGCTCCCGTGGCCGGAGCCTGATCTGCATTTTCGTTCTCCTCGCTTGGCAAGGGAAGGATCATGACAACGAGCTACAACTACGACTCGGATTATGAACCTCCCGCGCCTGTTGCGCCTGTCGGCCTCAGCCCATCTGGAGATATGGAAGTCCGGCAGCAAGTGAGTGCGCTAATCGACTCCGGCGCTGATGCGACCATTATCCCTATTGACTTGCTGCAGGCTGCCGGAGCTAGATATCTGGAGACGCGCCGTATGCGTGGTCTGACCGGCGAATCGATCAGGGTAAATCGGTTTCTTACAGCCGTACACATTGGCGAACATGTACTCCATGGCATACGGGCCATTGGAGGCCCGGCAAATTCAGAAGCCATCATCGGTCGTGACGTCCTGAATCAATTGCAGGTGCAGTTGGATGGGCCGGCTCAGGAGCTTCGCATCACGTAGGCTTACCTGGGCCGTTTAGCGCCTAACTCCGGCCCTACACTCCGGCGCCCTTTGTGGATGAACGCAACGATCTCCGCCGCCGTCAGCCTCAGGTCATCGCCCTTAACATCCAGCGGTGAGCCGTCCACCTGCTCCGGCCTGATTACAAACATCTGACCTTCCCGCCGCCGGACACTGGCCCCGCCCTCCTGGATCGCCTTGCCCAGCGGCGTGGCAAAATTCCGCCTGGCTTCCATGGTCTTATAGACCATGCTCATCGGCTTACCTCCAACGCTTGCTCCCTTGCCGGCGCGCCGTCTAGAGTCAGTCAGACCAGTCAAGACATTAGCGGCAGAAAAGAAAACTGAGTTGTCAAGCGGGCAGATCAGGGGAGAAAGCACGACATTCCACACTTGACGTCCCTGACGGTGATTCGATAGACTGCGCCGGCCATCATCGGTCAATTGGTGGTTGGCGGGTCCATTCTGGATGCAAAGAATTAGGGAAGAAATCATGAGCAAACGGCGTTGGTCATTGTTCTTGGCGGCGATCATTGGCATCGCAATGGTGGGATTGGCTACAGTGGTCCGGGGGAGTGCGCCGGAAGTGGACCACGCCCATTATTTGCCGATCATTGTCGAAGATCGGCCGCTGAGCGATGAGGCGCGGCCTCTGACCGAATTGGGCGTAGGCACTTATCTGGGCTTTGAGGGGGGACTATACCCCGGTGGAGCGAATGAACCGCCGCCGGCTCACGCCCAGGCCGGAATGGCGCGCATGCAGAATATTCAGCCCCTGAACTCGCAGGGAAACCCTTCGCCGAATGGGAGTATTGTTATGCTCTCCATCGGGATGTCCAACACGATGCAGGAGTTCTGCGGCGAATTAGTGGTGTACACCGAATGTGAGCCGTATTCCTTCATCGGAAAAGCCCTGGCGGACCCCGCGGTGGATCACGTGTCCCTGTATGCTATTAACGGCGCGCGTGGTTCGCAGGTTGCCACTGACTGGGTTGACCCCACTCATGAGAATTACGACAATATCCGGGACAATTTTCTGGCGCCATTTGGACTGGGCGAGGAACAGGTGCAGGTTGTCTGGCTGAAAGCGACGAACTATCTGATGGGCAAACCGCCCCTTCCGGCTGATAATGCCCATGCCTATACGCTGATGGCTACCCTGGCAGAGGTCGTGCGCACCCTCAAGGTGCGGTATCCCAATCTACAGCAAGTGTTTCTGTCCAGCCGAATTTACGCCGGCTATGCCACGACAGAGCTGAGCCCGGAGCCGTACGCCTATGAGTCGGGATTCGCCGTCAAGTGGCTGATTGAGGCGCAGATTGAGCAAATGGCTTCGGGCGGCGGGGAGATTGACATTCGAACCGGCGACCTCAACTACAATACGGTTGCTCCCTGGTTGGCATGGGGGCCGTACTTATGGGCCGACGGCGCCACGCCAAGAGCGGGTGACGGCCTGGTATGGCTGCCGGAGGACTTTGCAGATGACGGCACACACCCATCGATAGCCGGCCGGGAAAAGGTTGCCGACATGTTGATGAACTTCTTTAAGGGCTCTCTCTTTACGCGCTGCTGGTTCCTGGCCGATGCCGGTTGTTAATGAGTCTGGCGCCGCTGTGATTGGTCCAGTCTCCTAGATTGGACCAATCTTATGAGCGTGGGCGATGAAGACGTACAAGATTCTCTATCACCGGATTTCGTCCTTCTCCAACCTGTACTGGGCCTGGCGCGATGCCCGTAGAGGCAAACGCGACCGCCCGGCGGTGGCGAGCCTTGAATGGACCTGGAGCGCAACCTCTGGCAGTTAAACGAGGAGCTAAGAGGACAGACGTATCAACCCGGCATGTACACCAACTTCTACATTTACGAGCCCAAGCGCCGCCTGGTCAGCGCCGCCCCCTTCCGCGACCGGGTGGTGCCAGCCAAGAAGTTCAACTTCTGCCAGAAGTTGAACTTCTATCCCCGCCCTGTCACTTCCGCAAGTGACAGTCACCTTTGGCTGTCACGCGCCGATCAGGGCCAGCAGCTCACCCGGCTGCAACACCGGCAGCGGACCAGCCTGGTAATCCCTTACATTTCTGGTCAAGACATAATCCGCGCCGGCGCGCACCGCAGCCATCATCTGGACTGCATCCTCAAAGTCCTGATAGGGCAGGTTCAGGGCCTGTTCGATGACCGTGTGGTCAACCGGGGCTGTTAACAGGAATTGCAGCAGCTCCGTCAGGTGAACGCGAGCCTGATCGGCCGACTGATCCCTGGCGTATAGGTAGAAAAGCGTCGTCCAGGAGTGCGCCGCCACCAATCCCGTCACGTGACCGAGCTCCACATGGGCCATCACCTGCGCCGAGTCCATGTAGTGCGGCTCGCGCGCTTGCAGGGTATCGAGAATGATGTTGAGATCGATGAGCACCCTAAGCGGAGCGTCCATACTTCTCGTCCAGGTAGCGCTGATAGTCGGCGACGGTAACATCCGGCGAGAGCGAGCCTGACAGCCGCCTGACAATAGGCGCGTCCACAATGGGATCGCTCACCGTGGAGAGCCGGCCCAGGTAAGCCGTGATCAGCCGGGTCAAGGTCGTATCATGCTCTCGCGCATATTGCTTGGCCTGCTCCAGCAAATCCCTGGGCACGCGCACGGTCATCTTCGTTGTTTCCATATTCTCACCTATTGCCGTACAGAATAGCACCAAACTGTACAGCATTCAAGTGAACTCGCCAACGGTTCGGCAAAAAAACGAAACGCACCTGCCACGCGTGCGCCCATTGCCATTCAGTATCAAAATTGATACACTCTTGGCGTGGATGATGAAATGCGCCTGCACGTTCTGTTCTATCGAACGTCCACCGGCGCGGAGCCGGTACGTGAATGGCTAAGGGCGCTTACTGAAGAGGAACGAAAGGCCATTGGGAATGACTTAAAGACCGCTCAATATGGATGGCCGCAACGAGATGAATGAACGTCACCTGGGAAGCAGCCTGGATGAATTCCTGGCCGAGGAAGGACTGTTGGCGGAAGCGGAGGCCATTGCCTGGAAACGGGTCATTGCCTTCCAGATCGCCCGGCTTATGCGTGAACAGAATCTGAGCAAAGCTGAGATGGCCCGCCGGATGGAAACGAGTCGCGCGGCAGTTGATAGACTGTTGGACCCCGAGAACGATTCAGCGACGCTAATCACCCTGGAAAGGGCGGCGCTGGTATTGGGAAAGCGATTGCAGGTAAGTCTGGTTTGAGCGCTACCCTCTCAGTTCAGATGACTGTCACTTTGCAGAAGTGACTTTCACCTCATAACGCTTAACTGTACAGCGTTCAAGTGAACTGCCTTTCCGCCCGGCATGTGCGCACGCGTTGACGCGGCAACATTCTCTTGCGAACATACGTTCTACAGGCTATACTTCCCCTACCTCAACAGCACCCGACGTCGCCATGTCCCTACCAGCCGCTCCCCCTCACGCCCATCCTCCCCGGCTGAACCCGTGCACCTTCCCCTCGCTGCTGCTGTCGGCTACGCCACTTTTTTACACACAATTGATCATGTTGATCATGTTGATCATCATCCCGTCGCACCCTACGCCCCAAAACGGATCCCCTCTCCCGGCTGAGAGGCCATACTTCGACTTCCTGGTGATTCTGCGATTCTCACCGGCTGCCCCGCGTTTGACAGGCCCATCCTCCCGCGCTAAACTTCCCCCACAATCGCATAGCACCATCAACGCTCATCCAGAGAGGTGGAGGGACCGGCCCGACGAAACCTCGGCAACCACGGCGCAGACCGCAGGTGCCAACTCCGGCAGAAGCTACAAAGCTCCTGGCAGATGAGAGGACGGATTAAGAGCACCGCGGCCTCTCATGATTATGAGAGGCCGTTTTGATTGAGTCCAGAGTGTTTCCCGGAAAATCAGTCTTTTCCGGGAAACTGGACGATTACTTCGAGGACACCATGGACAACACCGCACAACTGAAAGCCCTGCTCAAGGAACGCATCCTGGTCATGGACGGGGCGATGGGCACGCTGCTGCAGGGCTACCAGCTCGACGAAGCCGGCTTTCGCGGCGAACGCTTCGCCGACTACGAGCGCGATGTGCGCGGGAATAACGAGCTGCTTAGCCTGACTCAGCCGGACATCATCCGCGCCATTCACACCGCCTACTTGGAAGCCGGGGCCGACGTCATCGAGACCAACACCTTTAACGCCAACGCCATCTCCCAATCCGACTACGGGTTGGCCCACCTGGCCTACGAGATGAACCTGACTGCCGCTCGGCTGGCGGCCGAGGCCCGCGATGTCTTCGTCGCCCGAACCGGAGCAGGCCCGCGCTTTGTCGCCGGCTCGCTGGGGCCGACCAACCGCACCGCCTCCCTCTCGCCGGATGTCAACGACGCCGGCTACCGCAACGTCACCTTCGACCAGCTGCGCGACGCCTACTATGAAGCCGCCCGCGGCCTGACCGAAGGGGGCGCGGACCTGCTGGTGGTGGAGACCACCTTTGACACGCTGAACGCCAAGGCGGCCATCTTTGCCGTCAAGCAATACTTCGCCGACGCCGGTGCCCGCCTGCCGCTGATGATCTCCGGCACCATCGTGGACGCCTCCGGCCGCAACCTCTCCGGCCAGACCGTGGAAGCCTATTGGAACTCCATCCGCCACGCCGAGCCGCTGATCGTCAGCCTCAACTGCTCGCTGGGTAGCGCCGCCTTCCGCCCCTACCTGACGGAGCTGTCGCGCATCGCCGATTGCTTCGTGGCCGTCTACCCCAACGCCGGCCTGCCCAACCAGTTCGGCGACTTCGACGAGACGCCGGAGTACATGAGCGAGGTGCTGCGCCAATATGCCGCCAACGGGTTGGTCAACATGGCCGGCGGCTGCTGCGGCACCGGTCCGGCGCATATCCGCGCCATCGCCCAGGTAGTGCGCGAATTGCCGCCCCGCCGCGTGCCGGTCATCGAGCCTCACTGCCGGCTGAGCGGGCTGGAAGCGTTGAACATCACGCCGGAGATCAATTTCGTCAACATCGGCGAACGCACCAACGTCGCCGGCTCGCGTCGCTTTGCCAAGCTGATCATGAACGGCGACTATGACCAGGCGCTGGTCATCGCCCGCCAGCAGGTGGAGAACGGCGCGCAGATGATTGACGTCAACATGGACGAAGGGCTGTTGGACGCCGATGCGGCGATGCCTCGCTTCCTGAACATGATCGCCACCGAGCCGGATATCGCCCGCGTGCCCATCATGATTGACTCCTCCAAGTGGTCAGTCATCGAAGCCGGGCTGAAGTGCGTGCAAGGCAAGTCGGTGGTCAACTCCATCAGCCTGAAGGAAGGGGAGGTAGCCTTCATCGAGCAGGCCACGCTCGCCCGGCGTTACGGCGCGGCGGTGATCGTCATGGCCTTTGACGAAGAAGGGCAGGCGGACACGGTGGAGCGCAAGGTGGCCATCGCGACCCGCGCCTATCAGATTCTGACCGAGAAGGTCGGCTTCCCGCCGGAAGACATCATCATCGATCCGAACATCTTTGCCGTGGCCACCGGCATCGAGGCGCACAACGACTACGCCCTGGCCTATTTCGAGGCTGCCCGGCGCATTAAGGCCACCTTGCCGCACGCCCTGATCAGCGGCGGCCTGAGCAACGTCTCCTTTTCCTTCCGCGGCAACGATGTCATTCGCGAGGCAATTCACTCCGCCTTCCTCTATCATGGGATCCGCGCCGGCATGGACATGGGCATCGTTAACGCCGGGCAGTTGGCCATCTACGAAGAACTGCCCGCGGAGCTGCTGGAGCGGGTGGAGGATGTGCTATTAAATCGCCGGCCCGACGCCACCGAGCGGCTGCTGGAATTGGCGGAAAAATACCGCGGACAGGGGCAGCGCCAGGAGGAGGAGCTGGCCTGGCGGAACGCGCCGGTCGCCGAACGGCTGTCGCACGCGCTGGTAAAGGGCATTGCGGACTTCATTGTGCCGGACGCGGAAGAGGCGCGGGGGCAGTACGCGCGCGCCATCGAGGTCATCGAAGGGCCGCTGATGGCCGGCATGAACATCGTCGGCGACCTGTTTGGGGCCGGCAAGATGTTCCTGCCCCAGGTGGTGAAGAGCGCCCGGGTGATGAAGCAGGCCGTGGCCTACCTGGTGCCCTTTATCGAGGCCGAGCGAAAGAGCGCCGGCGACAATCAGGCTGCCGGCAAGATCCTGCTGGCGACCGTGAAGGGGGACGTGCACGACATCGGCAAAAATATCGTTGGCGTGGTCCTGCGCTGCAACAACTACGAGGTCATTGACCTGGGCGTGATGGCCCCGCCGGCCCGCATCCTGGAAACGGCGGTGCAGGAACAGGTGGACATCATCGGCCTCAGCGGTCTGATCACCCCTTCGCTGGAGCAAATGCGTCTGTTAGCGGGGGAGATGGAGTCGGCCGGCTTCGATATCCCGCTGCTCATCGGCGGCGCGACGACCTCCAAGATTCACACGGCGGTGAAGATCGCCCCGGCTTACACGCGCGCGCCGGTGGTGCATGTGCTGGATGCTTCGCGGGCGGTCGGCGTGGTTAACAACCTGCTCAGCCCGGCGCGCCGCCCGGCTTTCGCGGAGGAGGTCGCCGGCGAGTACGAGCAGCTGCGCCGCCAGCACGCCGGCCAGCGCGCCCGCCGCCGGCTGGTCTCTCTGCCGGAGGCGCGCCAAAACAAGGCTCGCTTCCAGTGGGATGGCTATCAACCTCCCGCGCCCCTGTTCACCGGGCTGAAGGTCGTCCGCGACTACAGCCTGGCGGAGCTGCGCCAATACATCGACTGGACGCCCTTCTTCCGCACCTGGGATCTGGTGGGCAAGTTCCCGCGCATCCTGGATGACGAGATTGTCGGCGAATCGGCGCGGGCGCTTTATCGCGATGCCCAGGCGATGCTGGATTGCATCGTGCAGGAACGCGCCTTGCGAGCCGGCGGGGTGGTCGCCTTTTACCCGGCGTGCAGCGTGGGCGACGATATTGAGGTCTTCGACGACGTGACCGGCGAGCCGATCATGGTGGTGCATACCTTGCGCCAGCAAATGGAGAAGCCGCCGGGCCGGCCCAACTTCGCGCTGGCGGATTTCGTCGCCCCGGCTGAGAGCGGACTGCGCGATTACTTGGGCTTCTTTGCCGTTACCGCCGGCCTGGAGCTGGAGAAGCTGGTCGCCGGCTACGAAGCGGCGCACGATGATTACAGCGCGATCATGGCCAAGGCGCTGGCCGACCGGCTGGCGGAGGCTTTCGCCGAGCGGCTGCACGAGCGTGTGCGGCGGGAGTTCTGGGGTTACGCGCCGGATGAGCGCCTGGACAATGACGGCCTGATCACGGAGCAATATCGCGGCATCCGGCCCGCCCCCGGCTACCCTGCCTGCCCGGACCACACTGAAAAGGGCGCGCTCTTCCACCTTCTGCAAGCGCCGTTGCACGTAGGCATGACGCTCACCGAGAGCTACGCCATGCACCCCGGCGCGTCCGTCAGCGGCTACTACTTCTCACACCCCGAGGCGCGCTACTTCGGCGTCGGGCGCATCGCGGCTGACCAGGTGGCAGATTATGCCGCCCGCAAGGGTTGGAGCATTGCCGAAGCGGAGCGCTGGCTGGCGCCGAACCTGCATGACGATTGAATGCTTGACCCATGATTCCCGGAAACTCCCAGGTTCCCAGGAATCTGATTGTGGATGGCCTGGCTGATGCCTGTCCCCGACGGCTCTTATCGCACTATCTTCACCGTCAACCATGTGCCGGTCAAGGCGCGGCCCTCGTTCTGGCCCATGATCCTGATCGTGTGGCTCGTGGTGGTCCTGTTGCGCCGGCGTCAGCGTCCGGAGGAATCGCCGACGCAAACGCTATGGGCGAGTAAGCTGTCGATGCTCCTGCTGTTGGTGGTGGACATTGGGCACGCCCTGGCGCACACGGTGAGCGCCCGCTGGGCCGGCGCACCGATGGACGAGGTTCGGCTGGAAGCCAACCTGCCGCGTACCATCTATTACGACGACAATGTGACTCCGCTCCAGCATTGCCAGAGGGCGATTGGCGGCCCATTCTATAACGCCGTCGGGCTGCTGTTCAGTCTGGTCTGGCGATCGCTGGCCAAACGCGGTTCGCTGAGTCGGGAATTGGCCGGCGTATCAGCCCTGGGGCACGGGCTGATCTTTGCCGGCAGCCTGTTGCCCCTGCCCTTCGTTGATGGCGGCGTCTTGCTGAAATGGTCGCTGGTCGCTCGCGGTGCAAGCCCCGACGAGGCTGACCGGCGGGTGCGACAGGCCAATCTTGGGCTGGGAGACGCGTTGCCCGCGACCGGCGCTTTGCTCGCGGCGCGGGGCCAGAAGCTTCTGCGAAGCCGGTCGCCTGACGGGTGAACGGTGCTCGTGCTCAGGCGCTCTGGTAGCAAATAATCGGGTTGTGGGTGCGCTCGATCTCGGCCAAGTTGGTCGCCACCAGCTCGCCGCGCTGATAGAGGTACTCCACGTGCGCGCCGGTCTCCTCCAGCGCCAGCAGCACGTGGTAACTGGCCACCTCCCCAAACAGCTCTTTGCTGACCTGGGCCACATTCTTCGGCTCCTCCCGGCAAATATCCAGCACGCGCTCCAGGCGTATGTCGTGTGCCTGCCGGATCTCCGCGATGCGGCCATAGAAATCCGGCATGGGCGCCTCGTGCCCGCCCAGCGCCAGGCGTATGTTGGGCACACGCGCGATTTTGGCCAGCGAGTCCAGGTAGTGGCCCAGACCCATGTTGTGCGTGATGCTCTCCGGCGCCTGGTGCGGCGTAGTGCGGGCCAGCACGTGGTCGGCGGTCAGCAGCACGTCATCTACCTGCAGACAAACCTGCCCCGGGCAATGGCCGGGGACATGGTAGATCTCCAGGTCAGCCACCGGCCTGCCCTCCTCCAGCAGGAATTGCACGGGCGTGGACTTGTAGAAGGCTTTCGCGAAAAGATAGACCTGCAACAATTGCTTGCGAAGTTTCTCGGGTGTGCCGGCGCTCTCAAGGAAAGCTTCCAGCCGGCTTGTGGCGACCGTTACCCGTTCTTCGTGATTGGAGAGGACCCGCCGGTCCAAGATGTGCACGCCGATCGGGGCGTTGGTGAATTGGCGCACGAAGGGTAATCCCCCAAAATGATCGATGTGTCCGTGGGTAATGAGAATAAGGTCGATGCTTGCCAGCGAAATCCGGCCACCTGTGTGCTCTGCCAGGGCACCGAAGCCCGCCAATAGCTCTTGGTTCGATTGCTCAAGGCCGGAGCCGGTGTCGACCAGGATGCGCCGGGAGCCGTCATCAATGATGTTGATGTTGGCAATCAGGCCGCTGAAGGCTGTGACGGGAAACGAGTAGATCGTTCGCCCGGCCGAGGTCTGGAATTCCTGGATGAAGCTCATACGGATGCTCAGTTACCGAACATAGATTCCCGGCAATTCCCTGCAAACTAGACTACATGCGACGAGCAATTGCCCGGAATCTGCGCGTGAAGGGAATCTGCGTGTTAGCGAAAGAGCTGCCAGAACAGCAGCGAACCAAAGATGATTACCGCCACGAGCGCCGCGATGGCGAAGCGGGTCAGGAAGGGGCGCTTCTGTGTTTTGTGCCGGAAGATGAGCATACCCAGCCCCGCGCCCACGACGCCGCCCGCTGCGGCGAGGATCAACAGGACGTCCTCCGGCACCCGCGTAAAGCGACTGCCGGCGATAAACTTGTCAAAGCCATAGGTCAAGAAAGCGACAATCGAGATGGCGATCAGCCAGGATACCAGCAGGCTCAACGTGGAAAGCTGGGAGATCAGCAGCGCCAGGAGCGCAGCCGGGATAAGGGTAAGCAACAGATAGCGGGTGGTCAACATTCCTCCTTATGTGACATAGGGCGCTGCAAGCGGGTAATGCTCAAATCGGCGTTCGACTACTACCCGGCGCAGGCGTGTGACGGCTTCGTATAGCTCGCGATAGCTGGTGTAAAGTCCGGCTACCGCGAAGCGCAGGTTATCGGGCTGGCGGAAGTCGGGGATAACGTTCATTTCCTGCTTCAACGCTTCGGAAATGCGTAGCGCCTCCGGATGTCCAAAGGCTACATGAGCCCCGCGTCGTTCGGTCTGCCGGGGGGTTTTCAGCCTGAAACCCAGCGGCGCCAGATAGTTTTCGTATAGCTGAATAAGGTATAGAGTCTGGCGCGCGACCTTAGCGCGCACCCGCTCCATCCCGGCTTCCAGCAGCAGGTCAACACCCGGCTCAATCGCCGCCAGTGAGAGCACGTATGGGGTGCCGGTGAGAAAGCGGCGCAGGCCGGGCGCGTCGGCGTACTCCAGGCCGAAAGCGAATGGGTTATCCTGCCCCATCCAGCCGGACAATAGGTTGTGCAATTCCTCCTGCAACTCCCGACGCACATAGAGAAAGGCCGGCGCGCCGGGGCCGCCGCCAAGATACTTGTACGTGCAGCCCACCGCCAGATCCGCACCGACCGCGGACACATCTACCGGCACGGCCCCAACGGCGTGGCTGAGATCCCACAACACCAGCGCGCCGGCTGCGTGCGCCAGCGCGGTCATCTCCGCCATGTCATATGTGTAGCCGCTCTTGAAGGTGGTCAGAGAAAGGGACACCAGAGCGGTGTCGGCGTCAATTGCCGCTGCCAGTTCCTGTTCCGCGCCGTGGATGTCATCGCTAGACGGAGCAACAACGAGTTGATGTCGCCCGCCGGCGGCCCGGATAATGCCCTGCAGGATATAGAGATCAGACGGGAAGTTGAGGTTATCGGTGACGATCTTGCGCCGGCCCGGCCTGGCCTGCAGCGCCGCCAGGGCGAGCTTGAACAGGTTGACCGAGGTAGCGTCGGCGATCAATACCTCGCCGGGTCGCGCGCCGATGAGGGTGGCGATCTTGTCACCCACGCACTGCGGCAGCGTGATCCATCCATCGTTCCAGCCACGAATGAGCCGCTCTCCCCACTCCCGGCTGACAAGCTGTTCAAGGCGCGCGACCGTTGCTTTTGGCAGCCGGCCGAGAGAGTTGGCCAGCAAGTAAACCTGATCCGGATCGTGGATCACAAAGCGCTCCCGAAACTTCCCCAGCGCATCGTCCCTGTCCAGCGCCGACGCCTCTTCGGCCGCGCCTGTATGTCGATCACCCATCTGGAATCCTTTACAAAGAAACTATATCTTGCCGGACAAAGGCGTCAACGTTGTGGAGGGCTGTTTGCCGTTCCGCCGTTCTCTGCCATAAAATCGCATCCTGGAAAACCGAATCGAGCAGCAGGGAGTAACCGATGACGACAAGTCGCGATTGGCTGGAAGAGAAGTCGCAGATAAAGGAGCAACCGTTTGTCTCCGAGACGCCGGTGATCGGGCCGCTGCTGGTACGCTTTCGCGAGGCCTGGAACAATGTCGCCGCCAAATGGTTCGTGCGCGCCATCCTGCAACAGCAGAATGAGTTTAATGCGCTACTGGTCAGCCGGCTGCATGACATTGACGAACGGCTGATCGCCCAGGATCGGGACACTACGTTGCTCCGGCATGATCTGGCGGAGGTCACTGTGCAGCTCATCCAGACTAACCGTCTGCTGGCGGGGATTGAAGAGCGGCTAGCGCGCCTTGAGAGCCGGATAACCACGGATGAGGCCTGAACCGCGTCCCCGCCTGCACATCGCCTATTTCAGCCCATTGCCGCCGGAGCATACCGGCGTGGCCGACTACAGCGTCGAGCTGCTTCCTTCCCTTGTGCAACACTTCGAGATCACTCTGTTTCATCAGGAGCCGGAAGTCGTCGATCCGGCTCTTGCCCGGCAATTTCGGCTGGAGCAAGTCGGCAAATATCCCCGCCAGCGCTGGGAAAACGACCTGGCCGTCTATCATCTAGGCAACAACCACTTTCACGAGTGGATCTACGATGCTGCCCTGCGCCATCCCGGCGTCATCGTGCTCCACGACTACTATCTGCATCCCTATCTGGCGGATCGCGCCCACCGCGAAGCGAGCTTCACCGACTATGCGCGCGAGTTGGCTTACAGTCGCGGCATGGATGGGGTGCGGCTCTCCTGGCAGGTGCGCAGCGGGGAGCATCCCCGGCCTGATTTCGCCTTCCCCCTGGTAGACCGACTGCTGGACCTCAGCCTGGGCATCATCGTGCACAACGAGACGGTCGCCGCCGACATTCGCAGCCGGCGACAGGCTCTTAATCTGCGGGTCATCCCCCACTTTGTCCGCCGCTATGATGCCCAATCCCGGCGAACGGAACTGGGTTGGACGGAGGATGCCGTCATCCTGGCGCACGCCGGCTACATCACGCCCAACCGGCAACTGTCGCTCGCCCTGCGCTCCTTCGCCCGGCTGCGGAAAGAGTTGCCCCAGGCCCGCTTCCTGATCGTGGGCGAGGTGGTGAACAACGAGGTCGATCTGGCGGGCCTCATTGCTGACCTGGAATTGGGAGAGAGTGTGCATGTCGCCGGCTTTGCCCCGGATGTGTCGGCCCTGCTCGACTGGATTGCCACGGCGGATGTTCTGGTCAATCTGCGCTACCCGACGATGGGCGAGACCTCCGGCGTCACGCTGCGAGCGCTCTCGTTGGGCAAGCCGGTGATCGTGTTTGACGAGGGCTGGTATGGGGAGCTGCCGGATGAGGTCTGTCGCCGGACACCGGCGATGGATGAGGAGGCGCTGCTGGTCGCGATGCGCGATCTGGTCGCTTCAGACTCGTTGCGCCGGCAGATTGGCCGGAAAGCGATTGAATATGTGGAACAGCATCTGGGGGTGGACGCTATCGCCGAGAGATACGCTGATTTCCTGGCAAGCTGTGCCCAGAGGTGACTGTCACTTCCGCAAGTGACAGTCACCTTAGGTAATCAGGCCGGTTGTACTGCTGTCTTGCGCCGTCCGAATAAACGCCGGCCCGGCAACCTCCAGGAACCTTCGCCGGCGACACGGATATCGCGCCGGACGAAGTGCCACCAGGAGAGCAAAGTGAACACGCCGGTTACCAGTAGCAGACCGCCAATCCAAGCGTAGTTGAGACCGCTGATCGCGGCGCTTCCCTGGAAGTAGGCATATGGCAGGAACTGAGCAATCGCCTCCAGTCCCTCATTGAGCGCCGAAAGCGATGAGAGCAGGTAACTGACCACTAACACCACACCTGCACCCATCGCAGCCAGGCGGCGAGCCGGGAGCAGCAGACTCAACAGCAGCGCGAACGCGGCGTAGATCAGCGTCTGCACAGCCAGCGGTATGAAGGGCAGGGCCATCTGCCCCCAGCTCAAATTCAGCGAGGAGCGGCCGAGAAGCGCCGCGAAGCCCAGCCAGCTCAAGAGCATGATGCCCAGGGTAGCCAGCAGCAGCCCCAGGCAGCGACCCAGGAAGAAGGCAGTTCGGCTGACGGGGTAGGCGATCAGCAGGTCCAGCCGGCCGCTCTCCTCGTCGCTCGCCAGTAGCCCGCTGCCGGCTATGACGGCGAAGATACCGACGATGACCGGCAGCATCGAGAAGCCGTACATCCCCAGGAATCCCTCCGGCGTGACGATAGAAGCAGCGTCGCCTCCGAAGAAGGCCAGGAATTCCGGCGGATAGGCCTCGATCATTTGCATGAAGTTTGCCTGCTCCACCATGAAGATGTCGTAGTAGGCAACCAGAAGCAGCCCGAGCGCCGCTATGCCCAATCCCCAGCCGATGGTCTGCCAACGGAGACGGGATAGTGTTTGTCGCAAAATGGTGGTCATCTTAAGAAACCTCCTTCAATTCCGGCTCCCGGACCGTCTTCATTATGGCCGGCGAGCCATGTCCATTGCCGGACCGAAAATCGAAGTCAACCGTGTCGCGCGTTTCAGCTTCGGGCGCATAGTACGCCAGGAAGGCCTCCTCCAGAGTGGGCCGGATTGTCTCCAGATCGCGCACGGGATAGGAGGCCAGCAGCTTGATGAAGGCGTCCATATCGCCCCAGACCTGCAGCGTGGCCTCGGTTGTGCTCTCCTGGGAAAGCAATTCCACATTCGGCAGCTCGGCTAATGCGGCCACTGTCACCGGCTCGGCGAAATGAACGTGGGCGCGGCGCAGAGCGCGCGTGGTCAGCGCCGCCGTGTCCGCTACCTCCACGGTGCGTCCCTCGCGGATGATCGCTACCCGCCCGGCAAGCGCCTCGACTTCGCTCAGCACATGGGAGCTGAAGAAGACGGTCGCTCCGGCGACGTTCGCCTCGCGGATGAGCGCGAGTACCCGCTGCTGTACGATGGGATCGAGCCCGCTGGTAGGTTCGTCCAGCAGCAGCAGCGCCGGCCTGTGCATTAGCGCCTGAATGACGCCGATCTTCTGCTTGTTCCCCTTGGAAAGGTTCTTAATCGGCCGGCTGAGGTCCAGCTCCAATTGTTCCGCCAGGTGTTCTACGTAGCGCCATTCGACGCGACCATTGCGCAACGCAGCCAGCAGCCGCAACTGTCGCCCGGCGCTGTAGTTATCTTCCAGGTGCAGCTCGCCTGGCAGATAGCCTGCGACCGCCTGTACAGTCACCGGATCAACCTGGGGATTCACGCCCAACACCTCGATTACGCCGCTGTCCGGCCGGATCAAGTCCAGCAGGCAGCGAATGGTGGTGGTCTTGCCGGCCCCGTTCGGCCCCAGGAAGCCGAAGATCTCGCCGCGCTCAACCGACAGGTCCACGCCGCGCAAGGCCTGTACGGAGCCATAGGCTTTGGTAAGGCCGGTCACCTTGACCGCGATTTCACCTGATTGCATGTTCATCATCCCATCTCCTTGCCGGGTTCCTGTGCTGCCCGGCGGACAAGCAGCAGCGGGTAACCCAGGTCTGTCAGCCTCTGCAGGTGCCCCAATAGGGCTACCTGATCGGGTACCTACACACAGATAATTGTCCGCTCTTCACCATCACCGTCCTGGGCCAATGCGCTATGCTTGCCGAAGTAATCAGCCCAGCGATCGCTCACCACTCCCTCAACTACGATCTCATAAGTTGCCGGCTCGCTCTGGAGCCGGCGATGCTCGCTTTTCTCATCGGTCATAGCAGCCTCCTGCATGCGGCAAACTGACCGACCGCAACTTCTTCCTTCAGATGTGCATAGGATAGCAGCCGGCCTGTATGAGCCGGATCATATGAATGTATGAGTTGATGTATGAAATCTATGACTCGGCCAGCAGGCCCAGCTCCCGCGCCCGGTTGATCGCCTGAACCCGGCTATGCACCCCCAGCTTGTCGTAGAGGTTGTACAGATGGGTGCGCACTGTATTCGGCGACAGGTACAGCCGTTCGGCAATCTCCTTGCTCGTCTGCCCTTCCGCCAGCCCCTGCAAGATCTCCAGCTCTCGTTTGGTGAGCGATTCGGCCTGGATGACCTGTCGAGTGACAGCCGGCATTTTACCTTCCTGCTCGGCCCCAAACCGAGTCAGGAGTTTCCCCAGGAAAGGATGCGCGTAGCCCTGGTCCGCCAGCCGCCTTAGCAGCGCCGCCATCGGCTCCTGCAGGTCCAGGAAAAGCCGGCGCACACCTTCCGGCCGCGCCATCTCGGCTGCCCGGCTGGTATCGGCCATTGCCCCCTCGTCATCTCCCAGGCGCTGCCGGGCCAGCGCGCGCAACGCGAGCATCTCCGTCACGTGCAACCATCTGTCGGTCGCCTCCGCTTCCGGCAGGCGTTGTTCAATCAATGCGAGCGCCTCTTCCTGTTTGCCCAGCGCCAGCAAGGCCCGCGCCAATGTCGCTTCTTCGAATGTGCGCAGATATTTCGCCGGCCCCGCCTCCTGAAACGCGGCCATCCAGCGATTCGCCAGCTCCATTTGTCCCTGCGCCAGCCAGATACGAGCGCGGTAGGCGCCGGCCTGGGTGATCAGGCGGGAGATCCCGGCTTCTTCAGCGATTTCTACTCCGCGTTGCGCTTCGGCAAGCGCCTCCGCCGGCCTTCCTTGCGCCTGCCAGACCAGGGCCAGCACGCCATGGGCGTTCCCGAAGCTCTCCACGATCCCCGCACCGGCCAGCAGGTCAATGGCTTTCACCAGCTGGCTTTCTGCATCGCCCAGGTCGTCTCGCTCAAAGGCGATCTTGCCCAACTGCAGCCAGGCGAAACCGGTCGCCGCGATGCTGCGCCCTCCGACGAGGCCCAACTCAAGCGCCTGTTCACAGGTGTGCGCGGCCTCGGTTAGCCGACCCTGCGCCATCTCTGCCTCGGCGCGATTGCACAGCAGCGGTACGGCCGCCACCGGCAGCCCAACGGCTTGCGCTTGTTCGGCGACATCGGAGAGCAGCGCCTCTGCCTGCCTCATTTCGCCGATCCGGATGTGCCCCATCGCCAGCAGCGCAACAATTCGCAGCCGGCCGATCTTGTCCTCCACCGGTATGCTTTCCAGGGCCAGCCGCGCCTGCGCCAGACCCTCGTCAGCGTCCCCCTCTACCGCGGCATAGGAGGCCCTGTCCAGCCGCACTCGGCCCAGCACCCGCCCGGCGTCCGGCGCATCCTCATGCGCCTCCAGCCAGTCGGCAAGCTCGGCAAGCGTTCGCCGGGCTGCTTCGGTGCGGCCGGCTATATACAGGCAGCGGGATCGGAACAGCCGCAACCATGGTCGCCGCGTCGTCACATCGTCCGGCAACGCTTCCAGCCAGCCCAGCAGATCCTTCGCTTCCACTTGCGACCAGGTTGTCGTTGTCATCAAGGCGCGTTCCACCACCGCCGCTGCCAGTTCCGGATCGCCGGCCTGCAGCGCGTGGCTGACGGCCCTGGGCATGTACCCCTGCGCCTCGAACCATCCGGCAGCGCGGCGGTGCAACGCGGGAGCCAGCTGCGGGTCGTATTCAGCCAGCCGGGCGCGCAACAACTCGCCAAAGAGGCGGTGATAGCGATACCAGCGGCGTTCATTGTCCAGCCGGACCAGGAACAGGTTGGCCTGTTCCAGGTGCTCTAACATCTGCTGTCCGGTCGGCCGGCTGCCGTCTTCCACCGGAGGCAGAATAACATCGCACAATGGGCCGCACATCTCGCTGAGGATGGAAGTATGCAATAGGAAGCGTTCGATTTCCGCCGGCTGGCGCTTCAGCACTTCGTCGGTGAGATAGTCCAGCACGAAGCGGTGCCGGCCCGAGAAGCCGGCGACGACCCGACGTTGTTCGCCGGCGTCCAGCCCTTGCATGGACAGGGCCGCCAACTGCAGGCCTGCCACCCAGCCCTCGGTGTGCTCATTCAGCAGGCGGATATCGTCCTCGGCCGGCGCGACCTCCAGGTAGCTTTCTAGGAGTTGTCTGGCCTCCGCCTGTGAGAAACTCAGGTGGCGCTGGCGCACCTCGGTCAGGGTTCCCCGGGCGCGTAGGCGGGCCAGCGGTAGCGGCGGGTCTCGCCGGGTAATCAGCACAAGGTGGAGCTGTGTTAACGTATGGTCCAGCAGCCTCTCCAGGAATGCGAAGATCGCTGGTTCGGTGACCAGATGCAGGTCGTCCAGGGCCAGCACGAAGCGGCCCCGCTCCCCTTCAGCCTGCTCCCTGGAAATGATGTCGTTGATCAGCGCTCTGGCTAATGACTCCGGCGGTCCGGGGGCGGGCGCATTCAGCAACTCCTGCACGCCGGCAGCTACCGGCTGCGGCAGACTTTGCAGGGCCCGGGCCAGGTAATACAGGAAGTGGGCCAGGCTATTGTCGCTTTCATCCAGCGAGAGCCACGCCGTCGGTCTGCTGTCGCCGCGCAGCCATTCCAGCGCCACGGCTGTCTTGCCGTATCCCGCCGGCGCCGCAATGAGTGAGACGGCCCTGCCCATTTTCATACCCGCTTCCAAGCGTGCCACGACCGCCGGGCGGCGTATGTGATTGGGCCGCAGTCCCGGCATGAAGAGCTTGGTCAGCAGCAGATCGTCGGCCACAACTGCATTATACACGAGATGGCCCTCTGAGTTCCCCCCAGAAGGCGTAGTGATGCAGGGCGAACTTAAGCGAACCAGAGCATCCAGGCGTTGGCGATTACCAGCAGCAGGCCGGCCCCGATCAGCCAGGGCCGGAGACCACGAGGTTGAAGCCGGCGCGCCAACCAAACCACCCCCAACACGAACAAAGCCGCCGCCAACAGGCCGATGAACTGATTCCAGGGAAATCGCTCTTGCTCCACCAGGAGATATAAAGGAGAGCCGGGGAATAAGAACAGCGCTCGCGGATTCTCCCACAGGTCAGGGATGTGCGCGGTTAATTGGCGAAAGTAGGCCGGCCAACTGACCTGCTCCCAGGCAAACGTAGGATAGCCGCTCAGGTTGCGCCCGCCGATCTGTTCCTCCAGGCCGAAGCGCAGCAGGACCCATTGTTGCCAGACCAGCAGCAGGCCGAGCGGGATGCTGATCAGCAGTTGGGGGCGCGGGCGAAAGATAGCCAGGAAGCCGGCGTATCCCAAACCGAAGATGATCAATGCGCCGGTGAAGCGGCGCACGCCGTAACCCCCGCCGCCGTACCAGTCAACAGTGCTGGCTGCCACGTAGATCTCCAGAGCCAGCACCAGCAGCAGCGGAAACGCCAGTTGTGGATGCCGCCGCGCCAGCCAGACCAGACCGATCACAGCGAAGAGCGAGAGCGGCATCCAGGCCAGCAGGCCGCGATAGGTGGAGGAAAGCACCGGCATCACATTAGGGGCCGTCCAGTTCATGAAAGCTTCGCCCTGCGGTACCGTAATCCACTGCCCGTCAAAGACGCGCCACTTCGCCATCTGCAGGGAAACGACCAGCAGCGTCACCCCGGCAACCAGTAGGAGATAGACCAGCGGATGTTTCCACTGCCTCTTGCGCTCCGCTGCGGGCAATCGCAACCACCACAAGGCTGCCGAAAGCGCCGGCAGGATGCAATAGACGGCGTGCTGCCAGCGCACCAATATCCCCAGGCCGAACAGACCGCCCAATAACAATGCGCGGGAACCTAAAGGCAATGTCTCCGCCTGCCGATACCAGACGATGATGCACACGGCCATGATGAAGGCGGATGTGGCGTGGGCGTAGAGCGGTTCGCGAAACTGGTAGTAGAGCAGGGGTGTGGTGAACATCAACGTTGCTGTGCCGATGAGCGCCGGTCGCCGGCCGACGATGTCGCGCGAGAAACGATAGGTGAGCCAGAAGGCGATGAACCCCAGGAGCGCGGAGAGAGCGGAGATCGCCCCGACGTAAGCGCCTTCATAGCCGGTGTTCATCTGGCTGATCCAGCCCAGGCCGGCCGGAACAGCCAGGACCAGCCGCAGAAGGGCCAGCATCGGCAGCCAAATGATCGAGCTGCCGATGGCATAGACGCTGACAACCCTCCCTGTGCCGGTCAGGATGGCGTCCACCTGTTTGGCGGCGAATTGCGCGCCGGCAGTCGGGTAGGACAGGCGCAGGTCCTCGGCCAATTCGAGATCGCCGTCGAAGGCGGCTGAGCGGGCGTAGACATAGTAGAAGGCAGCGTCCCAGTTGGGTGTCTCGGCGGTCAGGAGCAGCAAACACTGCAACAGGAACAGGGCGAGTAGAATTGCGAAAGCGGAGTCCAGTTGATGCCAGCGGCGGCGGATCTCTTGCATGCGGCGATCTTAGCTCCATTCCCCCAGGCTGCAATCGGGTTGCCCGGCCGATCCCCATCCGCTACAATGCCCGCCATGCAAATCTGTCCGCCGTTGCGAGCCTGCGCCCTATGTCCTGGGTAGCGCTGCCGCTGATCGTTCTTGCCGGTTCGCTACTCGGCTGGCTGATAGCGGCCCAATTCCTCCACATCGATCCACAAACTGAAAACGGGAGATCGCCGGCAGCCGGGATCGAACTGCTCTTCGCCGCCCTGGTCGCCGGGCTGGCGCTGCTGGGCTACCTGGCGTTGCTCCTGGCCCAACTGGCCCTCTTTTCGGCCCTCTTGCTGCTGGTATTAGCCCTGCTGATTGCTATTCCCCTGGCTGTGCGGAAGCAGACCCGGCAGGCGACCCGCATGGCGCTGACCTCGCTCCGTCGCTGGTCAAGGGAATCGAAGGCCGAATTGCTCATCCTGGCGGCCTGGCTGGTAGCGGCCGGCTGGCTCTTCTTTCGCCCACATGAGTACATCCTGGGCGCGGCCGACGCCGGCGTCTACGTCAGCCAGGCGGCAAATATCAGCGTGAGCGGCAAGCTCATCTTCGACGATCCCTTTCTGGCGGACCTAGACCCGGCGCTGATCCCGGCTTTCTTGCGCGCCCAGCCGCCCGGCAACGGCACGGATTATTACCTTTTTCCAGGATTCAACGTCGCCGATGGACAGGCCGGGCGGATCATCCCCGATTTCTATCCCCTGCACCCGGTGTGGCAGGCGGTGGCGTATGAAATGGGGGGCGTCTGGGCTGCATTGCGGATGCCGGGGCTGTGGGCGCTGCTGGGTAGCCTGGCGGTCTACTTTGCTTTGCGGCAGGTGGTCGGCTGGCGTATGGCGCTGCTAGGGTTGGCCGGCATGTCCCTGAACGCGCTGCAGGTCTGGTTTGCCCGCTATCCGGTCGCCGAAAGCCTGACCGGCTTCCTGCTCTGGAGCAGCCTGTGGGCGCTCTCCGCCTGGCTGGACCGGCGCCCGCCGGCGAAGCTGTGGGCTTTCCTGGCCGGAATCACGTTGGGGGGATTGTTCCTGGTACGCATTGACACGATATTTCTGCTGGCGATCCCCCTCCTGCTGGCGATGTGGCTGTACTTCTTCCGTCCGCCGTTCAGCCGGCGTGAGCTGGCCTGGTATTTTGGCCCACTGGGCGCGCTGATCTTGCAGGCGGTTCTGCACGCCCAGTTCATCAGTACCCCTTATGCCAGCCGGGTGATCGCTTACGGGACGCGCACGCTGACACAGATCGGCTTGCTGTCGCCGCTGCTGATCGCTCTGGCGGTCGCTATCGGGCTGGGGATCATCGCCCACCGCTATCGGGCTGCCTTCGCGGATCGCTGGCCCGGCTGGTGGTCCCGCGCTCGGCGACCCGTCCTCCTGATGATATCGGTTCTGATCCTTTTGCTGAGCGTGTACGGCTGGTTTGTACGCCCGGCCATCGGATCCGCCGGCAGCTACCAGGATTGGTGGGCCGATACTGCGCTGCCCACCTATGATCACGAGAACCTCGTGCGTTTGGGCTGGTACCTGTCGCCGGTAGGCGTCCTGCTGGGGGTCGCAGGCGTCGTCTTGCTGCTCTGGCGCGGCAACCGGCGCACAATTGTCATTCTGGCGGTCGGGTTGTTCTTTTCCCTGCTCTACGTCTGGCGGATCCAGGTCAACCAGCATCAGATCTACGCCATGCGCCGCTACGTGCCGGTGGTGATGCCATTTTTCATCTTTGCCGGCAGCTATTTTTTGGCCTGGTTGATGCAGGGCAAACGTCGCGCCCTACAGGTTGCCGGCGTCGGCCTGGCGGTCCTCTGGTTGCTCGGTCTGGCCTGGTCGGCGCGGGGTTTCATCAGCCAGGTTGATTACCGGGGCCTGATCCGGGAGATGACGGCGCTGGATGCCACGTTGCCGGAGCGCTCCATACTCATATTCAACGATCAGGCTCCGGTGGGCGTGGGCGATGTCCTGGGCACGCCGCTGCGCTATCTGTATGGACACGATGTGCTAACCCTGCGCGAGCCGGCAGGTGCTAGCTCGGGCGCTCTTGTGGCGGCGATGCGGGAATGGCGGGCTGCCGGACGCGCGATTTACTGGGTGGGCGATGCCGGTTTCCTGGAGGCAAACGGCATTGCGTATGAAAGCCGGACAGCTTTCATTCCGGCCGTCTACCTGGAAGGCTCGTATGAGCGCAAGCCTACCGCTATCATAGATGGCGGCTGGACGCTGGAGCTTCACGCGCTGGACGAGATTGGGGCGTCTGAGTAATGCAATGACGCGACTTAGAATCGCCTACTTCAGCCCGCTGCCACCGGCCCGGAGCGGCATCGCCGACTACAGCGCCGATCTGTTGCCCGCGCTGGCAGAGCACACTGATCTGACCCTCTTTGCGGCGGCGCCGGAGGAAGCAAGCCCGGCGTTGCGAGAGATTTTCTCGCTCTTGCCGATTGACGTCTACCCGGCGCGGCGCATGGCGTTTGACCTGGCCCTCTACCACATCGGCAACAGCCTGCACCACGCGCCGTTGCTGGCCATGATGCGCCGCTATCCCGGCGTGATGGTCTTGCATGAGTTCCAGTTGCACGACCTGTTGGGCACAGTCACCGCCGGACAGGATGACTTTGTGGGCTACATGCGCGAGATCAGCTATGTGCGCGGGCTGCCCGGGCTGAACCAACTGCGCGACATCCGGCTGCGGGGTCAGGGATTCGTTCTGCCGGCGGGTGTCGAGGAAGCCCACATCGAGCTGCGCGCCCTCTCGATGAGCGAGCGCCTGGTCGATCTCAGCCTGGGCGTCATTGTGCATAGCCGTTTTCTGCAGCGGCTGGTCCACATAAACAACCCAGCGCGGCCGACAGCAATCATTCCTATGCTGGTCACGCCCGGGAATGGGCGATCGCGGCGTAGCGACCTCCCCTGGCCGAGCGACACTCTGATCTTCGCCAGCGCCGGCTTCATCAACGCTGAGAAACAATTGCCGCTGGCGCTGCGCGCGTTTGCCCGGTTGAGGCAGGAGTTTCCCGCGGCGCGCTACCTGATTGTGGGCGAGCAACTGGCGGCGCTGGACCTGCCCGGCGTTGTGACTGAGCTGGGGATCGCCGATGCCGTTTACTTTGCCGGCTACGCCCCGGACCTGGCGGCCTTTCACGATTGGTTGGCGACAATGGATGTCCTGATCAACCTGCGCTATCCGACGCGCGGCGAGACCTCCGCAGTGGTCAACCGGGCGTTGGCGGCCGGGCTGCCAGTGATCGTCAACGACATTGGTTGGTATGCCGAATTGCCGGAAGACGCCTGCCTGAAGGTGCCGGCCCAGGACGAGGAAGCCCTGTTGGCGGCGATGCGCACGCTGGCGCGGGATGCGGCAGCGCGAAAGGAGATAGGCGCGGCCGGCCGCGCCTACGCCCGGCAGTATTTGACGCCGTCCGCGGTCGCCGCGCAATACGCGGAATTTCTGGAATCGCTGCTTGAGCCGCGGGAACGCTGGCCTCATCAGCGCTGGCGCGAAGTTAGCTGGTCAAACCGCTACTGATTACGCCGGTTGTATGCTCCATCGCTTCGGATAGAATTGCCGGGCGGCCTCTGTTGAGCGTTGTTGGCTGCTGTTGAGGAGAGAGATATTGATGCGAGCTTCCATGCGGCGTTTGCTCGGCGGGCGAACCGCGCAGGATGACTTTCAACGCGCGACCGAGAAGGACGTCTACTATTGCTACCGGCTTTTTCTTAACCGCGAGCCGGATAAGGCAGGGTTGGCCTTCTGGACGAGCATGGTGCGCGAGCACCACATCTCCTTGCAGAACCTGGCCGATTCCTTCCTGTACAGCGATGAGTTGGAGGCGATTCAACGGGCGCGTAGCGAGCCGGTGCTGGCGGAACTGCCGGAGTTCAGCATTTACGTGCGCCCGAACGACTATCTCATCGGGGCGGTGATCGCCCGCGAAAAGCAATTTGAACCACACGTGACCCGCGCTCTTAACGAGTTGTTAACTCCTGGCATGACGTTTCTCGACATCGGCGCCAACGTCGGCTATTTCACGCTGCTTGCCGCGCGGCGGGTCGGGCCGGAGGGCAAGGTGCTGGCCTTTGAGGCCCACCCCGGCAACTGCGATCTGTTGGAGCGCAGCGTCGCCGCCAACGGCTTTGAGAACGTGGTCGTACATCGCTTTGCAGCGGCAGAGGAGCGACGCACCTTCCAACTGGCAACCGGCGGGCCGCACAGCAATGCCCGCATCGTGGACGGGCAGAGTGAGCCGTACCAGATGCAGGAGATCGAGGCTGTGCCTCTGGACGAAGTGCTGGGAGACCTGTCCCGGCTGGATCTGGTGAAGATGGATATCGAGGGGGCCGAGCCGCGCGCCTGGAGTGGGATGCGCGGCCTGATCGCCCGCCATCAGCCCGTCATCCTTTTCGAATACGCGCCGGCGCTCATCGAGCTTACCAGCCGCTGTGACCCGCCGGCCTTCCTGGAAGAAGTTCGGGCGGCAGGCTACGAGCTGTATCGCGTCAAGGACTCCAGCATTGAGGGCCGGCGACTGCTGGACAGCGATCAGTTGCGCCAAATGAGCGCCGGCCTGCGGACACATGCCGATCACGTGGACTTGATGGCGGTGCCGGTGACAGGGGTGGATGGCTATGGAAGTTGAGCGCGTGGAGTTGCCGGAAGGTGACGTGGATATCGAAGCGATCATGGCCGAGATCCGCCGGCAATTGCTCAGCCGGAATGTCGGCCCCGGCCTGTCCGGGGTGAGTGTACCGCTCAGCGGGGAGCGCTTTTCGCCGGAGTTCTATGAACGCCTGTACCTGACCGGGCTGGCGAGCAATGAAATGCACATCTACCTTGACGTTGCCCCAAGCAATGTACCGCTCATCGGCCCGCTGATTGACCGCCTGCGCCGGGCGTTCCACCAGTTGGTACTCTTCTACGTGCACAAAGTGGTGGAGCGGCAGGCGGAGGTGAATCGCAACATGCTGTCTGCGATCAGCACCTTGAGCGTGGAGCTTGAGGCGGAACAGGCCGAGCAAGGGGAGGAATGAGCGTCTCGCCGCCACGCATCGCCTTTGTGACCCCCTGGTTTGGGGAGAACATCCCAGGAGGGATGGAGAATGCCGCCTACCAGACAGTGCTCCATTTGCACAGGGCCGGCGCGCCGGTGGAGGTATTAACCACTACTATTCGCGACTTCTACGCCGACTGGGGGCGGGACGGCCATCGGCCTGGGCCGGACACAGTGCAGGGCGTGCCGGTGCGCCGCTTCCCGGTCGAACACAGAGATAAGGCGGCGTTTGACGCGGTGAACGCCCGGCTGATGCAGGGACAGCGCGTGACGCCGGAGCAGGAAGCGATCTTCATGCGCGAGATGTTCCGCTCGCCGGAGCTATATGCTTTCATCGAGCAGCGGCAGGCGGAGTACATCTTCTTCTTTATCCCCTACCTGTACGCCAGCACCTTCTATGGGGCGCGAGTTGCCCCGGCGCGTTCGTTCATCGTGCCCTGCCTGCATGATGAAGCATATGCGCACATGGGCATCCTGCGCGACCTGATCCCGCGGGTGCGCGGCCTGGTGATGTATGCTCAGGCGGAGCGACAACTGGCCGAACGGCTATATGGCGCGCCGGCTGAGCAGTTGCGCTGCGTCTTCGGTCTGGGGGTGGGGTCCGACATTCAGGCGGACGGTGAGCGCTTCCGGCATAAGTATGGGTTGAGCGATCGCTTTGTACTGTATGTCGGGCGCAAAGAATCCGGCAAGAACCTGCCCCTACTGCTCGCTTACTGGCGGCGCTACAAGGCGCAGGGGGGCGAGGGCAAGTTGGCGCTGATCGGTAGCGGGCACATGCCCATCGAGCCGGACTTGCAGCCGCATGTCGTTGATCTGGGTTTTGTGCCGACCCAGGACAAATACGATGCCTACGCCGCCGCTTCCGTCCTCTGCCAGCCCTCGCAAAACGAGAGCTTCTCCTTTGTGATCATGGAGAGCTGGTTGGCGGGCACACCGGTGCTGGTGCACGGCGCGTGCGCGGTAACGCGCGAGCATGTCAACGCTGCCAACGGCGGGCTTTATTTCCACACCTACGAGGAGTTCGCGGCGACAGTCACTTATCTGCTCCAGAATGAGGCGATCGGGCGCAAGATGGCTGCGCAGGGCCGGCGTTACATCCTGCAGAATTACACCTGGGAGATTGTCACCGGCAAGTATTTGCAGTTGATCGATCAGACAGTCAGGGAATTGGCCGGAGGAGGGGTGCTTGAACACGCTGCTGCCGGATAGCGATTTCGTCACATTGCAGGATGAGCAGGTTTCTCCGGCCGCCCTGGTTGCGGAGATCCGGCAGCGCCTGGCGCAACGTTACCCTGAGGGAGATGCCGAGGCGGTTTCCTTTCCGGCATACGAACTGGCCGATGCTCCGCCGGACTTCCCGCCGGACATCCCCTATTCCTTCTCGCTCTATTACCACCTGCAACGCGCCTATGAGCTGTATCCCGCCGCCGACACTGCGCCGCTGCTGGCTCCATCGCCGGCCACGCGCGTGCCGCTTCTCGGTCGCCTGTGGGTGCAGGTGCGCCGGGAAGCGCATAACTTGATCCTCTTTTACGTGAATCGCCACCTGGCGCACGAGACGGCGGTCAATCGGCATCTGATCGCCGCTATGAGCGAATTGACCCGTCAACTGGAAGCGCAGCAAAGGCGTGTCGCCGATCTGGAGGCGCACATCGCCCACCTGGAACAAGAGTCGAAGCCCGAATGAGCCGGGATTTGCACCAGGTCATTGTGGCCGCGGTTCCGGGGGATGCTATCACCAACCACGCGCTGACACTGCGCGGTTGGCTGCGCGAGTTGGGCTTCAGCTCCGACCTGTACGCGCTGCATATTCACGCGCAGATGGAGGGCGAGGCCAGGCCATTTGACCTGTACCGGCCCGCGCGCGGCGAGCGGCTGCTCATCTTTCACCACAGCATCGGCTCGGAAGTGGTTGACCGGCTGGTGGAGATGCCGCTGCAACTCCTGCTCGTCTACCACAACATCACCCCGGCGCACTTTCTGCGATCCGCCGATCCGATGTGGCGCTCCTTGCTGACCCTGGGACGAGAGCAGCTTCAGCAATTACAGCCACGCACACTGTTGGGGTTGGGCGTCTCGCCCTTCAATCGAGAGGAAATGAAGGCCGCAGGCTATCCAGATACGGGCGTGTTGCCACTGGTATTGGACGCCCAGCAATACGATCTGCCGCTGTTGGAACCGCTGGCGGCGGAATTGCGCTCAGCCGGCCCGTTGCTGCTGTTTGTCGGGCGACTGGCTCCGAACAAGCGGCAGGAGGACCTGGTTAAGCTGCTCTTCTACTTGCGCCGGATGCGACCGGATGCCCGGTTGGGCCTGGTTGGTCAACACTGGCTGCCGGATTACACCGCCTGGCTTCGCGATATGGTGCGCCGGTTGGGTCTGGAGCAGGCAGTGCTGTTGCCGGGGACCGTGTCGCAGCAGGAAATGGTGACTTACTATCGCAGCGCCGACCTCTTTGTGTCTATGTCTGAGCATGAGGGCTTTTGCATGCCGCTCATTGAGAGCATGTATCTGGGTCTGCCCATCCTGGCTTACGCCAGCACGGCGATCCCCGGCACGCTCGCCGGAGCCGGCATCCTTTTCCATGAAAAGAACTACCCGGCGCTGGCCGAGCTTATAGACTGGCTGCTACTGCAAGACGCGCTGTTGGGGCGGGTGCTGGAGCGGCAACGCAAGCGCGCGGCCGCCTTTCTGCCGGCAATGGTTAGAGAGCAGTTTGTCGGCCATCTCCGGCATGCCGGCCTCCTGCCAGGGTGAACGAAGGGATGCGCGTTGCTATCGTCGTGCAGCGATATGGGGAGGAGGTGATCGGAGGCGCTGAAAGCGCTGCCAGGGGGGTCGCCGAGCATCTCGCGCCGCATGTTGACGTACAGGTGATCACCACCTGCGCCCAGGATTACACCACCTGGGAAAACGTCTATCCAGCCGGCGCGCACCAACTGGACGGCGTCCGGATGCTGCGCTTCCCGGTTGACCGTCCGCGCGACTGGCAGGCGGCGCAGCGCGAGACAGGTCGCTTCCTGCAAGGCAAGCGTACTCTGGATGAGGAGTTGGCCTGGGTCCGGCGTGAAGGGCCGTTCTCGTCCAACCTGCTGAGGTACATCCAGGGCAGTGGGCACGCCTATGATCTGTTCCTCTTCTTCACCTATCTTTACGCCACGACCTGCTTCGGTCTGCCGCTGGTCGCTGACAAGGCGATCCTGGCTCCCACAGCGCACGATGAACCCTTTCTCTACATGCAGATCTATCGCCGGCTGTGCAACCTGCCCCGGCGCTTGATCTACCTGACACATGCCGAGCAGTCGCTGGTGAATCATGTCACCGGCAACGGCCATATCCCATCGGACGTGATCGGCGTGGGCGTCAATGCCCCGCCCGGCCCATCAGCGGAACGCTTTCGGCGCAGCTTCGACGTCCGAGAACCGTTCATCCTGTATGGGGGGCGGATCAGCGCCGCCAAGAATGTGCCGGAGCTAATTGACTTCTTCCATCGCTACCGGCAAGAGAGTGGACGGCCGATCAAACTGCTGTTGATGGGGCCGGCCGATATCTCTGTGCCGGCGCATCCCAGTATCCGCCATCTTGGCGTACTGTCTGAGGCCGACAAGTTCGACGCCCTGGCTGCCGCCGGCCTGGTCGTGCTGCCCTCTATCTTCGAGAGCCTCTCCATCATCATATTGGAAGCATGGCTGCTGGGGACGCCGGTCCTGGTGAACGGGCGTTGCGATGTGACCCGCAAGCAGTGCCAGCAAAGCAAGGGAGGACTCTACTACGGTTCTTACGACGAATTTGCGGCGATTCTGGATTTGCTGCTCGGCGACCCCGGCCTGGGTGCTCAACTTGGCCGGCAGGGTCGGCGCTTCGTCGAATCCGCTTACACCTGGAACGCGGTCATCGGGCGCTACCTGGCCAACTTCGCGGCGCTCGCGGATTCTCATCATTAGCTTATAGGATGCTCATCTTGAGGTCGGCGCCTATTGCGGCGGGTAAGGTCGGCCGCCCATCGAGCACCTCTGGAAGTAGTCCAAATGTCCCGCCTATTCATATCGTCAACGGGCCAATAGTCCTATTGTGACCGGACCAGGCCCTTCATACACTTGCCGGGATGAGAGAGGAAAAACCAGGGGGGCTGGAAGATAGACGCACGTCTACCTGGAACATCGGCTTGGTGTTCGTAGCTCTGATCCTTCTGACCGTCTCCTATTTTTCGGGGCGTGTTGGGAATTTGGACGCTTTCGATCGCCCGCCTGTTTCCCCGGAAGGCATTATCCCAATTATTTGGGACGAACCGCTGACGCTGCCTACCCAGGTCTGTTACGGCTCCAGCACCCGCAATTGCCAGCGCAGCTCGCCGGTGTTGGAGGACATCAACGAGGACGGTTACCTGGACATTATCGTCGCCACGAATAGCGGGCATGTGCTCGTCGTGGAGCGCGACGGCAACATCCTCTGGGACAGAGATATCTCTCCTTATTTCGGGATGGGGGCCAACAAGCAGAATATTAACTCAACGCCGGCGGTCGCCGACATCGACAACGACGGCAATATGGAAGTCGTGGTCGGGGCCGGCACGATCAATCCCGAGGTTTGTACCCAGGGTGGGGTGATCGTGCTTAACCATCTGGGCGACAAGGAGCCGGGTTGGCCCCAATTGGCCGAGGACTGGGCGATAGCGCCTTCCGGCTGCCGGGACACCGTATACTCCAGCCCGGCTGTCGGCGACATGGATAACGACGGCGATCTGGAAGTTGTCGTGGGCGGCTTCGACACGACCATCAGGGCCTGGCATCATGACGGTACCCTGCTGCCGGGTTATCCGCCGGACAGTTATCTCTACGAGCAGTTGGGCTGGGGCATCCTGGAAGGCCATCTGGCCGATACCGTCTGGAGCTCACCGGCGTTAGTGGACTTGGACCAGGACGGCTATCTCGATCTGGTGTTGGGTACCGACGAAGGCAACCAGGGCAACGGCTGGGTATGTCCTTATCAACCTCCCCCGGATTGGCGGGCCGGCTATTGCGGCGGCTCGGTCTATGTGCTGGACAGAAACGGGGATTTTCTCCCCGGCTGGCCGCGGCATTTCCTGGAGGCGATTCAGTCCACGATCGCTGTCGCCGACCTGAACCTGGACGGTTCGCCGGACCTGGTCATCGGCAAGGGCACTTTCTATCGCAACAAGAGCCCGGATCGTCCGACTTACGCTTTTGTGCTGCACGTCAAGGATAGCGAGGGCAACGATCTCCCCGGCTGGCAAGGCGGCAAGATGACCGGCGGCCCCATCGCTTCGCCTCCCACCCTGGGCGATATTGCCGGAGACGAACAGCCGGAGGTGATCGTCCTGAATTCGGAAGAGAGCAAGCTCTATGCCTGGCACGCCAACGGCCAGCCCGTTGCCGGTTTTCCGATGACCCCGGTGGATCTATTCGGCGACCCATCGCTCGGCTTCAACTTCGGTCAATCGCCCTTGCTGGTAGATGTCGACGGCGACGGAAAGATGGAGATCATGCTGAATCAGGATTGGGTGGTCACCATCGTGGACGGCACCGGCGCGCAGCTCACCGCCTCCTTCTATCCCGGCAGCCAGAAACCGAGTTATTATGCGGAAGGTTCGCTGCTCAACTCGCCGGCTGCCGGCGATATTGACAACGACGGCAAGCTGGAGTTGATCGCCTTCAACAGCCGGCTGTACGTCTGGGAACTGGAGAATTCATCGGAGGCCGCCGATTGGCCGATGTTCAAGCGCACCGCCTCCGGCAATCCGGCCGCCCCGATTGGCCCCCATCTGATGATCACCGCCGAACAGCTCCTGATTTTCAAGGATATGCGTGAGCCGGGACCGGCGTATACCACATTTGAGCTTCGCAATAGCGGCGACATGGCGATGGAATGGCTGGCGGTGACGCCGCCCGGGGTCACACTCAGTCCCGGCTCCGGGGTTCTCGATGGACACGACGAACGAGACCTTGAAGTGACGGTCGATCGCTCCGCCCTGGCGCAGGGCATGAACTACTTCGGAAACATTACGATCATCGCATCTGCGGATGGCGGCGCCCCGGTCCCCGGCAGCCCGTCGTATATCGACCTGTCTGTCTACTTCGGCATTGCGCGGGAGATGTTTTTGCCGGTGATTGATCGCTGACCGCCAACGCACCGCTGATTACATTTCGAGCGCGCGGCCTGTCAAGGCTACCCTTGGTCCACCGAGACGACATCCGATAGCCACCAGCTATCGGCTGAGCCATCCTCCAAAGGCAACCGGCCGGCGACGTCATACAGCCCAACGCGCAAACCGTACTCGCCTGCGGAGAGATTCTCAGGTAAGGGGAGCCTTACTTCCTCGGCAATTAAATCGCCTACTCGCCAGGCAGGCGTTGGCCATCGCCCCCCGGCCGGCAGCCCGTCGTACTGGCTGATAATATTGCCGTCGCTGTCTGTCAGGTGGACGAAGATGCTCAGGTTGCGATCCACCGGCCGGCCGACCCGCCAAGCGAGTTGCACGGGCAGCGACTCGCCGGGAGGGAGCGCTTCCGCCGGGATTGCCAGGCTTTCCAGTACGATGCCGTCGGTCCACGACGTTGTCGGCAACGATTTCATCTGCCCTGCCGGCAGCTCCGTCTCCGGCGCGCCGGCGCGGAACCAGCCGGCCTGCAGGTCAGGCGAAGGGCCGGTCGGATCATCGCGCGCCGGCAACCCGCGACTTTCCTCCGCGTCGAAGATGGTCAAACCGACACGGTACGCCCCTGCCGGTAAATCTGCCGGCACCGATAATCTCACCGGCACACTCAGCCTGTCTCCCAGCTGCCACAGCTTGCTGTCATAACGGCCGGAGAATGGCGTTTCGGTAACGGTGGCTACCCGCTCAAACGTCTGTGCGTCAATCAAATAGGCGGTCAGCAGTAAAGTGTGCTCCGGCGGCGCATCGACCCGGAGGTGCGCGTTCAGGTCCATTTGGCCGCCGGCTGGCAGTTGTTGTGTGGGCGATGAAATGCCGGTCAACGTTATCCCTTGTGCCAGCGCCGCTTCCAGGTCAGCTTCGTACTGCCCTTCGTCCGTCGCCGACCGCTGATACAACGTAACATTGTCGAAGGCAGCCACCGGCGCATAGTCGCGCTGAAACCACCATTCCGGCACGACGGCATCCCAGGCGGTATTCGGCAGCGTCACCAGGTAATCGGGCCGGTAGCTGTTCAGGGCATAGACCAGCGTCTCCTGCCAGCCGAGCTGGTGACCGGTCATGCCCGGCGAAACAAGCCCCATCGTATCGACAATCGGCCTGCCTGATTCATAGCCGATCTTGCCGATCTCGATGGTGGCGATCGTGGCGTCGGCCGGGCTGTTTGCCGCCAGCCAGCGAGCGGCCGGAACGTAAGCCGGCTGATATCCCTGCATCAGCCGGCCGGCCTGATAGGTCACGCGCCCCATCCCCAGGGCCAGCGCTACGAACAGGACAATACCGGCCGCGGCGGTGATTCGGCCCCGTCCGTGCTGTCGCGCAATCGGCAGCCCTTCATCGCCTAGCAGCGCGCCAATCCCCAGGGCGGCGAGCAGGAGCACCCCGGTCAACGCCGGCGTGAAGTACCACGGAAAGGTGACCACGCCGGTCAGGGTGTAGAAAAACGTGTAGCATACGATCCAGGCCGGCAGCCACCAGAAGGGCCGACCGGCTTCGCGGAGGATCACCCACAACGCCAGGAGCAAGGCAACCGCCAGCGAAGCGGCCGCCAGTGGAGCCAGGTTAAGTAGCCCCTGTTCAATCAGTCCAAGCCAGAAAGGGGATAAGCCGGACACCGGCATCAGGGTGGACTGTCCGATCTTGGCGGCCACGCTGTTAGGCAGAAAGCTGCCGTAACGCCATTGCGCGAAGAGGAACCAGGGCAGGGTGAGCAGGATTGCGCCCACTCCCTCGCGCCAGGGCAGTTTCCGTTCCCGTCGCCAGACTTCCAGGCCGAGCAGCAGCAGCCAAATGGCGCTATCCTGCCGGGTCAATATCAGCGCCGCTGACAGAATCGTGGCCGTGACTTTGCGTCCACCGAACCAGGCCCAGGCGACAGCCAGCATCAACAGCACCAGCAAGGGCGTCTCCATGCCCACGCTGGTCAGCAGGCTGGCCTGCAGCGCGATCAGCAACGGGGCGACCGTAGCCGCCGCTGAGCGTTGCGCCTGCCGGAAGACCGCCTGCCCGGCCCAGGCCGCGCCGATCCAACTGATGATACCCAGCCAATGCCCCAGCCATTCCAGGTCCCGGATCAGCAGGCCCAGCCCTCCCAACAGCAGGGCAAACAGCGGCGTGGTGGTGCCCAGGACCCATTCGCCGGGATTGTAGAGCAGGCCCAGCCCTTGCCGGAGGTTGTCAGCGTAGCGATAGGTGATGTAGGCGTCGTCAAACGCGGCTGCCGGCGAGCGCAACAGCCCCCAGACCAGGATAACGGCGGTCGCCCCGACCCCGCTCAGGTACAGCCAGGCCGGCGCACTCAATCGCCTCGCCGGCATTTCGGGTATGGAAGCCATCCAGTCCGGCCTACATGCGAAACGCGCCGTAGCGGTCGTCCGGGAACGGCGCTCTGGTTGTCACCGAGAAGGCCAGCGCCAGCGCCGCCCGCGTCTTGACCGGGTCCAAGATGCCGTCATCCCACAGGCGCGCAGTCGCGAAGTATGGGTCGCTCTCCCGCCGGTATTGCTCCAGGACGGGACGCTTGAACTCGGCTTCGGCCCCGGCAACGTCCGCGGCGGTCGGATTCGCCATGCGGCTCAGGATTCCACGCTTGCCCACGGTCCAGAGCGTATCCGCGGCCGAGTCCCCGCTCATGACGCTGATCCGGCTGTTCGGCCAGGAGAAGAGGAAACGCGGGTCATAGGCCCGTCCGCTCATGCCGTAGTTGCCGGCCCCGTGACTGACCCCATGCAGCAATGTGATTCGCGGCACGTTGACGTTGCTCACCGCCATGACCATCTTCGCGCCGTCCTTGGCGATGCCGCCGTTCTCGTACTGCCTGCCGACCATGAAGCCGGCGATGTTCTGCAAGAATAGCAGCGGCGTGCCTCGCTGACCGCATAGCTGGATGAAGTGGGTAGCCTTCAGCGCCGATTCGCTGAACAATAGCCCGTTGTTGGCCACGATGCCCACCGGCAGGCCCACAATATGAGCGAAGCCGCAGACAACCGTCGGCCCATAGCGCGCTTTGAACTCGCTCAGCTCGGAGCCGTCCACCAGCCGGGCGATGACTTCGCGTACGTCATAGGTCAGTCGCGGATCAGCGGGGATGACGCCGTAGAGCTCCTCCGAATCGTAGAGCGGCTCTTGCGCCGGCTGCAGCGCCAGCGGCATGGAAGTTCTGCGGTTCAGGTGGCTGACGATCTCGCGCAAGCGGGCCAACGCCTCCTGCTCGGTCTGCGCGAAATGATCCGCCACGCCGCTCAGTCGAGTGTGCACATCGGCCCCGCCCAACTCTTCGGCGGAGACATCTTCGCCGGTGGCCGCCTTCACCAGGGGCGGCCCGGCGAGGAAGATCGTCCCATTGCCGGCGACGATGATCGTCTCATCAGCCATCGCCGGGATGTACGCGCCCCCGGCTGTGCAGGAGCCGAGCACCGCCGCTATTTGGGTGATGCCCTTACCGGACATGCGGGCCATGTTGTAGAAGATGCGCCCAAAGTGCTCGCGATCCGGGAAGACGTCGGCCTGCAAGTGCAAGAACGCGCCGCCGGAATCCACCAGGTAGATGCAGGGTAAGTGGTTCTCTTCGGCAACGTATTGAGCGCGGACATGCTTCTTGACCGTCTCCGGGAAGTAGGTGCCGCCTTTGACGGTAGGGTCATTGGCGATGATCATTACTTCCAACCCGGCAACCCGGCCGATGCCGGTGACGATGCCGGCTGATGGGGCCTCGCCGTCATACATCTCCCAGGCCGCCAGCGGCGACAGCTCCAGAAAGGGACTATCGCTGTCCAGGATAGCTTCAATGCGCTCACGCACCGGCAGCTTACCGCGTTGGCGCTGGCGGTTGACGATTTCGTCCGGGCGTTCCTGGGCGACCGCCTGCTGGCGCCGCGCCAGCTCTTCGGCCAGCTCCTTGTTGTGCCGGAAGTTCCGCTTATACTCACTGCTGTTGGGATTGATCTGGCTGATAATCTGTGTCATTTGACGCTCACGATTGTTGTCTTTGACCGGCAACTACTATCGCTGCTGCCCAAGTCACTCGCCTGCGGCAGATTATGCCCGATCCGGCGCGGATCCTCCACTTTCATTCCTTACTGGGTGAAGGACGGACACCCTATGAATAGTGATGACCTGTCTCGTTACATTGACGTCAATCAAATCGCGGCCGAAATCGTGCGACTTGACCAGCCAACGCCGACAGTCGAGGCCGCCGCGCAGGCCATCGGCGTGAATCCTGACCAGATCGTGAAATCGGTGCTTTTCATGGTGCGCGGGCCGGACGGCTCTCCGGCCCCCCTGCTGGTGATCAGCAACGGCACCCGGCAAGTAGATCAAGGGAAACTGGCGGACTACCTGGGGATCGGCAAGAAGCGCGTACGCCTGGCCAACGGAGGGCAAGTGGAGGCGGCAACCGGCTATCCGGTGGGTACGGTGCCGCCCTTCGGCCATCCCCAATCCCTGCCTTCTCTGATCGAGCGGCAGGTGACGCGGCAAGGCGAGATCTATGCCGGGGGAGGAGCGATCAACGCCCTGCTACGCCTCGACGTCGCCGAATTACAGCGCGTCCTACAGGCTCCGATTGTTGACCTGGCGAAGAGATAGCACCCGATCGAGCTCCGGCTTCAGGCCACGCAGTACAGACTAGCTGCCGGCTGCCGGCTGTGCCTATCCGGACAGGATAATCGGCTTCGACCTGGTGAACATCCGCTGCCGGAAGTAAAAGAACAACGCTATTCCCACCAGCGCCAGCGTCAATCCCACCGCGAAATACAGCCAGTTGCTGCTGCTTTCTTCACTTGAATCATTCATCGAACCCACTCACTGAGCCGCACGGAAACAGCATTCCGGCTCTGCTGACTCTGATCATTGTAACAGCAAGCCGCAAATGGAAACCAGGGACGCATCCTCGGCGTCCGCCGGACAATGGGCGTAGGCTACCTGTTGCCCGCGCGCCGGCGTAGCGCCGGCCTGCTGCAACCAGCGCAACATGATGTAGATAGAGGAGAAGCCGCAGATGCGGTTACGGTCGTGAACGGCGGCAATTTCGGCAAAAAAGCGCTCATGATCGCCCTGGTTGATCGCCTCGATCAGGCTGCGGTCGGTCTCTGCGAGCCGCTCCCGGCGTGAACGGCTCATCGTGAAGCGGTCGCCGAAGTTCGGGCCGACGTGGGCCAGATCGACAGAGGCCACCGCCAGCACCCGCTTGCCGGCGGTCTCCCGTTGCAGCGCGGCAACAAAGTGGTCTAGATGTTCGTCGTTTGCCGGGTGACGCCCGGTTTCCAAATAGGATGCGAACGATCCGCACAAAATCGGGACCACCGGGCAGGGCGCGATGCCCGTCTGCCGGAAAGTGTGATGAAGCCAGACGGCCGATAGCTCAACGGAATGTTCGTCGCGATGGTTTAGCTCTCGGGTAAACGCCGCCTCTTCGCCATACGCGCGGGCCAGCCGGTCGACCAGATCCGGCGCGCCGGGCAACGCTCCGAAGGGAGTAGCATAGGGTTTCCGGGTGAGGGTGATCAGGCTGTCTCCGCCGTTGTGGTCAGTGCCGAAGATGAGCACCAGCTCTGCTTCCGCAACCGCCCGAGCCGCCCGCCGCCACACACTCGCATAGACCGGCCCACCGCGCATATAGTCAATGTGCGGGGAAACAACGGCGCGCCCGCTCCACGCCGGCCAATCCGCCAGGCTAGCTCCCTCGCCATACTCCAGCAGTTGGGCGGTAAGGGCATCAGCGTCTGCCGGATAGCTTATGCCGGCCAATGCGGGCGGCCGATTGGGTTGCGCCCGGTAGTGAGCGAGCTGCGCCGCTTCTGCTTCTCTGGCGCGCTCATTATCGAGCAGGTACGCCTGATCGAGCTGTGCCAGCGTGTGAGTGACTATTGCGTAGTCGACCTCCTCCCCCACAAAGCGGCAGAACTCGGCGTGAATCTCATCCGCGTTGCGTGTGCCGTCCATGAATTGCAGGATGCCGGCCAGAGGTGGGGGCATGATGAGCTGGTAATTGGTCAGCTTGAGTGGGTCGCGCAGGTACCACATCTGCTCCCCTTGATAAATGACAGGTTGGAAATCCAGCGGCCGCAGCATGGGTTTGGTGGACAAAACGTGACTCCTGCGTTATCTGGTAGAATCGTGGTCGGCGCGCATATCGATACACCGGTGTAGGCGCCAGCTTACCTACTTTAGTATGCGTAGTAGAGAACGAGAATGCAAACAAATCGGACTTCCGGCCGGCGGCCCATAGCGGCTGCCGGTTTGCTGCTCCTTGCCTCCATCATGGCTGCCTGTCAACAATCCGGCCGGCCGGAGGCGGAGCAACCACCCGAGGTAGCGGCAGAAGTAGAAACTGCCGCGCCCATTAACACCGTAGCGCCGACCGAGACGCCGGTTCCCCCCACCGCTACGGTCGCGCCAACGCCCACCGCCACGCCGGTGGCAGGGGCGACATCGGTCGGCGACGCGCTGATCCCCGAGCTGGGCAACACCGGCTACGATGTGATGACCTACACCCTCGAGCTGGCGGTCGAGCCGGCGATAGGCCGGCTGGATGGGACGACCACCATTGCCGCGACCAGCGAACTGGATGACCTGGCCCGCATTTCGCTGGATTTCGTTGGGTTTGATATCTCCGAGGTGCTGGTTGATGGTCGTCCAGCGACTTTCCAACGGCAGGGCAAGAAGCTGCTTGTCGATGTGGGGCCGCCGGCGTTGGTTGCCGGCGAACCCTTCACCGTGTCGGTGAGTTACGCCGGCCAGCCGCTGCGCGAAGATTCACCTTACATTCATTTTGCGGATTATCTCGGTCTGACCTTTCTGGAGAACCAGAATTTCTATGTGCTATCACAGCCGGATGGGGCGCGTTATTGGTTCCCGGCCAATGATCATCCCTCGGATAAGGCGGCCTTCCATATCGCGCTGACCGTGCCGCTAGGACAGGCCGGAATTGCCAATGGCCGGCTGATGGGTACCGAGCTGGCGACCCTGCCGGACGGCAGCCGGGGGGCCACCTTCTTCTGGGAGCACAATTACCCGATGGCTCCCTATCTGGCGCTGGCGGCCGCCGGCCATTATCTGCGCAAGGATGAGATCTCGCCGAGTGGGATTCCGCTGGTATATTACTACTTTCCCGAGTTTGAGGAGGAGTTTCTGGAAGCGACGGCCATCACCGGCGAGGCTATCGAGTGGATGAGTGAGCTGTTCGGCCCTTATCCTTTCGACAGTTATGGACAGGCGACCTATTACGCCCTCGGCGTTTCGATGGAGAGCCAGACCATGACCCTGCTCTCCTTTCAGATGCTCAATGAGCGCACGGTCATACATGAACTGGCGCACGCCTGGTTCGGTAACTGGGTGACGCCGTCCTCCTGGGCCGACGTCTGGCGCAACGAGGGCTTTGCCACCTACGTGGAGTTGCTCTGGCTCGATTATCGCGAGCCGGGGGCGTTGCAGCGGGAAATTGATGCGATCGCGCAGCAGGCAGCCGAGAATGGGCGCACCTATCCGCTGGACGAGCCGCCGGAGGGCCGTTTGTTGGCCTGGGATTCCTATAATCGCGGGGCGCTGTTAGTGCACGCTCTGCGGTTGGAGATGGGCGATGAAGCCTTCTTCAGCGGGCTGCGCGCCTACTTTGAGCGGTTCGGTGGGGGCACGGCCACGCAGGAAGAATTCCAGGCGGTGATGGAAGAGGCCGCCGGCTTTCCGTTGGACGATTTCTTCGCCGGCTGGTTGGAGTGAGGCCGGCCAGCGCAATTGGCAAACGCTATGTTGCCGTCGCCTCGCGTCCACCTGCCAGGCTGCGCCACACCTGCTGCAGCGTGTCCTCGTCAGCGAAGGTCAGGTAGACCGTGCGTCTCTGTGTGGGGGCCGGCGCGTTGTCTGCGCCTACATAGTAAAGCTTGTATTCGGCGTATTCCGGACCCCAGGTAACCAGGAAGGTGAGCGCCAGCGCCCGCTGCGGGGTAGCCCCAAAGAGCAGCAACCCGGGCTGCGTGGCAAGAACGTTTTCCGGCGCGATCACCTGGTACAGGAATTTGCCGGCCCGGTGCTGCACCATGAAGATATGCTTACCCAGCGGGACCCGCCAGTATTCGGCTCGATGCTGCAGCACATAATCCTCGCGGTCGTTGAGGCTGAAGACGCCGGTGGCCCGCAAGGACACGCGCCGGTCAGCCGGTAAGAGCGGGGCTGAGCTGTGTAGTCTATGGCTGTCATCCGGTAAGAATCGCTGATATCCCAGCCGCCTGACCAGCGCATAACCCACCAGGGTCACGAAAAAGAGCAACAGCCAGAGCAGTGCGAGCCACAGGGGCCATCCCAGGGCAAGGGTGAACAGGAAAAGTAGCAGGGGAATGAATTGTTGCCAGCCCGCCCAACTGACGCCCAAGAAGCGCCGCAGGCGGCTGATATACATGAAGGCGAAGAGCCGACTGACAATCACCATGGCGGTTTACGGTACTGGGATCTCCTTAAGGACAGCCAACATTTGCGGATGTAATAGCACGTTGGCGGCTACCAGGTGTACCTGTTTGTCGATCATGCTGACGGGGCGAGCGGCCATGTCCGTCACCAGTCCGCCGGCCTCCTGCACCAGCAATATCCCCGCCGCCACATCCCAGCGACTGAGCTTGAATTCCCAAAAACCGTCCAGCCGTCCGGCGGCTACATTGGCCAGGTCCAGCGCGGCTGAGCCGGCGCGCCGTAGCCCCTGCGCCCGCTTCAAAAAGGCGGCAAATTGAGCTAGGTTATCGTGCGGACTGATATGCCGGTCATAGGGAAAGCCCGTGGCGAGCAGACTGTGCGCCAAAGCGCCGGACGCGCTCACCTGTAAAGCCCTGGGCGAGCTTTGACCGCTGCGCAGGAAGGCGCCTCGTCCGGCTATCGCTGAAAAACATTCGTCGCGCATCGGGTCCAGTACAACGGCCAGTAAGGGCTGGTCGCCCTCGTAGAGAGCCAGCGAGACGCAAAAGACCGGGTAGCCATGCGCGAAGTTGTTGGTGCCGTCCAGCGGATCGATATACCAGGTGTAGCGGCTGGACCCGTTCTCTTGTGCGCCGCCCTCTTCCGCCACCCAGGCATGGCCGGGGAAACGCTCAGCCAGCCGGGCCAGGATCAACCGTTCGGCAGCCACATCGTATTCAGTGACCAGGTCGATGCTGCTGCTCTTGCTGGATACTCGCTTTACTTCGCCATAGCCCCGGCGCAGCAAATCGGCCGCTTCGCCGGCAATGGCGATGGTATCATTCAATGCTTGCTCCAGGTTCATATGGGCAATTGTAGAGGCGAACGAGGGAAACGAAAAACTACGACTCAGGCCGAGCGGGCCGGCGACAGCACTCCGACCAGATGCAGCCGGCGCTGTTCAGGCAGGCGCTCCTCGACCCAGGACGCGAAATGGAAGGCGGCGGCATTGAAGGCTAGGTATGTGGGGTCGGGGATGTATTCCAGCAACTCCAACTCCATGCCGCTCTGCCGCGCCAGCCGGCGCAGCGCGGCGACGCGGTTAGCTCGATAGTACGTCGGAAAGGCATCTTCAGCGGCGCGACCGTAGAAGCGGCTGACCAGACGGCCCTGCACCCGCCCGATTCTACCCAGCAACCGGTTCACGACAGAAAGAGGATGGCCCCGATTGGGGGTCAGAAACACAAACGCACCCGTCGGCCGCAAGACGCGACTGATCTCGGCGAAATCGGCTGCCGGATCAATGAGATGCTCCAGCAGCCAGCTCGAATAAATCAGGTCAAATGAGCCGGCGGCAAAGGGCAGGCGCCGGCTGAACCCCTGCACGGTCGGAATGTCCAGCCGGTGTTCACGCAGGGAGAGCCGGTCGGGGTCGATGCCGACGACCTGCCGCTCCGGGAAACCACCTTCAACCAGTTGTTCAACCAACCCGCCGCGCCCGCAGCCCAGGTCCAGGAGGCGGCTGTCCGGGCGTAGTCGCTGCCGCACCAGTTCGGCGAAGCGCTCTGTCGCCGGCTGCCAGCGGGGGTGCTGCCGGCGATAGCGCTCGCGCCATTCGTTCTGCTTCTCCAGGATGAGCATGAGAGGAATTATAGCCGCCGGGCGAGGGATCCAGCAGCGTATTTCCGCTTGCTGATCGCCGACGGTATAATCTACGTTCTATGAAGAAGGTATTGCTCGCAAGCATCCTCATCGCCATGACCCTAATCGCGCTTGGCGTCGTTCTGCAGTTCAGGACGCACGCACAGCTGGACGCCCAACTGCAAGCGATAATCGGCGACCACGGATTGACGCCGATATCAGCGCCCCCGGCGTCCTCAGCCGAAAAGATAGCCCTGGGTCGGATGTTGTTCTTTGACAAGGAACTGAGCGGCAACCGCGACGTCGCCTGCGCGACCTGCCATCAGCCGGCCCTAGGGACGAGCGATGCCCTGGCCCTCTCCATCGGCACCGGCGGGACGGGCGTCGGCGCGGAGCGGCGAAACGGCGAGAAGCGCAGCTTCGTGCCGCGCAACGCGCAGGAGCTGTTCAATCGTGGGTTGCCCTTTTGGGAGACGATGTTCTGGGATGCGCGGGTGGCTGGCACGCCGGAAGACGGTTATGTGACGCCGGCCGGCGACTATCTGCCGCAGGGGCTGGAGAGCGTGCTGGCGGCGCAGGCGATGTTCCCGGTGCTGTTTCGCGATGAGATGCGCGGCGGCTTCTACGATATCGCCGGCTACCAGATTCAGCCCGGTGAAGTGCTCGACGACGAAAACTACACGCCGCAGCCGGCCGGCTGGCACGATGTCGATATCTTCGGCCGGCCAAATGAGCTGGCGGTCTATCCCGACAGCCCGGATCAGTTCCCGGCTATTTGGGGAGCGATCATGGATCGTCTGCTGGCCATCCCGGCTTACCAGGAGCTGTTCCAGGCGGCATATCCCGATACGCCTCTGGAGGATCTGGGCTTTGAGCACGCGGCCAACGCGCTGGCTGCCTTTCAGGCTTCCGCCTTCAGCCTGGCAAATTCCCCCTGGGATAACTACCTGGCGGGAGACACGCAGGCGCTTTCACTGGCCGCCAAGCAGGGGGCGCTGCTTTTCTATGGCAACGCCGGCTGCAGCGCCTGTCACAGCGGCGCGTTGCTCACTGACCAGGGTTTTTACAACATCGGCGTTCCCCAGTTTGGGCCGGGCCGAGACGAGTTCGCCCCGCTGGACTATGGGCGATACCATGCCACCGGCCTGGAGATAGACAAATTCGCCTTTCGCACCCCGACCCTGCGAAACGTGGTGGTCACAGGCCCCTGGTTGCACAACGGCGCCTACGATTCGCTGGCGGATGCCATCTACCACCACACCGATCCCGCTTCGGCGCTACGCAGCTATGACGGCAGCCCATTGCCGGAGGCGCTGCGCGATAGTCTGCAGGGTAGCCCGGCAACGGTCGAGCAAATCCTGGCCTCGTTGGATCCGCGACTCGCCGGCAGCTCGTCCATTACCGATGGGGAGATGGCCCAGATCATCGCCTTCCTGGAGGCGCTGACCGATCCCGCTGTCCAGGAGCTGGACGCGCTGACGCCGGAGTCCGTGCCCAGCGGGCTGCCGGTTACTCAATAGTACCGGAATCGGCGGTACTACCTCCCGGTTATTGCGTCTTCGTAGATGCGGGCTAATTCCGCCAGGTGCTCGGCCATCGTGCGCACCGGCTGGATGCCGGCCCGTAACCGGGGTAGCACGGCCGGATCAGCAAGCAGGCGCTCAAATTGCCGCCGCCATGCGCCGGCGTCGCCGGGCGGGATCAACAATCCATTCCGCTCATGTTGCACGCGCTCCCGCAGCGCCCCCAGGGCCGAAGCCATCACCGGCAAACCGGCCGCGAAAGCCTCCTGCGCCGCCAACGAAGACGTCTCATGCCAGAGCGATGGCACAGCCAGCACGTCGGCTTCCCCCAGTCGCGCCCATAGCGCATCTCGACTGACTGGGCCGGCAAAGCGGATGCCGGGGTGTTGCGCGCGCGCCCGCAAGTCGGCAACGTAGTCCGGATAGCGGGTCAGGTCGCCGAAAATGGTGAGGCTCACACCCTCTCTCGGCAGCCCATTGGCCGCTTCAACCAGCACATGCACCCCCTTCTGCCAGGCCAGGCTACCCACATAGGCAATGTGTAGCTCGCCCGGATGATGGGGAACAGCCGGGGAGGCTAGTCTGCCCGGCGGAGTCTCGATACCGTGCGGAACGACCACCATGTTGCCGACCGGCGCTCCGAGCTCCGCATACTTCTGCCGCACGAACTCGCTGGGCGCGATCACCCGAACGGCCTGAGCCAATAACCGGCGCAACAGACGCGAGCGATAGGCCAGCATAGGAACCAGGAGCGGGGCCGCCACCCGGCTGTCTCTGCCGGCGCGGGCCAACGCGCAGCGCCCGCAATTGATCCACCTGTCCGGCCCGGCGCAAAGCGTGTGATCATAGTTGGTAATCAACTGAGCGTTCGCGCATGGAAACCAGTAGTCGTGCAGTGTGATCAGGTACGGGATACCAACCGCCGTTACCTGGTCAACGACTGCCGCCGGCAGTCCCATCAGGTGCTGCACATGGACGAGCTCCGGTTTCTCCGCTGCCAAAACGTCCACGAAGCGACGCGCGATCGCTTGCTGCCCGAACGTGCTCCTGAAGACCGCACTGCGCGATCGCCGGCCCACATAACACGGGTAAAGGTGCACGCCGACGGCGTCGCGTTCGCTGACTGACGAAGAATCGGCCGGGGCGATCCCGGAGGGAAAGAAGATTGCCGCGCGATGGCCGGCGGCAACCTGAGCGCGGGCCAGCGACTGCGTATACAGCTCCGCGCCGCCGACATGCTCCGGCAGATATTGGTGAACAACGTGCAGGATGCGCACGGCTACACTTTGAGAAGCGGCGCGACCTGGGCCAGTACCTTGTCCGCTACCTGTGTCCACGTGTAATCGGTGAGCACTTTGTGTTTGCCTTGCGCGCCCAATTGCCTGTTGAGCGCCTCGTCTGTGGCCAGCCGGCGGATAGCTCCCGCCAGAGCAGCCACGTCGCCGAAAGGAGTCAGCAAGCCGTCTTCACCGTCGCTGATCACGCTGGCGACGCCCCCCGCCTCCGCGCCGATGACCGGCGTCCCGTGAATCCACGCTTCCAGCAAGACCAGCCCGAAGGAGTCGGTACGCGAGGGCAGGAGTAACATCTGCGCTTGCTCAAGCAGACAATGTTTGTCGACCTCGCTGAGAACGCCGAGGGGCCGGATGATCTCGCGCTCAGTTGGGGTAAGCGTGCCGTAGAAACGACTGAACTCCGGCGCGATCCGCCCGACCAGCGCGAGGGAGATCGGCAGACCTTCTCGCCGCAACTGGAGGACTGCCTGCGCCGAATAGATGGCGCCCTTATCGTGTGTCGCCCGACCGACGAACAGCGCAAAGGGTGGTTGCAGCCGGGTACGAATGAGAACCGCCGCGCTATCGGGTAACGGCGGGACCGCGTCCAGGCCGCCGCCCACCACACTCATTTTCTCTGTTGAGATCTCCCACTCTGCGAAGCCGCGCACTTCAGCCTCAGTCAAGGCCAGCACTCTATCTGCCGCCGCCACCAACCGGCGCTGATGATCCATCGTGTTGTTGCGGGCCATGCGCGTTCGCTTGCTCTCGCCCAGGTGGGCGAAGGGAACCAGCACAAAGGGTATGGCCCGCCGCCGCGCAAATCGCCGGGCCGCCAGCGCCGGGTATTCCCAGGAAAGATTGAAACCGAATACGATGTCGGGACGCTCCTGCCCGCTCAATACCGCGTCCAGACTGCGAATCGGCGGGACTCGGCGGGCCATCCGTGTCAGCAAGCGGCTCTGATCGCCCGGCAACATAGATGTCAGCACCATCAGCTTACGCCAGGCCAGCAACGCCGGACGCCCGCCGGGCCAGCCCGTAATCGGGCAACGGACCACCGTCAAGGGGCCATCCTGGTGCAGCGTGGCTCGGGTCCCTTTTCGTGGCGCGCGCCAGAAGTCCGGCTCGGCGCGCGCGTCGCTGGTTATGACCGTGACGGTATGATCGCGGCGGGCGAGCTCCAGAGCCAGGGAGCGGGCGTATCGTTCGCCGCCGCCGGTGAATGGGGGAAAGGAAGGAGTCGCGAAGAGCAACCGCATCACAGCAACTGTCCAACGCCGAACAAGAGCACAAACAACAGGGTGCTGAGCGACAGTTGCCTCAGCATGGGGTCCAGTTCGGCCGCATTCCCCGAACGCTGGACGACCAGCGCGTTTCGGACAAAGAGCGGCGCGCTCAGCAGAAACAGCCAGCGCCAGGGGGAACCGGCAGTCAGCACCACATACAGGGCGGCGGTTCCGAGACCGCCCATCAGCAATAACCAGTGGTAAACGCGAGCACGCGCCGGCCCAAAACGCACCGGGATCGATTGCTTGCCGCCCTGCCGGTCGGAGTTGATATCGCGGATATTGTTCACGTTGAGCACGCCCACCGCAAAGAGGCCGCAACTGGTCGCCGGCAACAAGATCAGCCAGTCCAATCTCTGCGTGTACAGGAAGTAGCTGCCAGCGACCGCCACCCAGCCGAAGAAGATGAAGACGGCGATATCGCCCAGGCCGGCGTACCCATACGGCTTGCGCCCTGCCGTATACGTGACGGCGGCGCCTACCGCCAGCGCGCCGATAATCAGGAAGAGCAGCACGAATGGTAACGCCGCCGCGCCAAAGGCCAACCAGACCAGAAGCAGGCCGGAGGTCATCGCCAGCAGGGAGCATAGGGCGATCGCCCGGCGCATGGCTGTTGCCGAGATCCGGCCGCTCTGCACGGCGCGGGCCGGGCCGACGCGGGCCGGGCTGTCTGCCCCATGAATGGAATCCCCATAATCGTTCGCCAGGTTGGAGAGGATCTGCAGCAACATGGCAGTCAGGAACATCAGGACGATCAGGGGCGCGCTGATTGGGCCGGCAGCCGCCGCCAGAAACGTGCCCATCGCGATGGAGGCCAGGGCCAAAGCCAGCGTCCGTGGCCGGGCCGCCGCGATCCAGACCGACCGTGGAGAAGGGGTGCGTTCAGATGATTCTACGGACGTCATTGAGTTCGCTATTCCCTCGTCCCGTTGGTCGGGCGCTGGTTTTTGCTAGAATCGCTCTAGTGTCGGCAGCCGCGCCGCCGGATTCGACCCTGAGATTCGATCTACTCACAGCGGAAATTGTATCCGCGACGGCAAAAAGCGGAAACCGGTAGATGGGAATAACCATGCTCACCTTTGCGGAATTCTGTTCACGGGTAAAGATGCGCCATGATTTCGCGGATCAAATCCAGGTGCGTTATCAACATAGCAGCGGCGAGCAATTCGACACCTGGGTGAGTGGGGAGGAGGCGCAGCAGCGACTGAAATCAGCCTCACGGGAGGCCGGGCTGCGGGCGCTGCGCGACCTGGACCGGCAGCAATTGCGCGAGTTACAGCAGAGTCTGCCCGGGGAAGGCAAGCAGCAGCTGAAGGATGAACTCCAGGAGCGGATAGACGGCGTGATCAGCGGCCTCCTGGGCGATGATGCCGCCGGCGAAAGCCTCAGCGCGGAAATCGATGAGGCGAAGCGCAAGTGGCAGACAGCGCTGCAGGATGACGCCTTCTACGCCCAGGCGTTGGAGCTGGCCTGGATTCAGTTGCGCGGCTCGCTGCCGGAGGAGGAGGCGCCGCCGGAGCCGACGGACTGGGTGTAGCCGGATCTCCTCCGCTCAGGCGGCTGGCCCTGCTTGCTTTTTGCCCCTTATCCGTTATCCTAACCGCTCATGAACCCTTTTCACTACATCTTCGACAAATTCTATCCCGGCATTCGTTACATGTATGAGAAGGTGCTGGGGCATAACTGGTTTGACGAGGTGAGGCCCCGGCTTTGGCTGGGCGGCGCGCCCACTTACCCGCGAGACTACGATTACTTGCTCGAAAACGGCATCAACGCCGTGGTCAATATCCGCGCCGAACGGGACGATGACGTCGCTCTGTATGAGAAGCACGACATCGCCTATCTGCAACTGAAAGTACTCGATGTGATGATGCCGCCGTTCGAGATGCTGGACGCCGGCGCTGATTGGATTCATGAGCAGCTACAGAATGAGCGGGTAGTGCTGGTCCATTGCGCGAAGGGGCGCGGTCGATCGGCCACTATGCTGGCGGCTTACTTGATGAAGTATCATGGCATGAGCTTCGAGGAGGCGAGGGAGCTAATGAAAAGCCGGCGCCCACTGACCAAGCTCACCCCGCGCATCGAGCGCCATCTGGCCGCCTGGTACACCACCTTGCGGATGTTGCCGGCGGCTTGAGCCGGACCATTCAGCGCCACGTGGCGAGCCGGGAGTTATCCACCCCTTGGCCAAAGAGAGAGTAACCCCATCGCGCCGGCAATATCTGGATGTCAAGCGACAGCATCCGGATGCGATTGTTTTCTTTCGCCTTGGCGATTTCTACGAGACGTTCGATGACGACGCCCAGGTCGCGGCGACGGAGCTGGATCTGGTGCTTACCAGCCGGCCGGTGGGAAAGGATCAGCGCGTGCCCATGGCCGGGGTGCCCTACCACGCCGTCGAGAATTACATCGCCCGGCTAATCGCCAAAGGCTACAAGGTGGCGCTTTGCGAGCAGATGGGCGATGAGCTGGTGCAGGGACTGATGCCGCGGGAAGTGGTGCGAGTCTTCACCGCCGGCACGGTCATTGAGCCGGCGATGCTGGAGGCGGGACGCAACAATTACCTGGCGGCCGTGACCCGCGAAGGGGAGCAAGCCGGCCTGGCCTATGCCGATATCACCACCGGCGAATTCGCCGCGGTCCAGCTGGACTCCCTGCACGAACTGCTGGAGGAGCTGGCCCGGCTCTCTCCCGCCGAGCTGCTCCTGGCAGACAGCGATCCCGGCCTGCCTGGCGTGCAAGCTACCGTCAGCCGGCTGCCGAACTGGCGGTTTGAGGAGAGCGTCGCCCGACAGAATCTGGAACAGCACTTCGGCGTGCGCTCGCTGGACGCCTTTGGCTGCGAGGGCAAGCCGCTGGTAGTACGGGCTGCAGGAGCGGTAATCCACTACCTGAACCAGACACAGCGTGGCGCTCTGGCGCAGATTCAGCGGCTGACCACATATAACCTGAGTGGGTTCATGTCGTTGGGCCGGGCCACGTACCGCCACTTGGAATTGACAGAGTCCATGGCCGGCGACCGGCGTAACTCCTTGCTTGGTGTGCTCGATAAGAGCATCACCCCGATGGGCGCCCGCCTGCTACGCCAGCGCGTCACCCGGCCCTTGCTCTCCATTGACGCGCTGAACCGCCGGCTGGACCAGGTGGAAGCCTTCTCTAGCGATGGTCTGCTGCGGGCGGATCTGCGTAAGATGTTGCGCAGCTATCCGGACCTGGAGCGCCTCTGCAATCGGGTGGTGAGCAATCGCGCCTCGCCGCGCGACCTCGATCAGATTCGGGTAGCGCTGAATAATATCCCCGCTCTGCGAAAGCTGCTTGGCGCGCCGGAACAAGAGCGTTCAGGCAGCCTGCGTGCGCTGGCTGAGCGACTGGACCCGTGCTCGGAAGCCCTGGAGCTGCTCGCTCAGGCCATTGTGGAGGATGCGCCGTCCAACCTCAACAAACCCGGCGTAATCCGGCCCGGCTTCTCCGCCGAACTGGACGGTGTCATTAACTCCTCAGCCCATGCCCGGGAGTGGGTAGCGGCTCTGGAGCCGCGAGAACGGGAGCGGACCGGCATCCCGTCGCTGAAAGTGGGCTTCAACAAGGTGTTCGGCTATTACCTGGAAGTCAGCAGGGCCAACAGCCACCGCGTGCCGGAGGCATATATCCGTAAGCAGACGCTGACCAATGCCGAGCGCTACATCACGCCGGAGCTGAAAGAATACGAAACGCTGATCCTGAACGCGGAGGATCGCATCCTGGAGATCGAGCGCCGGCTGTTCAGCGAAATCTGCGTACGAATCGGCCAATATGCCGGACGGCTGCTGGATACGGCCCGGGCCATCGCCCGCCTGGATGTGGCCGCTGCCCTGGCAGAGGTGGCCGCTGCCCAGGGCTACGTCCGGCCCACCCTGGATGAAACGCTCAATCTGGACATTCGCGCCGGACGCCACCCGGTCGTGGAGTTGAGCGACCAGATGAAGCGCTTCGTGCCCAACGACACCCGACTGACGGCCGAAGAGCGCATCCTGCTGGTCACAGGCCCCAATATGGCCGGCAAATCGACCATCCTGCGCCAGGTGGCGTTGATCGTCCTGATGGCACAGGTCGGCAGCTTTGTGCCCGCCGAGCACGCGCACATCGGCCTGGTTGACCGCATCTTTACCCGCATCGGCGCGCATGATGAGCTACATGCCGGGCGCTCCACTTTCATGGTGGAAATGGTGGAAGCGGCCGAGATTCTGCATCTGGCATCGCCCAGATCGCTGCTCATTCTGGACGAGATCGGGCGCGGCACCAGTACGTATGACGGGCTGTCGATCGCCTGGGCGATGATCGAGTACCTGCATAACCATCCCCGCCTGAAGCCGCGGACGCTGTTTGCCACGCACTATCATGAGCTGGTAGGGCTGGCAGAGACGCTGCCGTTGGTGTTCAACTACAATGTGGCGGTGACTGAGCAAGGGGAAGAAGTGATCTTTCTGCACAAGCTTGTGCCCGGCAGCGCTGATCGCAGTTACGGCATCCATGTTGCCCAACTGGCCGGCCTGCCCCGTGATGTCATCCGCCGGGCGCGGGAGATTCTGGAAGATCTTGAGGAACATGCGCCGACTGCTTCCATCACGCCCAGTTATCTGAAGCCGGCGCAACAGATAGCCCTCTTTCCCGTTACCAGCCCTTTGTTGGAGGAGCTACAAGGGCTGGAAGTGACTACCATGACGCCGCTGGAAGCGATGAACAAGCTCTATGAATGGCAGCGGCGTTATACGCCGGGGGCGAACCGGCAAATCGATCAGGAAAGGGAAGATAAGTAGGACCAGGACCCGGCCCCGGTGAAAGAAGCCGATCCGGGAGAATGTGGAGGCGCATGTGCATGGCGTTGTCTCATTGCTTGATGATCAACACTACCGGCTGGTGGAATCTTTGTGGGCTGAAATTCGCAGCCGGCTTGGGATCAAGGGCATATACGTAACGCCCTATCCACATTACTCCTATCACGTGGCGGAGCACTACGATATCACGCTGCTGAAGCCGCTCCTGGCCCAGGTCGCCGCGCAGGTGGACCCCTTTGAGATCATCACGACCGGCCTGGGGATTTTCACCGGCGGGCTTTCGCCGGTCGTTTACGTCAGCGTGGTGCGCAGTCCGCAACTGACTCAGCTACACCAACTGCTCTGGCCGCAGCTGGCGGGTGTCAGCGCGGGCATTCTGGAATACTACCACCCGGAACGGTGGATGCCGCATATTACCCTGGGACACGGGGATATCACGCAGGAGAATCTGCCGGCTGTAATCTCTCTGCTGAGCGCACACCAGTTCGAGTGGAAGATCCCCATCAATAATCTTGCTCTGCTCTACGCTGATGAAAGCGGCCAACAGGATGAGCTGCAACTGCAATACCCCTTGGGCCGAAAGCTTTGAATATGACATCCTCCCCAGCCGAACCTGAGGAGCCGCTCGTGCCCGACGAGAACGACATCCTCGAGACAACGCTCGACGCAGGTCTATTGGACCAACTGGCGCCCTACCTGAACCAACTGCAAGCGGAGGTCAGGCTGGTTGTATGGGGAGATGAGAACTTGAGCGCGGCCGAAAAGGAAGCAATGCGCCTGGCGGCGTCTCTCTCGGAGCGTTTCCCAGGCATCCACCATGCTTTCCGGCCACGCCGCGTCAATTACTCCTACTATCCGGTGATCGCAGTCATGAAGGCTGACGGTGAAGAGGAGGTCGACTACCGGGTGCGGATTATCGGACAGCCGGTCGGCGTAATGATCAATGGGCTGGTGGGCGCAATCCAGGCGGTTTCATTCAATGCCGGCAATCTGGAAACGGGCACGCGCATCCGGCTGAAAAGGTTGACCGAACCCGTGGCGCTGGAACTCCTTACCGCCGCCGACAACGAAGCCGGGGCGATTCTGACCACGTTGATCAGCGCCATGGCAGTTGCTTCCCCACCCATAGAGGCCTACACGGTCATGGCCGAGCAGTTTCCGGCGGCGGCGCTGCGCTATTCCGTAGGGAGTTTACCGCACATTGTCATCAACCGGCGCTACCATGTGGCCGGGCTTGTTGATGAAGAGGCATTACTGAGCCACATCTCGCGGGCGATCGGACGCGGGTACGGCAGCGAGGAAGCGGAGAAATGAAAGCCGCTATTTGTCAGCATCTTTCAGCCGGGCCTCAGGAGTTGGGGAGCCGGCCAACGCGCTGCCCACTCGCCGGCCCATTCGACGGATCTTGGATCGGCCGCGCGCCCAGATGTAGCGCGGATCTCGCCAGTTCCTCTGCGACAGCTGAATGTCCGGCGGCGTGGCATCCCATTTGACCAGCGACGCGCCCCAGGTCAATCCACCGCCAAAACCGACGAAGACGACGTTGTCATTCGGCTGCAAGCGGTCCGCTTCTACGGCCGCGCACAGGGCCAGCGGGATCGAGGCCGCCGAGGTATTGCCGACGCGGTCGACATTTAAGAAGAACTTCTCGCGCGGGATCCTCAATCGCTTGGCAGCGTTATCAATGATCCGTGTGTTCGCCTGATGAGGCACGACGAGGTCGATATCGTCTACCGTCAGGCCGGCCTTGCTTACCGTCTCCTGCACCGATTCGGTAATGGCCTGTGTGGCAAAGCGAAATACCTGCCGGCCGTTCATACTGATCGTGTTGGGCGCATGCCCATTCAGGCTGAAAGTGCCCATTCCGGGAACCCGTGTCCGGTAAGAAACCGGCAGGTAGAGCAGATCGGCCCCGGAGCCGTCTGAGCGCAGGGTCGAGGCCATGACACCTCCCGGTACGCTTAGCCCACGCAACACCACCGCCCCGGCCCCATCGCCGAAGAGGATGCAGGTGCCACGATCCTGCCAATCCAACACGCGCGACATGGTCTCAGCGCCGATGATCAATATAGTCTCGGCGGCGCCGGACTCGATGGCGCTCGTACCCATACTCAACGCGTAAACAAAGCCGGTACAGGCAGCACTCAGATCGAACGCGCCGGCCCCCGATGCGCCCAGATAATCCTGCACCAGACTGGCCGTTGAAGGGAAAACATGCGCCGGGGTGGAGGTCGCCACAATGATCAGGTCAACCTGCATGGGGTGAATATTGGCTACCGCCAGCGCTGCCGCGGCAGCCTCAAAGGCCATTGTGGCGGTGGTCTCATTCTGATTGGCGATGCGGCGCTCCTTGATGCCGGTGCGCGCGTATATCCATTCATCAGTAGTGTCGACGATGGAGGCGATACCATCGTTCGTCAGCACCCTCTCGGGCCAGTAACTGCCCCAGCCAACAATGTGGGCGTTTTTCATCCTATGAACCTCATGCCGTTATTCAGGGCGTCAGGCGCTCGTGCACAGGCCGGCGCACGAGTGGCCGGCGTAGTCGCAACCAAAAACCGAGCCGGCGCGCGTTGGGTACGCAGGGTCACATGCGGCGGCTTGCCGGCAGCTATTGTATCAAAACACATTGCGGGCTGAGTAGTTGCGCCGAGAACTGCCCTTCGTATAATCGCCCACCATGCCCGCTCACAACAAACAAATGCTGCATAAGGCCGCGCTCACCGCTGTGGTTTGCGCCTTGGTGCTGATCGGCTGCCGTCGTGATGCCGGCGCCAACCTGCCGGTCCCCCAATTGATCCTGCAACAGCCGCCGGCAACAGCGGAAGAAACGCTGGCAGCCTTGAGCACAGCCGATCCTCCTGAGCGAGACCTGGTCGCGCTGGCTGAGCGGCTAGGGGGAGCGGCCGATCCACCGCGCACGGTGGCCGAGCCGGCGATGTCTCAGTTGGGAGATGTGATCCCGTTCTGGTACCTGGACCACGACGCCGGCGGCTACCGACAGATTCGCGCCCGGCTCGCTTATCAGTCCGACGCACTCAGTATGTGGGTGCAGGAAGATGTGCGCGTTGATGAGCAAAGACTGAGAGAAGCGGCAGAGCATCTGGAAGGCCGGATTCTGCCCACAGATCGTGCGCTGTTTGGCGAAGAGTGGCGACCCGGAGTAGATGGCGACACCCGGCTGAATATCCTGCATCTGGACAGGCTGGGCGAAGGGATCGTCGGCTACTTCGTGGCGGCGGACGAGTTTACCGTTGCCGTGAAGGAGCATTCCAACCAGCGCGAGTTGCTGTACGTCAACCTGAAGCATGCGCCAATCGGCGAAGATGCTTACTACGAGCTGATCGCGCACGAGTTCCAGCACATGATTCACTGGGCGGCGGATAGCAACGAGTCCACCTGGGTCAATGAGGGGTTGGCTGTGCTGGCGGCTTTCCAGAACGGCTATCCGAGCACCGGCTATGAGGAGGCATTTGCCGTCGCGCCGGACGTGCAACTGAACGACTTCGCCTACGGCACACCCCTGACCAGCGCGCAGTATGGGGCAGCGTTCTACTTCACCGCCTATTTGCTGGAGCGATATGGCGAAGCGGCCATCCGGCAATTGCTGGATGAGACCGCCAACGGCCTGAACGGCGTGGAAGCGATCCTGGCGGCAGTTGATCCCGGCGTTGATTTCGTTGCTTTGTTCACGGATTGGGCGGCGGCTAATTACCTTGACAGCCGGGGACGGGGTGAGGGTGTACATTCCTATGAACGCCTGGACATGCCGGAATTGCATATCGCCGACGCGGTGCGACGCTTTCCAGCGACGGAAACGGACGCGGTGCACCAGTTTGCCGCTGACTACATCGAGATTGAGAGCGACCAGCCGGTCACCGTGGTCTTTACCGGCACGCAGCAGACCCGCCTGTTGGACACCGGGCCGCACAGCGGCGACTACTTCTGGACGACTCTGCCGGCGGATAGCTCAGATATGTCCTTGACCGGGCAATTCGACCTGAGCGGATTGACGGAGGCGACGCTGACCTTTCATCACTGGCATGATATCGAAGCAGACTGGGACTACGCTTACGTAATGGCCTCGGCTGATGGAGGTGAAAACTGGGAGCTGCTGGAAAGCGCCGGCATGACGCGCGACAATCCACACGGCAACAGCTACGGCCCCGCTTTCACCGGCGTCAGCGGAGGCGGCGACAGTCCTATCTGGGTGCAGGAAAGCGTCGATCTCACGCCATACGCCGGCGGCGAGGTGCTGGTGCGCTTTGAGTACATAACGGATGACGCCACTCACATGCCGGGTTGGGCTATTGATGACATCGCCATTCCGCAACTTGGCATCCAGGATGACGTAGAGGGTGATGTCGGCGAACAGTGGCAGCCGGCTGGTTTTGTCCGCCATACGAATGTGTTGCCGCAGACCTTCATTGTGCAAGCCATTCTGCTTGGGGAAACGAGCGTGACTGTCGAGGCGTTACCGTTAGATGCCGATCGTCGCGGTAGCTGGATTCTGCCGCTGGATAGCGAGACAGATAGAGCGATCCTGGTTGTCTCCGCTGTTACTCCGTTTACGAAGCAGCGAGCGACCTATAGTTATACTATGACCAGATAGCTTTGATGCTCATCGGCCATGCCGGGCAAAGATAATGATGTCAAATCCGTCGCCGGTTGATTCGCGCCGCAGGAGTGCGAGAAGGTCATGGGCCGTCGGTTTTTTCGCCGGCTGTATGACGCTCTTGGTATGTCTCGGCTGTCTCGCCGCGCTGGGGCTAACCGGCATCCTGGTCTATGGCAGCCAACTTGCTGTCGATGGCGGCACACCGGCTATCAGCCAGGGTGAGCGCGAGATAGCGGGCGCGCCGGCAACGGCAACGCCGGCGCAGTCGCCCACAGCCGGCCCGACGTCGACCGTCGAATCCACAGCGTCGCCTACCCCGCCCATCTCGCCAACGCTGCCGGTCGCCGATGTCACGCCGGTGGCAAAGCCGGTGCTGGATTTTCTGCCCCCCCCTCAAATCGACCAACAGGCAATAACAACTGAGATGTTCACCAACCTGGACAGGTTGGGTGAAGCGACCTACCCTGCGCACGATTTTTATGAGTCGGCCGGGCGATTGGGTTCCTATGATTTGGGTGAACGGACAATTATCACCGTCCCCCCGGTTATTGGCGAGGAGCGCGAATTTTACGTCGACGGCGGTATCACAAACGCCACATTGGCGGCGGTGACCGAACATGCATACTTCTGGGTCGAAGAGGGTCTCGACCTGGATGCGATTGCCTTGCAGCGCGAGGCGGATCGGTTCGAAGACGAGTACTACGCTCAGTTAGTTGACCTGATTGGACCGGCGTGGAGTCCGGGGATGGATGGCGACCCGCACTTCAGCGTACTGCACCTGGTGGGCGGCCTGGGCTCCGCGGATGAGCTGGGCTATTTCAGCAGCGGCGATGAATACCCGACTTCCTTCTACTACGACTCCAATGAGCAAGAAATCGTCTATCTGAACATGAATAACCTCTCGCTTGGGGAGGATCTCTATTTCGGGACGCTGGTGCACGAGTTTCAGCACCTGGCCCAATGGTACATTGACCCAAATGAGACGGCCTGGATGGACGAGGGTCTGGCGCAACTGACAGAGCTTTATGTAGGCCTGGAAACTGCCGATTTTCGAGACTACCTGGCTCTGCCGGAAACGCGGTTGAATAGCTGGAGCTATGACGATGATGTCTATGCTCATTACAGCGCCTCTTACCTGTTCATGGTCTACCTGTGGGAGCAACTGGGCGAAGAGGCGATTCGAGAGCTGGCCCGGCACCCGGCCAATGGCCTGCTGGCGGTTGAGCTGGTGCTGGACGGCTTCCGGCCGGAGCTATCGTTGCAGCAATTCATCGCCAACTGGGCAGCGGCGAATCTGCTGGACGACCCCGACGCCGGGCCGGAGTACGATTACCAGCTCCTTGACCTGACCACCGTCCGCAAGGAGCGAAATGTGCGCAGCCTGCCCCAACAAATAGTGACCAGCCTGGATCAATTCGGCGTGCACTATGTGGATCTGTCCCTGAGCGGACCGCTGACGATCTCGTTTGCCGGCGACACAACAACAGAACTGCTACCCGTCTCGCCCTTTGAGGGGACGAGTGTGTGGTACGCCCCCCCCATTGATGCGGTTGACGCTCATCTGACCGGCCGTTTTGATCTGCGCGGGCTGGAGCAGGCGACGCTGTCATTCCGCACCTGGTTTGTGCTGGAAGAAGAGTACGATTACGCTTACTTGTCGATTTCTCTGGATGGAGGGCGGAGCTGGGATTTGCTGGCTCCGGACCGGGCGCGCCCCGGCGATTACGGCCCGGCCTTCACCGGGCAGAGTCGACAATATCGTGGCGCCGATAATGAAGGGTGGCTGCCCGTCGAGGTGTCGCTGAACAGCTATGTTGGGCGAGAGGTGCTGATTCGCTTTGAGATGCTTACCAATTCGCCGGCTTATGGTCAAGGTATGGCAGTGGACGCGATCTCAATACCGGAACTAGGATTCCTGTCCGGCGCGGAGAACGGCGAAGAGAATTGGCAGAGCGCCGGCTTTGTGCCGGTCGGGCAATGGCTGCCACAGTTATGGTCAGTGCAGTTGGTGACTTTCGGCGCGACGCCGGAAGTGCGCGCCCTGCCGCTGGATGAATTCAATCAGGGTCAGTGGAGCGTGGAGCTGGGTAGGGATGGGGGCACGTTGATCATCACTCCCCTGACCCCCTTCGCCTCCAACGTAGCTCGATACTGGCTAGCTCTCGATCAGTAGTTGTCGGGTAGCGCGCCGTTACATCATTGGGCGCTGTTGCCCGTTGGAGATCCCCTGCTTCATCATCTCAAACTCGAGTTCCTTTTGCCGGCGGGTCTCTTCCATGACCCGCCGCGCCTCCGACTTGGCGAGTTCAACCCGCGATCGGGCATCCGCGCGTAGCTGTTGCCCGGATGCCGGGGTGGTAAGCAATACGACTACCGCGCCGACAACCGATCCACACAGCGCGCCGGCGGCAAAACTAAGCACTCTGTTCATCTCGAGCCTCCTTCTGTTGCTGTCTTGGCCTGGCGACCGTGATTATATCTGATCTCCGGCGATAAGCTGTCTCGCACTTGCCGGACGAACCTGTCTGGGCTAGCATCCAGCTTGCCAACGAGCAGTGGATTTCTAAATCTCCCATCAAACAGCCTGTACCTGATGTCTGAGTATATTGAGTTCGAAACGATACCGACGGCCGATCCGAATGTGATGATCGTTGCCACCAACTTGCGGCTGGCGGAAGGCGAAGATGAGTATTACGATTCACCGGCAGCCATGGAGACCGGCTCTGCCCTGGCGCAGATGCTCTCATCTATCGCCGGGATCGAGGCCATGGAGATTCGAGGCAAGGAGCTTGTCGTCCGCGGCGACGGAGATACGCCCTGGCACCTCATCGTGGCCGAGATAACCGCCATTGTGCGCGAGTTCTTTTTATGAGTAGGTGACTGTCACTTCTGCAAGTGAGAGTCACCAGCAGGAGCTACGGGCCCGCCGGCTCTTTTTCCTCCAGGGCCAGCGCGATGTGCAGGTCTGCCAATTGCCGCGCTTCGACGGTGGAAGGCGCGTCAGCCATCATGTCGGCCGCCTGCTGGCTCTTGGGGAAGGCCATAACTTCGCGGATGTTGGGTTCGCCGGCCATCAGCGCGACCAGCCTGTCTATGCCGGGGGCAATACCGCCGTGTGGCGGCGCGCCATACTCAAATGCCTCAAGCATGTGCCCGAACTGCGCCTGCGCCTTCTCGATCGAGAAGCCGATCAGCTCCATGATCTTCCGCTGCAATTCCCGTCCGTGAATTCGGATGCTACCTCCGGCTACCTCGAAGCCGTTGCAAACCAGATCGTACTGCTCGCTCAGCACCGCGTGCGGATCGCTGTCCAGCAGGGGAATATGGGCCTGCTTTGGCGCGGTGAACATGTGATGGCTGGGGGCATAATGCCCGTCCTCCAGTTGTTCCTCAAATAGGGGAAAGTCGACGATCCAGCAGAAGCGGAGTTCCCGCCTGTCCTTGTAGCCCAGACGCCGGCCCATTTCTTCGCGTAGCGCGCCCAGCACAGCATAAACGATACGCCGGTCGTCGCTCGAGAAGAGCAGCAGGTCACCCGGCTTTGCTCCCATGCGCTCCGTGATCGCAAGTAGTTGCTCAACCGTGAAGAACTTGGTAATGAAGCCGCGCATCTGCCCATCATGCGGGTCGAGCGCCATCCAGGCCAACCCTTTCGCGCCGGCCTCTCGGGCGACGGCTTCCAGCTCGTCTATTTGTTTGCGACTATAGTCGCCGCAGCCGGGCGCGCATATCGCCTTGACCGGCTTGCCGGCGGCCACATTCTCCGCGAAGACGCGAAAGGCGCTCTTGCCGGCGATGTCCGAGAGATCGACCAGCTCCATGCCGAAGCGCAGGTCCGGTCGGTCGGCGCCAAATCGCTCCATCGCCTCGGCATAGCTCAGGCGTGGGAAAGGCGCTTCGCCCAGCGGTACGAGGCTGGTGTGCTGCACCATGCCGATCATCAACTCCTCGATAAGGTCCAGAATATCGTCCCGCTCGACGAAACTCATTTCCAGATCGAGCTGGGTGAACTCCGGCTGGCGGTCCGCTCGCTGATCTTCGTCTCGGAAGCAGCGGGCAATCTGGAAATAGCGCTCCACGCCGGCGACCATAAGTAGTTGCTTGAGCTGTTGGGGGCTTTGAGGCAGGGCATAGAACTTACCGGGGTGCACGCGGCTGGGTACCAGGTAGTCGCGCGCCCCTTCCGGCGTGCTCTTAAACAATATGGGCGTCTCTACCTCCAGGAAGCCTCGCGCGTCCAGAAAGTCACGGATGTATTTGACCGCCTTGTGCCGGATGGTCAGGTTGCGCAGCAATCGCGCCCGGCGCAAATCCAAGTAGCGATACTTCAAGCGCAGCGATTCGTCTACCGGCTCTTCCCGGTCGATGAGAAATGGCGGCGTCTTCGAGCGATTGAGAACGGTGACTGTGTCGGCGAGCACTTCGATGTCGCCGGTGTCCAGGTTGGGGTTCTCCTGTCCCGGCGGGCGCCGACGAACCACGCCTGAGACTTGCAATACATATTCCGGCCGGACCGTCTGGCCTGTGTCAAAGACCTCCTGGTCATGGCCCGAATCCATCACCACCTGGGTCTTGCCCTGCCTGTCGCGGAGATCGACGAAGATGACGCCGCCCATGTCGCGCCGGCGATTTACCCAGCCGGCCAGGATGACGCGCTCGTCGATATTCTCTGGGCGCAATTCGCCACAACTATGCGTCTTAAGCATTGGTTCCTTCCTGCATGATAAAAATCGTTCTGAGCGCAGGCCCAGAACGGCGGGAATTGTATCATGGACGCTGCCGGGCAGCGAGAGCGGGCAGGGCGCAGTGCCACACGGTATTTTTATGAAAAAAGTCATAGAAATTGACATCGGCTGTGAATGTTGCTACAATCTGCTCCAATAATCGCTCCAGCATGATGAAGAGGGTCTAGATGATGGAAATCAACGAACAAATCGATGCTGTTTTGCTCACTGAGTCCGCGGCTGACATGGTCCACAAGCTGCTGCACCAGAAGAATGTCCCGGACTATGGCTTGCGCGTATTTGTCTCCGGCGGTGGCTGCTCCGGCATGCAATATGGCATGGCTCTGGAGGCGGAAGCGCGTCCTTACGATCATGTCATTGAAGAGCAGGGTGTAAAGGTCTTCATCGATCCCACCAGCATGATGTACCTGTCCGGCGCGACCATTGATTATGTGGACAGCCTGATGGGCGGCGGCTTCAGCATCGAGAATCCGAACGCGGTCTCCACTTGCGGGTGCGGACATTCCTTTAAGACTTCCGGGCAGGCGAGCGGTGCGGCCGCTACCGCCGGCGGAGGCGGGTGCGGCTGCGGCTAACGCCCGATTCTTCTCTAAGTGGCGAGGGCGTCTCAGGTTACTGTAACCCAGGACGCCTTTTTCGTTATCCGAGGAAGCCTGCAAGCGATGCCTGCGCGTTATTTCACCGTGAGTGAGGCGAACGGTCTGTTGCCGGTCATTGAGCCGTTAATGGCTGACCTGCTGGCCCGTCGCGCCAAGGTCGTCCGGCAATATGGCCAGCTCAAGCCGGTGCTCAATGAGCATGGCGGCGATATCGGGGGGGCGTCGGCTACCGAGATGGCGCACGATTTTCGCCAGATCGAAAGCCTCATCAAGCGTATCCAGTCTTATGGTTGCGTGCTTAAAGACATGAATATCGGGTTGCTTGACTTCCTCGCCGAGCGTGATGGCCGCGAAGTCTATCTTTGCTGGCGATACGGCGAGCCTCAGGTAAGTCACTATCATGACCTGCATACCGGCTTCAACAGCCGGCAGCGTCTCTAGATGAACCGTACTCGGATTCCCGGAAAGGACGTTTCTGGGGATCTTGTTCAGAATAGGTAGCTACAACCTTGCGTAAACTATGGCCTTTCGCGGAGAAGGCAAAACGAAGCTCTGACCTCGCATGGGTAGACCTGGGCGATCTGGGTGATTTGGTGAACCCCAGCGGGCCGCACGAGCAGTGGCAGGATCACGGGCTGGGGCTTTTGCGCACGATCCTGCACCAGAACGACATCCACACCGACATTCTCTCCACCCGAGCAGTGACAGACTGGCGGCAGTTACAGGAGCAACTTCAGGGATATCAGACGCTGCTGATGAATGTGCGCAGCTACACATTTCCGGCGGCGCGCAAAGCGGCCCAGATCTTCAAGTCGATCAACCCGAACGGGCTGGTGTTGACCGGTGGCATGCACGCCACCGTTGCGCCGCACGAAATGACCGAGATCCCCGAGTTCGACAAGATCTGCCAGGGACCCGGCGAGAACACCATTGTGGACTTGGTGCGCGACCCGGCGTCCTTCCCCCGCATATTCATGGGCCGGGCGGCTCAATCGATGGCCGAGTGGCCGATGATCGACCGCACTTTGTGGCCGAAGCCGGCAAGTCGCAAGGTGCGCCGGCATTTCAACTGGCCCCTGGAGCCGGAGTGCGGCTGGGGGCCGGCGCCGGTAGTGACCATCTTGACCAGCCGGGTCTGCCCGTGGCAATGCGTCTTCTGTAACGAGGCCTCATACATCCCCAACATGGGCCGGCGGCCGGTAGACATGGTGATTGACGAGTTGAACTACCTGGACGAAACAGTCGGCCCGATTGGTTCAGTCGTGATCCACGATTCGATGTTCTTTCAGAATCCAAGCTGGCTGAGGGAGTGGATCGAGAAGTATCCACGCCGGGCGAATAAGGTCTGGCCTTATTGGGCTGCCGGGCGTTCTGACACAGTGCGCCAGTGGCCCGACCTGTTTGAGGCGTTGCTGCGTGAGACCAATTGGACCACCATTTCAATTGGCTTTGAATCCGGCAGCGACCGCATCCTCCGCCTGTTGAACAAGGAATGCACCGAGGATGATAACCTGTTCACGATTGACCTGGTAAATCGCATCGGCGACGATCTAGAGCGCCAGGGCCGCGAGGCGCCCAGATTCTGGGCCAATATCATGATGGGTATTCCCGGTGAAGAGCCGGAGGACGCCTACAAGACGTTGCGCATGCTGAAGATGATGAAGCGGGTGATGCCTTCCATCTCCTATTACGCGCCTTACCCCGGTTCCGCGCTGGGCAATCAGCTCATTGCCGAAGGCAAGAGCCTGATGAGCAAAGAGAACTATCATCGCTTCCCCGATGATGAGAAGGTCAAGGGCGTCAACTACGCCTTCTACCGCGATCTGTTAGCCGGCAAACATGACGCCGAGGTCAATCGTGGATTGGACGAATATGCTCGCAGAAAGAGCGGCGTCTTCTCAGAGGCGTTGATCAAGGCGTGACGCGCGGCGCGGTTAGCAAATGAGCAGCTTCAGCAACCCCCACTACATGTATCTCTTCAAGCTGAAGAACGGCAAGAAGAAGCTGGCCTATGGCCAGTCGCCGGAAGATGCGCTGGATATCCTCAGCATTCGCCTGACGCCGGCAGAAATGGCCGAGATCATCCCCGACGAATACGAGAAGATCCGCCAGCGCGACTTACAGAAATACGTGGACATGCTCGGCTGATCTCCCCAGCAATTGGAGGTGACTGCCACCTCACCAGGTGACAGCCACCTTACGCGTCTACACTATGCGCCGCTCAACCCCTTTCGGAGAGCGGTATGAAGCTCCGTTCTGAAGGGCCCAGATAAACCTGCCTTGGCCGGGCGATCGCCTGTTCGCGGTCGTTCAGCAACTCCTGCCACTGAGCCAACCAGCCCACTGTGCGCGGAATGGCAAACATGATCGGGAAGAAGGTGGTCGGCAATCCGAGCGCCTGATAGATGATGCCGGAGTAGAAATCAACATTGGGATAGAGCTTGCGCGAGACGAAGTAATCGTCTTCGAGCGCGATACGCTCCAACTCCATGGCGATGTCCAGTAATGCGTTCTGGCCGGTAACGGCAAAGACGCTGTCTGCGGTCTCCTTGATAATTGTGGCGCGGGGATCATAGTTGCGGTAGACCCGATGCCCGAAGCCCATCAGGCGAAACTCCCCGGCCTTCACCCGCTCCACATAGGCCGGGATCCTCTTCACGTCGCCGATCTCGGTTAACATGCGCAGCACGGCCTCATTGGCCCCGCCGTGCCGGGGCCCGTATAGGGCCGCCGCCGCGCCGGCTACTGCGCTGTAAGGATCGGTATACGCGCTGCCAATGGAGCGCATGGTATTGGTGCCGCAATTCTGTTCGTGATCAGCGTGCAGGATGAACAGTACATCCAGCGCCTTCTCCAATACTGGATCAGGCTCGTAGCGCGGCTCCACCATGCGATAGAGCATGTTCAGGAAATTGCCGGTGTAACTCAGATCGTTATCCGGATAGTTGACGGGGAAGCCCATTGCATGGCGATAGGCCAGCGCGGATAGCGTCGGCATCTTGGCGATCAGGCGCTGGATCTGCAATAAGCGATTCTCCGGATCCTCCACATCCTTTGCTTCCGGGTAGAAGGTGGAGAGCGCCGCCACCGCACTGATCAGCATACCCATCGGATGAGCGTCATAGAGAAACCCGTCGAACAGCGCCTCCAATTTGCGATGCACCATGGTGTGGCTGGTGATCGTGGCCTCCCAATTGCGCAACTGCGTCTCGTTGGGCAACTCACCGAATAGCAGCAGATAGGCAACCTCCAGGAAGCTGCATCTGCCGGCTAATTGCTCAATCGGATATCCACGGTAGCGGAGTATGCCCTTCCCGCCATCGATGTAGGTAATCGTGCTCTTGGTGGACGCCGTATTCCTGAAGGCGGGGTCATAGCTCATCATCCCGAAATCGCCTTCGTTGACCTTGATCTGGCGCAGATCGATCGCCTGTATCGTGTCGTTTGTGATCGGGATCTCATACGTGCGGCCAGTGCGGTTGTCTGTAATGGTTAGGGTTTCTGAATTCACTGTGGCCTCCAAAAGAACTCTCAAGCGATCCTAAGTGTGCTTTCCCCGGCCTTCGATGCTGGTTACTCGTGGGTAGGGGCACAATAAGCTGGGAACCTGGCCAATTGTAGCTTGTTTCGTTACGCACCGCATCAAGATTTGCGAGGAGTTGCTATAATTCGGTCACTGCATCCGGGCCGGCGTGCCGGTGAGTAAGGACAGCTGGAGCAGGAGCGTCTGAATTGGAGGCCGTTGATGAGAGACGTATTTGCCTGTCCGAGCTGCGGACGAGCCGTCGAGGAAGATCAGGACCAGTGCGATTATTGCTTCCAGGAGTTCTGCCCGGAATGTCGCGCACCGATCTCTGCTACCGCGACTGAGTGTTGGCAATGCGGCGCTGAGTTCGACATATTCTGCCCGGCTTGTGAAACCCAGATATCCGCCGAAACGGTCATTTGTCCCACCTGTGGCCTGTCGCTGGTCGAGGATAGTTCCGTTGCCGATTCGGCAGCCGCAGCCGGCATACCGTGCCCCACCTGCGGCGAGCCGGTTCAGCCGCAGGACGGTTTTTGCCGTGAATGTGGTCAGCTCTTCTGCCCGCGTTGCAGTCAGGCGGTCACCGATGAAGATGAACGGTGCCCGCATTGCCATTTCGCGCTTTACTTCACCTGTCCCTTATGCGGATTTGAGCTGACGTCAGACACGGAAGTATGCCCCAATTGTGATGCGTTGTTTCCAAATTTCTGCGTCTCCTGCCGGCGCACCCTTCCTCGCGGAGCGGCCGGTTGCCCCGGCTGTGGCGTCAATGTCCAACTGAAGCCCCGCGTCACGGCTCGTCTGGCGTTGCGACTGGCTGTCGGCAGCGCCGTCATACAAATCGTGATTTGTCCCGGCTGCGGCGCGCACTACAACGCGGCCGAAGGGGACTGCCCAAACTGCTCGGTGCAACTATGCCCGATATGCCATATGGTCCTAGAAGCTGGCGAGCCGATCTGTCCGCGTTGCGGGCTGACCCCCGAGGCGGCTCGGGCAACTTTGGCGCACGTCGCGCGCTGTCCGGGTTGCGGGCAGCCGGTCGCGGCGGGCAGCGATCGGTGCGACAATTGCGGGCAGCTTCTTTGCCCGCAATGCCTGTTCGCGATTAGTGAGGATGACGCAAGCTGTCCGCGCTGCGGGGCGGAATTCGAATTTGCCTGTCCTGAGTGTGGCAGCGACCTGGCCGGCAACGCGGAAATCTGCCCGGTGTGCGGCGCCAAAGTCTGACAAATACAAGTGGAGTAGACAATGAGCAAGAATGGAAAGAAAACAGCCTCATCGGCCATTCAAGACGATGTGGATGATCAACCCTTCCACTTTAACGACGAATCACACGCCGTAATTGAAGCGGCGGTCCGGCAAATCTTGGTAGGGGTGGGAGAAGACCCGGATCGAGAAGGGCTGGCGCGCACGCCGGAGCGTATTGCCAGGATGTATGACGAGGTGTTGGCAGGGTACGCAGTAGATCCGGTCGCGCTAATTAACGATGCCCTCTTCGATGTGCAGTACGACGAGATGATCGTCGTCAAGGACATCGAATACTTCAGCATGTGCGAGCATCATATGTTGCCCTTCTTTGGCCGGGCGCATGTGGCCTACATTCCGGTCGAAAAAGTGGTGGGGCTGTCCAAGATCCCACGCATCGTGGAGATGTTCGCGCGCCGCTTGCAGGTGCAGGAACGGATGACACGCCAGATCGCGGAGCTGATCGATGAGATGCTGTCGCCGCTGGGGGTGGCCGTTGTGGTGGAAGGTTCGCATATGTGCTCGATGATGCGTGGAGTGAAGAAGGGGCAGACGAGGATGGTGACCAGCGCCATGTTGGGTTGTTTCCGCGAGAATCAAAAGACGCGCAGCGAATTTATGGAGCACCTGCGGCGCAATGAGGCGCTGCTATGATGCCGGAGCGACATCTTGCGAAGCGCGGCGCGCCAGTTGCAGGGCCTCTTCGGCGGTGATGACCTCCCCTACTGCCTGCGCCTCCTGAATGAGCGCCAGCAACCGGCCAACCTCCGGCCCCGGGCTGAGGCCCAACGCCGAGATTAGCTCGCTTCCGCTGATCAGCGGCGGCGGCCTCACACTCTCCTCGTAGTGGTTGAAATAACGGTTCAGCAAATGGCCGACGGTATCGAGGAGGACTGGCCAGGTGGCGCTCTCGGCCGGCGCCTCGTATGTTCCCAGGCAATCGGCCAGGCTGAGTAGGGCGATATCAGGCCCGGTCACGCCGGTGTTGCGGAAGTAACGGTACACAGCCCGCCGGGTCACGGTCCTGTCGGCAGCCAGGTGTAGCGGGCGCATGTGTCCGGCCACAATTTGCTTCACCGTCCGGCACGCCTCACTACTCAGGTGCAACTGCTGTAAGCGATGGCCGGCCAATCTCGCCCCTGCCGCCTCGTGTCCAAAGAAGCGCACACGACCGTCAGCGTCCACTGTTCGGGTCTCCGGCTTACCCACGTCGTGAAACAGCGCTCCCAGCCGCAACGTCATCCTCCCGGTCAACTTTCCATCAATGGCGCGCTGCAGGTGCTCTTGCATGCCGGCTTGATAGGGGGAGAGCGCGCTCACGGCTTGCGCCAGGAGCGGCTCATCGGCCGGCCGCTCGTCGAATATGATCGCTTCCAATTGGGCCTGCCGGCGTAGCACCTCACAGGTATGGTTGAAGACATCCAGGTGATGGGGTGGGGATTGAGCGATCTCGACTGTAGCGGCGACTTCCGGCAGCACTCTCTCCAACAACCCCAATTGCCGCAACTGCCGCAGCCCCTGGTGAGGAGCGGCGACCATGAGCAGCTTGAGTAACTCCTCGTGAATGCGCTCGACCGAGACGCCTCCTAGACTGTCGCCGGCCGCGCGCACTGCCGCGCTGGTCTCATCTGTCAGGCGCAGATCGAAGCGCAAGGCCATGCGAACCGCGCGCAGAGCGCGCACGGGATCATCGGCAATGGCATGTTCTTGCACCTGCCGGAGAAGTCCGGCGTTCAGGTCTCTCTGACCACCGCAGGGATCTATGATGCCGGTTGTGCTCCTTTTGCCGACAAGAAGGGCCATTGCATTGACTGTGAAATCCCGCTCCCTGAGGTCCGCATTGATATCCCCCCCGCGCATGCGCGCGAAGTCAAGCGTTGTCCGGCCGTCCGCCAGCACGACCCGTCCCACGTCGCGCTCGCGGTCGAGCACATAGGCCGGCCGGCCCATCCGGTCCGCCACGTGAAAGGCGAGCTGGACGCCCCCCTGCGCCACAACGAAATCCAGATCGCCCGGCGGAATACCGAGATAAGCGTCGCGAACGGCGCCCCCTACCAGGTAAACCGGTCCGTCTGCGGGCAGCAAGATGGACTCCAGTTCCGCCAGGAGCGGCGGAAGCTGCAGTAGAGTGTCGCCGGCCGGATCTGTCTGGTCTTGCGAATGGCTCAGGAGAATACCTCGGCCTTAAGCACGGCAATGAACGGCAGGTTGCGGTATTGCTGGTCGTAATCCAAACCATAGCCGACTACGAATTCGTCCGGAATGTCGAAGCCCACGTAATCGACCGGCACCTCCACCTCGCGGCGAGAGGGTTTGTTCAGCAAGGTGCAGATATGCAAGGATGCCGGGTTACGCGCCAACAGCAGCCGGCGCATATAGGCCAGCGTGCGCCCGCTGTCTATAATGTCTTCCACAATCAGCACATCTCGTCCGCTGATATCCTGCTTCAGGTCCAGGATGATTTGGACTGCGCCGCTGCTGGTGGTACCCGCGCCATAGCTGGAGATAGCCATAAAATCAAGTTCGTGCGGCATGCTCAGCCGGCGGCTGAGATCCGCCAGAAACATATAGGCCCCTTTCAGGACGCACAGCAATAGCGGGTTATCCACTTCCGCATAATCGGATTCGATCGCTTCCGCCAGTTCCCCGATGCGGGCATTCAAGTGGGCTTCGTCAATCAGGACGCGATCAATGTCGTTGCCCAGGTTTCGATGGTTTTGGGTCACTTACTCCTCCTTTTCCAGCCCGAGGGGCGCCGGCCTACACAAATATCAGCGCCGGCCGACTAGGCGTGTTGTTCGGTGGCTTTATGGCGCGCCGGGCGAACCTCATGGCAATGCCGGCAGCGCGCTTCATATACTTCTGCCGCCCCGACCAGGACGACCGGATCATCCCAGGCGGCAGCCTGGCCGTCTATCAGCCGTTGCGTCCGGCTGGCGTCCTCCCCGCAGACGACACAGATGGCGTGTAACTTGTCCACAGCTTCCGCCCGACTGAGCAGCTCCGGCATTGGGCCGAAGGGCACGCCGCGAAAATCAGTATCCAGGCCGGCGCAAATCACACGTTTGCCGGCGCGGGCCAGCTCATCGCAGAGAGCGACAATGCCGGCGTCAAAGAACTGCACTTCGTCAATGGCCACTACCGTCGTAGCCGGCAGTATCCGAGCGCGCAGCTCATTGGCGTTGTGCACCGGCTGTGCTTCCAGCCCCATTCCGTTGTGCGATGTCACGCGCTGTACGCCATAGCGCGTATCGATGATTGGCTTGAAGACCTGCACGTTTTGTTTGGCGATAGTGGCCCGGCGAACGCGGCGGATTAGCTCTTCTGTCTTGCCGCTGAACATGCTGCCGCAAATCAACTCTACTTGTCCGTAATGGTGATTACCCATAGCGATCCTACCCCTGCATCGAAAGCCGCTCACGCGCCTGACCGGTGACTGCCGGCTTGAGCCTCACGTAGTGAGCGGCAAATTGGAAAACAAAAAGGCAGAAACCTGATTGTATCTGCCTTCCTGTCATCAGACTATTATGCTGAGGCGTCTCGGGCTATTTGCTGCCCGCTCCAGGCCTGTTGCTCGATGGGAGCGGCGACTACTCGATCAGCCCCTCATTGCGCAGGTAACGGCGGATATCGATCAACGCCTTTCGACCGACGCCGGGAATAGCCAGGATGGTGTCCTCTCCCTGCTCAAGCGCCTCGATGAGGTCGCCCACAGTGGAGAGGCCCGCCTCCTGCAAGGCGGTCTGGGCCCGCGTCGTCAGCCCGATGCTGTCGACGGTCAGCTTCAATGGAGAGCCGCGCTCAGCCAACGTTTCGCGCTCTTTCATAATCTCTTCGCGGCGCTTGAGGCGCATCATGAAGCGGTCCACCTGTCCTTCCGTGTCCAGCAAGCGCTGTTGACCGGTGTAGAATGGGTGGGTGCCGGACCAGATTTCGACATGCAGTTCCGGCTTGGTCGCCCCAACGGTCATGATCAGCTCACCGTTGAGCAAGACCTTTGCCTCCGGGTACCATTTCGGGTGGATTTCGCCTTTCACGCTTCACCTTCCGCCGCCGGAAAAACGCTGACGAGCTTCCGTCCATGCCTGGTTTCAAAGGTAACCTGGCCTTCGACGAGGGCGTAAATTGTGTAATCTTTGCCCAGGCCGACATTCTCGCCGGGTTTGAACTTGGTGCCGTTCTGCCGGATGATAATGTTGCCGGGGATGACGTACTCGCCGCCATAGCGCTTGACGCCAAGCCGCTTGGCGTTGCTATCGCGCCCGTTGCGGGTGGAGCCGCTGCCTTTTTTATGAGCCATGAGCTTTCCTTCTCCTACTTACTCGCCCGCGTTGACCTGGTCGATGCGGATGCGGGTATATTGCTGCCGGTGTCCCTGACGACGACGATAGCGCTTCCGGGGACGATACTTCCAGACAAAGATTTTCTCGCCCTTATACTGCTCGGTGACAGTTGCCTTGACAGAAGCGCCGTCTACGTAGGGTTGACCCACTTTGATGGTATCGCCATCAGCGACGAGAAGAACTTGCTCCAGATCAAACTGTTCACCGACTTCAAGGGGCAGCTTCTCAACACTGAAGCTGTGACCCTCTTCGGCGCGGTACTGCCGGCCGCCACTTTTCACAATTGCGTACACGTTTGCCTCCAGCAAGAACCGGCTCCAGGAAGACCACCCAATTGCAGTTGGCGCGGCTTCTCGGGGGCCGGTCATATTTCGTATTGGTAGTGATCGGGTGACCAATACAACGACCCACGATTATAAACCGAGGGCCGGCGGCTGTCAAAGATTTCGTCGCGCGACGTGCCGGCGCTTCGTCAGCTTAGGCGCCACTGAAGCTTAAGCGCCGACCATCTCGCTTTCCAACAGCGCCGCCGCCGCCGACAAGCGGGCCAGCACCCGCTCCCGGCCCAGCGCCAGCATCGATTCAAATAGCGGCGGCGACACCTGCTGTCCGGTTACAACCAGACGCAGCTTACCGAGAAATGGGCCGGCTTTGCTGTCCGTGGTGACCGACTCGCCAATCGTGTACAGGCCGGCGCTGATAGTCTCCAGTTCAAACGGCTCCACCGATTCCACGAACCCCCTTGCCCGGAGATAACCATCCAGGGCGTTCGGGGCCGGCAGCCGCTTGGGGTCAATGATTTGCTCGGCAGTCAAGTCAAACGATTGCTCCTGGTACAGAAATCGCAACTGTTCCACCGCGTCGGTCAGTCGCTTCAGTCGCAGGCGCAGGGCCGGCATCAACGCCCGCAAGGCGCCCATGTCGTCCACCCGGTAGCCGGCATCTTCCAAGAATGGTCGCACCGCCTCAGCAAGCTCGCCGGCTTCCATCTCCTGAATGTACTGCCCGTTCAGCCAATCCAGCTTACTGTAGGGCAGCTTAACGGGCGTTGGGCTGATATCGCGCAGGTCAAAGCGCTCAATCGCCTCCTGGACGGTGAACTTCTCGCGGTCTTCGCCAAATGACCAGCCGACGTTGATCAGGAAGTTCACCAGGGCGTCGCGCAGGTAGCCGGCAGCGATGAACTCATCCGCGCGTACCAGCACCTTTTCGCCGCTATCCAAAAAGGCCTGCGTGCGCTTGCTCAGCTTGCCTTGCCCGCTGGGGTTGAGGATCACCGGCAAATGCACAAGGACCGGCATTTCCCAGTCAAACGCTTTGTACAACTGCACATGCAACGGGGCTGTGTTTAACCACTCGATTCCGCGGGTAACATGCGTGATCTCCATCAGGTGGTCATCGACGATCACCGCCAGATGGTAGGTGGGTAACCCGTTCGACTTTAACAGGATGGGGTCCACTATCTGACTGTTGTCGAACACGACATCGCCGCGCAACAGATCGCGCACCACCGTCTGGCCGGTAAGCGGCATCTTGAAGCGGATCACGTAGGGTTGCCCGGCCGCTTCTAGCGCGGCGACTTCGGCGGTGGACAGGTCACGGCAGCGGCGATCATAGCCGGAGTGGTCGCCCTTTTGCAGAAGCTCCTCACGGATTTGGGCCAGCTCTTCCGGCGAGGTAAAGCATTTGTAGGCCCGCCCGTGATCCACCAACCAGTGGGCCCATTCCTGATAAAGCGTCTTCCGCTCGGTCTGCACATAAGGGGCATGGGGGCCGCCAATGTCCGGCCCTTCGTCCCAATTGATGCCGAACCAGCGCAGGCCGTCCATCAGGTTTTCTACCGCGCCGGGAATTGACCGCTTGGTATCGGTGTCTTCGATGCGCAATATGAATTGCCCACCCATCTTCTGGGTGTACAGCCAGCCGAAGAGGGCGGTCCAGACGCTGCCGATGTGCAAATACCCAGTTGGACTGGGGGCAAAGCGAATACGAACGCTCATTGAGTGCTCCGATTGCGACGATTAACAGGCGGCTGTCACTTCCGCAAGTGGCAGTCGCCTCGCAACAGCGCTAGCCGAACTCCTGCTTTCGATGGCGCATGCGCACGGATTGTACCACACCAATGGCCAGGAAAGCGGTGAGCAGCGAACTGCCCCCATAACTGACGAAAGGAAGAGTGAGGCCAGTGACCGGCAACAGGCGCACATTCATCCCGACGCTCACCACCGTCTGAAAAAAGATGACCCCGGCAATCCCCGCGCAAATCAGGCGGCCCGCCGGATCCGGCGTCATTTGGGCCACCTTGAGGATACGCAACAGAATGAACCCTAACAGCCCCAGGACAACCAGAGAGCCAAAGATCAGGCCCATCTCATGCGTAAGGACGGAAAAGATGAAGTCGGTGTGCTGCACGCGCAAAAAGCCGAGCTGGCTCTGGGAACCCTGCAAATAACCCTGGCCGAACAGGCCGCCGGTGCCGATGCTGATTACCGCCTGCTGCACGTTAAACGCCTGCTCCGGCACTGCGCTGGCATCGACGAAGGCCAGCAGGCGCTCCTGCTGGTAATCAGCCAGAAAGGGAACGACCGCCACCGTGCCGGCAATCCCGACACCAGCCAGCAAAGCAAAGTGTGAGAGCGGCAAGCCGGCCATGAAGATCATCACAAACCAGGTCACGATATAGACGATGGACATGCCCAGGTCCGGCTCGATGAAGATCAAGAAGATCAGGATGCCCACGTAGACCAGAGAAAGGGCGGTGTTGGAAAGCCGGCCGATCAGGTGTTGCCGTTGGGTCAGAAACTGGGCGAAGGTGATGGCAAAAATGATGCGGCCGATTTCAGATGGTTGCAGTTGCAGGCCGATGGCCGTCAGCTCAAAGGCGCGCCGAGAGCCGTTGGTGATGATGCCGACCAGCAGCACCAGGATCAACGAGACAATCAGGGCCAAATAAAGATACCAATGCGAGGATGCCAGGACGCGATAATCGAGCGCCGCAATGGCCACCATCGCCACAATCGCTGCAATGCCGAAGATGAGCTGGCGCTGCGGCAACACCTCAAAGGCCGGCGCACCCGTCACAGCGCTGCGGATCATCAGGACGCCGTAGCCGGTCAGTACAATGACGGCGGCTGCCAGCCAAAGATCGAAATGTCGCCAGATAGAAGATCGTTGCTGAAGCATTGCTTTCTCGCCGGCCGGGCAGCAAGTACGCTCCATCGGGGCCGGCTGACGCGGCCATCATAGCATTATCGCGCTCCCGGCGAGAAATGCTCTAAGCGGCTGCTCACTATGTATACGTTCGTTTCCCGGAAAATGATTGAGCTCTCTGCCCGCTGTGGCTGCGGCGGGCTCTGGCCACGCCTGATTTTCCGGGAAACCATCCGGCTAATGGAAGTTAGCCAGGCGCACGGGCCGGCGCTGCGGCCCCCAATCGCCGGGGCGCTCTTCGAAGACGCCGGCGCACGTCGCGCCGCATTTGCGACAGCGACCGTCCAACAGGTTCCAGGCGGTCATCCGGTACCAATCCCGGCCGATCAGCCGCTCGCCGCACTGGTGGCAATAGGTGCTTCCGCCGCGCTCGTCGTGCACGTTGCCGGTGTACGCATAGCGAATGCCGTTCTTCAGGGCAATTTGGCGCGCGCGGGTCAGCGTGCTCGCCGGGGTGCGCGGTATGTCCAGCATCCGATAATCGGGATGAAAGGCAGTGAAGTGCATGGGCACATCCGGCCCCAACTCCGTGACCACCCATTGCGTCATCGCTTCCAACTCGGCGTCGGAATCATTTTCGCCGGGGATGAGCAGGGTGGTGATCTCGAACCAGACATCCGTTTCATGCTTCAGGTATCGCAGCGTGTCCAACACCGGCTCCAGATGCGACACAGTGATCTCGCGGTAGAAGCGCTCGGTGAAGGCTTTCAGATCCACATTGGCGGCGTCCATATAGCGATAAAACTCCCGCCGCGGCTCCGGGCAGATGTAGCCGGCGGTCACTGCCACTGGGCGGATACCCACTTCGCGGCAGGCCTGGGCGACATCTATCGCATATTCCATGAAGATGACCGGATCGTTGTAGGTGAAGGCGACGCTGCGACAGCCCATCGCCTGCGCCGCCCGGGCGATAGACTCCGGCGAGGCCGCATCCGCCAGGGTGTCAATCTCGCGCGACTTGCTGATGTCCCAGTTCTGGCAGAATTTGCAGGCCAAGTTGCAGCCGGCTGTGCCGAAGGAGAGTACCGCCGACCCAGGCAGAAAGTGGTTCAGAGGTTTCTTCTCAATCGGGTCGACGCAGAAGCCGCTGGATCGCCCGTAGGTGGTCAGGACGATCTGCCCTCCTTCGCACATGCGCACGAAGCACATGCCGCGCTGCCCCTCAGTCAACCGGCAATATCGTGGACAGAGATCGCATTGTACGCGACTATTGGGCAGGGTATGCCAGTATTTGGTAGGTACGACGCTATTCATGGCTGACTCCTGTCCCGCCGCCGAGGAAACGAGTTTTCGGCAGACATGACAAATATCAGTTCCATCTGAACACTATTCACATTATACTAAATTGTGGAGCGAGATGATGACAGCAATCCGGCCGGCGGCGGTGGCAGGTCGTTTTTACCCGGCGGAGCCGTTTCGATTGCGGGAGGCGGTGCGTGATTATATGGCGCATGCTCGCCGGCCGACGTTGCCGCCGGGGGAGCGGTTGCGGGCGCTGATTGCCCCACATGCCGGCTATGTCTACTCCGGCCCAATTGCCGGCAGCGCTTACCGTTGTCTGGCCGAGCACATGGAGGGCCTGCGCCGGGTCGTGCTCATCGGCCCGGCCCACTATGTGCCCGTCTTCGGCCTGGCTGCCAGCAGCGCCGAGGCGTTCGCCACACCGTTGGGGGATGCGCCGGTGGATCAGGAAACCACCGGCAAAGTGCGGGAATTCCCCTTTGTCTACACCCTGGATGAGGCGCACCGTCCGGAACACGCGCTGGAAGTGCAGTTACCCTTCCTGCAAATGCTTGGTCAGCGACTGGAGATTGTTCCCTTATTGCATGGGGAGGTGGAGGCGGGCCAAATTGCCGGTCTCTTCGCCGCCCTGGAAGCGCTGGATACGCTCTTCCTGATCAGCTCCGATCTCAGCCACTTTTATGACTATCCAACCGCTCAACGACTCGACAGGCGGACCGCCGAGGCCATCGAGCAATTGCAGCCGCTGGCTCACGAGCAGGCCTGTGGGGGGCTGGCGATCAACGGCCTGCTGGACCACGCCAAAACAGCCGGTTGGCGCGTGACCTCATTGGACTTGCGCAATTCCGGCGACACAGCCGGGCCGCGCGACCGAGTGGTAGGCTACGGAGCCTTTGCCTTCACATCCCGAGTTCAGCCGGGGTGAGTTGAGAAATCCGGCTTACGGCGTTCGCGCAACCCGCGAATGCCGGCCATCATATCCTCAGAAAAGAAGCCCAGCATCTCCAGCGCCAACGAGTGATCGAAAATTGGCCCGGCCTGCAGTAGCCATTGGTTTAGCGCGCGCTTGGTGAACTGAACGGCATGTTGCGGGCCGGTTGCGAGATCATGGGCCACAGCCAGCGCCTTGCCGTGTAGTTCATCAGCCGGCACACACAGGCTTACCAATCCCATCCGCTCCGCCTCCCGACCGCTGACGAAATCGCTGGTCATCAGGTAATACTTCGACTTGGCCATGCCGCACAGCAAGGGCCAGATGATGGCGGCGTGATCGCCTGCCGCCACCCCCATACGGGTATGCCCGTCAGCCAGGCGGGCGTCTTCGGCGGCGATGGAAATGTCAGCCAGCAGAGCCACTACCAGCCCGGCCCCAACAGCCGGCCCGTTGATTGCCGAAACGATCGGTTTCCGGCAGCGCAGGATGTTGTAAACGAGATCGCGCGCCTCGTTCAGGATGCGCACGATCTCGTCATAGTTCTGATAGGCGTCCTCCACCATTTGCAGGTCCGCCCCCGCCATGAAACCCCGGCCCGCGCCGGTGATCACCGCCACGCGGGTTTGCGGGTCGCGGTCAATTGTCTGCCAGACTTCCATCAGCTCGGTGTGCATCCGAGCGGTGGCGGCGTTCAACACCTCGGGCCGGTTGAAGGTCATCCACAGAATACCCGGCTCCCGGCGCTCAAAGATGATGTGCTGAAAGTCACTGTATTCCATGATGCACTCTCCTGCCAGGTCTCGCTTCACTTAGTGATAGGGGCAACCGTCTGAAGCCGCCTCAAGTGGCTCGCCGGCGCTGATGGTACCACGTGAGCCCAGTGGCTGCACTCGCCGGCGGTACCGGATCATACACGGCGCTTCCGGCGGCATGGCCCCCACGACACTGCGATCCGGCTGCGGGTCCGGATTCACCAGTTCCAGATGATAGCGCTGCATCAGCAGGCTGACGATTACCTTCATCTCATTCTTGGCGAAGCTAGTCCCCAGACAGCGATGCGGCCCGCCGCCAAAGCCGAGCAGGCTAAAGGGCTGCTGCTCGTTGCGTTCCGGCGAGAAGCGCAATGGGTCATACTGCTCCGGGTTCGTATACAGCTCGGGTAAGTAATGGGTCACCGGTGGGCAGATGAAGGCCAACCAGCCGGCGGGGATCTCATAGTCGCCCACGGTGAGCGGCTCTTTTACGACTCGCATCAAGAGGCTGGTGATGGTGCGCATGCGCTCAGTTTCCTTTAGCGCCATCTCCAGGTGCTCCATCTCGCTGACCATCGTCTGCGAGGTGACCCCCACTTCACGCATGAGGTCGGCCAATTCCTGCTCCACCAAGGCCGTGTACTCGGGATGCTGCAGAAGTTGTACCAGCACCCAACCAACCTGCGCGGCGGTCGTCTCGTGTCCGGCCCAGGTCAGCGCCAGGATCATGTTGATGATCAGCTCGTCATCCAACGGTCGCCCGTCGCTGTAAGTGTCGTTAATCAACTCCTGCAGAAAGTCGTCATAGTCTTCCGGATGGGCGCGGCGCTCGGTCATGATGGCGCCGATCATCTGGTGTAACTCTGCCTTGGCACGGTCCCGCCGGCGGAATCGGGGCAGCGGCCAATGCGTTGGGATAACGAATTCCATCCCCAGCGACAGATCGCGAAAGAGATCGTAGTAGCGGCTGCCCAACTCCTCACGGAACTTCTCGCCCATGAAGGCGCGCGCGGCCACATACATGGTTAACTCACCGAAAGCGCGCACCAGGTCGAACTCCCCCTCATCGCCCAGGGTGTCCAGCCAGTCGTTGACTTCGCGGGCCATCGCCAGCACGTACTTCCGGAACTTCCGACCCTGGAACGCTTTCAAGAAGATGCGCCGCTGCTCCTGGTGCTCCTCCTCCTGGGCCAGGAAGAGGATGTCGTCCTGAAACATGTCTTTGAAGAAGGGGTATGCCTCGCGGATCGAGAAGAGGGTATCGGTCTCCTCCAGGAACAACCGGCTATACTCCAACCCGATCAGGGCGACGCCGGGTTTTCCGGCAATCGAGACTGAGAATATCGGGCCGAACTGCTCGTAACCCTGCCGGAATAGCTCAACAGGGTCCTTGCGAAACGAGAGCATATTGCCGAGAAAGGGCAATCCCTGCACTCTTGGGGGTGTCATGGTTTCCATATTGCTTTCCTTACCGATTGGGGGCGTGATGAATCCTACTGCTCCATCCTGTTTACTCGTCCTGTCCGGCGACTGTGAAGCATATCAGACAGCGGCTGATTTGTGAAGTAATACACAAACAGCCGAAGATTATGGTCGATCGATGCGGCGCCGGCATCAGAAACACTCCTATTCCTATCTGTCGCTCATGTTGGTTTGCAGTTCGCCGCAAGCGCAGGGGAGGCTTTGCGCGGGTGGCCGGCTTTTGTTATCCTGAGGGAAAGATCGGCGGGGTCAGGACCGGAGGCCAAGGAGCAAATGAAAGTGATCTTTCACATAACGAGACAGGTCGATTGGCTGGCGGCGGCAGAGTCCGGCGTCTATTGTCCGGACTCATTTGATAGCGACGGCTTTATCCATTGCTCGACCGCCGGGCAGCTTATCGCGGTCGCCAATCAACGCTATGGCGGTCAGGCTGGATTGGTGTTGCTGGCGATCAATGTGCCGGCATTAGGGCCGGCAATCGTTTATGAGGACCTCTACGAATCCGGCCAGAAGTTTCCCCACATCTATGGCCCGCTCAACATGGACGCGGTTGCCGCCGTGATTCCATTTCCAGCCCGCGCCGATGGTCGTTTTGTATTGCCGCTCGCAGCGGCCGCCCTCGACACGCCGCTGCTGGAGTTTGACCCGGATCCCTCCGCCCTGTTACAAGCCGCGGAGCTGCTGCCCAGGCTAAAGGTCCCCCCCGGCTGTGTTCTCTGCTTCTTTCAGGATGTTATTGATGGGCTGCAAGCGGCCGGGAGACTGCGGTTACTTTATGAGCTGAGGTCGGAGATAGCCGCCAATCCAGTTTACGAGCTCACGGTTGATGGCCGATCCCTCGCTGTCTGTCACCCCGGCGTGGGCGCGCCGCTGGCTGCCGGCTTCCTGGAGGAGTTGATCGCCCTGGGTTGTGACCACTTCATCGCCTGTGGAGGGGCCGGCGTGTTGGACAGCTCAATCGCGGTCGGGCACGTGATCGTGCCTCTGAGCGCCGTTCGCGATGAAGGCGCTTCCTTTCATTACCTGCCGCCGGGGCGCGAGGTGCAGGCCGGCACTCGGGCCGTCGCCGCCATTCAACGCGTGCTGCAGCGCCGGCAAACCCCATACCTGACGGGCAAGAGCTGGACGACCGACGGCCTTTACCGCGAGACTCGGGCCAGGATCGATCGCCGGCGGGCTGAAGGCTGCCTGACGGTGGAGATGGAAGCGGCGGCCTTCTTTGCCGTCGCCGTCCATCGCGGCGTCGAGTTTGGCCAACTGCTTTACGGTGGGGATGATGTCAGCGGTAATCGGTGGGATCCCCGGCGGTGGGATAGCCGGACGTCGACGCGTGAAAGGCTGTTCTGGCTGGCGGTAGAGGCCTGTTTGGAGCTGCAACACGATAATGGATAGCCGGCAACTGGAGGGGTACCGGGCCAGGACGTTTCGGCTGGATGAAACAGCTCGCCTGCGGACGGTTGACGATGCGGTCGATTTCGTCAATGAACGCGGCTTTGTCTACTTCTGGCCGATCAAGGGAGTCCAGTTCCCCAGTCTGTGGGCGGCGGTGGCGGGCATGCGTCAGGTAGCGGAAAAGCATGACGACCCCGGCCACATCACCTGGGGCTGGAAGGACCAGATGTTGGGCCGGCGCAAGTGGCATTACGCCAAGGTGCTGCGTGGCAAAGCAACGATGATCTCGCTCGACCTGCTGCCCACCTTCTATGCCCTAAGCGAGAACTACGGCGATCCGGAGCAGGACTACCTGCAATTGTACGAGGACGGCCTGCTTTCCAGAGAGGCCAAGCTGGTCTACGAAGCCTTGTTGCGGGAAGGGCCGCTGCACACGGTGGCGTTGCGCCAGAAAACCGGCATGAGCGGCGAGAAAAGCAACAGCCCATTTGAGCGCGGCCTGACCCTTCTGCAGCGCGAATTTCGTATTTTGCCGGTGGGGATTGCGGAGGCCGGGGCGTGGCGCTACAGCTTTATCTATGATGCTGTGCACCGCTACTATCCCGAGCTGCCGGAACAGGCGCGCGCCATCAGCCGGAGCGCGGCCCGCCGGCGATTAGCGGAGTGTTATTTTCGCTCGGTCGGGGCCGCCGCCGCGCCGGATGTGCAGAAGCTCTTCCAATGGCCCCGGCGCGATGTACAGCGCACGCTGGATGGGTTGGTGGAAGCCGGTTTCTTGCGCATGGTCGAGCCGGAGGAGAGAGAGACGACGTATTTCCTGAGTGATGACGCGATCTAGGCCGGCTCCGCACGCTCCATCCAGGCAGGCGGTAATTCGTAAGGAACCGACTAAGATTTAGGGATGTAGCGGCGCTTCCAGTTCCGGCCGGCAGGGATCGTAATCGTAGCCGATCTCCACGCGGTAATCATAGCTGCTCGTCTCCCCTTCGCCCGCCAACCGGATATCCTCAGTGCTTTTATCCATCACCCAGGCCAACAGCCAGTTGAAAGACCCTTTGAAGTTAGAGCCGAAATAAGTGATCTCTGTCGCGGCCGGCATCTCCCCATCGCCCTCGCCGTACACCGGCGCGAAGCCGTGCCAGGCCAGGTTATCCGCTGCCAGCCGGTACATGATGTAGTTGTCGTCGCTGATCACCTCCACTGTAATCGGCGCTCGGGCGGCGCGGTTCAGGATCGGCGGCTGCATCAGCGCGGCCAGGACCGGCTCGGCCTGCTCCCATACTAGCAATTGCAGCGACGCGCCGGAATCCGGCTCCGTCCAGGCGCGCACCGGCCCGTAAGACAGGTAGAGATTCTGGATTCCGTTTTCGCGCACTTGCGGGGCAATGGCAGCCAGTTGCAGGACTGCCGGCAGCGTCATATCAGTTTCCACTGTCTCCCGCCAGGCATCCCACAGTTCAGGTGCGCGGGAAATGAGGTCGAGATCGATTCCGCGGGCCAGCATCGCCCGCAGCATTTGCTGTTGTCGCCGGCCGCGCTCGAAGTCGTTGCTGGTCCGCCGGGAACGCACATACCACAGCGCCAGGTCGCCGTCCATCTGGTAGACGCCCGGCTCCAGCGTGAATTGCTCCCAGTTCTCCTCCACTTCCGGATTCAGCTCCGGCTCCTTCAGCCGCCAGTCGCGCACCTGGCAACTGACCGCTACTTCCACTCCGCCCAGCGCGTCGACGACCTGCTTGAAGCCCTCAAAACCGATGCGAGCGTAGTAGTCAATCTCAATGCCGAAGTTGTAGAGGATGGTGTCTTTGACGAGTTGACCGCCCCCGCCGGGATAGTCGGAGCCGTGACCGTGGGGCAGCACGCCGTTGATGCGGTTCATGCGCCAGCCGGGTACATAGACGTACAGGTCGCGCGGAATGGAGAGCAAAGAGGCGGTCGCTGTCTCGCGATTGATGGATACGATGACGATGCTGTCGGTACGCCCACCTTGCTGATATTGCACGTCATTGCCCAGCAAAAGCACGTTGGTAACCTCCGGCGGCTTGGCGAATGGCGGAACCGGTGTGGGGATGGCCGTGGCCGGAGTGGGTAACGCGCTGTCGAGTGTAGCAAAGACACGCGGGGTGGCCGGCGAAGTGGGCGTTACGGAAGGCGTGGGTGTTGACGAGGGCATGGGGGTAGCGGTCGCCGGCCTGACCGTAGCGATGGTCGCTTCGGGCCGGTCTGTGGCCGTTGGGCTGTCCTCGGACGACACGGCCAGCGGCGTTACGCCTGTCATGGCGCGGCTGGTCGCGCTCGGCTGAACCTCGGCAACACTCTCTGCTGTCGGCTCAGTCGCACCGTCGCCGCGGTCGCCGGTACAGGCGGCTAGAGCCCAGCCGAACAGGAGCAAGACGAGCACGGCTGAGATGACTCGCGTCAATAGCGGACTGTCCACGCTCCCGTTCAATCTGGTCTGTCGCCTGCCCGGCGGCCCGAACTGAGTACGATTTCCCACCCTTTCATTCTAGCGCAGACCCGGCGAAATGAACGGACGATCTGCCGGCTATTCGACAGACGCTTGCCCTACGCCGCCGGCGAGCTGCTTGTAGCCGGCTCAACAATCGGCGGCTGGTCATCGGCCGTGTAGGCGCGCAACCGTGGGAAGCGCCAGGCGACCAGAGCGGTGGCCAGGACGGTAGCCACTCCGCCGGAGAAGATAGCGAAGGAGACGCCGAAAAGTGAGGCCACCACGCCGGCTTCCAGTTCGCCCAGTTGCGGCCCACCCATGAAGAACATCATGTTGACGCTGGTCATGCGCCCGCGCAGCCGATCCGGCGTGTTCAATTGCCGGATGGTGCCGCGAATGACGGTGGATACGGTGTCGCCGGCGCCGGTCAGCGCGTAGAGGAAATAGGAGAGCCAGAAGATTGACGTCAGGCCGAACACGGCGGTCGCCGCCCCATAGATGGCTACACTGATCAGCAGTACGACTCCCTGCCGGTGTATTTCGCTGCGCCAGGCCATGACCACACCGGCCAGAATAGCGCCGACCGGCTGCGCCGTCGCCAGCAAGCCGTAACCGGCCGGCCCCATGCCCAGGATATCTCGGGCCACCAGCGGCAACATCGTGCGCGCAGACGAGAACAGGGTAGCGTAGAAATCCAGCAGCATCGTGCTCCAGATGAGTGGGGCGCGATAGGTGAATTGCAGGCCCTCCTTGAGCGCCGCCCAACCCAGACCGGAGCGCGCCGGCCGATCGACGGGCCGGTAGCGCATGAGCAGCAATGAGCTGATCACGGCCAGGATGGAGATCGCGCCGATCAGATAAACCAGGCCGATGTCAACGGAAGCAATCAACACGCCGGCCACCGCCGGCCCAACTACGCTGGCGGTGTAAAAAAGGAGCGTGTTCAGGCTGACGGCGTTGGTCAGGTGCGCCGGCGGGACAATGTTGGGCACAATTGCCTGCCGCGCCGGCTCATCAAAGGCTACAACCGCTGCGCCGGCGGCAGTCAGCAGGTAGATTGCCAGTAATGTGGCCTGGCCGGAAAGCGTGGTGATCGCCAGGGCCAAAGAGACGAATAGCGAAATGGTCTGCGTTATGATCAGTAACTTCCGCCGGTCGACCGTATCGGCCACCATGCCGCCCACCAGCGCAAAGACGATCACCGGCAGGATACGCACCAGGCCGAGAGAGCCAAGCCCCAGCGCCTCCACACCCACTTCAAATGTGCGCCCGAGCAGTGTGATATCAAAGGTCTGGCCCTCGAGCAGCACCACGACGTGCCAGTTGACAGCGATGAACTGCATCTGGTAGCCGATTGCGGAGAACAGCCGGCCAAACCAGAGGAGCCGAAAATCACGGTGCTGAAGGGCGACGAAGCGGGTAGACATGTGTCCGGACTGTACGAGGGGGACTCAGTATTAGAACCCTGCCCGGCGGGCATCGGCCCAATCTGGGAACGCGCCGGTTGTCTGTTGCACAAAGCCGTCGATGATTTCGCTCATCCGATGCTCGGTAATGCTGCGGGCAACGCGGTCCACAATGCCGCCGAGTACAAAGCGCATCCCTCGCGGGACAGGCAGACGGGCCTCCAGCTGCAAGGTGAAGTTGATCTCGGTGCTGTCGCCGGCTTCAGTAAACAGCGACTCCATCGAGAAATATCCCCTACCGGACGTGGCATAAAAACTGGCAGCGGGGTGGATCGGCGGCAGGCCTTCTTCGGGGACAATGCGGATGAGACGCCGACCACCATCCAGAGTGGCGCGCATGTCGCAGAAGACGCGAATGGTATACGCGCCCATCTCGCTGGTGCTATAGAGCACGCGAAAGTGATCATCCGCATGCAATTTGACAACCGTGATATGGGGCAGGTAGTTAAGAACGTGCTGCAAATCGCCGTAATAGGCGTATGTGGTAGCAAGATCAGCGGGGAATATGAAGGAGCGACACGCGGTACCGGCGAGTTTGATCATCCGAGCAGTGTGACGATGTAAGCGCTATGAAAGCTCGTCAAGTTTTGAGGTCAGTAGCTCCAGTTGTGCTTCCAGGCGGCGGAAATCCTCGCGGGAGGGCACGCCCAGGTCGGTCAGCTTCTGCTCGACAAAGCTCTCGTCGATTTCCTGGACATCGACGCTTGCCCGCGGCCCCTGGGCCAACAGCATTTGCAGCAAGCTCCTTCCCTCTTCTTCTTCAAGGTCCCCGCGCTTTACCAGATTTCGGATGCGCCGGGTTATCTCCTCGTCAACGTGCCGGAATAGGTCGAGCGGCGAAGATAACGAACGCCGCAGCGTGCTCAGATGTTCGCCGCCGGCCTCCACCAGGCCGGTGAGCACTGAACGTGGCAGAAAGCCGGCCCGCTTCTTCTCCTGTTCGAAGATGATCAGGGTCAGTGTCAGCGCCGTCAGATCATCGCCCGTGGCGTGATCGAGGACCTGCACCTCCTCTCCCTGCCGGATGAGCTGCGCGATACCGTCCAGCGTGATGTATCTCTTGCTGTCGGTGTCATATAACTTGCGATTAGGATAGCGTTTGATGACCGGCATGACTCACTCCTGTGCTGCACCGCGTCGTAGGCGATTATAGGCGGCAATGATTAACTGTCAAATGATTCTTGACGCCCTGCGGCATCAGCATGACGGCGACCGCTCTCGCTTGGCGTGTTGCCCCGGATGCCAATATAATCCGGCCTTATCTTAGGCGGCGAGAGCGACCGCGGACGTGGTCGCGGCGCCGCTTGGTTTGCGCCAGGCGCTTGGCCGGCAACGGAGCATTCAATGGGTGATGAACACACAGTTCTGGTGACAGGCGTCGCCGGTTATTGGGGTAGCCGGCTGGCCGGGGAGCTACTACAGCGCGGCAACTGTCGTGTGTTGGGATTGGATCAGCGACCGCCGGTCGAGTTAATTCCGGAGCTGGACTTCATTCAGGCGGACTTTCGCGATCCTCTTTTGCGGGACCTGCTGGAAGTTGAGCAGGTAGATGTCGTGTGCCATCTGGCCTTTCAGGAGACGACGCGCCACAGCGAGGGAGTGTTTGACCTGAACGTGATGGGCGCGATGAGGTTCTTCACCATTTGTGCGGCGGCGGGCGTGCGCCGGATCGTGTACCGGAGCAGCGCCGGGCTTTATGGCGCGTACCCTGACAACCCGGCGCACCTGACCGAAGCACATCCCCTGCGGGCCGGCCGGCAACTGGCCTACAATCGCTACTGGCTGGAGATGGAATCCTTCCTCAACGGCTTCAACCGGCAGCATCCTGATACCGAGATCGCCGTGTTGCGCTTCGCCGGTATCATTGGGCCTAGCGCCGATACCCCCTTTACCCGCTATCTGAGTTGGGACGCCGCGCCGACACTCGTCGGCTTTAACCCGATGATGCAGGTGATCCATGAGGATGACGTGGTCGCCGCCCTGGCGCACGCCTCCCTGACAGGAGCTGCCGGCGTGTTTAACGTGGCAACCGAGCCCTTGCTCCCGCTGAAACGGCTGCTGGCCCTGGCGGGGGTAAGGCCGCTGCCCCTTTTGCATCCGTTGGCGTACTCGCGCCGGCTTAACCCGTATCGCCGGCGGATGAGCCTGGAAGCGGACTACCTGCGCTATCGCTGCACCGCCGACACAAGCAGGATGAGCGAAGAATTGGGCTTTACGCCGCAATTTACAGCCGATGAAGCTGCGCGAAGTATCCGTCAGCGCAAGAAGACCCAGGCCCGCCACCAAACCGTGGAGGCAAAGCTTATGCCGTTACATATGGTCATTGAAGCCCGGCGCAAGGCGAAGGCCCGCGTTGCCGAAATGGCGAGGAACTGAGGAACTGGATTATGTCGGACGAACAGGTGCGAACCCGTTGCCAGGCGACTACGCGCGCAGGCACGCAATGCAAGAATAGCGCTCAGGAAGGCTCAGTGTACTGCGGCGCTCACCAGGTCTTTACCGACGAGGTTCCGTCATCGAACGGTTCTTCGCGCCAGCCGCCTCCACCGACCGACGCGGAGGTTCGTGAGCAATTGGCGGAGGAGCTCGACCGGCTGATTGACGAATTGCAGGAGAACAGTCCTGAATTCGCGCCGCCGCCATTCTCGCCGCAGGCGTTGATCGCCACGTTGCGCCAGAATCTCGGCAGTCTGCCGGCGCCGATGCGCATGGACATCCTCTTCCGGCTGCGCGAGACGGTGCGCGCCGACGACTTTGACATGGGTACCTGGCAGGGAACCTGGTATCTGATGCACTACTGGCAATTCGCGCAGCAGCGGGCGATGGATTCCCCATGGGGTCGGCAAGCGATCAGCGCCTTGCAGCCCTGGTTACAGAAATTACGGGGCATGGTCAGCGAGGATTTGCTGGACATCGACACCTGGAAAGGGCTGTGGTTCATGGTCAGCTACTCCGTCCAGTACCAACTGGACATCCTTAAACGGCGGATAAGCGGCGACTATGAGACGGACGACTTCGGCCTGGACCGGGAGTTTCTCGACGCCATGCTGCCGCTGCTCAATTTCATGTACAAGTACTATTGGCGCGTGGAGGCGAGCGGTCTGGAGAATGTGCCGGATAGCGGGCGTGCGCTGCTGGTGATGAACCATTCCGGTCAGCTTCCTTTTGACGGCGCAATGATCTTTGCGGCGGTCTACCTTCAGCACCCGGCGCAGCGGCTGGTACGCAGCCTGTACGCCGACTGGTTTCCCACTTTGCCGGTGCTCTCTTCGGCGTTTGAGAAAATCGGCCAGACGTTGGCGACCGAGGAAAACGGCGTGCGCTTGCTGGAACAAGAGGAACTGGTGGGCGTCTTCCCTGAGGGTTACAAAGGGGTCAGCAAGCTGTACAAGGATCGCTATCGCCTGGCTCGCTTTGGCCGGGGCGGCTTCGTCAGGATGGCGCTAAAGACCCAGGCTCCCATTATCCCGGTCTCCATTGTGGGCGCTGAAGAGACCTATATTGCCCTGCACCAATCCAAGACGTTGGCCGGTTTGACCGGTTTTCCCTTCTTCCCCATCTCGCTGCGCTTCCCCTGGTTGGGCCTGCTGGGCGTCATTCCCTTGCCAACAAAATGGTATATTGATATCGGCGAACCGATCGCCATGAACGGCTACCCGCCTAACGCGGCTGACGACCTGTTGCTCGTCTCCCAGACGACCGACCAGGTGCGTAACATCGTTCAGGAGATGATACACGAGCGTCTCGCCCGGCGGAGATCAGTTTTCCTGGGATAACGCCTGTCGCCCGGACGCAACTCGAGCGCCGGCAGAGGAAGGATTGCGCCATGCCCGTTTTTGCCAGCACCGATCAGGTGTACGCGGTAGCCGAGGAGCTGTTCGCGCGCATGCAGCAGCGCCATCCGGAGACAATCCAGCCGCTGCAAAAATCGCGCCTGATTGTGAAGCTGACCACGAGTGACCCGGCCGGCGAGATTCTCGTCAATGCCCGTTACAACCCGATACGCACCGCGGTCGGTCCCACCACTGTACAGCCGGAGTTGGAGATCATCGTGGGGGCTGACGATCTACACCGTATCCTGCTCGGCAAGCTGGGGCTGTTCAAGGCAGTGACCAGCGGGTCCGTGCGGGTGCGGGGAGCCGTATTCAAGACCGCCGCCCTGGGACCGCTATTCCAGCGCGGGCAAGACGTTTACCCCGGCATCCTGCGCGACCTGAACATCGGCTATTGAGTTGCCGTCTGCGATTCTCTGCGCTTACTCCGTCTCTTCGTCGGCGACAGACGGATAGTCCGGATCGGCCTGCAATGCGCAATCGTTGAACTGCTGGTAAGTGGTCGCGCCGGATTCCTCAACACAGGCCAGATAGCTGTCGGCCCGTTCCTGAGCCTGGGTGAGGGCCGCGGCGGCATCAGTCCCGCCAAAGGTAGCCGTCAACGCGCCTTCCCACCAATAGGCCACCGCCTGAGAAAAAGCATGGTCAACCGGCATAGACGTAGAGCGGGCAACGAGTTCGCGGTAGATAGCTGCGTGTTCCGGCCCAGCCAGTGCCTCCCAGGAGAGTGATTCGCGCAACGAACGGCGGGCGGGGACGCCGATGATCGTGTTTTCGTTGCCGCTCAATGCTACAGCCCAGTCCAGACAAGCCTCCACCTGCTGTGATTGCGCCGGGATGTATATCTGGGTCATCAAGGGGGCCGGCAGCGGCTGTTCGCCTGGGGGAGGCGCCACTTCCATCAAGAAACTGGCGGAATACCAGCTGAAGCGATCCTCTGCGTAGCTGACGGTGTCGCTCCATATCGTCCCCCGCCCAGCTGTAATGATCGTGTCCATCAGGTTGGCGTTGCCGGAACCTTCGTTATACACGCCGTCGTACTGGGCCACAACCCCGGCTGCAATCAGCTCCGCCAGCCAGTTGACCCCGGCAATCGTCGACGGATCATCGAAATTCACCGCCGGCGGGTCGGCAGCCAACGCGAAGGGCTGTGCCCCGTATGCCTCGAGCAAGAGTTGGTAAGGACTGATCATCTGGCCCGACGGATAGGGCACGAAGCCATAGATGGCGTTGTCCCCTTCGCCGAGCGGCATCTGGCCGGCCTTATCCACAAAATCCTCTACCGACCACCCACTTGCCGGCGGCGCTATCTCGCGCCGTTCAAAACGATTCACATCATAGAAGAAGGCCAGTGGATGCAGTGCAACCGGCAAGCCGTATAGCGCCCCATCCCGGCGGGCCTGCTCCAGCGTGAGGGCCTCGTAATCCGCCGCAAGCTCGGGATACTCAGCAGCCAGCAGATCGTCCAGCGGGAGCAACTGCCCGTCAAACACATCCGGCAAAGTCCCCCGCCATGCCACGCAATCAAACTCGCTGACGATTGCCGGCAAGAAAGAATCCAGATGCGTGATCTGAGGGTTACGAGCCAGCGTATAGAAGTTGCCATACTCGATGAGCAGGCCGGTCTCGGCGCTGAACGCTTCGCCGATCTCGCGCACCTGGCTAATATTGAGCGTCTCATCGGGTGCAAAGAAGCGCAGCGTACCTTCAGCGCCGGCCTCTGCGGAAACCGGCACAGCGGCGATCGTCGGCACTTCCGCCGGCGTCGGCACAGGCGTCGGAGTGGGCAGCGCTCCGAGCGCCGAGATTGCCGTCTCCGAGTCACCTTCGTTCTGGGCGGCGTCTGCTAACGCGTTGGCTATCGCTTTGATGTCGGCTGTATAGGGACCGTACCAGGCGTGTTCCAGTGAATAGCGGAAAGCCGCCTCCGCATCGGGATCAACTCCCTCCCAGAAGACGCCATTCTCAGCGATCGGCATGTTGCCGGGCACTTCCCATTTTCGTGTTGTAAAGGGGCGTTCCGCCACGAAATTGAGCCAGGAGAGGGCGGCCTGTTCCTGAGTGGTACCGGCGCTGACGGCAATGCAGGCCGCGTTGACCGGAGCGACCGCTTCGCCGCTGCCGGCAACGGGGTACGGGAGAACAGTTATGTCATCGCCCAGCGTGTTACGCCGGGTGGCGAGTTGCGCCGGCGACTCCACCCACATCGCGGCGTGGCCATCTTCGATAAGCGCCGCGCTTTCACCGGCTTCAGCGCCGGCGGCCGTGAATACCAGCCCGTCACGCACCAGGTCAAGATACCAATCGATAGCCTGCGACAGGGCAGCCACATTCAGTTCGCCGCCCGCTTCCGGGAGAAGGTCGGCGATCAATGGAGCCAACAGCTCGCCCGGCCCGGCGCTCTCCACAAAGCCGTAAACCCCTTCCCGGCTGCCCGCCAGCCTCACCGCCTCCGCGAATTCCTCCCAGCTCCATCCGGGCGCAGGCTCCACGCCGTTCAACAAGGAACGGTTCACAAACACGGTCGCCGGCATTACCCTCAGCGGCAGGGCGGCGACGCCGACTTCGCCCTGGCAGGCCGCCAATGCGCCCGGCCAATAATCAGCCTCTGACAGACCCTGCTCCGCCAGATGCGCTGAAAGATCAACAAAGTAGCTGCTCTCGCCGTCGGAAGGCGCTCTTGGTAGAACCATGACATCCGCCAGCGAAGCCAGCTGGAAGAGGTCTATCTCGCCGGTGCTGCTATCCCGAGCGTCCTCCAGAGGGACGTACTCGATGCGGAAGTCGGAGTTTTCCTCCGCAAAGGCAGTCATTAGAGGCGTGTAGAGCGCCTCCTTGAAGGCTTCATCGGCGAAACGGATGACCGGCGTTGCGGCAGCCGTGCTGTCGCCGCTCACTTCTTCTTTGACGCCGGGCCGGCAGGCCACCGATCCGCCGGCAAACAGCAGCGCCATCATGACGGCGCGCACATGGCGATTGTCAATCAGTACCCGCAATACCGGACGGAACATTTCTCACTCCTGTCGCAACTCTCTACGCGGCCCTGCCACGGCGCAACCAGCCGCTTCTTGGGTGTAGTCAAGGCCCGGCAGTAAGCAGAGATGTGCGTATGCTGATCTCATGAAATGAGACGCGCGAGAGACCGGCTATTTTTGATGCGGCTGGGAACGCTGGATTGGCGGCGTCTCTGTGAGCGGGGCCATGGGCCGGAGCGCGGCTCGCATCAGCAAATGACCTTCAGGAGGCCTGGAGTGCGCCGGCTACGAATTCAGGCTCTTGCCCATTGCCTTTCCAGTTGTCAGGCGACGCCATCCGTTGCCGTGCTGACCGCGCTTGCAGCAGGCGGTCCAGGTCATCCAGGGTGGAGTCCAGTGCCTGTAGCGTGGAAACGGACGGCCCGGCGGTCGGCGGCTTGGAATGAAGGATGCGCCGAATGACAGCCGGGTCATAGTTGGAATTGATTATCTCTTGCATTTCTTCGGCCAGCAGCCGGCGTGACACCGGAATGCCGTGCCGCTGCAGGATCGCCCGATAGAGATCATACTCCTGCGCCAGGTCGAGTGTGACCGACTCGAAGCCATGCTGAGCGACGCGCAAGCGGGCGCTGTATTCCATGATGTTGTCGAAGTGCAGGTTCCGATCATCGGCTCGTGGCTCAATGAGGATAATGTCCACATCGGGGTGCCGACGGCGTAACTGCTTGATGTGATAATGCAGGCCGGAATGGAGCAGGATGGCGAGCGTCTGGCCGGAGACGGCCTTGATCCCCCTGTCGCTCAGGAACGCGCCGTTGGGCTGCCCGCCGGGTTGCCGGCTGTCCGCGTAGGGAACGATGGGGTTGATGCAGACGACAAGCTTCGCACCGCGCTCAATGGCCAGGTCCAGGCTGGCATTTCCCCGAATGCCGCCGTCCACGTATTCGCGCCCGCCTATACGCACCGGCTTGTACAGAATAGGCATGGCCGAAGAGGCCGCCACCGCCAACGAGATCGGCGCTTCGTCGATCCGTCCGCTGCCGAATACTGCCCGTTCTCCATTGTCCAGGTCGGTGGCGATAATGTACAGCTCCCGCGCCAATGAGTCGAAATCATTGCTCAGGCCCGGAAAGGAGAGCAAATGGCGCACGTATTTCTCTAGCGCCAGCGGATCGTAGATGCCGGACGGAAACGCATCAGACAGGTTCAGAGCCAGGTCAACTAGCGTTCTCTCATTGCGGTTTCGCAGGTAATAGCGTCCGGCGGCCAACATTCGCGCCGGAAAACGCCAGGCGGACTGCGCCATTCCCCGCCGATCAATGTTCAGGATGTGCTTGTGCTCAATAGGAGGCAAATCGGGATGAGAGCCGTCCAGTCCCTGCAGCATTTCACGCGGGTTGATGCCGTTCGCCAACAAACTGGCGACAAAAGCGCCGGCGCTGGTGCCGACGAAAATGTCGAAGTCGTTGACCGTCCGATCAAGCAGCAGATCCTCAATGGCGCACAGCGCGCCAATTTCATAGACTGCCCCGTTCAGGCCGCCCCCGGCCAACACAAGCGCACTCTTCCCGGTCATACCCCTGTTTCCTCGTTGCCTCTTCTGTTGGCGAAAGTGCCCAACATCGAGGCCGACCATCTGTGGTAGTTGAACAAATTCTACCAGCAGGCGCGCGTTTTGCCACTTACCTTATCTTGGGGAAACAATGAGTTGGAGGTAAACTTACCAGCGACGATTAGTGGGAGTTGCGTGGGCCTGACTTGCCGGACTTCTTTGCTTGCGGATGTCCGAAGGTCGGTTGGGCTGCATCTTCCCGGCATTTAGTTGAGACGGAGGTTCTGATGGCGCTACCATTTCCCAGCGAGGAGTGGGTGCAAGAATTGATGCGCGTGGTAAACGGCAGCCAGACGTACAAAGACGCTGCCCAGAAGTGGGAAGGCGATCTGGTCTTTGTCATTCAGCCAGGACCGGGGCTGACCGGCGAGGAGTACCTCTACCTGGATCTGTGGCACGGTGAATGTCGCTCTGCCAAGAGACTGCAATCTGCCGGAGAAGAACAGGCCGCCTTCGAGATCGCGGCCCCGTTGGCAATCTGGCGTGATGTGCTGGAAGGGCGGCTCGATCCGATTCGCGGCATCACTTCGCGGAAACTGAAGCTGAAAGGCAACTTGATGAAGATCCTGAAGGCGCCCAAAGCGGCGGTGGAGCTGGTCAATTGCGCGCGCGAGATAGACACTTCCTGGCCGGCGTAGCGCACTTTAAGATGTTGCCGGATGAGCAACGGCGATAAGGACCAATAAGCAGTGAAATCAGGCAACGGACTGGCCGGTCGTCGTCAACAGGTCGGCCTGGCGCTCGGCGGCGGTGCGGTGCGCGGCATCGCCCATGTCGGCGTTCTCTCCGTATTGGAACGCGAGAGGGTGCCAATTGATATGGTTGCCGGCACCAGCGTCGGCGCTCTGGTTGGGGCGCTCTATTGCGCCGGACTGTCGGCCGCTGAATTGGAATACATCAGTTTCAAATTCCGCTGGCGTGATTTCATCCGCCTCGTCCGACCAGGGAAGGGGTTCGTCTCGTTCGACCGATTGGGTGACCATCTGGCGAAGCTGTTGGGCGACATTACCTTCGCCGAGCTGGACCTTCCCTTTGCCGCTGTAGCGACGGACATTCACACTGGCGAGATGGTGGTGTTGGATTCTGGGCCGGTGGCGCCCGCTGTCGTGGCAAGCTGCGCGGTGCCCGGCCTGGTCGAGCCGGTGAAGATTGGCGATCGCGAACTGTGCGACGGCGGAATCATCAACAACCTGCCCATTTCGGTTGTGCGCCAGATGGGAGCCGATTATGTCATTGGCGTTGACGTCTTCGAGCCGAAACACAATCGCGGCGGGGGGCCGCTCGGCATGGGCCTGATGGCGCTGGAGCTGATGATCGACAACACCGGATCGGGCTTCGGCCAGGCAGACTGCCTGATCAGGCCGCCTCTGGCCGGCGACTCTTATGTCAACTTTGGTCGCCGGATGAGGACGCTGGCCCGGGGGATCGAGGCGGCGGAACATGCCGTCCCGGACTTACGCCTGGCGATCGCCTCCGGCTTTCGTTCCGCCACAGATATCTCGGCCTTACCCGTTTCGCCGGCGTCTGTAAGCCAGACCCACAAAAGCTAACGCCAGGGCGGGGGCGGCGCACAGATTTAAGCTCCCCTCATCATCGGTTTGCTCCGGCGCAATCGTGGCTGGTTCCTCAACCTGCTCAGCGGGGTTGGTTGGTGGAGTAGTCGGCTCCGTGACGCTAACCTCCTGTGCGGGGGTTGCCGGCCGTGTGGCTGATTCAATCCCTTCAGGCGACGTGGGGCTGGGCGGCGGTGACGATTCGGTCGGCAGTGGGGTGGCAGTGGGGGTCGGCGTGTCAGTGGTCGGCGACGTAACCGTTGGAGCCGGCGTGTCGGTCGGCGCAGGCGTTTCCGTGTTAGAGAGGGTCGCGGTGGGCGGCGGCGTGGCCGTTGGAGTCGGCGTGTCGGTCGGCGCAGGCGTTTGCGTGTCAGGGAGGGTCGCCGTGGGCGGCGGCGCGGTAGAAGTAGGCGGGGATGGCGATGGGCCAACCTGCGCCAGTACCGCGTCATCCAGGTAGATGTTGTTGTGCTTGTTCGCGAATTCAGGCGATGAGCGGACGAATACCGTGATGATGCTGTTTTGGGCCGTCGCTTCCACTGTCAACATGCCGTAGCGGTCGATCACCTGATCCATGCGGGCTTCCGCGGACCAGACGATGTTGGGCGAGAAAGGGTCCCAGTGGCCGGTCGGGTCAATGCCGATGCGCAGATGTGGATCACCGGGCAGGGTGGATACGGTAGCCGGATTATCCTCGGTCGAAGACCAGACCTGCGCCCAAATAGAGAACTGATAGTTCTGGCCCGGGGTAACGTCAAAAACCTGCTGGTGCACGCCGGCGAGGAACGAGGAGTAGAGCTTGAACCACTGCTGGGCGCGCTCGCCGGTGCGCACTCGATACGGAAAGTCGCGAGCCAGCGCTTCTTTGAACTCCGGCGTCAAGTAGGTGGGGTCGTGATTCGGATCGTCGGCCCACCAGGGCGTCCACTCGTGCGCCACGTTGATTTCATTGATGCCGTTCCATTTGAAGAAGCCGTCCTCGAAGCCGGGATTGCGCAGCAGATTGCCGCCCTCCTGAGCGTGCGCCTGCCGGCCCGCCGACGTGAGAGATAACAGCAGAAGGCCGACAAGTACTAGCGACAAACGGCGGAGCATTTGCCCGTTATTCTTCGAGCGCCGGCTCGGAGCCATTCTCCTCCACAGACTCCGGCAGCCTCTCTGGCTCCGGCTGGATGCTGCCGACTCCTAACGGCTGCCACTTGTGACCCAGGTCGCCGCTACGCAGGCGATGTTCCGCGCCGCCACGGGCATGCACGTCGGAGAACCCTTCCGGCTCGATAAACATGCGTCGCCCTTCTAGTAGGCTGTGGATACCTTCCTGGCCCGGTTCCGGGCGCGGCGCGATCAGCGACTCCTGGTGCTTGATCAGGTCCGGATCGTAGTCCAGCGGCTCGGTATAGGTGGTGATAAAGCCTTCGAAGTTCCGTAGAACGACCTTGCCGGGGGCCTGCGCCAGGACGTAGTTCGGCTGCACGGGAATCTTGCCCCCGCCACCCGGCGCGTCAACCACATAGGTCGGCACCGCGTAGCCGGAGGTGTGCCCGCGCAGCCCTTCGATGATTTCGATGCCCTTGCTAACTGTCGTGCGCAGGTGGCCGGAGCCTTCCACCAGATCGCATTGGTATAGGTAATAGGGTCGTACCCGGATCTTGACCAGCTCGTGGACCAACCGGCGCTGCAAGTGCACGGAATCGTTCACGCCGGCAAGCAGAACGCTCTGGTTGCCCAGGGGCACGCCGGCGCGGGTCAGCCGGTCGCAGGCCGCCGCCAACTCCGGAGTGATTTCCTTGTGATGATTAACGTGGATGTTCATCCAAAACGGATGATACTGGCTGATCATCTCGCAGAACTCCGGCGTAACCCGCATGGGCAGGAAGACGGGCACTCGAGAGCCAATGCGGATGATCTCCACGTGCGGAATGGCCCGCAGGCGGGAGAGGATCATGTCCAGCAACTTGGGGGCGAGCACCATCGGGTCGCCGCCGGAGAGCAGCACATCCCGGATCTGCGGCGTCTTCTCGATGTACTCGATCTGCGCGTCGAATTCTTTTCGGCTGAATGTTTGCGTGGGATCTCCCACAATACGGCTGCGCGTGCAGTAACGACAGTAACTGGCGCATTGCGTGGTGACCAGCATCAACACCCGGTCGGGATAGCGGTGCACCAGCCCCGGCACCGGCGAGTGCTTATCCTCCGCCAGCGAATCCTCCATCATAGACTCGAAAGGCACGATCTCCTGGTCGGTGGGCACTATTTGCCGGCGCACCGGGCAGTAGATGTCGTCGGGGTCCATCAGGCTGGCGAAGTAGGGGGTAATATCAACCCGGAACAGCCCTTTCGTGTTCAGCGCCCGCTTCTCCGACTCGGTGAGGTTGATGACCTTACCCAGTTCTTCGGCCGAGTTTAGCCGGTTGGCCATTTGCCAGCGCCAGTTCATCCATTCCTCATCCGGCACATCCTGCCAGAATGGAGCCCGGGTATGCACCGGGTCAGTCATCGGCTTTGTCGCCTCGCTCTCGCTCATTTGGGATTCTCCTGCTGTTCGGCGCGGTTGCGCCTGGTCATTTCCTCGTTCACCAGGGGGCTGTGCGGGTCGTCTGCGCCCATGCGCCGGCCACTTACAGCGTGTGGACCATTATACCGGCAATTCACTTTTTTGAATCGCAAGCGTCCGTTCCGTGTCTGATCCTGAGCAGCGCTTTAGCGCAGTTGTCGTATCCACCTGGGCGCGCTAGAATGCGACGCCCTGGCAAGAGAACCGGCCACTCGCGCCCAGTTCTCCTGATACAGAATCGGCCTCGTCCGATCTCAGATATGACTGTTCCTGTTCTCATCCTGGCGCTTCTACTCCTAAGCTCTGCGGCCTCGCTCCTCTTAGCCCGATATCGACCGCGCTTGGCGTACAACGCGGCCCTAACCGGCGGTCTGCTGGCATTGCTCTTGTGGCTGGTCCTCTGGTTTCAATTGCCGTTCTCTACAGCGTCGGCCGATGGGGCGCCGGCGTTGATCATTGACAGCGCGGCCTGGCAGATCAGTCTGCTGCTGTTGATCCTGCTGATCAGCGTCCTCATGGCCGGCCTGGGGCGCAACAACTCCTCGTCAGGCATGGTGGCTGGGGTCATGCTGCTGCTGGTATGCGCCGGGCTGGGCAGCCTGTGGGCCGGATCGCTGGTGCTGCTCCTGCCGGCCTGGGTATTGCTCGGGGTCATCTGGACGCTTGCCCTGTCCAGTGCCATCAAGACAACTCTGTGGAAACTGCTGAGCACATTGGCCCTCGCCTGGACCGGCGTCTTCCTCATCGCCATGGGCGCGGCAAACCTGGCTCAGGTTGGGCCGGGCTTGTTGCAGGCCGGCACGCAGTGGACGGACGCAGCGCTAATCTGGACAACGCTGGGCGCACTCTGGCAACTGTTGGCGCTTCCTTTTCTGGCGACGCAGGGTCCCGCCAAGCATGCCGCAAGCGAGGTGACGATAACGCTTTATGCAGTGCCCGCTGCCGCCGGCGGATTGCTGCTCTTTCGCTTGGTTGAGATCAGCGCGCCGGGCCGGGTGTTTCCGCTATTGCTGATATTCCCGGCGCTGATTCTCTGCTTGTGGGCCTTGAATCGAGCCTGGGTGGACATGCAACTCCCCGGCGAGCAGGCGAGGGCGATCTGGTTCGCGCTGGCTGCTCTAGTCGTGTTGGCGGCGACCGGCGCGGTGGTCTTGCCGATGTTGTGGGTACTGATGCTCGCCGGCGGCGTCTTCTTGCTGACGCCGATGATCGGAGCGGGCGGCTCCTCGACTAATCCCCGGCTGGAACGCGCTACCTTCCTGTTTGGGCCGGCAATCGCCCTGGCGGCAATGGCCGGGCTGCCGCTTACAACCGGGTTCGCCGCGTTGAGCGCCTTGTATGACGCCTGGGTTGCCGACGGCTTATGGCCGCTAGTGCCGGTGACAATTCTCCTGCTCATGCCGCTGATCGCCTCCGGGCTATCCTTTGTCTGGTCGGGTCGAGCAACTCCGGAGGGGCCGGACGCTGCTGTCAATGGAACGCGGTCACCACTGCTGAGTCGGCTGGCGCTGGCCGTGCCGGCCATATTCCTGCTGACGCCCGCCGGTCTGACTACCGCCGGCTTGTGGTCGTGGTCGGCTATCCTGTTAGGCATTGGCGGCGGGCTGGCGCTCTTCCGCTACCAGCCGCGCGCTCGACAGGCTCACGCGGCTGCGTTGGCGGCGCTCGCCCGAAGATCGCTCCCCCGCTGGCCGGGCGACCTCTTGCGACGCGGCTTCTCGCAGGGTACGTTGTGGCTGCAACAGGCGGCGGCCATCCTGGAAGGTGAGTGGGGCTTGCTCTGGCTCCTGCTGTTCTTCGCCCTGCTATTGCTGCTGCGTTAAGGTGAGTAATCGGTGGAGGACGGCCCCTCTTGAGTGATTTCCCGACGATCTTTGATTGGCTGGCCTGGGCGGAGCCAATCCGGGGACTGCCGGCAGCCTATCTGGTAATCGCAGCGGCGGCGATTGTCGTCGCGGTCTGGGATTGGCGTATCGCGCTGCTGGCCCTCGCCGCGCAATATCTCCTGGCGGGATTACTCTTTGTCGATGTCCTCGATCCGCGTGTGGCTTATGTCAAGATTCTGGTTGGTCTGTTTATTTGTCTCATCCTCTATATGACCGCCCGGCAGGTTGAATGGGGTAAGACGCCGCCGGACCTCACCGCCGAAGAAGCGGCCAGGCTCTATCCGGTTCGCTATTTGAAGTGGAAGCGCTTCCGGCTGTCGTTGCGAAGCGCGCTGCGACTGGCGCTTGTGGCGTTGGCGACGATCTTGGTGTTGGAGGTTGGGCAGCGCGCCAATCTGCAACTGCCGGTTGTGCCCGCGCCGGTCAACTTGGCCGTCTATGGGTTGGTGACGCTGGGGTTACTCGGCATGGCAGTGACCGGCGAACCTCTTAAGGCCGGCATGGGCCTGCTGATCTTCATGAGCGGCTTTGAGTTGCTTTACAACAGCCTGGAGCAATCGCTGGCCATGTTGACCTTACTGGCAGTCGCCAATCTGGTAATCGCGCTGGCGATCGCCTACCTCACCCAAGCACATCACGCGCTGCCCTGGCAATTGGACGACTATTGATCCCGGTCCCTGCCCTGCTGTTTTTTGGGCCGCTTGTTCTGGCCGTCCCTGTCTATTTGCTGGCCCGGCGTTGGCCGGCCGTGGCGGGAGTGGTCGGGGCCACCGGTCTACTCCTCTTGCGTGGTGCGCTTGCTTCTGCCCCGGCTGACATGATGGAGTGGGTGCTCTTTGAGCGCGTGTTGCTCGTGTCTGACGGGTTGCGCCAGGCGCTCCTATATCTCTACGGCCTACTCGCGTTGCTGATCTTCCTGTCCGTGCTGTTTCCGCAAGGGGCGGACTACGCGCCCGGCGTGCTGGTTGCGCTGTCATTCCTCGCCGCAGCGCTGATGGTGGGACAATTCGCTTTCGGGGTAGTCCTGTGGTTCATCGCCGTCGGTGTCACGACTGCCGTGCTTCAAGTAGACCGAATCAGGTCAACGACCGGCTCCCTGCGCTATCTGTTGATCACAGCCATGGCCGCGGCTCTCTTGCTGCTCGCCGGTTGGCTGCTGGTGGGTGGCGGGACAGCCTTCTCCGACCTTGCCTGGCGGTTGTTCCTGATCGGTTTGATAATCGCATTGGCCGGCTTTCCGTTCATCATCTGGGTTCGGCCGATACTATCCGAGTCGGCTCCACTGGCGGCGCTCTTTGCGTTTGGACCGGCGCAGTTTGTGTTGCTCCTGCTTGTCGGGGGCGCCATCGCCGGCTATCCGGCAATGATGCAGCAGCCGCAATTCTCCTCGCTGTTGCGGCTGGCGGCCGGCGGCGCGATTGTTGTGTCGGCGCTGCTGGCCTTCAGCAGCTCTGACTGGGGTCGATTGGTGGGCTACGTGCTGCTGGCAGACATGGGGGCTGTCCTGCTGGCGATTTCAGCCGGCGCAGAGGGTTTGCCGGTCGTTTATTCACTCGTGCTCATGCGGGCAGTGAGTTTGCTCGCGGCCGGCCTGGGCCTGACCGTGCTCAGGCAGCAAGCGCGGACAGGGGCAGCCGGGCGGGAGGCAGACACCTTTGCCGGCGCGCGGGGACTGGCCAGACAACATCCGCCGGCGGCGGCGCTACTGATCCTGGGTACGCTCTCCCTGGCCGGCTTTCCGCTGACGCCCGGCTTTTCAGCCCGGTGGCTGGCCTTATCGCTGGTAGCGACATCCTCCCCGGCCTATGGCATGCTGCTTGTCGTTGCCGGCGCCGGCGCGGTGGTCGGCGTGTTGCGCGCGCTACGAATGCTGATGCAAGAGCCGGAAGCGGAGTCAATTCCGTACCCGGCTCGCCTTCGGAGGGCATCCCGAACAGAGCAAGTCGTGCAGATAACGCTGGTCTTGGCGCTGATATTCTTCGTCTTGCTGGCTCTCTTTCCACAGGCATTGTTGGGGCTCGTACCTCAAATGGGAATCCCGGCTTACTGATAATGGGCTTGATTATCGGCGACCCGGTTCGACGCTTGCCCATGCCCTGCGCCGCTCAGCTACTCGAAATCTGCCGATGATTGGAGCAGTTGTGGGGAGCACGCGGTCAGCCGAAAGCTTCAAACTGGTTCAGTCTGCCGGTGGGGAGATCGCACCTGGAGTTGCTGTTGCGCCGCTGCTGACGGCTGCCAATTCAATCTACATTCGATATAATGATGGCCGAATGCGGTCAAGATGTTGCAGACCCGCGTTTGAATGGGGCGATACTGTCGGGAGGCTGGAGAAGTAACCATGCCGGCGCAATGGTACGTCTTGCATGTTAAGCCGCACAAGGAGCGCGCAGTGGACCGGCAACTGTCTGCGCTGGAGGGTGTGGAGCATTTCTTTCCCTCGATCCAGGTCACTCCGAAGAATCCGCGGGCGGCAAAAGTGCGCCCGTATTTTCCGGGATACCTGTTTGTGCGACTCGACTTGAATGAAATGGGCACAGATGCGCTGCAGTGGACGCCGGGCGCGAAGGGTCTGGTCCGTTTCGGCGATGAACCGGCGTCGGTGCCGGATCACCTGGTACAGGAGCTGCAGAAATTTCTGGCGGAGCTGGCCAGGCTTGGCCCGGATGCCGGACGACAGTTCCAAAAAGGCGAGCGAGTGCGGATCATCAGCGGCCCGCTGGAAGGGTTGGAGGGGCTATTCGATATGCACCTGGCAGACGGTGAACGGGTGCAGATCCTGTTGACTTATCTGAATGACCGCTATCAGCGGGTCAAGTTGGACTCGTCTGCGATAGAGAAGCTGAAGTAGGAAATGACAGGCTGTCCGGCGCCAGCGGTTGCGGTCGGCAGCAAGGATACTGGAATGCAGGAAAAAGAGAGATTACTGGCAAAGATCCACAGCCGGCAGGCGCGCGTCGGGGTGGTCGGGTTGGGTTATGTAGGGCTGCCGCTCGCTGTCGCATTTGCCGAGGCCGGCTTCACCGTGATTGGGGTGGATGTGGACGGCGAGAAGGTGCG
>CAZIKT010000006.1:15899-18450 GCA_964539885.1 uncultured Ardenticatenaceae bacterium | reverse complement strand
ACCTATCCCGGCACGACCGAGGAGATCATCTTGCCCCGGCTGACGGCCAACGGCTCCAACGTCGGGCAGGCGTTCTTCCTGGCCTTTTCCCCGGAACGGATCGACCCGGGCCGAACGGATTACACGATCTTTACCACCCCCAAGGTAATCGGCGGCGTCACCGACGCCTGCCTGGAGGTGGCGATGGCGCTCTATGAGACCGTCGTGAATGAGCCGATTCCGGTCTCAAGCACCAGCGCGGCCGAGATGGTCAAGTTGCTGGAAAACACCTTCCGGGCGGTCAACATCGGCCTGGTGAATGAAATGGCGCTCATGTGCGACAAGCTCGGGCTAAATGTATGGGAAATAGTTAACGCGGCTGCCACGAAGCCGTACGGCTTCATGCCCTTTTATCCCGGCCCCGGACTGGGCGGACATTGCATCCCGGTGGACCCCCACTATCTCAGTTGGAAGCTACGCACCCTGAACTACACCGCCCGCTTCATCGAGCTGGCCAGCGAGGTGAACGGCTACATGCCGGAGCACGTGGTCAACAGGGTCAGTGAGGCCCTGAATGACGACTGTCGGGCGGTCAAAGGCAGCAACATCCTGATAATCGGCGTCGCCTACAAACCCAACGTAAGCGACCTGCGGGAAAGCCCGGCGCTGGACATTATCCATCTCTTGCGCGCGAGAGGCGCCACCGTTGCCTACACTGACCCGCACGTGCCGGACTTGTTTGCCGAAGAGATTCCGTTACAATCTACTCCGCTGACTGCGGGCGCACTGGCTGCTGCGGACTGCGTGGTAATCGTCACTAATCATGAAGCAATCGACTGGTCCATGGTTGGTAACAGCGCCCGGCTGATTGTTGACACGCGCAATGCACTCAATTGGGCAGGGAGTGGTCGAATTGTATCGCTGTGAATGCGTATGATGGCTACGAGCCGGAGATGTCCTCCCTACAGGAGTATGCGTTGTGCACGTTAACGGATTGCGTCATCTGCTAGTGTCAGGATGAAAAGAAGCTCCGCCTGTCGGAAGGGCGGAGCACATTTGTCGCCGGGTGCAAACGCAGGCGTGCGACAGGAGGTTGGACCCAGATGGACAAGCAACAGGAAAGAACTCCGCACGCATACCGGATACTGCAATCATTGGCGCTGGCTCTGCTCTTCGGGCTGGGATTGTCAGCGTTGTTGTTCGGCAGCATGAACGCCGCCGCCCAGGCACAAGACTTGCGGACGCCCGGCAATCCCATGCCCTTTCCGGAGCCGAACAGCCACACGGTTCCGCAGAATGCCTCCGTGGGCATCAGCTATGACGAGCCGATTGACCCCGCCACAGTGAACACGCGCACGTTTGCCGTACACGCGATGCAAGGTGGGCAACTGCTTGGTGTTTATGGGGTGGACAGCAATGTCATTTACCTGACCCCCACCCGGCCCTTCTATCCCGGTGAGCTGGTGATGGCCAGCGCGACCACCGGCACGCTCAGCGATATTGACGGCAACGGTCCGCTGACCCCCACCGTGTGGACGTTCCGGGCCGAGGTAGATACGGGCAGCGGCATCTTCGTGGATAGCGGGCAGAGGCTGGGTACGGATACGCTTGGCCGGGACGTGGAGTTGGGCGACCTGGACGGCGACGGCGACCTGGATGCGTTTGTGGTCCATCGCGCCGGCCGGCCGGCCAAAGTATGGTTGAACGACGGCGACGGCAACTATCTGGACAGCGGGCAGGCGTTAGCCACTGCCGGCGGCTCGGGTCTGGCTTTAGGCGACCTGGACGGCGACGGCGACCTGGATGCTGTGGTGGCGGAAGCCAGTAATCAGAGCACCATCTGGCTGAGCGACGGCGCCGCCGGCTTTACCAGCACCCAGGTGATATCTGAAAGCACAAACCTGGCTGCGGGCGACTTGGACGGCGATGGCGACCTCGATCTTTTCCTGGCCCGTCTGAGCGGGAACGCTGTCTGGCTGAACGACGGCGGGCTGCAGGGCGGCACCCTGGGGACCTTTAGCGACAGCGGTCAGGTGCTCGGCAACCCTGCCGGCTGGTGGGATGTGGGGCTGGCTGACCTGGACGACGACGGCGACCTGGACGCCTTTGTGGTGAACCAGGGCGGGCCGAGCAAGGTCTGGCTGAACGACGGCGCTGCTGTCTTCACCGACAGCGGTCAGAGCCTGGGATCGGGCAGTCACGCTTCCGTGGCCATCGGCGATCTGGACGGCGACGGCCTGCCGGATGCCTTTGTGGGCAGAACCGCTGTTCAGAGTAACGAGATCTGGTTCAACCTGGGCGGCGCGGTCTTTACGCCGACCACGCAGCTCTTGGGCAACCGCAGCACACACGACATCGCGCTCGGGGATGTTGACGGCGACGGCGATCTGGACAGCTTTTGGGCCAACATCAAGAATCAACCAAGTGAGCTATGGCTGAACGATGGCGGCGGCGTCTTCACCGATAGCGGCCAATCATTCGGCGGCACATACGAAAGCTACGCGGTCGCCCTGGGCGATGTCAACGGCGATGGCGACCTGGATGCGTTTGTGGCTAACGAGCCGGCCCCCTC
>CAZIKT010000006.1:11707-15799 GCA_964539885.1 uncultured Ardenticatenaceae bacterium | reverse complement strand
GACGGCAGCAGCGACAGCTTCGAGACCGACATCACCGTCTACAACGTGGCCCCAACAATCGACAGCATTAGCCTGGATACTGCCGTTGACGAAAACGATACGGCGACGCTCGCTACCGCCTTCAGCGACCCCGGCGTACTGGACACCTACGATGCGGTAGTCCTTTGGGGCGACGGTAGCCAGGACAATTACACCTTCTCCGCCGGCATCCGCGCATTCACCGCCACACACCAATATCTGGATGATGATCCGCTGACGGGCACGCCGTCCGATGTCCTGACTGCTACTGTCATACTGGTGGATGACGATACCGGCGAAGCGATTTCTTTCACCACTGTCACGGTCAATAACCTTCCGCCAGTGGTTGACGCCGGGCCGGATGCGAGCGGTGTGGACGGCGAAGCAATCAGCTTCACGGGCAGTTTTACAGACGTCGGCTCGCTCGATACCCATACGATCATTTGGGATTTTGGGGACGGCGTTACGACCACCGGCACCCTCAGTCCCACGCACACATATGCCGAAGCCAATATCTATCTGGTTACGCTGACCGTCATTGACGACGACACCGGTATAGGAACGGATACGGCCGTGGTGACGGTGGAGCAATCGATTGAGCTGTATTACCTGCCGATCGTGCATAACGAGTCCGGCGGCATGGCAGCCCAGCCATTGACCCGGCAAGCGTGGGGAGGTGTGTTGCTGGCGCTGCCGGTTGCCGGAATCATCTGGTTGAACGGGCGTCGCCGGGAGGATTGAGTGGCAGCGGACGCCGAGCGACCGCGTCAGACTATCATCGAGCCGTCCCGTGGTTGGCGGCCCCTGAATCTTCGAGAGTTACGCGATTACCGGGATCTGTTCTATTTCCTGGTGACGCGCGACGTCAAGATACTCTATAAGCAGACGGTCCTCGGCTTCGGCTGGGCTATTCTCCGGCCGCTGATCAGCATGGTCGTCTTCACTATTATCTTCGGCAACATTGCCGAGGTGAGCAGCGATGGGGTGCCTTACTCCATCTTCAACTATACGGCGCTTGTCCCTTGGACCTACTTCGCGGCGGCTCTGAGCGCCTCCACCCTGAGCCTGGTGGGTAACACCAACATGCTCTCCAAGGTTTACTTCCCGCGCCTGATCTACCCACTGGCCCCGGTATTCGCCAAGCTGGTAGATTTCGCTATCGCCTTCGTGATCATCCTGGTGATGATGATCTGGTTCAATATCCGGCCCACATACAACGTCATCTTTTTACCCTATCTCGTGCTGCTGATGATAGCGACCGCTGCCGGGGTGGGCATGTGGCTGTCGGCGCTGGCGGTTCTGTACCGTGATGTGAAACACGCGCTGCAATTCGCCACGCAATTGCTGATGTTCGCGGCGCCGGTGGTCTGGCCCGTATCGTCGCTCACCGAGCGGTTCGGAGAGACCGCCACCCTGATCTACGGTCTCTATCCGATGGCCGGCGTGATCGAAGGCTTTCGCGCCGCCCTCTTGGGCACTACCCCCATGCCCTGGGACCTGATCGCGATGGGTTCGTTTTCGGCGTTGCTGCTCACTGTGTCCGGCGCATTCTACTTCCGGCGCATGGAAGCGATCTTTGCCGATGTCGCTTAATCTGGAATGGTGATGGCCCGGCCGGCGATTCAGGTTGAAGCGGTCAGTAAACGCTATCGCATCGGCGTGGCGGACGAGCGGCCGGATACGCTGTTTCAGGCCGGATTAGCCTGGCTGCGATCTCCCCTGCACAACTACCGCCAGTTACGACGCCTGAGCCGGTTCAGTGAGAACGGCAGCGCCGCCGACGTCATCTGGGCCCTCGAGGATGTCTCGTTTGAGGTCGCGGAAGGCGAGGTGGTGGGCATAATCGGGCGCAACGGGGCCGGCAAAAGCACGCTGCTCAAGATCGTGTCCCGCATCACACCGCCCACCAGAGGACGAGTGGTCTTGAATGGCCGTGTCGCCAGCCTGCTGGAAGTGGGCACCGGCTTTCATCCAGAGTTGACCGGCCGGGAGAACGTCTACCTGAACGGCACAGTGCTGGGCATGAGAAAAGCGGAAATTGACCGCAAGTTCGACGAGATTGTGGCCTTCTCCGGGGTGGAGAAGTTCATCGACACGCCAATCAAACGCTATTCTTCCGGCATGCAGGTGCGCCTGGCCTTTTCAGTGGCGGCGCATCTCGAGCCGGAGATCCTGCTCATTGACGAAGTGCTGGCAGTGGGCGACGCCGAGTTCCAGAAACGCTGCCTGGGGAAGATGAACGAGGTGGCGCAGGCTGGTCGTACTGTGCTGTTTGTCAGTCACAATATGGGCGCGGTCAGCAACCTGTGCCGACGCTCAATCCTGCTTTCAGACGGGCGCCTCTATTGCCAGGGATCGACCGACGAGGTGGTCAGCGCCTATCTGCACGACACGCTGGGCGGGGCGAACGAGCACAGTGAGCTTGCTCGACTGCGTTGGCCGGGTATGGGCGAGCAGACACACTTCACCGAGATCAGATTGGAGAGCAGCGAAAGGAGCTTTCTCTATTTTGGTGAGCCGATTGACATCCACCTGACAGCCTATTCAAACCAGAAGGCGGAGGGTTTGACGGTTGGCGTGAGCATTTTTAACGTTTTGGGGGATTGCGTCGGCACCTTTTTTACCAGAGAGATTTTTGATTTGCCGGCGAACGAGTCGCGGCGTATGAGCCTGCATATACCGAATGTCAACCTGGCGCCGGGTCAATACTACACCACGCTCAGTCTCGGCAGAGGCGGGCATATCGGCTCGCGACAGGACCTGGATGTCGTCTCCGGCATCCCTGTATTCCAGGTGACGCCCGTGACCGGCGAACGCGGCGAACACATCGTGAAGTGGCATCGCAATTGGGGCAACATTGTCCTGGCTGATGCCCGGCTAATCCTGCAATAGCCGCCCTTGATCATGGACGGTACTTCAAAACCGCTGGTCACGGTAGCCATTCCGGTGCACAACCGGGCGGACCTGCTTCCTCAGAGTCTGGAATCTGTCGTGGGCCAGACCTGGACGCATTGGGAATGTATTGTCATTGACGATCACTCGACTGACGATTCGCTGCGCGTGGCGGAAGCGTTGGCGGCGCAAGATGACCGAATTCGGGTCTATTCCCTGCCCGATCCGCGGCGCGGCCCTGCTGCCGGTCGCCACTATGGGTTGGCGCTGGCGCGTGGGGAGTTCATCAGCTACCTGGACTCCGATGACCTGTTTGCCCCACACAAGCTGGAAGCCCAACTGGAGATGTTCCAGCAGTCCCCTCAGCTAGATTTCGTCAATTGCCGGTATGCAATTTTCGACCGCTCTCTGGACAATGTCTTGCAGCCCCCATACCCACCCCAATCGCACCACCTGGAATACCTGTTGTTGGGCGCTGAGGATATTTCACCCTGGCAAAGCGGTTGCCCGCTTTGGCGTACCGGCCGGCTGCGCGAGATCGGCGGCTGGGATGAGTCGCTCCCTCACATCGAAGACCTGGAATTGTTCTTGCGGGCCGAGGCCAATGGTCTCATGTCCTCCCGCGTTGAAGAGAGTCTTTACTTCCTACGACGCAGCGACCAGGAGCGGCACAGCGGGGATTCCCGGCTCACAAAGGAAGACCAGCGTCGGCGGGTCTATCTGATGAGCTGGCTCTCGCTCGAAGGCGCCGGCCTGGCGACGGATCTGCGCCGCCGGCTCTGCGGCGAAAACTTCTATCGCCGCGCCCTGGTCCTGGGGCGATCTGGAAAACGCGTGAAGGCGTTGCGCGACTATGTCAGCGATAGCCAGGTGATCGGCCTCAGTTGGCCGCACACCCTACTGGGTGCGGGGCTGTTGTTCAGTCGCTACCATAGAATACTCACACCCCTGGCGGCTCGACTGAAACAACCATACTATGCTCACCGGCAAGCGTTGCCGCCCCCCTTACCCGGCCTGACGACAAAGCCAGTTACCTCTCAGATGCTTGTCCAGACCATCTCTGCCGGCTCGCCATGAGCTGTCCATAGTTCGAGGTAGTAGGTCAACTCCGGTAATGATGCGCATCATCGCCTATACCGATCATGACCTGGTCGGCTGCGCCCATTTGACCGCCGGCCTTCT
>CAZIKT010000006.1:8918-11607 GCA_964539885.1 uncultured Ardenticatenaceae bacterium | reverse complement strand
CGGGTCTATTGGCGACTTCTTGGCTCGGCCGCTTCTCGCCTGGCATATCGCCGGCGCAAGAGCGGGGGGATTCGACCGCAAGATCTCAAATCGGCCACGACTCTCAGATTGCAGCGCTACGCCTCCCGCCTGCACATTGACGAATATGAATGTACAAACGCCGAACGCCGGTATGCGATTTACTTCCATCCAGGTTGTTGGCCGATGGACTCGCAGACCGGGCGAGAGGTCAATCTGATGCGTCAGCAGGTGATCCATCGCTTGCGTGACCGTTTTGGCGAGCGCTTCAACGGCGGCTTTGTGCCGAATCGCCCAGCCAGAGAGCACTTCCCGGATGACCCATATCCTCGGCAGACATCGCACCGCGAGTATGTCGACAACCTGCACAGCGCCCATGTCGTCATCAGCACGAATGGTCTGGATGGCTGCCATTCGTGGCGTAGCGCGGAAGCCCTGGCCGGCGGCGCGATCCTGGCTACCGAGCGGCCGGCGAACATCGTTGACGACGATATCAGGCCGGGCGAGAACGTGTTCTATTACAGCACGCCTGAGGAGTGTGAAGCCGTCTGCCTGCAAATCCTGCAAGCGGATCCCTCTACTTTTCGAGCGATGCGGGCGGCCGCCCAGGATTACTACCGTACTCACCTCGCGCCTGCGGAAAGCCTGCGGCGTCGACTGGCGATTTCATAGTGCTTACAATGGCCCCTTCTGAATTTGTCCTGAGTCTCAACCGTCGCTTCCCACCGCTGGGAGGAATCATTTTTAGCCTCTGGCGGAGATTATCGCTGGCGCAACGCCGGGAACCTCACTGGCTGCTGTACAAGCTGTCACAGGATCGCGGCGCCCGGCTACCCTTTTACACCCGCTTGGCCAACGGCATGCCCATGCAGGTGTTTTGGGGTGACTACGGGGGCATGAAGATGCATCGCCAGGGTTTTCTGGAGCCGGAGACGGTCACGATGGTGCAGCGGCTGTTGCGGCCGGGGATGACCTTTGTCGATGCCGGCGCGCACTGCGGCCAATACACGCTGGTCGCCGCCTCAGCAGTTGGGCGGGATGGCCGCGTCCATAGCTTTGAACCGGACCCCCAGACTTTCGCCCTGCTGGCCGCCAACGTGCGGGAGAACCGGGCAACAAACGTGTCCCTGAATCAATTGGCGCTGGCCGAGCAGGACGGCAGGGCCACTCTCTTCCTGGGCGATGCGCATAACGTGGGCGCGAATTCGCTGGCCCCGGCCATTGAATATTCCGGCCGGCAGATCGAGATCAAGTGCACCCGCCTGGACGGCTATCTGTCCGGCGCCGGGGTGGAGCACGTGGACCTGATGAAGATTGACGTGGAAGGAGCGGAGATCAAGTTATTACGCGGGGCCAGCGCGCTATTGGAGGGCGATAAACGACCCCTATTGATTGTGGAGTTCAACGACTTTACACAGGTACAGCAAGGCCTATCGTGCCGCGAGCTGGCGGATCTGTTAATCGGCCTGGGCTACTCCCTCTATCGGATTGGGCCGGAAGCCGGATTAGGCCAATACGCAACTGAAGATACCAGCGTTTACTTCAACGTCCTGGCGGCGCCGGCAGACGCGACCGCGCAACTGGAGGCTCTCGGTATTCGTCAGACGCCGCTACCTCACGTCGACGGCGCGCCGTATCTGTCCGGGGCGGCCGTTGCTGTTTGAGCTTTCGGCTGCGCTGCACCTGGAGCGATCAGCCCAGCATCTTGATCGGCCCGTGGTCGAAGGTTAAACATGATCGCTAAGGTAAGCCGGTACGCTGGAAAATGGCGCCGGCAGCGTCGACTGAACGGCCGCGAGCGCTATGTTCGCGAGTATCTGGCTGAGAATCCCCGGCTGGCGCAAGTGATAGCGGCGGCGCGGTCAGCCTCCTCATCGACAGGGGCGGATTCCGGCGACTATGTCGTCCTGCACAGCCTGATACGGAGCAGGAAACCCGATTTCGTACTGGAGTGCGGCACCGGCATTACCACCTGGATCATGGCGGAGGCGCTGCTGGAGAATTCGCGCGAGGCGCCGGAGAGCCGGCCCAAGCTTATCTCGATGGAGCACCATCAAACGTGGTATGAGCACGCGGTCGCCATATTCCCGGCGGATTATGCCGGCGTAGCCGAGATCTATCACTCGCCGATTTGCTGGACCAGCTATTCCTTATTGCAGGGCTCGGTCTACGAGAGAATCCCGGATTACCCGTTCGACTTTGTATTCGTGGACGGCCCGGACCAGGAGCGGCTTTTGCCGGACGGCAGCAGCGAAGTCCTGTGCAACCTGGATTTTGTGCGCCTCGTCGAACGAAGCGCTAAGCCGATTACCGCGCTCATTGACAATCGCCGGCACACCGTCATGGCCTACACCCTCATATTTGGGCAGGACAAGGTGCAATTCTATGACGACTGGGACCTGGGTCTGGTCGCCGGCGTGACCAGGGATGATCTGTTGCTGAACGACAAGCGGCTGGTCAACAAGCGCGTATTTTACGATGTCGTCAGCAGCCGCTATGGGCCACCCTCATTATAGAATGATAGGAGCGATCCTGGTTTGATGGACCCGGCGTTAGTAGAGACCGTACATGCCGAGGAGTATCGGGCCGGCAGAGAGGTGGCGTCGCTCGGCCACCCCCACTACCTGCACTTGTCTGACCTGGCGCTGGCGCTGGCGGAGGTCGCCCAGGG
>CAZIKT010000006.1:0-8818 GCA_964539885.1 uncultured Ardenticatenaceae bacterium | reverse complement strand
ATGAAAGTACTCTTCTGTGATTACGCCAGTCCGCGCTTGATGACCGGCTCTGTCGCCTGGTTACGCCGTCTGCTGCCGCTGCTGCGCGAGCGAGGCGTCGAGTCGCGCGTTCTGTTCATCCGCCGCGCGTCCGGCGTCTGCCCAATCATCGAGGAGTTGCGCGCGGAGGGCTTCTCCTGCGCCGACGTGCTGCATATCGGTTACACCGAAGATCGCATCCGCTGGCTATTGGAACAACTGGCGCTGGATCCGCCGGACGTCTTTGTACCCAATGTTGTCATTCCCGCCTACTATGCCGGGCGATGGGCGCGTGAGGCCGGCATCGCCACGGTGGGCGTGCTCCACTCCGACAGCGACTACTACCAGGCCGTTGAAGAATGCTTTGTGCGCGGGGAGCCGGCATTTCGCCTTGCCGGCGTGGTGGCTGTTTCACAGGTGTTGGAAACGCAACTGCTGCGCGACAGGGTTGAGGATGTGCGGATATGGCGCGTCCCCTGCGGCGTGCCGCTGCCCTCTGAGCGCGCCGAGCCGCCGGGCGATACCCTGAGGCTGGTCTACCTGGGCCGGCTGGAGGAGGAGCAAAAGCAAATCTCGGCCACGACCCGGGCGCTATGCCGGGCGGTGCGGGAGATCCCCGGCGTAGAAGCGACCATTTACGGCGACGGCAGCGCCCGCCCAGCGGTGGAGGAGATCATCGCCGAGGCCGGCGATATCCCGCTGCGCTTTGCCGGTCGTATTCCCAATGCTGAGGTGCTGGACGAGTTGCGCCGGCATCATGTTTTTGTGTTGCTTTCCGATTACGAGGGCGTGCCGGTGGCGCTGATGGAGGCGATGGCGGCGGGACTGGTTCCAGTCTGCATGGATATCCGTAGCGGCATTCCCGAGCTGGTGCGTCACGGAGAAACGGGTATGCTCATTGCCGATAGAGGGGATGCCTTTGTGGCGGCGGTGCGGCTTTTGCGCGAGTCGCCGGAAATGTGGCTGAGCCTATCGAGTAATGCCCGCACACGTGTCGAAACCGGCTATTCCCTGACTGCCGGGGCCGACGCCTGGGTAGAGCTAATGACGGAGTTGGCCCAACTGCATGGTCCGCCGCGAGCGCCGCGCATCCCACGGCGCATGGATTTGCCGCCGCCGCATCCCGTCCTGGCCCGGCTTGATCAGCGTCTGCCGCCTATCCCACAGCGATTCACAAGTCAATTTTACCGTCAGGCCGGTCGCATTAAGCGACGCGTGTTTCGAGAGTAAAAACAGGATCAGAGCTATGAACAGTTCCGGTAACGAGCCGGCCTTGCCAAATCTACCGCCTGTTGTGCCCATTCCACAGGTAATTGCCGAGATCGGCTGCAACCATCGCGGCGAGTTGCACACGGCGAAGCAGATGATCGTGGTTGCCAAGTCTTGTGGTGCGGATGTCGCCAAATTCCAGAAGCGCAATCCGCGGGAATTGCTCACGCCGGAGCAATATGATATGCCCTACGACAACCGCCATAGTTACGGGGCCACATACGGCGAGCATCGGGAGTTTCTGGAGTTTGACCAGGAAACCCACCGGCAGTTGAAAGAGTATGCCGAAGACCATGACATTGAGTACAGCGCCTCGGTATGGGACCTGACCAGCGCCCGCGAGATCGCCGCCCTTGAGCCGCGCTTCATCAAGATTCCCTCGCCCTGCAACAATCACACGGAAATGTTGACCTTTCTGCGCGATGAGTATGCCGGGGAGATGCACATCTCCACCGGCATGTCCACCAGCGCCGAGATTGAACAGGCGGTGGAGCTCTTCGCCTCATGTCCGGAAAGAGTGGTACTCTACCATTGTGTTTCCGGCTACCCGATCGATTTCGACGACGTCTGCCTGTTGGAGCTGGTGCGTCTGAAGCGCGAATATCAAGATAGTGGTCGAGTACGGGCCATCGGCTTCTCCGGCCATCACAACGGCATTGCCATTGACCTGTTGGCCCCGCTGCTGGGGGCCGGCTATATTGAGCGGCACTTCACCCTGGACCGGGCCTGGAAAGGCTCTGATCACGCCGCCTCGCTGGAACCCGGCGGCCTGCGCCGGCTGGTGCGAGATATCCACCACATGGCTCAGGTCTGGACATTCAAACCACGCGAGTTATTGCCGGTCGAGTACCCGCAGCGCGAAAAGCTGAAGTATCGCCCGAGATAAGACCGGCATGACAACAAGCAATACGCATCATCATCCGGCTGTGCTGGCCTTAATCCCGGCGCGCGGCGGCTCGAAAGGAGTTACGCGCAAGAACCTGCGCCTCCTGCAAGGTCATCCGCTGGTCGCTTACGCTGTTGCCGCCGGGCTGCAGTCCGCGCTGGTCACGCGCACCGTCTGCACCACCGACGACGCGGAAATTGCCGCTGTCGCCCGGCGATACGGCGCGGAGACCCCGTTCATGCGCCCGGCAGAACTGGCCCAGGATCACACCCTGGACCTGCCGGTCTTTCAGCACGCGTTGGCCTGGTTCAAGGAGCATGAGCAGTGGCAGCCGGACATCGTGGTCCAGTTACGACCCACGTCGCCGCTGCGCTTCGCCGGGCAGATAGACCAGGCGGTACGGATGCTCCTTGACTATCCACAGGCCACCGCCGTGCGCACGGTCTGCCCGGCTCCCAGCAACCCGTTCAAGATGTGGCGGCTGCCGGACGAGAGCAGCGACCCGCCGTCATTCATGCAACCGTTTGCTGCTGCGCCAGGCATCGCCGAGCCCTACAACCATCCCCGGCAAGAACTGCCGGAAGTATGGTGGCAGACCGGCAACATTGACGCGACCCGTCCGGAGGTGATCATGGGCGGCTCAATGACCGGCCGTCGGCTGCTGCCGCTGCGCACCGAGAGCCGGTATGCGATTGATATTGACACCCCGATCAGTCTGCAATTTGCCGAGTTGGTGATGGAACAGTTAGACTGCATCCGGCCTGCGCCGGCGCTCGATTGGGCGTCCGTGCGCCTGCTTGTGCTGGATGTAGACGGCACATTAACCCCCGGCACCATGTACTATGGCTCGGACGGCGAGGCGTTGAAGCGCTTTCACACACACGATGGGCATGGACTGGCGCAGGTACGCCGGACGGGCGTGCATGTGGCGATCATCACCAGCGAGGACAATCCCATTATCGCCGCCAGGGCCGAAAAGTTGGGCATCGGCGACCTCTATATGGGTGTGAAGGACAAGCTGCCCGTGCTACTGGAGATTTGTGCCCGAACCGGCATCGCGCCGGCGGCGGTCGCCTATGTGGGCGATGACCTGGGCGATCTGCCGCCCATGCAGGCGGTGGCCGAGGCCGGGGGCATTCCCTGCGCGGTGGCGGATGCACGGCCGGAGATTCTCCACATCGCCCGTTTCGTCTGCCCGACGCGCGGCGGTTATGGCGCGGTCCGCGATGTATGCGACCGCATCACGGCGGCGCGGGCGCGATGACGGACCAGCGCATCCTGGTGTGTGGGGCCGGCTCAGTCGGCGAACGCCATATCCAGAACCTGCTGACCATCGGTTACAGCGACATTGCCCTCTACCGGCAGCGCGGTCTGCCGCTGCGCATGGTAACGCGCGATTTGCCCGTGTACACAGAGCTGGATCGGGCGCTGGCTGATTACGCGCCGACCGTCGCTTTCATCACCAATCCGACGGCGCAGCATCTGGCAATAGCCCAGCCGGCGGCGGAAGCCGGTTGCCATCTCTTCATAGAGAAACCGGTCAGCCATACGCTGGACGGTCTGGATCGGCTGCAAGCCACGCTCGCCGAACGCGGTTGCTTCGCCATGGTGGGCTACATGCTGCGCTTTCATCCGCTCCTGCAACAGGTGCATAGCTGGCTGGAGGCGGGCGTTTTGGGCCGGCCCTTGTGGGTGCAGGCTGTCTGGGGCGAGCATGTGCCGGACTGGCATCCCTGGGAGGATTACCGCGGCAGTTACGCCGTTCAGCGCGCGCTCGGCGGCGGGCCGGTCCTCACCTTAAGCCATGAATTGGATACGTTGGTATGGCTTTTTGGGCCGGCAGTCGAAATCGCCGGGATGGTACATCGTGATTCGCCGCTGGTTACTGATTGTGAACACGCGGCTGATTTCTTGCTTCGCTTCGCGGACAATGTCGTCGCCAACGTTCACCTCGACTTCTGGCAACGCCCGCCCCGGCGACAATGGGAGCTGGTGGCCACGCATGGCCGGGTGTACTTTGACTATTACAGCGGGACGCTCACTCATTGGGACGGCGTGATCGGGGAGCAGCCGACTCTGGAAGGGGCGCGCTCGCCTACCCAGGAGACACATCACCTGCCGGCCGGGTGGGAGCGCAACGATATGTTCATAGAGGAGTTGCGCTACTTCTTCCGTTGCCTGGAGCAGGAGCAGCCGCCGAGCCCCGCTATTGCCGAAGCCGGCGAAAGCGTACGCATCGGGCTGCAGGCCCTGAAAAAACAACAGGCGGAGGAGCAATAAAGTTGCAGCCGAAGGGGTGGTTGCTCAAGCTCGCAAGAGGCTCAGTCAGGCCGTTTGGCTATGACATTTCCAAGAAGCGGGTCTACAAACCAATCAGGGCAGACCGCTGGTGGTTGATGCAGCTTCTCTATTTCGACGAGTTATTCCAACTAATTGCGGACGTGGAGGGAGACATCGTTGAGTGCGGTGTAGGATACGGTCAAAGCCTTTTTAAGCTTTGCTGCCTGGCTTACTATGAAGCTACGGGAAGGCGGATCTATGGTTTAGACTCGTTCGAAGGTTTTCCAGAGCCTTCGGAAGAAGACCGCAGCCCCAGGAATCCGCGAAAGGGCGATTGGAATGTGGCAACTGCCGAGACAATCAAGCGGTTACTGGCGGACCATGGCTTCGAGCCGGAATTCATAGCCGGCCGGCTCACTCTGGTAAAGGGTTTCCTCGAGGACAGCCTGCCAAGTCTGGACGTGGAAAAGATAGCATTCCTGCATCTGGACGTTGACCTTTACCATTCATACAGAGTGGCTCTGGAGCACCTCTGGCCAAAAGTGGTAGTGGGCGGGGTGGTGCTCTTTGATGAGTATAAGCAGCCGGCGGCGCTTGAGAAATTCCCCGGAGCGGCGAAGGCAATTGACGAGTTCCTCGGCCCACAGGCGCAGAGGATTCAGTTCAACGAGAAGGCAGTTGCTTACTATCTTGTGAAGCAATCGGACATGTTGTAGCGTGTTTGTCCTATCATGAGCGCAGAGGTTACCATTGAAAATGGAGGTATTCCTTGAGTGAGAAGGAGTTCCGGCTGGACGGCCGGATCATCCTGGTCAGCGGCGCAGCCGGCTTGATCGGCCGGGAGGTGTGCGATGCCTTCGCGGCCTATGGGGCAGACGTCGTCATCAGCGATGTCGTTGCCCGGGAGCAGCTGACTGCTCAGGCGACCGCCCTGAACGAGCGGTATCCCGGCGTTGCCATCGAGCCGGCGCGCGCCGACATCACCCGCAATGATGACGTGCAGCGCTTGATGGATAACGTGGCGCAGCGCTTTGGCCGGCTGGATGTGCTGGTGAACCTGGCAGCCATTGACGCCAAGTTTGACGCCGCAGCCGGGGACATCAATCCCTCCCGCTTTGAGCACTATCCGTTGGATTTGTGGGAGCAGTCTGTGGCGGTGAATATGACCGGCTTACTGCGCCTCACACAAGCGGCGGCGCGGATGATGTTGGAACAGAGAAGCGGCAACATCATTAACGTAGCCTCCACGTATTCGCTGGTCGCGCCCAATCAGGCGCTGTACAGGTTTCCCGGGCAGGAGAGCCAGACGTACAAGCCGGTGGACTACGTGGGCACGAAGTCGTTTGTGCCTAATTTCACCCGCTACCTGGCGACCTTGTACGCCGGGGACGGCATTCGCGCGAATACGATTGTGCCGCATGGCGTGGACAACCGGCACGATGAAGCCTTCAAGCAGAACTTCAAGCGCTATTCGCCGCTTGGCCGGCTGTGTAACGTGCGCGAACTGCGCGGCCCCTTCGTCTTCCTGGCCTCGGACGCCTCCAGCTACATGACCGGCAGCACCCTAGTCGTGGACGGCGGCTGGACGGCCTGGTGACCGTGCTTACTGAAGGTGAAGGATGCTCAACAGCCTGACGCGCTTCCGCACTGGCTGGCGCAACCTGCTCGATCCAGATCAGAGGCGCAGAAGGGCGGAGGTCGCCCGGGATGTGGCCGCTACCCGGAAGCAGGTCGGCGACTTTATCAACCAGGGCCGGCAGTTTGAGCAGGGACGAGGCGACTTTGCCGTCCTGTCTCAGACGAGCATGCCCCTGAAGCTGAAGTTCTACTCCCTGCTGGCCAAGCGCATGCAATTAGAGGGTTACCGGCCGGTCATGCTCAGTTACGGGCAGAGCGACGTCGCCGGGCGTTACTTTGACCTGTTTGGCTTTGAGCAGCAGCACAATGTACGCGATTTCATTCGTCGCCCACACACTGCTCATCAGATCGAACAGGCGGTCCGCGACTTGATGCCCGCGCACCTTTCCGTATATGCCACCCGCCAGTGCTGCTACGGCGATGTGCCCGTGGGAACCTACGCGCTTTCCAGCGCATCCCGCGTTCTTCAGCGCCTCCCCCCGGACCTGAACGAGCCGGAGTTTACTGGCGCATTTGCACGCTATCTGAAAACTGCGATCAGTACGACGCTGGCAGCGGAACAGATTCTTGACCGCCTTGAGATCCGCAAGATTCTGCTCAGGGACATCGGATATGCGGTCAACGGCCCTTTTGTTGATGTCGCTCTGCGGCGAGGTGTAGATTGCCTGGTGGTCGCTGATGCGCAGCGCGCCGGTTGTTGGGTCTTCAAGCGCTATACCCCCCTGAACCGGTTCGACCACGAGTTTTCAATTTCCCATCAAGCGTGGCGAGAGCTCCAGCATCATGAACTGACTGCTGAAATGGACCGGCAGGTCACCGAAGAGTTGGCCGCTCGCTATCAGGCTGACTCGTTAGCCGACAAGCGCCGGCTGCAATCGGGCAAGGCGACGCTTTCGCCCCAGGAAACAAGGGAACTCCTGGGCCTGGACCCTGAAAAGAAGACGGCGGTCGTCTTTGCCCACGTTTCCTGGGACGGCGCTTTCTTCTTTGGTGAGGACCTGTTCAGCGATTTCGACGAGTGGCTACTGGAGACGACTAGAGCGGCAATCGCCAACCCGCACCTGAACTGGCTGATCAAGCTCCACCCGCTTAATGTGCTGCTACATGCCTTCGACGGGCGTTCAGAGTTTGAGGCGGCGGAAATGAGCTACCTGAACGGCCTGGGACAATTGCCCGCTCACGTGAAAATCCTGCCCTCGGACACACCCATCAACACCAGTTCCCTGTTCCCGATCATTGATTACGGATTGACGGTGCGGGGTACCATCGGCCTCGAATTGCCCTGCCTGGGCGTGCCGGTGCTTACTGCCGGCACCGGTCGCTATGAAGGGCGCGGCTTTACCATTGACTCTGTCAGCAGAGAGGAATACCTGAACCGCCTGGCCCGTCTGCACGAGACACCGCCGCTCTCGGCAGAAGGGCGCCGACTGGCTCGCCTACACTACTATTATCTGATGCTCCACCGGCAGGTTTCCTTCAAGGATATTGCCCCAATGACTGTGCGCCAGCGGAATGAGGCTGATAGCAGCCTGTTTAACAACATAGAGATCAACGCGCGCAGTCTGGACGACATTCGACGCGCCCACTCGTTAACCCTGTTCGCTGATTGGGCGCACCGGCCGGACCAACCTGATCTGTTCGAGGAGCGCTGATGCGGATCATGTTCTGTATTCCGGCTGTGCCGGTAGCCAGCAACCATTCCGGGGCTGCCAGCCGGGTGATCCAGAGCTTTGGCGCACTGACCGCGCTGCGCAACGAAGTGCACGTAGTGCGCATTGGCGACAAACAGGCTTTGCAGAGGACCGCAGCCTTTGAAGAAGCACTGCCGGAAGCGGAGGTGGCCCGCAAGATGGCCGCCGGCTGGCTGGATGTCGAATCTGCACCCGGCGGTGCTGCTGCAAGGAGAAGTCGGAGGTATCTGGCCCAATTGACTGATCCGATCCAGGCCACTTTCCCAGCGGCGCCCGGCATGGCCGAGCAACTGCAAACGCTGGTGAATCGAGTGCAGCCGGAGCTTGTTTGGGCCGATACCTCGGAGATAGCAGCTGCTGTCTATCTGCTTCAGGTCGGGACGCCTTGGGTATTCTCACATCATGACTGGCTGTATAGGGTGCGCCGCTACCGTTGGCAAGAGAATCTTGACTGGAGAATGCGGTGGCTCATCAATCGCACGCGCTCGGCTGAGATGCAGATCTATCGCGCAGCCAGCGTCGCCCTCTCAGGTTCCAGGACTGACGTGCAACGGTTGGAGCAGGCCGGCTGCCGACGCGTTTCCTGGATTCCCCTTTCATACGACGCTTACCCCCCGCTTCCTGCTGAAGTCAGGCCGGCGGCAGACTTCCGCGTCACACACCTGGGCAGCACCGAGACGACCGCCAATCGGCTCGGATTGCAGGCGTACTTTGACAGGGCGCATGAGCGCGCAGTTGCGCTCTGCCGGCAGAGGGGAATTGAACCGCAGCTCTGGCTGTTGGGCGACCTATCCAGAACGCCGGAGCCGCTTGCCGGGCAGATCCGAGGATCCGGTGCGACCCTTACAGGCTACGTGACAGAACTCGCCGCCGCCCTACGCCCCTTTGACCTGTCCATCATTCCATACGAACATGACACAGGCTTTCGCACAAAGTTGCCCCTTCTCTTTCGGTACGCTCAGGTGCTGGTGGCTACCCGGATCTCGCTGGCCGGCTCCTGGGTCGAGGGTATGGAAGACGTCTGTTGTGTGGTTGA
>CAZIKT010000005.1:0-154747 GCA_964539885.1 uncultured Ardenticatenaceae bacterium | reverse complement strand
AGAGCAGGCGACTCTTAATCGTCTGGTTGAAGGTTCGAGTCCTTCCGGGAGCACCTCATAGGGAAAGGTCCTTTCGGGGGCCTTTTCTTGTTTTCTCGGCCTGCTGGTCCTTCCCCTGTCTTGCGTTCCCTAAAAGGTGTGCGCGGCCTCCCGATCGTTGTTCTTGCTGGCAGCCCTGCCGGACTGAGAGTAGAATCACCAGGCAGTCGTTGAGGCGCAAGAGCGGGACGAATGGCCGAGTTCTTCCTACGCAATATCGTCGTCGTCTATTTTCTTTACGGGCTGGCGTTCTTCTGCATGGGGCTGGTAGTATGGTTGGAGTCCCGGCGCAGCTCCGGCTTTCCTATTGCCCGCGCCATGGTGCTCTTGGCCGGCTTCGGCATCATCCACGGCCTGCATGAGTGGTTCGAGATGTTCCAGCGACTGGCAGAGGCCGACGCCACGCGCATTCCCTCGTGGCTGCTGCTTAACGAGATCCGCATCCCCCATCTCGTGCTCTCATTTGTCCTGCTAATCCTGTTTGGCGTCCGGCTGATATATGCTTATCATCGCCCCAATGGCTTTGAGAAGCGCTTTGCCCTCTTCGCGGCCGGCATGTTGTTTGCGCTGTGGTTGCTCAGCGCCATTGCCACCCGCTACATCTATCAGGTCACCGGGCCGGAGCTGGTGACAGCCATTGACGTGCTGGCGCGATACATTCTGGGGATCCCCGGCGCTCTGCTGGCGGCCTGGGCCATCTTCCTTGAGCAACGGGCGTTTCAGACGCGCGGCATGCCGGAATTTGGTCGTCTGTTGCTATGGGCAGCGGTCGCGCTGTTTCTATATGGGGTAGTGGGCCAGATATTCACACCGAAGAGCTTCATTTTCCCGGCAAGCGTGATCAATAGCGAGCTCTTCCTGCAAATCTTTCGCATTCCGGTGCAGCTATTCCGGGCGATCATGGCCGGCTTGATTGCTGTCCTGGTGATCAGAGCCTTGCGCGCCTTTGATTTTGAACGCCAACAACAACTGGCCGACGCTAACGCTGCCCGTCTGACGGCTCAACGTAACAGCATGGCCATGCAACAACTTGCGCATGCTGAAACTACCCGTTTGCACGAAGAACTGCAAGACGCATACGCGGCGCTGCAGGTGCGTGAGGCCAGGCGACGCGAGCTGCTTCAGCAAGTCGTCAGCGCACAGGAGATGGAGCGCCAGCGCATCGCTCGTGAGTTGCACGACGGCGCGGGTCAGATACTCACCGGCCTGGGGCTTGGGCTGGCAGCGGTGAGCGAAACCATCAAGACTAACACGGAACTGGCCGGCCAGCAGCTACACACGATTCGCGGGCTGAGCGGCGACGCGCTGGAGGAGCTGCGCCGCATTATCAAAGATCTGCGGCCCGCTGTCCTGGATGATTTGGGTCTGGTGCCGGCGCTCAGTGGACAGGTGGAGGAGTTCCAGCAGCGCACCGGCGTGTCGGCGTCGCTGGTGGTTGAGGGCAAGCGGATCCGGTTGCAGCCGGAAGTAGAGACCGTCATCTTCCGTATCGCTCAAGAGGCGCTCAACAATGTCGCCAAACATGCCCGCGCCCAACATTGCGTGGTTGAGCTTTCCTTTGGCGAGAGCATGCTGCAATTGAGCGTATGTGACGATGGGCGTGGTTTTGACCCTGCCGTCTGGCTTTCGGAGGGTGTCGAGCCGCCGCGCCATGCCTGGGGATTGCTGGGGATTCAGGAGCGAGTGGCGCTGATAGGCGGCTCGTGTGAGATCGTTTCGCAGCCGGGCGCCGGCGCGACGATTCGCGTGCGCGTTCCATTATCAATTGAGGAAGTAAGCGGCGATGAAACCCATTAGAATTGTGCTCGCGGACGATCACGCCGTTGTGCGCTCCGGCTTACGAATGTTGTTGGATGCCCGCTCTGACATGCAGATAGTAGGCGAGGCCGAGAATGGTCTGCAGGCTGTTGAGCGAGCCAAGGCGTTGCAGCCGGATGTGATCCTGATGGATGTGCAGATGCCGGACATGAACGGTATCGAAGCCACCAAACGTATCGCCGATGTAGCCCCCGATTGTGCCGTACTGGCTCTCACCATGCACGAGAACGATCACTACTTCTTCGAGATGTTGCACGCCGGCGCATCCGGCTACGTGCCCAAGCGGGCGGCGCCGGATGACCTGATACACGCTATCCAGAGTGTGGCTGCCGGCGAGGTATATCTCTACCCGTCGCTGGCAAAGAAACTGGTGCAGGATTATCTGCGTCGGGCGGAGGCCGGCGACCAGCCGCTGGTGGAAGATGCCCTGACGCCGCGTGAATTGGAGGTGCTGGTGCTGATCGCCGAGGGCAAGACCAACGCCGAGATCGCTGACGATCTGGTAATCAGCATCAAAACTGTGGACCGGCACCGCGAAAACATCATGCAGAAACTGAACCTGCACAGCCGGATCGACCTGGTCAAATACGCGCTGCGAAAGGGATTGATAACGTTAGAGGAGTGATCGGGGAGGATATTTCAAATAGCGAAATCATAATGTGACCTGCCCGTTCGATACTGGGCAGGTCACATCAAATAGGGGAGGGTTATTGCCAGGCGATCACTGACGCACTACGGAGTGTCAAGCGAATGCCGGAATGTAAAGGGGACAGTCGTTACACTTTGCCGGTAGCTTGCCTTCCGCTTCGAGCTTTGCCTGCCAGCAGGCTTTGTTGCTCATCAGGTAGGCTGGGCACTTGCTGCGTACGGCAGGATCGCACTTCTTCGTCGCCCAACAAGTTGGATGAATCGGCACCGGAATCGAGAATCCGGCGCGGACCAGCGCTTCCTCACGCTCCCAACGGTTGGAGATGCGGTTCATCAGATAGCCGATGAACAAAGTTACCGCCAGAGGGAAGATGCAGCGCAATGCGAATGCGAGGACGAGATAGGCTGTTGCTTCAAACTCACTCATGACCTAATCTCCAGCAGCGGCGGGCGCCGGCATGACGCCTGCCGGCAACTCAATCACTACCGGCTCGGGAGCTGGGGAGCCATGATCTACCACGTTGAAATAGCGCACTCCCAGGGTAAAGGCCAGCAATCCGTAAGCGATAACGCCCGCGCCGGCGACGATTTCGATCATTGAAGGGGTATACTGCGTGAAGAACGGGACGATTCCCTGCGGGATGTAGCCGACCACTACCATCTGTCCGGCCATGTTGACATCCCAACGATAAGCGACCAACCCGCCGACTATGAGAGCCAGCGCCATCATGTGCAGCCGGGGCTCGCTTCGCAACCGCCGCGACATCAGAATGATCATGGGTACCACGATACCCAGGATGATCTCACCGCCCCAGAAATTGAGCGCCAACGGCCCCCTGGTCAGCAATTGCAGGGCCTCGGTTCGAGCCGGCTCATATGTATAGCTCATGGACAATGTATCCCAGAAGCGCAGGTAGAGATAGACCACCAGAACCCAGCCGATAAACATGGATATCTTATCCAGCACCTGGTGATCCACTCGCGCCCTCGGTGTGATAGCGGCGGCCGCCTTGGAAACGAGCACAATGAAAGCCGGCCCGGCGGCCATCGCCGACACGATAAAGAGCGCCGCCAGCCCAGGCCGATACCAGATGGGCCGGGCAATCAATACACCATAGGTAGCTCCCAGAGAAGACTGGTGCAGCAGTGATAGGCCCAGGCCGACCACGGCGAGCACCGGGGCCAGCTTATGCAAGGAGACCATTTTGCCTGACAGTCTCGGCCAGCGAGTCTGCAGCAGTTCCGAGTGCCCAACAGTGGGAATTACCTCCAGTGAGAGCACCATCAAGTAGAGCGTAACGCACATGGTCACTTCCCATAGGGGCGAGTGCACATTCCAGTAAGTGACCGCGTGCCAGAAGCGGTCCGGCCGGCCGATGTCCAGCATCAGGGTGCAGACAGCCATCGTGTAGCCGATGAGTCCGACATAGACGGCGGTGCGGGCGACATGCCGGAACTGCTTCAGACCCAGTAGGTAGACCGCCGCCGATAACATGAACGCGCCCGCGCTGAGGCCGATGCTGGAGAGGTCAATGGCAATCCACAGCCCCCAGGGCACCAGGTCATTCAGATTGGTGACGGCCAGGCCCCGGCTGAAGATGATCGCTGCGGCGACCAGTGCGCCGGAGATTAGCAGCAGCAAGGTAATCAACCAGGCCGGGAAAAGGAGTCGGCCTGGCTGAAAGTCTCTCAGCTTCATGAACATGATGCCTCCTCAAGGAGCGGGTCCCGGCCATTGTGCGCCGGCAAGTAGTAGACGCGGGGATTGACACCCAGGTCCTCACGCAGACGATAGGAACTGTTGTCCGCCAATAGCCGGCTAACCGCTGAGTCGGGGTCGTTGAGATCGCCGAAGATGCGGGCGCCGTTGGGGCAGGCCGCCACACAGGCGGGCGTTGCCTCCAGATCGACGCCGGGCGTGAGACCCATCGCCAACCCACGGTCGATACGCTGATAACAGAAGGTGCACTTTTCGGCGACACCTTGTGGGCGGCGCGGGACCTCCGGTTCGCCCCAGCGAGGAACAGCCGGATTGTTGCCGGTAAAGGCCTCCCAGTTGAAGGAGCGCGCGCCGAATGGGCAGGCAATCTGGCAGTACCGGCAACCGATGCAGCGGTCGTAGTCCATCATGATGATGCCGTCCGGGCGCTGATAAGTGGCCTTTACCGGGCAGGCATGGACACACGGCGCGTGTTCGCAATGCATACACTGCACCGGCTGATAGATAATCTCGCCGTTAATCAGCTCCGACTCAGTGACCCGATTCCACACGATATCCGGATTGGTGTCATTGGAGGCCTGACAGGCGAGGGTGCAATAGCCACAGCCCATACACTTGGCCTGGTCGATGACCATCGCCCAACTATGCGCGGGGCCGGCATCAGGTTGGTGTAAATCTGCCGTCTCGGCCGGCAGCAAATCCGGGCTAAGGCCCATTAGCTTGGGACCTACCGCCAGCGCCAGCCCGGCCATGCCCAGCTTGATGAAATCGCGCCGATTCAGCGACTCTCTCTGAATCGCCGGCGTTTCCTGTGCGAGATGCTCACTCGTATTTGTCATGATTCTGCCTCATTGCAGTTAAGCGAAGCGCCGATACCAGCGGTCCGCCACGGGCGCGATGATGAAACCGATGCCCAGGCCGAGCCCGGCAGCAAACAGAATGTTCAGGGGGTTGGATGAATCCGGCAGCGATGTCAGCAGCGACAGCCCGCTTTCTTCGTGGGCGACGATCAGGCCGGTGGGCGAGCTATTGTCAACCGTTATTGTGCTCGTCACTGTCTCACCGACCGGCGCGTGCATCTCCGCGCTGTGGCAATTGTTGCAGGTCTCCAGATCGACAAAGAAAGTATGCTGCCTCTGTCCATGTCCTTCGCCCATGGGCGTGTCTGACACGCGCAGGTGGCAATCGGTGCACAAAATCCCTTGCGCGGCGTGGCCGGTATGGTTGTACTGTGAGCCGTGGGCGGGATGGCAGTTTGAGCATAAGGTCTGGACGTCGTCAGTCCGCAGTTCGGTCGTATGCGGATTGTGGCAACGACTGCAGGTAAGCTCGCCCTGGCCGTGGACGCTGTCCTGCCACTCCTTGTGCGTATCCACATGGCATGAGCCGCAGGAACTGGACGATGTGTCAGTGAGCATCACCATGTCCGGGTGACTGGGGCTGTTTTCGCCCAGGTAATGGCAGGTAGAACATGCAATACCGTCCTCTTCCCAACTGCCGCTGGCGGTGTCATAGCCGGTGGTGTGACAGGGCAGACACTCATCCGGCCGGCCTTGCTCTTCCCAGGCTTCCACGAATATCGGATCCGTAGTGGCCTGACCGTGCGCGCTCTCTTGCCAGTGAGAGACAAGATCCCCGTGACACTCAACGCACTCGGTGGGCTTGGTAGAAGGAGTTGTCCTGTCCTGCGCCTGCACCACAGTGACCAGCAGCGCCATGACAAATGCCAGGACGACCGCGTAGGTCATTCGGGTTAGCAGTCTTGTTTTCATCAATGTCACCTCCTCGGGGAATGAGAGTCAGTTGCCAATCACTGACGCTCTCCTGTACCACCAGCAGTGTAGCAGCCGGAGAGGTGCGAAGTAAATTGGGCATTGTCCGTGTCTTCGTGTGGGGGGAAATCCCCATACGGTTGGGCGACAAAATTGCGGTCAGACAGGTGATAAACTGTCTGCGCCGGGCGGGCCGCCGGGGGGGCCGGCGGCCTGATCGGCCAGGCCGGGTCGACGCGCAGAGTCACGTGGGGCATCCCACCCAGGGAGGAGATGGTCTATCTCCCCGATAGACGCGCATGGTTGTTCTGCTTTATGCTGTTGTCAGATTGTAGTGAGTGGTGAGTTAATAGGTTTGCTGGCCGTCAGGCCAGGGAGGTCGCCGTGAACGAGTATCTGGTAACCTTGATCGTCTTGTTATTCCTTGTGCTGCGGTTCCTGGTGCCGCTGGCAGTGGTGATCTTCCTCGGCTACGCCTTTGGCCGGCTGGAGGATCGATTCTTCTTCCCGGCGACCGGGTGATCGCGCAGCAAATGCGCCGCTAACGTCCGCGACACGCGAGGCATTGACGGCGAGCGCCCATAACTGTGGCGACGTCAAACGCCCGCATTGCTAAGGACAGCTATCGCGTGCTGGATTTGAACGACGAGTCGGTGATGCTCCGCATCAAAGAGCGTAACCACATCTTCGAGCCGCTCCCTGAGCGGCTCGTTGTGTTCACCTTCCGGCTCCTCCCGCAGTAGCCGGATGTACTCACTGATCTCCTGTAGCGCCTCTCCTCGGGCGTCATCCAACTGGGTGTTATCGATCTCGGCCTGTAGTTGATCCAGCGCATCATCGGGCTGGGGTGTTGTCTCGTTCATCGTTGCTCCTCCAACTTTTCTCTCCCAATAATACCCTCAAAGCGTAAGGCACGCCATCTCGTCGAGCGCGCCGGCGGCAACATGCCAACGCCTTCATTGCCGCGCCGTGAGTTGCATGCGCAATTCGTCCACCTCAGTCACCGGCTCGTGGCAAACAAAGCGCCGGCAGACGTAGGCGGTCGCGCGGCCCGCTCGTTGAGGCCGATCCCGCAGTAGAGGGACCTCACTGTCGGCGCGGCCGACCGCAACAGCTTGAAACGGCCGATAGCCGGCCCGGGTAACCTCAAGGAGCATTGCCGTATCGGGTTCACCCGGCGTACCGGCAATGGCGATTTCCACCGGTTCGCCGATGATCAGCGTCGCCGCTTGCAGCCACTGAGCGAAGCCGTTGGGGTATTCGGCCATCGCACCGTAAAGGGTCGATACGGCCTTCTCGGCAGCTTGCCAGTAGTCGCCATTGCCGGTGAGCAGGCTGAGTTGCAGAAGCACGCCGGCTACCATTGCGTTGCCGCTGGGCACGGCATTGTCCTGCACATCCTTCGGCCGGTGCAACAGCGTTTCGTGGTCATCGGATGTGTCAAAGAAACCCCCGGCTTCATCCGCGAAACGCTGCTGAATAGTCTCGACCAGCTCTATAGCCCAAAGAAACCAGCGTTCCTCAAATGTTGACTGGTAGAGCGCCAGCAGCCCATCTGCCAGAAACGCGTAATCTTCCAGATACCCGTTGTAGCGCGCCGATGCGCCGGCTTTCCAGGTGCGCAATAGTCTGCCGTCCGGCCGGCGCATTGTACGATGCAGGAAATCGGCGTTCTCAGCGGCGATCTGCAGGTAGTCGCTGCGCTTGAGGGCGCGCCCGGCCTCCGCGAAGGCCGCCAGCATCAGCCCGTTCCAGGCCGTAAGCACCTTGTCATCCAGGCCGGGCCACACCCTTTCGGCGCGCGCGGCATAAAGCCGCTCCCGCGCCTCGCCCAGGCGCTGCTCTGCCTCGGTAGAGGACAGGCCGAATTCAGCGGCCACCTCATCCAGCGTCCGCCGAATGTGCAGTATGTTGTGCCCCTCCCAGTTTCCTTGAGCAGTGATGCTATAGTAGTTCATGAAGAGACCGGCCTCGTCTGCCAACAGCCCTCTCACCTCGGCGGCGCTCCACACGTAGAATTTCCCTTCCTCGCCTTCGCTGTCGGCATCCAGGCTGCTGTAAAAGCCGCCGGCCTCGTGGCGCATCTCACGGGCCACCCAATCCAATGTCTCCTCGGCGATGCGCCGGTACAGCGGCCGGCCGGTAAGCTGCCAGGCGTGCAGGTAGACCCGGCTGAGCAGGGCGTTGTCGTAGAGCATCTTCTCGAAATGGGGCACCAGCCAATCATCGTCGGTGGAATAGCGCGCGAAGCCGCCGCCCAACTGATCGTACATGCCGCCGTGCGCCATCTGTTCCAGGGTAAACTCAGCCATGTGTAGCGCGCGGGCGTCTCCCTGCATGACGTAAAGACGCAAGAGAAATTCGATAGCCATTGCCGGCGGGAACTTGGGCGCATTGCCGAAGCCGCCCTTACGCTCATCGAAACTGCGGTTCAGCGCGCCAACGGCGCGGTCAAGCAGGCCTGGTCCCAGAACGCCGTCCTGTCCCTCCATAGCAAACCGCCGATTCAGGTGAGCGGTGATGCCGGCTGCGCTCTGCGCGATCTCGTCGCGACGCTCCTTCCAGGCCGCGGCAAGGCTCAGCAGCACTTGTTTGAAACTCGGCATGCCGTAGCGTGGATACTTGGGGTAATAGGTGCCGCCAAAGAAAGGCTGACCCTCCGGCGTCAACACTACCGTCATCGGCCAGCCGCCCTGCCCAGTCATGGCAACGACCGCGCTCATGTAGATGCTGTCCAGGTCAGGTCGTTCCTCACGGTCAACCTTGATATTGATGAAATAGCGGTTCATCAACTCCGCGGTCTCGTCATCTTCAAACGATTCGTGCGCCATGACGTGACACCAGTGGCAGGCAGCATAACCGATGCTGAGCAGGATGGGCCTGTCTTCAAGTCGGGCTCTGGTCAAGGCCTCTTCGCCCCACGGATACCAGTCAACAGGATTATCGGCGTGTTGCAGTAGATAGGGGCTGCTTTCTCCGGCAAGGTGGTTGGGCATGGGAAACTCCTCAGAACGTGTGCGACCGGTCTGGAGCGTAAGCCGCAACGATAAGTAGGGTGCGCCGGCGGATACGTTGACTCGCCGTGAACGCGGTCGACCAATATGCGGCAATCATACTCATCGTGGACCCCGCAGACAAAGCGTTTCCATGCCGGCCTGCCTGAATGATGAGAGGTCGCTCAGCTAGACCATCTGTCGGCGCTCTCAAGTGTTCTTCCAATAAACGCTGCCTACACTATGTGGTCAGCGAATGGACGATTCACTACTCAGTATTTCACGGGGATTCTTCATAGGCGTATGCTGAACAAACAGCCTTCATTACAGCGGTCGCCAGGATTATGGTCTGTATCTCTGGTGCTCATCCTGTCGCTGGCAATAGCCGGCGGCGCCTGGATGACGAACGTGGGCCAGATGCAGAACTTCTCCGAACCGGACGCCCCATTGTATCTCGGCGGCGAGGCTGACACGTCAGGGCCGTTAGACGGTGAACTGATGGTGGTTACTTACAACATCCGCTATGGTGAGGACATCGAAGCGGCTATCGAGGAACTGCAATCACCGGAGCTGCCGGCGGACGTTGATGTGCTGCTCTTGCAAGAAATGGACCTTGCCGGCGTCCGGCGAATTGCCGATGCACTCGGAATGAGTTTCGCCTTTGCTCCGGCCTCTGTTCACACTCACCACGACCAGCAATTCGGCAATGCCGTCCTGTCTCGCTGGCCGATTGTCGATGCTGAAAAGATTATCCTGCCTCACAACCACCCGCTCACCAACCAGATGCGCGCCGCAACCCGAGCCACGCTGGACGTGGGCGAGTTTGAGCTGCCGGTTTACAGCGTACATACCGAAACCATCATGACGCTTCCCGGCCACCGGCAAGATCAATACGACGCGCTCGCGTCGCACGTCAGTGCCAACGCTGACTACGTGATCGCTGGCGGCGACTTCAACACGGTGACCGCCGGCCAGGTGGGCGACTTGGCCGGCCTGATGGCCGACGTGGGGATGCAGCACGCCAGCGCCGGCAGCGGTCCGACCGTGGCCCGCTTCAATGTGCCGGCGCAGGCCGACCACATATTCAGCAAACGCTTTGAGATAGTGGATGTGGGCGTGATTGACGGCAACGCCAGCGATCATGCGCTTTTGTGGGTTCAACTCGCCTCGCGCAACGAATTGAACCCGTAATTCGCTTGACAGGGTCGGGGCGGATCCGCATACTTGCCGGCCTATGCGGCTGTCTGCCTTGCTCCGAAACCGTTGTCCGCACTGTCTGCAGGGGACTGTATTCACCGGCGTCTGGAAGATGAACGAGAGCTGCCCGGTATGCGGTGCCGTCTTCGAGCGCGAGCCAGGCTACTTCATGATGTCCATCTTCTTTGGGTATATTCTGGGCTTTGCGGTGGTCCTGCCGTTCTGCTTGCTGCTTTTCGCGGCAGGCGCATCCCTGTACTGGTACCTTGCCGTCTCCCTGATAGTGCTGCTCCTGTTTTCGCCTCTCATCTTCCGCTACTCGCGGCTGATGTGGATGCACATTGACGAGCTACTGGACCCACGCAAGCCTCCGGCATAGTTACCCGGCTGCTCCGACTCTACTCATTCATACTTCCGGACCCACATTCCGGTCCATTCAGGGACGCGGGACCAGTTGTTCCGGCGCACCAGCGCTCCCATTTCCTGGCCGAAAAAGAAGCTCATCTGCTGTTCGGCGTCTTCCACTGATCTGAATTGATAATCTGTCTGAATGACCGTGCGAGTGAATCCGGCCTGCTGCTCCAACCAGGCATAATACGCCGCGAGGGTAGGGGCAGGCGGGGCCGGTTGCAGTGCGCCAGTACCCAGCGTCTCCAGAATGATCAGCGCGCCGGGTGTGCGCAGCACGCGCTTCATCTCGTCAATCACGCCCGCTACCCGCGAGAGCCAGCTCTCGGGAAACCACTCGGTGGTGTGCCCAAGCGCCCAGCCGGCCATCAGCACATCAAAGCTGCCTGAGCCAAACGGGAGCCGGGCCATATCGGCGAGGACAAGCGGCCAGCCTCCCCCCAGTTCGTCGCGCAATCGCTGTTGCTCTACAAGCATCGTTTGTTGGCGATCCAGGGCCACGAAGCGCGCGGATTCAGTCCGACAAATGATGGGCAGGCGACCGGTCCCCGTGCCCAGGTCCAGAACGGACCTGTCAGCCAGGGAAACCTGATTCAGGATTGCGGGCAGCAAATTGCCTTCCACATCCTCAGCGCTGATCATGCGTTGATAGCCGGCGGCCTGTGTGGCGTAAATTCGGTTGAAGTGATCCATAGGCGGTTGCGATAAGGCGGGTCGCTCAGTAAACTTGGTCGGCCTGATTACGTCACTACCTGGAGGCCAAAGATGACCGAAAGAATACTCACCCTGCACCCGGCCGGCAAGCAAGGAGTCAACATCAGCAAAGCGAAGTATGACGCCGTGCGGCTGGCGGTCCTGCAGGCCCTGGAAGAGAACGGAACGCTGTCCTATCGAGAGCTGGGCGAGAAGGTGGACGCCAAATTGGGCGACACGTTCGAGGGTTCCAAGATGTGGTACTACGAGTCGGTGAAACTGGATCTGGAGGCGAGAGGGGTGATTCAGCGCACCGACCGTGGCGGGACCCACTACCTGAGCCTGTCCTAAAGGACGTAGAATTCCAGTCGATCGTCCAGCGCGGCCAACATCCTTCAAGTGCTATCCTTTGCAGGTGAGTCGGCGGAGCGGGCTGTTTGTCTTGCACACCGGCTCATTGGGCGACACCCTGCGCCATGAAGCACGGACAAGGAAGGCAAAATGGAACTTTATGCCGCCACAAGTGATGGCCTATATGTGATTGAGCGCGAAAACGGAGCCTGGCGGGAGGTGCGCAAGGCACTGATCGGGCTTAATATGACCAGCGTGATCGCGCGGGGAGGAGTTGTTTTGGTCGGCAGCGACGATGGCCTGTTTCGCTCATCCGATCGGGGAGCGACCTGGGAGCCGGCCGACTCCGGCCTGACATTGCGCCATGTTCGCTGGCTGGCCTATCACCCCGACATCTCCGATCGCGAGTTCGCAGGGGTTGAGCCGGCGGGCATCTTCTATTCGTTGAATGGGGGCGACAGTTGGCAGGAAGCGCCGGAGTTGAGCGAGTGGCGCCTGCGCTATCGCTGGTTCCTGCCCTATTCGCCGTCAGCCGGCTGCGTGCGCGGCTTTGCCTTCAGCGGGCCACGCGGTTACGCGGCGGTAGAAGTGGGGGCAGCGCTGCGCTCTGACGACGGCGGCATCCACTGGCGGTTGACGGGAGGCAGCGACGGCGTGGCGCGCTTCGGGCGTCCGGCAGCCAACCACATCCACCCGGATGTCCATTCGATATCCGTCCACCCTTCGGCGCCGGACCTGGTCATAGCCCCGACCGGCGGCGGCCTGTATCAGTCGGATGACGGCGGCGAGACGTGGCGCTGTATCTATGAATGTTACTGCCGGGCGCTCTGGCTCGATCCGGCAGACCCGGCGCACCTGGTTTTCGGCCCGGCTGACTCGGTTGATCGTGGCGGACGAATCGAGGAAAGCGTCGACGGTGGCAAGAACTGGCGTCGCCTGAGAGGTGGACTTGATTCGCCCTGGCCCCGGCATATGCCCGAACGCCTTACCCAGGCCGAAGACCACCTGTTTGCTGTGTTATCCAACGGCGAGCTGATTGCGGCGCGAATCGGCGAGTGGGAATGGGAGCCAGTAACGGCAGCCGGCAATCGCGTTCAGGCTGTCACCCATATGGCTGCTTGAGCAATGGCCGGTCGAATGATCTGACGGAGCGAACTGCTGGCGGCTATAACCCCAGGGCTTTGATGGCTGTATCCAGGTCTTTATCTCCCCGGCCCGAAAGATTGACCAGGATGATCTGATCGGGCCGCATTTTGGGCGCGCGTTTGATGGCTTCGGCGACCGCGTGCGCGGACTCGAGGGCCGGGATGATACCCTCCATCTGAGAGAGCGTTTGGAAGGCGGCGAGCGCCTCTTCATCAGTGGCGTAGGTGTAGCCGGCTCGCTCCTGGTCGCGTAGCCAGGCGTGCTCCGGCCCGACGCTGGGATAATCCAGCCCGGCGCTGATGCTGTGCGTCTCCATGATCTGTCCATCCGGCGTCTGCATGACAAAGCTCTTGGTGCCGTGCAGGACGCCGATGCGGGCGATATCCAGATCGGCAAAGCGAGCGGCGTGCTTGCCGGAGCTGATACCCAGGCCGCCGGCTTCCACGCCGATCAGGTCCACCTCGGGATCGGCGCGGAACTCGTGAAATATGCCCATCGCATTGCTGCCCCCACCGACACAAGCAATAATCACATCTGGCAGCCGGCCGGCCATTTCCAGAATCTGCTGCCGCGCCTCGCGGCCAATCACGGACTGAAAATCGCGCACCATCATCGGATATGGGTGCGGCCCCAAGACTGAGCCCAGCAGGTAATGAGTGGACTCCACGTTGGTCACCCAGTCGCGAATGGCCTCGTTGATCGCGTCTTTCAGGGTGCGGCTGCCGCTGGTGACCGGCCTGACTTCCGCGCCCAACAGCTTCATGCGATAGACGTTCGGTTGCTGCCGGGCGATATCCACCGTGCCCATATAGACGACGCATTGCAGCCCCAACAGCGCGCAGGCGGTAGCAGACCCGACGCCGTGTTGCCCGGCCCCGGTCTCAGCCACGATGCGACTCTTACCCATGCGCCTGGCAAGCAGCGCCTGCCCCAACGCATTGTTGATCTTGTGCGCCCCGCTGTGATTCAGATCCTCGCGCTTCAAGTAGATCTGTGCGCCGCCAAGCGCCTTGCTCAAGCGGCGCGCATAACTGAGCGGCGAAGGGCGGCCTACGTACGTGCGCAGTAGCTCCGAAAACTCTGCCATGAAGCCGGCGTCGTTGCGGGCCTCCTCGTAAGCGGCGACCAGTTCCTCCAGCGCCGGCATGAGCGTTTCCGGCACGAATTGGCCACCATAGGGACCGAACTTTCCCTGTTTGTCGGGGACGGTCTGAGCAATGGCTTGGCGATCATCCAGGTTCATGAGCGGCCTCTGAGTTATGGGTTAGCCGGGATTATAGCAGAGCGACGGCGGAAGGCAGAGACACGCGGCGCTGCGGCCGTGATCAGGCCGGCGATTGGGATAGGATGGCCAGATTCAGCTGTTTGCCGGCATCGCGTCGATCCCGCGCGGCCCGGGTGAAGTAACGGTGACGTTCGAGGAAGCGCATTTGATCTTGTCGCCAATCCTCAGGAGAAATAGCGCCGTTAAACGCGATCGTCTCCTGGTACAACAGCGCGTTGCGCACGAAGAAGTCTTCTCGACCGAGCACATCCAGGTCTGCGTCGGCCATAATCTCCTCCAGCAGATTCTGCGGGTGTTGAGGCAGTCTAGTGGCTCTGATCAGTTCGGAGATCAAGGTTATCGCCGACGGGGGGAAGTGGTAGCGGGGCAGCACGTGCGCGGCAATGACGGTCCCGCGCCGTTCATGCTCGTCGCGCCGTTCGACAAAGCCGATGTCATGAAAGGCCGCGCCGACGCGCAACAGGTCACGTTCCTCTGCTCCCAGGCCGATCGCTTGCGCCAGATACTCTACTGCCGGGATGACATCCTGGAACGTGTGAAACAGATCATGATAGGCGTAACGGGCGTCCAGCCCGGCGGCCAGTTGACTGTAGGCGTAATCGAGCGCGCCGGCAATGTCGGCCGGAGTCGAATTTTGCGTGTTCAATCTGCTCTCCACCGCTGGTTGAGCAGAACCGGCTGCTGCTTGAGATGAATCGAATCAGTGGTCAGGAGAGCTCCGCTGCGGCGGTCTTTGCGTTGTTCACAAAGCGGCGCACCTTGTCGTGGTCTTTCTTGCCCGGCTCATGCTCGACGCCGCTGGACACGTCCACCGCGTAAGGTCGGACGAGGCGCACCGCATCGGCCACATTATCGGGTGTCAGGCCGCCGGCCAGCATCAGCCCGGGCACTTTTGCCGCCAGTTGAGCAGCCAACTGCCAGTCGGCAACTTGTCCGGTTCCGCCACGCAAATTGGGGTGATAGGCGTCGAGCAGCAGCGTTGGCTGGCCGGCTGCCGGTTCCGGCGGCGCGAACCATTCCGCATCGGCCTCTCCCTCGGCAAGGCTGGTCGGCTGCAGGGCCTTGAAACTGCGACCATAGATGGGTGACGCCGGGTCTCCGATGAGCGCCGGCGCTTCTTCACCGCTCAATTGCGCTAGGTCTAGGGCGCACTCGTCCAGCACGCGGGCCATCTGTTCGGCCGTATCGTTGACGAAGACGCCGACCAGCATGGGGCAGCCTGGTTGCTCGCGCAATCGGAGCGCGATGTGGCGCGCCTCGGAGGCCGGGATAAATCGCTTGCTGCCCGGGTAGAAAACGAATCCCAGGTAGTCGGCGCCGGACTGGATCGCCACGCATGCGTCATCCAGGTTGGTAATGCCACAGATCTTGACCTTCACCAGGTTACTCCTGCGGGACGTAGAACTGGATGATCGTGCTGCTGAAAGGACCCAGTTCATCCAGCGGTCGAAAGTCGTTGAAACCGCCCTCGGCATTGACTTCCGGCTCAGTCAGGTCACCGTCTCCCAACAGCATCACCGCCCGATGCTCAGACGTAAGCGGGCTGCTTGCCAAGTCCAACTGATAGTCAGTGAGCGCTTCTTCGTCCATGTTGACCAGCACCAACAGAACCTCGTCATCGCTGTGCCGCAGAAAAGCGTACAGGTCAGGGATGTTGGTCTGAACGGGCATCCATTCCCCGATCCGCAAGGCTTCGTGCTCATTTCGCAGCCGAATGAGCGCCCGATAATGATTAAGCAGGGAATCCGGGTCAGTGCTTTGCCCTTCCACATTGGCGTCTGGGTAACTGCTGTGCGGCGGTCGCCAGGGGTCGCCGGTAGTGAAGCCGGCGTTGGTCTCTGCGGACCATTGCATGGGCCGGCGAATGTCTTCATCCGGCTTTATACCGCGCATCCCGATCTCCTCGCCGTAATAGATGAAGGGTACGCCGGGCGAGGTGAGTAAAATCGTTGCCGCGATCCGGGCCTTGTTTTCGTCGTTGGCGAGCTGGGACATTACCCGGTTCTGATCGTGGTTGGCCAGAAAGACCCCATATTGGCCGGGTGGGTAGTTCGCTACGACCTGTCCGAAGTAGCTCAGTACGCCGTCTTTGCGGCCGTCGTTGACGCTGTTCAGGATAGCCAACGCCAGGTCAAACTCGAAGGCCACATCAACCTCGTCGCCAATGTAGTCCAGGACCTCGTTGGTTGTCGTCCAGGCTTCGCCGACGGCGAAAGCATCAGGATTGGCCTCCTTGTAAAGGTCATAGAACTCCTGCAACCAGGCATGAGTCTCGTCGGTATTTTCCTGGATTTCGCCATCCTCAATGAGGTGTTTGATGGCATCCAGCCGGAAGCCGTCTACGCCCATCTCCTCCAGCCAGAATTGCGAGGCGGCATGCATTTCCGCCGTCACCTCTTCGTTGGTCAGGTTCAGGTCCGGCATCCCCTCCCAGAAGACGCCATAGTAATAGCCGTCGGCAGTCTGGTGCCAGACCACCTGCCCCCAGGGCCCGCTGTAACCGGGATCTTCGTCGGCCCACAGATACCAATCGTGCCGGTCGCCGGCCGGGTCCGCCGCCTCTTCAAACCAGGGATGCTCGCGGCTGGAGTGGTTCAGCACCATGTCCACAATGACCCGAATACCGCGCTCGTGCGCCGCGGCCATCAGCTCGCGGAAGTCTTCGGCGTCCCCGTACTCCTGGTCAACCTGATAATAGTCGACCACGTCGTATCCGTGATAGCTGGGCGACTCCATGACCGGCATGAGCCAGATGCCGGTTATTCCCAGGTCGTCCGTGGTCTCGGGATCGCCATCGTTGAGATAATCCAACTTCTCAATCAAGCCTCGCAGGTCGCCGACCCCGTCGCTGTCACTATCGTAGAAACTGCGCACGAATACCTCGTAGTAAACCGTGTCATTCCACCAGGGCATGCCGTCCGTACCTTCTGGCAGGCCGGGACCCAACGGTGAAACCGCTACCGGCTCCGGCGCGGGAACAGTTGTCCCCGTGGCCGGCGTTCCTGTAGCGGGCGCGGTGGACCGACAGGCGATCAGCAAGATGGACAACGCTATCAGCAAAGCGGTGTACTTGAGGAGTCGCGCGATCTTTGGCATACAGGACATTATATCACGCATGCTCAGCTCCGGAGACGGTCAAGCGGCCAGGCGTGCACAAAAACAGCGCGCGCCCGGCATGAACTGCCGGGGCGCACGCTGTTTTCGGACGGCCCAAAGGAACGAGGGGTGATGGTTAGCCGGGGGCCGGCTGAGGCCACTGGTCGTGAATGGCGAACTTGACCAGTTGGGCGGCGGTCAATCGCTCTCCCAGCGCGCGCTTGGCCTCACGGGCGAGCTTAAGCGGCACATGGTGAATCGCCATGGATACCAGGCGTTCGGCGGTCAGGTCCGGCAGCTCCAGCGCCGCGATGCCGCGAGCGTAATCCGGCTTCAGCCCATGTAATCGCATCTGGATCAGTTGCTCCGGCGTTAGCTCCGGCAGATTCAGGGCGCTCATCTCCTCAATGTACTTCACCGTAACATTGTGAATGCGCATTTGCTTCAGCGCTTTTAAGCTAAGTGGCGCAAGGCCCGTCTGCCGCACATCCTGGATATATTCGGGCGTCACCTGATGGATAGCAAGCTGAACCAGCTTTTCGACAGACAGTTCCCCGTAGCCCAGGTCGCGCATTTCCTGCACGAACGCGAGGTTGACGTCGTGTATGTGCAGCCGGATAAGCTCGTCCACCGTCAGGTCACCGAGCCCCAGCTTGCGGGCCTCAACGAGCATATCCAAATCAACGTTGTGGATGCCCATCTGAACGATCTGGTGAAAAGTCAGGTCCTTGAGGCCAAGGTCGCGCGCCTGCTGGACATATTCCGGCTGAATGTCGTGAATCGCCAGTTGGACGATCTGCCTGACTGTCAAGTCTTGCAGCCCTAGCGCGTGGATCGCCTGCACGTACTCCGGACTGACGTTGTGGATGTGCAGCTCAATCAGTTGATCGACGGTAAGCTCGCCCAGGCCAAGCTTGCGAGCCAGTAGGACCATGTCGAGGTCGACATTGTGAAGGCTCATCTTGATGAGCTGTTCAACGGAGAGATCGGTCAGTCCCAATTCGCGGGCTTGCCGGACATACTCCGGCTGCACGTCGTGAATGGCCAGCCGGACCATTTGATCGACAGTGAGTTTGTCGTAGCCCAGGGCGCGCAGCTGTCTGACGTAGTCCGGCTTAACGTCATGGTCAGCAAGCTTGATGTATTCGCCGGCGCTCCCTCCGCTCAACCCGGCATCCGCCAGCGCCCGCAAGTAGGTGACCGATACGCCGTGCTGCTCCAGCCGCCACATTTCCTTGGTCGAGAAGCCAGACAGCCCAGCCTGCTTCATTTCCTGCACATACTCCTGGCTGGCTTCCCGGTTACGCCCAGGAGGGGCGGGCGGCGTCGGCGGTATTGGGGCTGGGGGAATCACGGGCCGCATGGGTTGCACCGGGGCAACCGGCTTCACGGGCTTGACCGGCTCGACCGCGTCTGCTATCGGCGAAAAGTCATCGGCGCTCGTCGCAGTGGCGTTGCCCTCCTGCAGCGCCCTCAGCAGCAACTCGGCATCTTCGGTGGTGATCTTGCCGCGAGCCACCATGTCCAGAATGTGCAGTCGTTCTTCATCCATTGTCGTCTATCCTTCCTTGCTTGCGCCGGCAAGCATGTTGGCCGCCTCTTGCACAGAGATCTGGCCACTGTCGAGTCTGTCGAGAATTTGTTGCCGGCTCGTCTGCTCAGTCTCGCCGGCTTCCTCGGGACGAGCATCAAAGCCCAACTCGGCGATCACATCGTTCAGCCGGTTGCGTATGCTCCAATAGGAGATGCCAAGCTCCCGCTCCATTTCCCTGACATTCCCTCTGTTCTTCACGAAGTTCTCCAGAAAAGCCAGATTTTCTGCGGAGAGGCGGGAGAAGATGGTGGGTCGAAAGCGGCCGCTTATGCGGGTGTCACATTGTGTGCAACTGAGTTCCGTGACAACCAGATCGCCTTCGCATGCCGGACACATTTCCAATATTTTGCGCATCTTGCCTCCGTGTGTGGATTCAACGGAAATAATAGTCAAAAAAATTGCGCGTGTCAACAACAATTTTGGTTTTGTGGCGATCTGGCTATGACTGCGGCTCTTACAGGCTCTTAGTACCGGGCCGCGGTCGATCCTCGTATAATCGTAGGTATGAGCGACCGCAGCAATGAGGAATGGCTCTACGATCTGAGCCATGAGCATGGGGCGCGCTACGAGGAATCGTTGGAGGAGCTGAGGGACTACCTGTTGCGCGCTGTCCTTGTCTACCTTCGGCAGCGACGAGGGGACCTGGACGACCTGGCACTGGGAGAGATCCGGCAGCTTGCCGAAGACCTGGCTCAGGACGCACTACTCGCGATTCAGGAGAAGTTGAGCAGTTTTCGGGGCGAAGCCAGATTCACCACCTGGGCCTATCGTTTTGTCATCAATCGGGCAATCAGCTACTTACGCAGACGCCGGCGCACCGCGCTGTCCTACGAGGCCTTAAGCGAACAAAAGTCGGCTGCCTTGCTGGATTTGATTGACGAAGGCGCGGTCGATCCGCGTGTGGCAGCGCAGCGGCGCAGCGTCATCCTGCAACTGCGCCAGATCATCGACGCAGAACTGACGGAGAGGCAGCGCCAAGCGCTGATGGCAGTCTATTTTGACGACCGCTCTATCGCTGAAGTTGCCGAAGTGATGGCAATCAATCCTAACGCACTGTACAAGTTGTTGCATGACGCGCGAAAGAAGATCAAGCAGCAGTTACAGCGCCAACGCTATAGCGCCGGAGACATTCTCGCCCTCTTTGAAGAAGACTGGTAACATAGGTTCCGTGCCTTTGTTCAGCCAACCACATACTGGAATCGGCGTCGTGTCCGGTGGCGAGACGGTGCGATCACGAATCTGGTAAGGCACAGCGTTTCTCAGGCGTCCAACCATTGCAAGTATCCCTGCGACGGAGGGGTCTTTTGACCAACGATCAGATTTCCCACTTGATTTCCCGCGTTTACGCTACCGAAGAGGCCGAGCTCGATTGTGACGAAGTGCAGGAGTTGCTCCCGGCTTACGTTGAGGGGCTTGGCGTTGACGACAAATTCTCCGCTGTGGAGGTAATCCACACCCACCTGCTGCAGTGCGGCGACTGCAATGAGACCTTCCTAGCATTGCGTCAGTTTGCGCTGCTGGAGGGGGCAGGTGGTCTGCCGGAGGTTGACGCCATCCTGGATTCCTGGACCGCAGACACAGAACTCGAGGCTGAATCGTCGACGACGACCGGATCGCGGACAGCTCCCTCTCACTAATTGCGGCCTCCGTGGAGGCTGTAGCCATTCCCCCAATAGCGGACCAATAATCGCGGTTGATTGTGTTTTCTTGCGTTTCGTAAGAAGAATGTCGCCCTTTGCGTCCCATCTCCATGCAGCATTGAGTGCAGTCAATTGCTCTGAACCCTGGACATAGCCGGCGTCTATTACCGCCGGCGCGTTAACAAGTCCACAACGGTGGCGCCGGTTAACCCACCATCCCGTAGAGGGTCGCTCAGAGCAATTGATCGGCCCTCTTTGTGTTACGCAGTCTTACGCCGGCATCCAGCCCTGTCCGCAGGAGCATGCTCAAATGTGGTCGGACCTGTTGGATGAGCACAATTCGAGGAGAAGAGAGAGATGGCGCTGACAGCGACAGTGACGCATCCGATCCTGGCCAGAATCGGGCAGCTTCAGGATCTGACGGGGTTTCGCGATCTGCACTGGGAGGGTACGTTTGAGGATTACCTGGAACTGGTACGGGGTGATCCGGCTGTGGCCCGCTCCGCCTTCCGGCGTCTGTACGACATGGTCGTATCTTACGGTTACGAGAGCTACCAGCGGAACCGCGAGACGCTAATCCACTACAAGTTCTTTGATGATCCATTTGAGAATGGGCGCGATGCCGTCTATGGAATCGATCGCCCGCTCATGGAGTTAGTGCAGGTATTTCAGTCAGCGGCGCGCCGGTATGGTACCGAACGCCGGGTGATTCTGCTGCACGGGCCGGTGGGGACGGCCAAGAGCACCATTGTCCGCCTGCTGAAGAAGGGTCTGGAGCATTACTCCCGCTCCGATGAGGGCCGGCTCTACTCCTTCTACTGGTGTCCGGATGGGGGCGAGCGCCTGGACTGCCCGATGCATGAGGAGCCGCTGCACCTGATCCCGCCGGAGTTTCGCGGGGAGGTTTTGGCTGACCTGGGCCTGGACCTTGACGAAGATGCACCGCTGGATTTGCAGGGCGATCTCTGCCCGGCATGTCGCTTCATGTACAATGACCTTCTGGCCCGAGCCGGCGGAGATTGGTTGGGCGTCATCCGGCAGATTCGTGTCAAGCGTATCCTGCTTTCCGAGAAGGATCGCATCGGCATTGGTACCTTCCAGCCGAAGGACGAGAAGAACCAGGACTCCACTGAGTTAACCGGCGACATCAATTACCGCAAGATCGCTGAGTACGGCTCCGACTCGGATCCCCGGGCCTTCAACTTCGACGGCGAGCTGAACATCGCTAATCGCGGGTTGGTGGAGTTCATCGAGATCCTTAAGCTGGATGTGGCCTTCCTGTACGACCTATTGACCGCCTCGCAGGAGCATAAGATCAAGCCGAAGAAGTTCGCTCACACCGATATCGACGAGGTGATCCTCGGTCACACCAACGAGGCGGAGTATCGCCGGCTGCTGAGCAATGAGTACATGGAAGCGCTGCGGGACCGCACCATCAAGATTGATGTGCCTTATAATGTCCGCTTCGCTGATGAGGTCAAAATTTACCAGCGGGACTTTAACAACCGGCGGGTAATCGGCAAGCATATCGCGCCACACACCCTGGAGTTGGCCGCATTCTGGGCGGTGCTGACCCGCCTGGAAGAACCCAAGCGGGCCGGCTTGAGCCTGGTGCAAAAGCTGCGCCTCTACGATGGGCGAGCGCTGCCCGGCTTTACCGAGGACAGCGTGATCGAGTTGCAGGCGGACGCGCATAACGAAGGCATGTTCGGCATTTCGCCCCGTTACATCCAGGACAAGCTCTCAAATGCCCTGGTGAGCAACTACAGCCATTCATGCCTGAACCCATTCATGCTGATGCGCGAGCTGGAGGCCGGGCTGAAACATCACTCGCTGATCACCAGCGAGGACGAGCGCAAACGTTACCGGGAGTTGCTCGGCTCCGTAAAGACCGAATACGACGAGATAGTCAAGAACGAAGTGCAGCGCGCGATCACGGCCGACGAGGAGGCAATCAAGCGCTTGTGCGCGAACTATATTGACAATATCAAGGCTTACACCCAGAGACAAAAGGTGCGTAATCCCTTCACCGGCCAGGATGAGCCGCCCAATGAACGCCTGATGCGCTCGATTGAAGAAAAGATCGGCATTCCGGACAGCCGTAAGGACGATTTTCGGCGTGAGATCATGAACTACATCGGCGCGCTGGCCATTGACGGGAAGGAGTTTACCTGGGCGTCCAACGAACGGTTGCGGCAGGCGCTGGAACTGAAGCTGTTCGAAGATCAGAAAGACTCGATCAAGCTGACCAGTCTGGTCTCCAACGTGATCGATGAGGAGACACAGGAAAAGATCGAAGTCGTGAAGAGCCGGATGATGCGCAATATGGGCTATTGCGACGTATGCGCGACGGACGTGCTGAGCTACGTTGCCAGCATTTTTGCCCGCGGAGATGTAATGGGCCAGTAAGGCCGATGTGGCTGCAACCGGGTAAGAGGAGGGTCCAGCGTGTATCAACGGCTGATCATTGAACAAGATCACTCGCGTTTTCGCCAGATTGTGCGCGGCCGAATCAAGCAGAATCTGCGCAAATACATGTCCAACGGGGAAATGATCGGTCGGAAAGGGCGCGAGCTGGTCAGTATCCCCGTGCCCCAAATTGATCTGCCACACTTCCGCTTCGACCGGCAACAACAGGGCGGCGTCGGGCAGGGGGAAGGCGATGTTGGCTCGTCGGTAGACGCCGGGCAGCCGGGCAGCGGCGAGAGGGCCGGCGAGCAGCCCGGCGCGCACATTCTGGAAGTCGAACTGACCCTGCAGGAATTGGCCCACATTCTGGGCGAAGAACTGCAGTTGCCGCGTATTGAACCCCGCGGCAAGAAGAATGTGGAGGGTGAGGTCGTGCGTTATACCGGCATACGGCGGGTAGGGCCGGAGAGCCTGCGCAGCTTCCGGCGCACCTATCGGGCAGCTCTCAAACGCCAGCTCATCACCGGCAGCTATAACCCCGACAATCCGGTCATCATTCCCATACGCGATGACATGCGCTACCGTTCCTGGAAGACCTATCCCCTGCCGCAGAGCAATGCCGTCATCTTTTATCTGATGGATGTCTCCGGCAGCATGACGCAAAAGAAGAAGGAGCTCGTGCGGTTGACCGCCTTCTGGATCGATGTCTGGTTACGCGCGCACTACAAGAACCTGGCTATTCGCTACATCGTGCATGACGCGGCCGCCAAGGAAGTGGACCGGCACACCTTCTTTCACCTGCGCGAGAGCGGCGGAACCCGCATCTCCTCCGCTTATGAGCTCTGCCGGCGCATCATGATTGAGGAGTATGACCCGGCAGACTGGAATCTGTATGCCTTTCACTTCTCCGACGGCGAAAACTTCGGCGAAGATGACCAACGCTGCCTGAAGCTGCTGAAAGAGGATTTGCTGCCTCGGGTCAACCTGTTTGCTTACGGGCAGGTGCGGGGTGGATATGGCCGGCTCTTCTTACAGACGTTGGGCGAAATGAACCACGAGAAACTGGTCACGGCCAACATTAAGGACGGCGATGACATCTACGACGCCATTAAGGCCTTCCTGCAGCCGGGCTACTGAGGCGCTCTTTCAAATTGTGGATGACGCCATCTGATACCGCTGCTATGAAAACAACTATGCCTGGGCTGAGGAGTATGCTTTGAACGCTGTCCACGGGCTGGCTACCTGGCAGGAAGTAATCGCCGATCACGCGCGCGCCTTTGGGTTGGACTTCTTCGAGACCCGCTTTGAAATGGTGGATTATCGGATGATGAATCAGCTGGCGGCGTACGGCGGCTTTCCGGTGCGCTATCCTCATTGGCGCTTCGGCATGGAATATGAGCGCCTGTCGCGCAGTTATTCCTACGGCCTGCATCGCATCTACGAAATGGTGATCAACACCGACCCCTGCTACGCCTACCTGCTCGAAAGCAATAACATTGTTGACCAGAAGATGGTGATGGTGCACGTCTACGGCCACTGCGACTTCTTTAAGAACAACATGTGGTTTGCACATACCAACCGCAAGATGCTCGATGAAATGGCCAACCATGCCTCACGAGTGCGTCGATACATGACCCGTTACGGTCAAGACACGGTTGAGGATTTCATTGACGCCTGTCTATCGCTGGACAACCTGATTGACATTCACGCCGCCGGCATTCGGCGCCGCCCAGATAGGGGGGAGGAGGAAGCAGCGAATGGTAAGGTGAATGGAACTCCGGCGCTGCCGCGATTCAGGGCCAACGAGTATATGGATTCATACGTGAATCCTCGCGAGCACCTTGTCGAGCAGGAACGCCGGCTGCTGGCAGAGCAGGAACAGCAGAAGCAGTTTCCAGCCCAGCCGGAGCGCGATGTACTGCTCTTCCTGATGGAGCACGCGCCGCTCGAAGAATGGCAGCGCGACATAGTCGGCATGGTGCGCGAGGAAGCGGTTTACTACGCGCCGCAGGGGCAAACCAAGATCATGAATGAAGGGTGGGCGACTTATGTTCACAGCAGCCTGATGACCCGCCACCTGCTGGATGCGAACGAGGTTATTGATTACGCGGAGCACCACGCGGGTACTGTGGCGACCAACGGGGGCCGGCTGAATCCCTACCGGCTGGGTCTAGAATTGTTCAGGGACATTGAGGATCGTTGGAACCGCGGCGCGTTCGGCCCTGAATACGAGGCGTGCAGTGATCTACAGGCGCGCCGGCATTGGGATCGCGGGCTTAACCTGGGCCGGCAGAAGCTGTTTGAGGTGCGCCGTATCTACAATGATATCGGCTTCATCGAGGCATTTCTCACCGAGGAGTTTGCCCAGGAGCACAAGCTGTTCGCTGTGGCATATAACGAGAAGCAAAAGCAATATGAGATTGATAGCCGGGAGTTCCAGCGCGTTAAGAGACAGTTGTTATTCCAACTGACCAACTTCGGCAATCCGACCATTCTTATTCAGGATGCCAACCACAAGAACCGGGGTGAGCTATATCTGGCCCACCGGCATGACGGCGTTGATCTGGATGAACCATACGCGCGGGATACATTGCGTAACCTACACGTGCTGTGGGGCAGGCCGGTGCACCTGGAGACGATGCTGAAAGAGAAGAATCAGAAGATCTTTTATCACCACGATAAGACCGGCAGCGAGCGCTCACAACTTTAGCCGGCCAACTGGACCGGCATTTTCTTGACAGCTCCCCCCGGCTGCGGCTTCTGAATTGCTGCAGCGCTCGGGGAGCGTTGCCAGTCGTTGCTGTCCGGTGCTATAATGTCGCCAGCCGGGGAAGTGTCGGAATTGGCAGACGAGCATGACTTAGGATCATGTGCCGCAAGGCGTGCGGGTTCGATTCCCGCCTTCCCCATTCAGGGCGTTGCCGATGCAACGCCCTTTTTGTGCATACGGAGCGTCCGGACTGCATGTTTTCAGGCGGCGCAGGTGATTTTTTACGTGATTCAAATGTACCGCCGGCTCTGATGACGCTACAATAGCCAATTACCAGCAATAGAATAGGGTTTTTCGGTGACACTCAACATTCAGTCGATAGAAGATGAACAGCGACAGCTAAAAGTAACGGTCGATGTTAGTGAAGAGCGAGTGCAGCGCGGGATGCGGCAAATGGCGCGCCGGCTGGCTCGCGACCTGCATATCCCCGGCTTTCGGCCCGGCAAGGCGCCTTATGATGTAGTGGTCCGGCGAGTTGGTGAAGATGCGCTGCGGGCCGAAACCATCGAGGAAATGACTTCAGAGATCTTTTCCGAGATGCTTGCCGAGCTCGCCGTGGAGCCCTATGGGCAGCCTACGCTGGACGAACTGGAGCTAAAGCCGTTTCAGATGCAGTTCACGGTGCCACTGCGCCCGATCATTGACCTCGGCGATTATCGCTCTATTCGCATGGCGCAGGAGTCGGTGGAGGTGACGGAGGAAGCGGTGGACAACGCGCTGGACAATGTTCGCCGTAGACATGAAGTAGTCGAGCCGGTCGAAAGGCCTTCGCAATCCGGCGACATAGTGACGGTTAGCCGGCAGGGCCGTTATCTGGACGAAGCCGGTGAAGAGCAACTCCTGTTTGATGACAAGCGGCTGGAGATCCTTTTGGATAAGGAGACCACATTCAAGGATACAGACTTCGTAGACCACCTCATCGGTCTGGAAGTGGGCGATGATGCCGCCTTCTCCCTGACATTCCCGCAGGAATACGACGATCCCGCCATCGCTGGACTCGAAGTGAAATTCGAGATTACGGTGCTCGATGTCCAAAAGCGGGAAGTGCCGGAGCTAGATGACGAGTTGGCGAAGCTTGAAGGGGATTATGAGAACCTTGACGAACTGCGGGCGCGTCTGAGGATGAGCCTGGAGGAGCAGGCGACCGAGCAAGCGCGAGCTGACTTGTTTGACAACATGGTCAGCAAGATCCGGGAGAATGCCTCGTTGGCCTATCCGCCGGCGCTGATAGAGGCTGAGATCGCGGATCGGCTGGAAGACCTCAAGCAGCAGGTTACCCGGGTTGGTTGGGAGTGGGAAGATTATCTGCGCTTGCAGAGCCAGTCCGAGGAGACTATCACTGAAGCATGGCGCGAGGGGGCGGCAGATCGAGTCGAAAGGAATCTTGTTCTCCTCCAGTTTGTGGAGAATGAACGGCTCAACCTGACTAAGGAAATAGTCGATGCGGCCGTGGACGAGCGGGTAGCCGGTATTGAGGATACGGAGCTGAGCGAACAATTGCGCAGCTATTACAATAGCGGCGCTGGCCTTGAGCGCCTTCGCAATGTGATGTTGATGGACATGATAATTGACCGGCTGGAGAAAATTGCCGACGGCTCTGCCCCTGAACTATCGTTGCTGGAATTGTCCGCAGTTGCGGACCCGCCGGAAGCCGCGGCGACGGCCGTCGAGGCAGAAGCCGAGGCGGATCTGTCGGCAAACGATGATGTCTCAGCGGAGGAAATTGTCCCCGCAGAAGGGCCGATCAGTGTTTCTCAGTCAGATGCTGGATAGCCCTATCACTGTTCATGTGATCGCGTGGTCCGCGAATCAGGAACCGGCCTCGCGCAATAGCTGAACTCATAGAATACCAGGAGAAGGTGAACATAATGCTACAGAATCTGCCGACTTCGTTAATCCCAATGGTCATCGAGACCTCCGGCCGTGGTGAACGCGCCTACGACATTTACTCATTGCTGCTCAAGGAGCGTATTGTCATCCTGGGCACGCCGATCAATGACCAGATCGCTAACCTGATTGTCGCCCAATTGCTCTACCTGGCGCGCGAGGATGCCTCCAAGCCCATTCGCATGTACATCAATTCGCCGGGCGGCCAGGTCTATTCCGGCATGGCCATCTACGATACGATGCAGCAGGTGGAATGCCCGGTCTCAACAGTCGCCGTTGGCTTTACGGCCAGCTTCGGCACCGTGCTGCTGACCGCCGGCACCAAGGGTATGCGTTATGCCCTGCCAAATGCCACCATTCATATGCACCAGCCTTTGGGCGGCGCCCAGGGTCAGGCGACAGATATCGCCATTCAGGCGCAGGAGATACTTCGGTTACGCACACGCCTTAATCGGATACTCAGCCACCACACCGGCCAGACGGTTGAGAAGATCGCCCAGGATACGGATCGCGATATCTATATGAGCGCGACCGAGGCCATGGACTATGGATTGGTGGATGAGGTCTTGAAAAGCCCGATTCAGTTTGATGAGAAGCGGTCAAACGGATCGAGCACCTGATCTTCACTACTGAACTATCGGGTGATTAAACTCAAGAGGTGGGCGCACTGCGCCCACCTCTTGTCGTTTGTTGGCCAGCCGTCTTCTTGGTTTTGTTGCCCTCTATCCATGAACTCCCTATAATCCGAGTCTGCATGCATCGCTTGATTCGCCGACGCTGTTCCAGGTGGTCTCGATCGTGAGGGAGAGTGCCTGCCCGCGGGTGTCAGTCGATGTGTTGGACGTTGAGGAGTTGATGGAAGAGGATCGCGCGAGACGATTTGTTCGTTACAGTGCCACGATTGGCGCTGTAATACTCTTTGTAGGGGCCGTTCTCGTCGCGCAATTGGCGAGGTCCGACTCCGCTGAGGCAGCTTCTCGTAACGGAGGACCAGCCCTCTTCAGGGTCAATGACCGCGCGCCGCTGCAAATAACGAATACGCCTACCAATACGCCTACCTCAACGCCCACTAATACCCCCACCCAAACGAGCACCGCGACAACCACAGCCACGGCAACGAGCACATCCACACCGGCTCCGCCAAGCACCGGCGTATTTGTCGACCCATATGAGCCGAATAACTCATTTCAGGCGGCCACAGACACGCAGGCAGGTTTTGTGCTGCAAAACCTGACTCTCTGGCCGCCGGGCGACGAGGACTATTTTCGGTTTGTCGGTTATGCGGGCTCCTCGTACGAGGTGTTCACCAAAGAGCTGACCGCCGGGCTCGATACGCAGCTCATTATCTATGACATCAATGGCAATGAGATCGGCCGTAACAATGACTTTGATCCCTTATCGCGCGCTTCAAAGGTTACCATTTCGACATCCGTCACCGGCTTTTACTACGCGCGTGTAGTCAATATCTCACCGGCGGACCCGGCCGGGCGAGTGTACAAGTTTGAGATCAAAGAGATCCTCGGTACATCCACACCCACGCCGAGACCGACAGGAACCCGCATACCCTCCATTGACCAGTGCGAAGTGAACAACACCTTTGACACAGCCTGTGTCATCGAACTGGACGTGATCGGCAGCTATGACTTTGTGCCCGCGCTGGACCAGGGGCCAGACAACGATTTCTATCGCATCTGGATCAAGCAGGGCCTGTACTACGTATGCGATACCCTGAACCTGTCCAGTGTCAATGACACAAACATGATCTTCTACTCGGCGCCAAGCGCTGAAGCCGGCCTCGGAGGCAACGATGACCGGGACAAAGCGGCCGGCGACCTGGGCAGCCAGATGAGTTTCCTGGCTACCTACACCGGCTGGCTATACGTGCTGGTTGGGCCTGTGCCGCCGGTGCAGTATGACATTTCCTATCTCTATACATACGACCTGATCTGCGCGAATGTGCCTTTCACGCCGACACCGACCGCCAGCCCGACGACGCAATTCGTTGGCGGCGGTGATATCATCGTCGTCCCGCCGCCGACAGCGCCGCCCACCTTTGTGATTCCCACCGCCTATCCGACGCCCACCCCGTTGCCGCCCGGTCTGTTTGAGACGCCGGAACCGACGCCGCGTCCGGAAGTCATCATCGTCCCCTTACCGACAGCAACGCCGGCAACCGGCGATACCGCTGTGGTCAATCTTGACATTACAGTCTACTACGATGCCAACGACAGCTTCACCGCTGAGCTGAACGAGGGCGTGGTCGGCGTGTCCGTGGCCGTATACGACAACGCCACCGGCGAACTACTGGCTTTCGGGTATACTAACGAAGCTGGCAATGTCCGCTTTGGCCCTATTGCAGCTGCGGGCGCGGTCCGAGTTTCGGTGCCATTCCTGGGCTTTACACAGGTAGTTGCCGGGGGCGATTCAACGATCCTGATCCGCATCGCGCGCCAACAGACGCCGATCATTATTCCTTGACTCGAGTAATCGCCGTTGTGCCCCTCAGGATACCGACGCACGAGGAACGATGACTACCGCTGAAGCGGGTCCCGACAACAACTCAGCAACGGGGGAGGCGCCGCGTTCCAACCGCGCTCCACTGATTTTGGCTATTGTTGCGACGGCCATCGGATTACTGATCGTATGTCTCGCTGCCTTCTTCTTGCTGCGGGATGCCAACATCGGGCCATTTGCCCAGGATGCAACCGTCACGCCCTTCGCCTCTAATGTCGGGTCGGCGACCCAGGTTGCTTTGATTATCGCTGATGTTAGCGACTCGCCGGGTATCAGTCTGACCCTTAATTCACCCACCACGCTCACCGTTGGGGGAAAGTCCTTTGCCGTCGCCGCGGAAAACGTGGATCCGACCGGCAAGTGGGAGCCGGAATTTCCGAACGCAGATACCGCGGTATGGGTGTTCGGCACGGTGGTGAACTACGCCCTGGGATTGGACGACAGCAGCGAAAATCGCCGTGTCCTTGAATCTCTGCAAGCAGGCGACGAGGTGCGATTACGCACACAGAGCGGCACCGAATTCGTGTTCGTGGTGACCACACGTGAGATTGTGCCTAGTGATCAAGCCGACATCTTCAGCCAGCATGCGCCCAGCATAACACTGGTCATGGTGGGGTCGGAAGGTGGAGATCGTCTGGTTGTTCGGGGTGATTTCCAGGTAACCGAAGGAGGAGGGGGCGCCGGCAGTGGTCAGGCGCCCGCCGGCGGCAGCACAGTTGAATTGGGAGACACAGCGCAGCTGGGCAATTTTCGTTTTACGGTCAATAGCGTAACGTCGTTGTTTGATCGTCCCGAGTCCCCGCCGGGCTTCATGTTCTTCCTGGTCAACTTCCAGGTGCAGAACGCCGGCAACACCGTCCTCGACACCGCCAATCTCAGATATGAATTGAACGATGAGTTTGGCAACCGCTACGCTCTCAACTCGGTGGCCAGTCAGCTGGGGACGTCGCCACCGCTCTTCGGCTCGCTTAATCCCAGCGAAGTGCGCAATGCCACCGCCGGTTACCAGCTTCCGATTGGGCTAACCAGCCCAACATTAATCTGGGTCGTGAGCCAGGCGAATGATCCTACCGGACAGGCGGTGCGGGTCAGGATACCGTTTGCAGTCGCCGGCAGCGAGTCCGGGCAGAATGTGTTGGTGGTCCCTCAGAGCGCCGAAGTCTCGCTGGATGGTACCAGCATTACTGTGGTCGGGCAGTTGACCAACACCGGCGAGCAGCCTTTGATCGTGAATGACTCAGACGTCACGCTGACCAGCGACGGCACCCTATACCTCAAGCTGTCGACGAATCCCAGCTTTCCCTGGGTGGTCCCCCCCGGCCAGACAATGACTTTCTCGGTAGCTTTTCAACGGCCGCTCAGTAGCGAAGCTGTTTTCAGTGTGCTGGGACAACCGTTCCTATTGAGCGGTCTGCGTTAAGCACCGCACGGCCGCTCCCCCCATTCCTTATCATTTCCCGGGTAAAGTGGGCTTTATTCGCTGACCGTCGGTCCGGCCTCTTCTTCCGGCCTCTCGCCCTCCTGCCTATTCGAATTGAGCAGAAACTCGAGTGAGGAGGAGGGTCGCGAACCCCGACTGGTGTGATACAGCAACATACCGATCAGAATCATCACAATGCCCACCGCAACGCCGGTGATTTGCAGCCAACCCATGAACGGGCGCGGGTAATTTGCGTGTGGATGTCTACCGATGCCTAGCAAATCCGCGAAGCCGCTGACGTAGGCAAACACCAGACCGGTGGCAGACAGGCGCACGCCGATGTCTGCCTGCAGGGAGCGCGGCGCTCCAGTCGGCCGAAAACGCTGCAGGAATACGAAGCCGGCCAGGGTGATACAGGTCAGGCCCACCATCAAGAAGAACATCTGCCAGGCGCCAAAGCCCGGCGTCAGGTCAACTCCCAGCGCAGGAGCTGCCAGAGCCACAACCAGCGAAGCCATGCCGGCCAGTAGCAGGAGGATGACAATTACCAGGCGAATTCGACGTCTAAGTTGATCGCTCATGGCCGGCGTCAAAAACGCCGCGCATATGCGCGGCGCTTCTTCCAATCATATGTCGGGGCAGCGGGATTCGAACCCACGACCTCTTCAACCCCATTGAAGCGCGCTACCAAGCTGCGCCATGCCCCGAAAGAGCGTCCGCATTTTAACAGAGAGGGTAAGGAATGACAAACGGACAACAGTCTCATTCCGGACCGCCGGGCCTATCCTGTGGCGAAGCTTTCCAGGTATGGCGCCAGCAGCACCAACACGCCAAGCGCAAAGTCGTAGCAGAAGTGCACGTATATGGCGGTGGTCGTGTTGCTGCGCCTGCGCACAATCCCCAATACGATTCCCACCACGAACAAGAAGAGGGTCGCCACCGTAAACCCGTATTGCACGTGGGCGAAGGCAAAGATGAAGGCGGTAAACCAGAGGCCGAAAACCGGCTGTAATGCCCCACGAAACAATATCTCCTCGCCCAAAGCCGCCGCCGCAGCCAGCAGGAACCACTCCCAAACCGTGTCCATCTCGCCCAGCAGCAGGGTGTTGATCTCTTCCAGCAGTGTAGCTTCTTCCGGGTTAAGGGCCAGCCAGATTGCGCCGACAATGCTCTGCATGATGACCAGCACCACCACCCAGCCAAGCCCACCGATCAACTGGCGTAACGTTGGTCTCTCCAGCCCCAGCCTATCCAGGGCTTTGCGCCAGTCACGCCGAATGACCAGGCCGACGCCGGCAAGGCCGGCTAACAAGAAGAGAAGCTGCGACATGATAACGTCGATGATAGAAGCCGCCGTTGCCGTCTCAGCCAGACTCTCCAGCCCACCCAGACCCAGACTGAGCAAGCTGCTGCCGACCAGATAACCCACGCAGACCAGCGCCAGCACATGAACGGGCGATTCAGGGTCCAGCGGCATCACTCTGGAGAGCCACCGCCTGACTTCCGGCAGTGTGACCAGCGTGCCCCAAATAGCCATGACCAGCAAACTGATACCTATCGGGCGGGTGTCTGCGATTACCAGGCCTAATCCGGCGTCGCTCAGCATTTCAGGCTGGACGAATAGCATCATCAGCCCGGCGAAGAACACCGGCAGGTTCAGCAGGAGTAGGAGCACGTTCAGTAATTGTCGCAATGAGGGGTCATTGCGGACGAGCGCCAGATTGGCCAGGGCGGCGAGCAGGAAGAAGACAGCGGCGAGCAGAATAAGCGGCATGGTTGATCGCGCCAAGTATATCATCCCTTGCACCCTGTACCTATCGTTTCTACAATCAGATCTATGGATGAGGACCTGCTGGACCGGCTGCGTCGACTGGGGGTCGTAAAAGGCACCCGCCAGTTACGCCCCGCGCCGGCCACGCGACCGGAGAATCGTCTACTGCCGGACCCCGCTCCGGCTGATGACTCCGAGACCGACCTGTTCCGGCTGCTTCCCGGAGGCAGCGTACAGCATACGGCCGAGGGCGAGTGCTTCGTGCTGGATCATGTCTATTCGCTTGAGAGCCGGCACGGCGATCGGCAACTGGGCGAGCTACTGGCCTACGGGCCGGCCGACGCGGTCCCATATCTGAGCGACGAGCGCTTCCAGTCGCTCGGCTTCCGGGACTTCGTCTTTCTGGACAGCGAGACGACGGGATTATGGGGAGCCGGGGTGCTGGCCTTCATGGTGGGCGTGGCCTTCTTTGATGGTCCCTCACTGGTGGTGCGGCAGCTATTCTTGCTCGACCCCGCCGATGAACCGGCGCTATTGCTCTTGCTTGAGGAGTTGTTGGCTGAGCGGGTGGGCCTGATTACGTTCAACGGCCGGGGCTTTGATGTTCCGCTGCTGGACAATCGCTTCTTGATGAATCGCATGCTTAGCGACATCGCCTCACGGCCGCATCTGGACCTCTTGCCACCGGCGCGCCGGCTATGGCGTAATCGGCTGGAATCGTGCGCTTTGGGATCATTGGAAGCGCGACTGCTGAATGTGCAGCGCACACAGCAGGACGTCGAAGGGGCGCTGATCCCCTATCTTTATCGGGAGTACTTGCGCACGGGCGATGCCAGGGAGATAGCCCGCGTCTTCTATCACAATCGGCTGGACATGCTGTCGATGGTCACTCTGGCGACGGAGGTCATGCAGTGGCTGGCGGCGCCGCCGGTCGGGCAACACCCGCTGGACCTGCTGGGTCTGGCTCGCTGGCAACTAGGGCTGGGGATGATCAGTGAGGCGGAGCTGAATCTGCGGCGGGCCGCCGTGCCGGAGCTTCCGACAGCATTCTACCATCGTGCGCTGCACGAACTAGCCGGATTGCTGAAGCATCAAGAGCGGAGACAAGAGGCTGTGCAGGTGTGGCAGCAAATCGCCGCCACCAGTTTTGAGGATGTGTCCGCCCATGTGGAATTAGCCAAGCACTATGAATGGCACGAAAGGGAGTTTGCCTTGGCTCTCCAATGGACTTCCGCGGCGATGTCGCTGGTAGAACGCTGGTATGATCCCGGTAGGGCGATTGCTGCGCGCCGGGAGCTTGATCACCGGCTGCAGCGCCTGGCGCGCAAGGCCGTCTCCGGCGGCGGGCCGGAAGGGGCGGAAGCATAAGGGCCGCGCTCGCTCAGTGATGCGCTGACTCCCCCGATCCGTATCTCTTGTTGTATAGCTCCTGGGCGTGCGCAATGCGGTCGAGGGCGAACTTGCGAGGTTTCCAACCGACTGCCTTCACTCGCTTGCCTTCCAGATCCTTATATCGCGTGAAGAAGTGAGCCACCTCGCGCAGGAAATGGCGGGGCACGTCGCTCAATTCGCGATAGTCCTGGTAAAGGGGGTCATCCTCAACGACCGCCAACACCTTGTCGTCGGGATCGTCCTGATCAAGCATCTGGAACAACCCGATTACCCGGGCGGTTACGACGCAGCCGGGAAAGGTAGACTCTTTGATGAGAACCAACGCATCCAAAGGGTCACCGTCATCATACAGGGTGCGTGGGATAAGGCCGTAGTCTGACGGATAGTGCAGCGCAGAGGAGAGCACTCGATTGAGGCGCAGGAAGCCGCCATCGTGATCGAACTCATACTTGTTACGGGTTTGAGCCGGGATCTCGATGATAATGTGGATCAACTCCGGCGGATTCGGCCCGGTTGATAAGCTATGCCATAGGTTCATTGTACTGCCTCCACTCTGCCGAGATATCTTTCGAAGCCGGACACTGGGGCTGCGCTCAATGCGGCTGTCACCAATGTAAAGCGGTGACTGCCCCTGAACGGCCCTGTCAGGCCGGGCCGAGCGCCTGATTAACGCCGCGAGTGAATCACCGCGAAGCAGAAGAATGCTACCGGAAGATGAGCCATCCAGCAAGGGAAGCTGAGCCTATTCGGAATAGATGATCGTCTCCGGCTTGAAAGCCGCCCAGGAGAACCAGAAGTGATCACCTTGGTCCATGGGAGTCAATTGCGCGCCGGCAAGCGCCGGCTGTCAAACAGGTTTTGCGCCGTGGGGTGTATTCGAGTTTACTGCCGGCGCGTTGCCGGATTCGCTGAACGATTCTGTAGGGTGGACTATAGTATAGTCAAGCAAGGGCAAGACAAACTCTCTCCTCCTCCTCAATACTCTCCTCCTCTCCAGAAGCGGCCGCAAGGCCGCTTTCCTCTTGTATAGGGTTATGGGCGGTTCCGCTATTCGAGAACGGCTCGGTCCGGCTCCGGCTTCCGCCAGAAGTAGGCACAGCCTCCACAACCAATGGCGGCGAGGAGGATCCCCAGCGGGACATCCCACGGCAGGTAACGGAACTCGTAGACATGCTCACCGGCAGGCGCATTGACCGTCAGCCATTGTTCGGATCGCACCAATGGGATGCGTTCGCCATCTCGCCAGGCGTACCAACCGCTCCACTGGTTTTCCTGCACTACCAGTGTGCCGCGAGCTGATGTATTGCACGAGACGTGCAGGTAGCCGCCGAGGCCGGTTGCCAGGCATACCTGGGAGCCGGCTGGCTCGCTGACAGCGGCAAAGGGTAGAGAATCTCGGACGTAGATTGGCGTGCCGCTCCCTTCCCGCACGTCAATGGTATTGGGCGGCGGGCCCAGTCGGTTGGCCTCCAGCACCGGCTCCGGAAACTCCCGCCCTTCCCAGCGCCAGGTCATGATGCCGGGACTGAGCTTGAGACCCCGTCTGACCGCCGGCTCAATAAACCCATGCTCGCCGAATGGCGGTTGCACCCAGGCCAATCCAACCGTTTCGAGCCTGTCCAGAATGACGCTGGTCTCGGAGTCTTGTTCCTGTAGATATAGCCACTGCTGACTGAAGCGATAACCCTGGGAGACGGCCAGGAAGAGTGGCAAGATCAGCAGCCAGCGAAGCTCAACGGTGTATGAGCGCGATTGTTGGTCGCTCATGCCCAGAGAGATCACAGGTTTCGGCCAATTCGCGCGCAGTAGACTATCCAGGCCATAGGCGGCCAGGCCCACGAGAGCCGGCACGGCCATCGCCCCGATCATGGGGCCGAAACGCAATGCGCCGACCGCCGGGAAAATGGGTTGCAGCCAACGAAGCGGAATCAGGCTGCCCATGAATATAGCCAGCACGGCGGTCGCGGTCAGGAAGAGCAGCTGTCGCGCATCCTCCCGCCGTCCGAATCGCAAACAGAGGGCCGCCAGGAAGAGCGGGATCCAGCCGATGAACATTGTGTATAGGTGAGGGTACGGCAGCTTGCCAAGAGAACTCGAAAACAGAAAGTCAAGATCATCGATAACCAGGTTGAGCAGATAGAAGCGCAACGGCTGGGCGGCAAGCAAGAACGGGTCGCCGTCCTTAACGAAATTTGGCCAGAAGTGGGCCAGCGGCAGCAAAAATGGCGCCGCGAGCAGGATCGCCAAGCCGGCAGCCAGCAGAAAACGCGCGATTCGCTGCTTCATCTCTCCGCTGGAACCCCAAAGGAGAAAAAGATAGGCGGGACTGACCAACAAGAAGCCGGCCTGAATATAACCCTGTCCGGCCACGATCAACAGCGCCAATACGACAGCCAGGATAACCGCGTCCCGGTAGCGCGCGCTGCGCGCCAGCCTGATGCCGGCCGGCAGCGTCAGCGAGAACATGGCCGTGGATAGCACGATGCTGAACAGCCCCAGCTCCATTTTGCCAGCCAAGTGTCCACCGACCATGACCATGAGCGCGCTCCACAGTCGCGCCGGCCAACCCAGCCGCAGCTCGGCCCCTAACCAGAGCTGGGCCAGGCCGGCAATCGCCAGGGTCGTGATCAGCGCGATCTTCGACCCGTTGACCACTCCCCAAGCTAAGGTCGTTAATGCGACCAGGGGGTGGAGCGAACTGGCCAGGGTGTCGACAAAGGCTGGGAAGCCGCCGCGTTCTGAGCCGTCCCATAGGGCGCAGACGCCGCACTCCTTGACCCGCGTCCACAGATGATGCGCCTGGATCGCCGATCCATATTCGCGACCGGCGGGCGGGAGATTGGGATCGAAATCCAGGTAATCTCGGCCGACAAACAGCGCCCAGACGACAATGGCGCTCACGGAAATTATCAGGATGAGATGCTGTTGTACCCAGGAAGTTACCAGCAACCGCAGATTGCCCGCGCCGCGCGCGGCCGGTTGCTCAAGTGCGCTCCCCTGATCGCCCATAGGATCTTGTTCGAGAGAATTCGCCAATACGTTATCGCTCGTCGAAGGCGCGCCAACTGCATCTACCGGCCCTCAATCTCTCGGAGCGGACGGACATTATCGTCGTCGAGATTGATGACCACGATATTATACAGATCACGGTGTCGGTCGGCATTATCGGGCAGCCGGCAGGTTGAGCAAGCCAATTCGGCCAGCCGTTGCTGCCTGCGCGCCTCCTCCGCTTCCTGCCGGAACTGGGAGTAATGGGCGTATAGCAGGACGGCCACCGCCAGGATCAGGGCGACCAGCATACCGGCTGATAACCCGGGGAAAAGCGCCATGTTCACTTGGATTGCCCTCGCACGATATCTATGAGCGCCGGTTCCAGTTGAGCGCAACGAAATCTGTAACCCAGTTCAGCCAGCCGGACAGGCAACACACGCTGACCTTCCATGACGACCATAGCCACCTCGCCAACCAGGGCCCGTAAGGCAATGTTCGGTAATGGGATCAGGTGTGGGCGATGCAACACCTTTCCCAGAGTTTTGCCGAATTCATTATTGGTCACCGGCTGAGGCGATGTGAGATTGAAGATCCCGCTTGCCTGGCTGTTCTCCAGCAAGAATAGCGTGGCGGAGAGCTGGTCTTCCAAGTGTATCCATGACCACCATTGCCGCCCGCTGCCCATGCGGCCGCCGGCAAATAGCCGATAGGGCAAGATCACGCGCGTTAAGGCGCCTCCCTTCGTGGTGAGTACCAGGCCAGTCCGGGTGATGACCCGGCGCACGCCCATCGCCTCCACGGGGGCGGTGCATGCCTCCCAATCTACGCAGACCGACGCCAGGAAATCATCGCCGGGGGGGTCGTTCTCATCAAGCTTCTCGTCGCCGTGAATACCGTAATAGCCGATCGCGGACGATTGCAGAACGACGCGCGGCTTTTGCGCGGCCCGCGCCACCGCTTCGACAACGGCTGCCCCGGCGTCTGTCCGGCTTTCACGAAGCAGCTTCTTGCGGGCCGGGGTCCACCGGCTCGGCAAGAAGTGTTCACCGCCGATACTGGCCCCAGCCAGATTGACAATGGCCTCGGCGCCGTCGGCCAATCCGGCCCAGCCGTCGGCCGTTCGACCATCCCAGGCGACGGCGCGGGCATTTGTCGGCAAGCCCGTCACTTTCTCCGGCGAGCGGCTGAGGACGATGACCTCATAGCCGCCGGCGGTTAATCTCTCGGTCAGGGCGCGCCCTAACAGACCGCTGCCCCCGGTAATGATGATGCGCATTATCGTCTTGATACTCCCTATCTGCCGGCGAATGATGCGGTACGCTCGGCGGTCACTGACTCCAGCCACGCGAAGAGGAGATTGTCGCTCTCTTTACCCATTGCCTCTCGGGCGGCGACGGCATAGGCGCGAAGATACTGGTTGAGCATCCACCTGCTCTCTTCCATCTGCCGGAAGCTAACCATACCACGCAGCCAGGCCAGATTGTGCTCCAACAAGTCGAGGTCGCCCAGAGCTAGAGCCGCTCCCATGTACTGGGCCATGTTGTAGTTGATTTGGAGCAACGTCACCTGGTCAAGTCCCAGTCCGTTCAGGCGCCCCATTAAGCCGGATTCTATCAGGGCCTGCTTTTCGCGGTATTCTTGCAGGCTCGCCAGATAACGATCTTCAACACTTCTCCTGGAGCTGACAACCCGCGGGGCGCTCATCAGCTTCTCAACAACTGCGGGCGCGTCTACCAGTTCCTTGCCCAGAAAGTGGCCGGGGATGCGGTCGGTCAGGGACGGAATCAGGTTAAACACCAGCCCGCCATAGGCCAGGGGCACGCCGGCCTCAAAGAGCAGTGTAGCCATTTCCAGCAGGGTGGCTGCCGTAGGCAGGGTCTGCGCGGAAAGGACGACAAGGCGAGGCCGATTGTGCGCCAGAGTATGATCCATGCGATCCAGCGGCACATTGGCGCCGAGGAAGATGACTTCCCATCCGCGCCGGCGCAGGAGGAAAGTGAGCAATAGAGGGCTGAAGGTGTGCTCCTCATGGGGTGGACAGCCCACAATCAGCCGGCCGGCTCTTGAAGGGGCGGGTAGCGCCGCGATCAGCGCCTCGATCTTGCGTAACGCCAACGCGGAAGCAAAGTGCTCCTGTTGAACGGTGACTTCCGCTTCGTACCATTGTTGTCCGATGGCTGCCAGACCCTTCTGCAACACTTCCACGCAGACCGTTTCCGGCGGGTAGAGTGAGAAGGCTTGAGCCAACACCTGTTCCGCTTTTTGCTCTTCGTATTCGAGACAATTCTCGATCCAGGCCTCGCGCAACTGCAGTAGCGTGCTGCCCACTTCGACAAGCTGGTAGATCGGCGGTTCCTCTCCAGGAGGCGAGTACTCACGAATCGGGTCCTGCCCGTCAGCCTCCATCTTACGCCACAGGGCCACCGCCCGGCTGATACTCATGCCCTCTTCCTGACGAGAGATCAGCCACTTCAGCGTATCGATATCGTGCTGGGAATAAAGGCGATGTCCCCCGCCAGTGCGAACGGGTTGGGGAAGGCCGTAACGTCTTTCCCAGGCCCGGAGGGTGTCGGGCTTGAGGTCGGTTATCTGAATTACCGCCTTGAGGTTAAATGTTGGCGTTTCGCTCATTGAGGCCATAGTATGCACACCAGTTTGCCGGCTAAACTAGAATTGACTCACGCCCCTGCTTTTGTCACACTTTCAGGTGATGTCAGCCAATCAGAAACCTGATCTGCCGCGTAATATAGCACCTTGTCGCCTATTTGTCAATGTTTTGCCAAACTTTGACGGGATGCGATGGCCAGGGTGTCAGAGAAATGAGTCATAGACATGAGTCCTGAGTTTTACGAGCGAATTGCTCATTACTACGACCTGTTGCACGCCGGCTTTGAAGATGATCTGACCTTCCTGCTGTCGGCCGTTTCCCGCTCCGGCGGGAAAGTGCTTGAACTGGGCTGTGGGACCGGGCGACTCATCAATCCACTGGCTCGGGCCGGGCACTTCGTAACCGGAATTGACAGTTCGCCGGCTATGTTGATGATTGCGCGAGAAAAGCTAAAGTCTGTTTGGTCCCGCGACCACGAGCGTATTCATCTTGTTCAAGCAGATATTTGCCACCCGCCGTTTCACCGGCAATCCTTTCACCTGGCTCTGGCCGCGCACAACACCTTTATGCATCTCAAACCGGCTGAGCAACTGACTGCCCTAAAAGCGGTGCGTGATTGCCTTTCTCCTGCCGGCCGGCTCATCCTAGACCTGGCAAACCCCTTCGTTCTGTGGCAGATGCCGGACAACAGCGACCTGGAGCCGGAACAGACTCTGGACGATCCCGTTACGGGGGAGACGGTCCTCGTCTCGAGCGCCAGCCGGCTGGATGAAGAAGCTCAACTCTTTCAGGTCACCTGGCGCTTTGAAATCTCGCAGACAAGGGATCATCATATTCAAGCGGCGACTTTCACCACGGATTACCACTTCCTCTTTCCGCATGAGATGGAGCGCTTGATATACGATGCCGGCTTTGCGCTGAAAGAACTGGTCGGGGACTATGAGCATTCACCGTTTGCGGAATCGAGCCCGCGAATGATCGTGATTGCTGAGCAGCGGGAGGGGCGGCCCGTTTTCAGTCGCGCATGATGCTGTGTTTGGAGACAGTTAGCCCGACCTCTGGTCCCTTCGCGGCTTCGGCCAGGCGGAGCCGGATGAAGACCCACGGAGCATAATATGAGACCCACAGGCCAAGCAGCGCGTAACGGAGGATTCGCAGAGGAATGCCCAGCCAGAGCGGTTCGGCGGGAAAGACCAGGCCCAACCCGCGCCAGATGAGTATGGTGATCGCGATGCCGAATAGAAAGCGCAGCGCCCTGCGACCTATGCTGCCGCCAACCAGGAAATAGACCCGGCTCGCTTCGAACACGAAGCCGATCCCCAAGCCGGCCAATATGCCGACCGCCTGCGCCATGTCCTCGTAGCTGGTCACTTCTGCACCTTGGACATGCTCCTCCCAATCAACATTGGTGTTCGGCTCCCCGATGGCGAATACCGTAGCCGCGTACAGAATCGCAAAGATAACGGGTATGGCCGCCATGAACAGCAGCCGCTGGCCAAGGATTCGATTCCTGAATCGGGCGGCAAAGTAACGCTGCCAGACCAGGAAGCCGGCAAAGATCAGCCCACCCAGCAGATAGCCGGCAAGGACATCATGCAGAAAATGCAGCCCCAGGTAAACTCGGCTGAAGCCGGTGAGCAATATCATCAGGATGCACAACACCCACACCCAGCCCCGGCGTAGCCAATTACCGATATAGAGAAAGGTAATCATTGCCATCTGCGCGTGACCGCTTGGTCCCCCATATTGGGGTTGGGTATCAACGGTCAAGTCTGGAGCCACCCAATATGGGCGCGCTCCCCGTATGGCGTGCTTGAGATAGGCATTCAGGGCGTTCGCGAACGCCAGCAGGTAGGCCAACTGCTTGCCGTGCTGCTTATCAATGCACCAGTAGATCAGCGGGCCAAAAATCAGGTAGAACTCGAACTCGCCCAGCCGGTCCACGACGAGCATAAAGCTCCTAAGCTGTGGGTAATTCTCCTGTAGCCAGCGGGTAATCGCCAGACTCGATTCGATCAGCGGCTCCATACGGCAACCTTCCTTTCCGACGGCGCTGTAATAAGAGCACTCGCGTGGAATACGTTTGCTTCGTGACTCCCAGTGGGCAGGGATTGTAGCGCCCAGCAGGGTAAACCGTCAAACTGTTTTGCGCGCCGGCAGCGCCCGACTATAATGAGCGCCGGGCCATGTACCAGGCTCGCTTACTGAAAAGTGGAGTGAACGCATGAGCGCTAGAATATTGGTAGTAGAAGATGAAGAGCGGATCCGCCAATTCCTGCAGCGCGGCCTGACCTTTGAGGGATATCGGGTAGATGCGGCGGCCGATGGGCCGACCGCCCTGGACCTGGCTCGGGACAATCCGCCGGACTTAGTATTGCTTGATGTCATGTTGCCGGAAATGGACGGCATCGAGGTATGCCGGCGGTTGCGGGCGACCGGCGATGTGCCCATCCTCATGTTAACGGCAAAAGAGGCGATTGAGGATCGCGTGCAGGGGCTGGATGCCGGCGCGGACGATTATCTGGTTAAGCCCTTTTCCTTTGACGAGTTGCTGGCGCGTGTGAGGGCGCTGCTACGCCGCGCCCAGCCTACACAGCCGCAAGTTTATCGCTTTGCGGATCTGGAGCTGGATACCGGCACGCGACGCGGGCGGCGCGGCGACGACGTATTTGACCTGACCGCAAAGGAATATGAGCTGCTGGAGTTATTCATGCGCCATCCGCGGCAGGTGTTGACGCGGGACGTTATCTTTGATCGCGTTTGGAACTATGACTTCGGCGGCGAGAGCAATATCATCGAGGTCTATGTCCGCTATTTGCGACAAAAGACCGAGGTAGATGATAAGTCGCGACTGATCCACACGGTACGCGGTGTGGGCTATGTCTTGCGCGAGGAGTAGAATCACCTGGGCGCCGGCGGCAGCTCAAGGAACTGCGCTTGTCCATTCGTGACCGACTTATTCTCATCTACACGGCGATCCTGGTGGGCGCTTTTCTCCTCTTTGGCATCGTCGTTTACTACCTGCCGCGTGAGACTCTGCTGCGAGAAATCGACACTCGCCTCGATGACCGAGCCGCCAATCTGCTGAGCGAATCACGTGTCTTTACCCGGCGAGATGTCATCGCGCTCGACATCTCGGCGGAGCTGGATGTATTTGAGAACGCCAAGACCTTTATCGTTGCCCTTGATCCGGAAGGCGACATCCTGGTCCGTTCTGAGAACCTGGCCGGTTTTGACGGCGTTCTCGATCCGCAAGCGGTAGGGGCGCCGGAGAGCGCGCATACAACCCGTGTCGTTGACGAAGTATCCATCCGGGTGCTCACCGTTCCGCTCTACGTCGAGGGTAGTGCTCCTCCCCGGCTGATTGGCTACCTGCAAGTGGCGGAGGTCATCGATGACTACAATGCGTTTGGCCGGCTGCTTGTCATTTCACTGCTGATCGGCGGCGCTGCCGTCACCACATCCCTTTTCCTGGTCACCTGGTTGACACCCAGCGTATTCAAGCCGCTGGAGGATATCGCGGCTGTGGCCCGACAGATCACCCGCGCGGACGATCTGAGCCGACGGGTGCCCGACACAGGCCGGCAGGACGAGATCGGCGACCTCACCCGCGCGCTGAATCAGACGTTGGAGCGGCTGGAGAATCTGTTCAAGACGCAGCAGCGCTTTCTGGCAGATGTATCGCACGAGCTACGCACGCCGCTGACAATCATCCGCGGAAACGTGGACCTGATGAAGCGCATGGAAATGGCTGATCCGGTGTTCCTTAATGACATCCTGGCCGAGATTGAGCGTATGACCCGGCTGGTAAACGATTTGCTGTTGCTCGCTCGGGCAGACGTCGGTAGTGTCCGGATCATGCGCGAGCCGGTAGAGTTTGAGTCTGTGTTCGTGGATGTCTACCGGCAGGCGGCCAATCTCGATCCGGCGGTGCGCGTCTATCTGGATGAAGTGGATCAGGCGCTGGTCTTGGGAGATCGCGATCGCTTGAAGCAGTTGATTTTGAACCTGGTAGACAACGCCCTCAAGTACACGTCTCCCGGCGGCGAAGTGCATCTCGGGCTGTCAAAAAGCGCCGACAGCGTGCATTTTTATGTGCGAGATACGGGCATCGGCATCGCGCCGGAAGATGTCGGGCACATTTTTGACCGTTTCTATCGGGTAGATAAAGCACGTTCGCGCGCTCAGGGCGGAACCGGACTCGGCCTCTCAATAGCCAAGTCCATTGTGGAGGCACACCATGGAGAGATCCGGGTTGAGAGCCAGGTGGGGCAGGGAACCACTTTCTATGTCACACTGCCGCTCATGCGTGAGCCGGCGGTTAATGGGCGACCGGCCGGCGTACCGCGCCGGGTGCAAACAGCGGCCAGGGTTAGTAGAGACGAAAACCCGGCCTGAACAACTCGGTCAGGCCGGGACCGTTGCGCACTCCTGATCTGACTACTGCCGACGCTGTATGATCAAATAGATGCCTACCCCGATAAGCACCAGCGCCCAGATTATCGGTGATCCGAGAAACGGAATCCCGAAATTGCTCAACAGCAGGTAGACGCCAAGGACGATCAGCAAACCGGCAGCGATTACCGGCCCGCGCGGATGTTGTCGGGCATGGTTTACGCCGGAGTGGATGGTGCTCCCCATTTCATCCAGATTCTTCTCGATCACGCCGCCCTGCGATTGTCCCGCGTCTGCTTCGCTGGGCATGACAATCATCAGCACAAAATAGAGCAGAACGCCGATACCGCCGGTGAAAGTGAGTAAGACAAAGGCCAGGCGCACCAACACCGGATCCACGCCCAGGTAGATGCCCAAACCACCACAGACACCGGCAAACAACTTCTCCTTTTCGCTGCGCATCAAACGTGCTTCCATTGAAGCCTCCTCAAATCTCGTTCTGCCACCTATACGGATAGGGCGACGCAAAGTTGCTGGCGCCTCAGACCCGTCCGCGATGAGTCGTCGAAAAAGAGCTAAATGAGAACGATCTGAATGCAAACCGGCGCTTGTCCCTTCGCCGCTGCGGGCGGGCGCGCAGTTATGTTATACTGGCTGGCCTGAATTGCGAACAGGGGTCCGGAGGTAGGTTGACGAGAGTCCAAGCAACTTGGAAGCGAACAGCCGCCCAGATGGTGCAATGGCGAGTGACTCAGCAAATCATGGGGCTTGGCATCAAGCTGCTGGTGCCGCGCCATCGCGTCGGCGTTTCGCTGGTGGCGTTTAATGAGGATCAAGAGGTCTTTTTGTTGCGACATGTCTTTCATCCGTATGCTCCCTGGGGGCTGCCTGGGGGTTGGATGGACCGAGGCGAATCGCCGGGTGCCTGCCTGATACGCGAGCTAAGGGAGGAAACCGGCTTGATCGCGCGTATTGGGCCGGTCGTGCAGGTGATACGAGAAGACCGACCGGAGCACCTTGGGCTGGCGTATCTGGGCTCACTGGAGCCGGGGGAAATCACCCTGAGCGCCGAGATAGAGGAAGCGGCCTGGTTCTCTGTGGATCAGCTGCCGGTCCCGTTGTATCCGTTCGCCCGGCAGGCAATTTGCCAGGGTTTGGCAATGTACCAGAATATGCCGGCTGTGCCGGCAGAGAGTTGGTAGGGCTGAGGATGAATTCGCGCTCGTCTCCGGGGCTTGGACAATGGGTCATTGTCACGTTCATTGTGGCGGTTGTCATCTTCCTGCTCTACAACATCTTTCAATATGGGAACTTCAGGCAGAATTTTCCGGCCGGTCTGACAATCGGCGGTATCCCGGTCGGCGGGCTAAATGCCGAACAGGCTGCAGAATTGCTGACCAGCCGCTACGTAGATGCGGAGGTGATAATTCATCACGGGGACAATTCGGTCTCGCTGAGCCCGACCAGGGTTGAGTTCCAATTGGACCTGGAGACGATGCTGAGTCAGGCGGACTATCAACGAGCGCAGCAGGATTTCTGGGCCGGCTTCTGGGGGTACCTGTGGAACCGGCCGATAGAGGTCGAGCCGGTGGAATTGCGGGCGACGCATAATCCCGACGCGCTGCGCAGTGTATTGCAGACGATCGCCACACAGCTCGACCAGCCGTCGCAACCGCCGCAGCCGGTGCCGACCACCTTGAGCTTCGAATACGGTGACAACGGCATTGAGACCGATATCGAGGCCAGCATGGTAGACGCCGCGGCGGCTTTCTATCGCCCAACGGGGCGGGAAGCTCATCTCGTGCTGAGAGCCGTCGAGGCTGAAAGACCGGATATCAATCTGCTGGCCCGGCTCATTGTCAATCATTTGCAGGATCAGCAGTTTGAGGGCGTAGCCAGCATCTTCATTCTCGATCTCGAAAGCGGGGAAGAAGTGCGAATCGAGGCCGGAGCCGCCATGTCGGGTGTGGAACTGATGAAGCTGCCAATCGTCGTGGAGACGATGCGCGCGCTGGAAAGCAGTCCGACAATCAGCCAGACACAATGGATCGCGGAGACTCTCACCGGCATGGAAGGGGATAGCGCCAACCAGTTGCTGAATGTGGTCGCCGGACAGGAGAACGCCTACCTGGGAGCCGATATCATGACCGAATCGTTGTGGCGCCTGGGGCTGGTCAATTCCTTCATGGCGACACCATACGGGCTTGAGTCCCGTACAGGCGAGCTGAGTCTCGAAACACCGGCAAACTCCCTTGAAGTCATGCTAACAGCTCCCGACCCGGCCATGCAGACAACCGCGGAGGACATGGGTACTCTGTTAGCCATGCTGTATTACTGCGCCGCCAATAATGGGGGCGCGTTGCGGGCAGCATTTCCTGACCAGATCAGCCAGGCTGAATGCCGGATGATCCTGGAGAATTTACAGACAAACCGCATCGGCAGCTTAATTGAGGAAGGCGTGCCAACGGATGTGCCTGTAGCCCATCGTCATTCCTGGATTGGCGATACGCACGCTGATGCCGGCATCATCTTTTCGCCGGGCGGCGACTACGTGCTGGTGCAGATCTTCTATCGACCGGAATGGCTACCGTGGGAAGTGAGTTCGCCTCTTATGGCGCAGATTTCGCGCGCCACCTACAACTATTTCAACTTCTCCGATCCTTACCTGGATAGCCAGAGGGCGAATTGAGGCGCAATACCGGCCCGTCTCCTGTCTGGACCGCCTTCAAGCGCACGCTGCTGATTGTGCTGACGCTTGGCCTGCTGGCATATCTGGGCTATCAGATGATGGTCTACTTGCAGGCGCGTCGCTTCTTGCCGGAGTGGACAACAATTGCTGATGTGCCGGTAGGCGGCCTCTCGCTGGAAGAGGCGGGCGAGAGAGTGTCGGCCATCTACAGCGCGCCGGTCATACTTGTGCATCGGGGTGAGGCGTTGGAGTTGAACCCGGCAGATGTCGGCTTTACCCTGGATGTGGATACGATGTTGGCTGAGGCGGAGCGTTATCGCACCAGCCAGGACTTCTGGCGAGGCTACGCCTTCCACGTAATCGGCTGGACATGGGAGCCCATGGAAGTACCCTTACGCGCCTCACACGATGCGGCGCGATTGCAGCAAATGATCGAAATCGTTGCCGGCTGGCTCGATGAGCCGGCTACCGGGCCGCAAATCTTGTCTGAAAGGAGCGCATTCCGGCAAGGGACAGCCGGCTTTGTCACCAATGTGGAAGCCAGCCTTCCGCTGGTCGAGGAAGCACTCTATCGACCGGAGGCGCGAACGGTTTCACTGGCTATTACAGAGCAGGAAGCCGGCGCGCTGACTCTTGCGGTCCTGGAAGGGGTGATACGGGGCCAGTTGGAGCAGTTTGACGGCCTGGGGATAGTCTACGTGCAGGATCTGCAGACCGGCGAAGAGATCTTGATCAACTCAGACGCGGCTATCTCTGGCACAAGCGTGCTCAAGATTGCCATTTTCATGGAGGCGTACCGAGCGCTGAACAACCCGCCCAACGAATATGTGCAGGGTCTCTTCTACGACACAGCAGCGAGGTCGAGCAATTTTGGCGCCAACCTCTTGCTTCACGTCGTTGCCGGCGAGGATAATACCTATCGGGGAGCGGATATCCTGACGGAATCGCTGCGCCGGCTGGGTCTGGTGAACACGTTTATGGCGGTACCCTATGACGCGGCCGCCCCCCCGCACCGGCCATTCACTTATGCCACAGAAGCCAATTCCCAGTCGGATGTCACCGAAGATATCGATCCGACCATGCAGACCACCGCGGAGGAGATCGGCGCGCTGTTGTCCATGATCTATTACTGCTCGAAGGGAGGCGGAACGCTGCTGGCGGTCTACCCGGACCAGCTAACCCCGGAGGAGTGCCAGAGCATCATCGACCTGATGATTTTGAACGAAGAAGGAAACCTGATTCGTTACGGTGTACCGGCCGGCACGCCGGTCAGCCATAAGCACGGCTGGGCGCGGGGCACGCACGCAGACGCCGGCATTGTGCTCTCGCCGGGCGGCGATTATGTGCTGGTTGAGTATTTGCATCGCCCCGGCAGTTGGCTCCAGGCAGACGAGAGCTTCCCGATCTTGCGCGAAATCTCGCGGGCCGTATACAACTATTTCAACTTTGGCGACCCATACCTGGGTGATCCGTTGCGAGAAGCGGATCGATTCGAGGAGCCGTTCCCGATTCCCGAGGTTGCCGAAGAGGAGCCGGCCACGACAACGGTCGACCGCAGCGACTTGCCGGCCGAAGATCTTCCTACCCCGGCAGCTACGGAGCCCGCTGCCTCGCCCGACGCTACACCGACAGCCACGCCGGCGACCAGCGCCCCATAGTTCTGACCGAATCCAGGGTTGATTGCGGCGTTGGGCGGCCCGTCTGCAAACTAAAGACCCATCGCGTGGCTGATAATCCGCTTCATGATCTCGTTCGAACCCCCGTATATCTTTTGAGCGCGCGCGTCCAGATAGGCGCGGGCAATCGGATACTCGCGCATATAACCGTACCCCCCGAACAGTTGCAGACAGCCATCTACCACTCGCACCTGCATGTCGGTGCACCACCACTTCGCCATGGCCGCTTTCTCAGCAGTGAGAGCGCCGGCGGAAAGTTCGTCAATGCAGCCATCGATGAAATGACGCCCAATCTCTACCTCGGTAGCCATTTCCGCCAACCGGAATTGCGTGTTCTGAAAGCTGCTGATTGGCTGCCCGAAGGCGGTGCGCTCCTTACAGTAGGCGACCGTCCACTCAATAGCTGCCTCGGCGGCAGCGACCGCGCCAACCGCGATGGTCAGTCGTTCCCGGGGCAGGTTCTGCATCAAGTAGACGAAGCCGGCGTTTAATTCCCCGAGCAGGTTTTCGGCTGGCACGCGCACCTCATGAAAAAACAGCTCTGCGGTGTCCTGAGCATGCAGCCCGATCTTCTCCAGCCGCTTTCCGCGTTCGTACCCCGCCATTCCGCGCTCGACTACCAACAGGCTGATTCCACGCGGGCCGGCAGCCGGCTTCGTCCTGGCCACGACAATTACCAGGTCGTTCAAGATGCCGTTGCTGATGAACGTTTTTTGCCCGCTCAGCACGAAGTGGTCCCCTACCGGAGTAGCGGTCGTTTGAATGGCAGCCAGATCGCTGCCGGTAGCCGGCTCAGTCATCGCTATCGCCCCGATCAACCCCCCCCGCACCAGGCCGGGCAGCCAGCGCTCCTTTTGGCTGGGCGTGCCGTGCTCGGTGATATAGGGTGCGACCATGTCGGAGTGGATTGCGAAGCCGACGCCGGGCGCGCCTATCCGCGACAATTCGGCGGTTATTGCGGCGCTATATCGAAAGTCGGTCTCGCCGGCGCCGCCGTATTCCTCCGGCACATCCAGGCAGAGATAACCCAATTCCCCGGCCTTCCGCCACGGCTCTCGCGAAACCATGCCTTCTCGCTCCCAGGATTCATAGTTCGGGGCGATCTCGCGGGCGCAGAAGCGGCGAAAGGCTTCTCGAAACATGGTCAATTCGGGGGGTGCAGTTTCCATATTCGTTTCCCTGGTTGCCGGCCAAACCGTTGGCGGTTGATGATTTCAGCCAACCACTCCCTGCGCGCGCAGCGCGGCGATCCGTTCCGAATCATAGCCCAATTCGCGCAATATCCCGTCGGTGTGCGCGCCTAACCGCGCGCCGCTGTGCCGATAAACCGGCTGAGCACCCGTGAATTTGACTGGATGCCCGATCTGTGGGTGTGCACCGCCGGCCGCATCCGGCACGTGTACTATCAGGCCGCGAGCCGCTGTCTGCGGATGTCGGGTCATCTCTTCTGTTGTCAGCACCGGTTCCACACAGGCGTCCACTTTCGCAAAGCGCGCCTCCCATTCATGCAGAGGTCGGGCGGCGATGGACTGCGCCAGCGCTTCTTTCAGCGATCGCCGGGAATTCGCGTCCGTTCGATTGACCAGCGCAGCCAACTCCGGCCGCTCAATCGTCTCACAGAACGCCAGCCAGAATTTTGGCTCCAGGCTGCCGACCGCCAGGTAACGCCCATCACCTGTCTCATAGAAGTCATAGATGCCGCCGCCGTTCAATAGCTCGGTTTCAATTCCGGGACTGTCGCCGGAGGCGAAGTACTGGGCCGCGGCAAGAGCGTTCCAGGCCACAGCGCCGTCAAACATGCTCACATCGACATGCTGCCCTTCGCCGGTTTGGTCTCGCTGGATAACTGCGGCCAGGATGCCCAATATGGCAAACATGGAGCCGCCCCCGATGTCAGCAACTTGCACGCCGGGGAGAGCAGGCTTGTGGGCCGCTCGACCGCCGTGGCTGGCAATGCCGGACAAAGCCAGGAAATTGATATCGTGCCCGGCGCGATCGCGCAGTGGGCCGGTCTGTCCGTAGCCGCTCAGGGAGCAGTAGATCAGTCGTGGATTGATCGCGCGCAGCCGTTCATATCCCAAATCAAGCCGTTCCATAACGCCGGGACGAAATTGCTCAAGAACAATGTCATATGCCGGCAACAACTGCTCAATGATGGCGACCGCGGCCGGCTGCTTCAGATCAAGAGCCAGCGACCTCTTGGAGCGGTTTAGTGTGGCATGCCAGGCGGATTCACCGCCAACGATCGGAGGCAGATAGCGCACTACATCCGGCGCAGCCGGCGACTCAATGCGAATGACTTCCGCGCCCAGGTCGGCCAACAGCATGGTCGCAAACGGGCCGGGCAGAAGCGCTGAAAAATCGAGAATCTTCAATGCTGAAAGTGGCGTGCTCATCAAGACTGCCTCTGCGCTCGAGGGAAAGCGGCGTCAAAAAAGGCCGACAATTTGATAGGTCTACGCAGATTCCAATTCGCGATTCAGCCAGCGAGTGACAATCTCACCAAGGCGGGCATGGCGCTGGCGCAATACCACACACTCCGGCAATGCCTCCATGAACGCCTGACCATATCGCTTGGTCAGAACGCGTTTGTCCAGGATCACCACCACACCGCTGTCATCTCGCCGGCGAATCAGGCGACCAAAGCCCTGCCGGAAACGCAGCACCGCCTCGGGAATCGAGTATTGATAGAATGGGTACTCGAATGTCTCGGAGCGGGCGGCGAAAATTGGGTCCGAGGGTACGTCGAAAGGCAATTTGACGATGATCACCGCCTGTAAGCCTTCGCCCGGCACGTCAACGCCCTCCCAAAAGGAGCGCGTGCCGAGCAAGACGCTGCGGCTACCCGGTGCGCGAAACGCCTCCAACAACTGCTGGCGGGAGGCGCCGGAGTCCTGTTGCAGCAGGGTGATATCCGTCTCGGCCAGCCGGCGGGCAATGGCGGTCGCCGTGGTGGATAGCTGCCCATAGGCGGTGAACAGCACCAGCGTGCGCCCGCCAAGCGCGGCGGCTACAGCGACAATCGCATCCTCTACGTAACGCTGATAGCCGGGTTGGCGCGGCTCCGGCATATCGGTGACCAGATAGACCAGCGTGCTCTGCTTATAGTTGAATGGGGATCCGACCGAAAGCTCATCGGCATGTTGGGCGTGTAATCGGTCGCGCAGGTAGTCGAAACTCACTTCGCCGGTTCCGTCGCGGGCAGTGCGCAGCGTCGCCGAGGTCAGTATGACTGTCTCTTTCTCACTGAAGATGTGAGTCTCGACCAGTGGGCCGATGTGTAACGGAGCGGCCCGCAAAGTGAGGCGAGAGCCGAACTGCTCGATCCAATAAATCATGCCCTCTTGCGGCTCGGCGATGATCTTGTGTAGATTGTCGCGCGTTTCTATCACATTCTGAGACAGGCCTTGCAGGGCGGCCTGCAGATCTGCGCCGTCAGTCACTTCCAGTCCCATGTCAAGGAGTTCCGCAAAGCCGCTGGCAATCTTGTGCAGTTGCTTGGAAATGGGCGTCATCACGTTGTTAAGATTCTCCCAGCCTATCGCCACTGAGTCCCACAGTGGCTGGGCGCGCAGTGCAGGCAACAACCGTACCTGTGTGGCAAAGCCGGAATTGCGCTCATTGGCTTGATTGGTAACGAAATAGTCCAGCGCCTGCAGGAATTCCTCGAGACGCTCGGTAGCCAGCATAGCGTCGACGCGCAACGAATTGATCCGCCCGGCAAAGATCGCCGCAGCTTCGGTTGATAACGCTTCCGGTATTCTGGTCTGCAATCGGGCCAAGAGACCGGCTCTGGGCCGGGTCAGATCTTCCAGCATGGCTTCCAGAAAGCCCTTATCTGCCTGGAAGCTCAGCCCATCCGTCACGGCTGACTCCAGATGATGCGCTTCGTCGATGATCAGATCCTTGTAAGCCGGCAGGACGCGATTTCCGGTTGCCACATCCGCCAAAACCAGCGAATGATTGACAATCAGGATATGTGACTGCTCCGCCCGGCGGCGTGCGGCGTGCAGTGGACAGTATTCCTGGGCGCAGGCGTTCGGGTCACAGCCGTCATTGTCTGCGCTGAGCCGGTTCCAAATTAGCTGCTCGCGGGGAGTGCGCAGGCTGATCTCGCTGACGTCACCGCGAGCGCTGTTCGGCAGCCAGACCAGGATCCGCGCAAAGAGTGTCGCCTCGTCGGCGTTGCCCGGCCTGCTGGCGCGCATCTCCTGAAAGAGCCTTGTGCAAAGATAGTTGCGCTTGCCCTTCAGTATAGCCGAATGGATCTCGAAGGGCAGCAAGCGCTGGAGCTCCGGAATGTCCTTGTAAATAAGCTGGTCCTGCAAGTTGATCGTGTTGGTGGAAACGACTACCGGGCGCTCGTTTTCATGCGCCCAGAAGGCCGCCGGCAGCAGGTAGCCGATGCTCTTGCCTGTGCCGGTGCCTGCCTCTACAATGAGATGCCGGCCATCGTTAAACGCCCGGGCCACCGCTGCCGCCATCTGCACCTGTTGCGGCCGGAACTCATAGTTTGGAAATGCCCGGCCAAAATTCCCTTCCGGCTGCAACATGGATATGACCAGGTCCACGTCGATAGGCTGGGCCGGGTCGCGCGGGTGCAGGACGTGCCCTTCTAACTCGGGCGGTCGAAACAAGTGTCGGCGGCGCTGGGTGCGCTCATCCAGCGCGTGCCGGAGCCGACCACGCAAGACGTCTTCGAAGAATACGGTCTCCGGCCACATCAGCCCTTTGCCGGCCTCCACGATCTCATCTAGGATTGCGAAGTCCAGCGCAAGCGCCCGCTGGCGCAGGGCAAAGAAGAGGGCGGCCGTCACTCGGGCATCAGCGAGGGCGCGATGATGCCTATCTTCCGCTGAACGAGGCAATTGAAGCGCCTGCGTCAACGCCTGCAGCCCGTAGCGTCCGGCGGTCGGCAACAGAATCGAGGCCAGGGTAATAGTGTCAATGCGGTGCTGCTGGACGCCGATGTGCGATCGCTCCAGAAATCCCATATCGAAGCTGACGTTATGCCCGACGATCACGTGGCCGCCAAGCATCTCTCGGATCTTGCCCTTCAACTGTCGAATAGTGGGCGCATTGGTCAGCATCGCCGGGGTGATGCCCGTTAGCTGTATTATTTCGGGAGGTAGGTCTCGCTCAGGGGAGACCAGCGATGACCATTCTTCCAGGATCTGGTCATCCCGGAAGACCACAGCTGCCACTTCAATAATGTCGTCTTCGCGGTTGTCCAGGCCGGTGGTCTCTATGTCAACGGCGACATAAGTGCTTGTCATCTTCTGTGTGCTTTATCAACAAGGGATTTGTTAATGCTACTCGTAGGTCGAGGCATCCCCGGCAATGCATCCACAAATTGTAGACTTGACACTGAGGCATGTCAAACAAATGTTCCAGCCGCACTTATGATAAAATGGGTGAAGCTCCGGTGCAGTATCCATCGGGGTGGAACACCCAACTGAGCGCAAGTCGAGATGATCTGGATCATCGCTATCAGCATTCTTCTGGCGATTGTGGGCTACTGGCTATTGATACCCACCGAAGGGGTCTTCCTGGGCCGGCGTGTTGTCGTCTGGCTCTATGACCTGACCGCGCATCGTTATGACCGTATCAAGGAGTTCGACCCGGACGATGAGCGCCTGCTGGTTACATATCCCATCTTACAGGCGCTAGACGACATTCCGCGGCCGCAAATCCTGGACGTGGCCACCGGCACCGGCCGGGTCCCACATGACCTGCTGCAATCGGCGCGTTTCGCGGGTCGCATTTTCGGGGCCGATGCCTCTCAGCGCATGCTCGCGCAGGCGGCCCGCAAACTGGCATCAAACAGCGCCCAGGTCAATCTGGTGCAGGCGAGCGCCGAACGGTTGCCGTTCCCTGACGGGCAGTTTGATCTCGTCACCTGTTTGGAAGCGTTAGAATTCTTCACCGCACGAGAAACGGCCATCCAGGAGATGTTTCGTGTCCTCCGCCCCGGCGGTCAGCTCTTTATCACCCGACGCTGTGGCGCTGAAGGCAAGATGTTCCTGCACCGCTATCAGACCGCCGCCGAATTCATCGACAACCTGCGCGCGCACGGAGCCGGGGACGCCAAAAGCTTTCACTGGGAAGTCGGCTATGACCTGGTTATCGCCCACAAGGGGAAGCCGCGACCCGAACGTCGCCAGATCGGCTTGCTCACCGGCAACTGTGATGCTTGACCTGAACACGCTGCTTTACGCTTACACGCAAGGCGTCTTCCCAATGGCGCACGACGACGGCATCTACTGGCACGACCCCGATCCGCGGGCTATCCTGCCTCTTGATTGCTTTCACATACCGCGTTCATTGGAGCGAAGCCTGCGCCGGGGCGCATTCGATATACGCTTTGATACAGCCTTCTCCGAGTTGATCGCCGCTTGCGCCGCGCCGGCCCCGGGCAGAGAGACAACCTGGATCAGCCGGGAGATCATTTCCGCTTATGTACGCTTGCATCGCGCGGGATTTGCGCATAGCGTGGAGGCGTGGCATGATGACCGGCTAGTGGGCGGATTGTACGGCGTGGCGATCAACAGCTTCTTTGCCGGCGAAAGCATGTTCAGCCGCGAAACCGATGCCAGCAAAGTCGCGCTTGTCTATCTGGTCCGCCGGCTCAATGAACGAGGCTTTGTCCTGCTTGATGTTCAATACTGCACAGATCATCTGCGCCGATTTGGGGCCGTCGAGATCTCCCGCGGCGCTTACCGAAAGCGGCTGGCGCAGGCATTGGAAAAGAGGAACCGCTTTTAGCAGCCGGCCGGGACCGTACGGCACAGCATTTGATTACTCGTCAGGAGACCGAGATGGACACAACCGATAATGAGATCTGGGAATTCCTGCACCGGCACCTGGCCAGCATTTTTACAAAGGACCGGGAGACCTACGGGCAGACCACCTCGCCGGAGCTGTCGCTTTATGAATGGTTTGTCACGCCGCACCGGCAGGACGGCCTGGACTTCCACCTGTTCATGATTGAGCAGAATTGGTCCGGCGCGAGTGGCAACTACCGCTTTGATTTGCTTGAGCCGCGCCTGCAGCGTTACGGTAATACGGCGATCGTAAGCTACACTTTCATGCTGTCAGTTGCTGGGGACGGTGGTATTCTTCACCGCACGCACAATGAGAGCCGGGTGCTGGTGCGCGGTGAAGCAGACTGGCAGGTCGTTCACGTTCACAAATCGCCCGCCTGGACAGCGCCGTTCGCGCCGGCATGATGCACGCAGGTCACTATGGTTGGCGGCTAAGCCCTGAGAAGAAGGATGGCTGATGAGTCCATTACAGCGCACAATTCTGGATCGCGAACTTAACGAGCTCCTGGAAGACATCAGCAAGCTCTTCAGTATGACCGATCAGGCGCTCGCCAACGCCATGCTGGCACTGCAGAAGCAAGATGTACCCATGGCGCAGGAAGTGGTCGCGGGAGATGAACGCGTCAATGACTTGCGCTATCAGATCGAATTTGAATGCCTGCGCATCCTGGCTACCCAGCAACCCAGGGCTGGCGACCTCCGGCTGACCGTGGCCTCGACGCACATCGCCAACGAGTTGGAGCGCATCGCCGACCACGCCGTCGGCATCGCGGAAGTAGTCATTGACCTTGGCTCAGAGGAAATGTTGAGCAATTTGCATAACGCGCTGAAGATGGAAAAGCATGCTCGCTACATGCTGCAGTTGGCCGTGCGCTCATTCCTGGATCGCGACCCGGAAGTAGCCGAGGGGATTCTCCGGCGTGAGCAAAAGCTGGATCGCCATTACAATGAACTGGTGGCGCTGATGCTTACCCAACTGCAGGATAACGCCTACATCAGACAGGCTACCGATCTGTTGTGGGTAGGCCGGCATCTACAACGCGTCGGGGATCGGGCGACGAATATCGCTGAACGGGTCATCTTTACAGTTACCGGCAAATTCGTGGAGATTGCCTGACAGCACACCGGGAAATTGCACTCAGGTAGGCGGCTACTCCCTATCCAGGATGTCGCGAACGGTTGCGACATCAGCGGCAATTTGCGCCTTCAATGCGTCCAGGCCGGAAAATCGCTGTTCATCCCTGACCCGCTCGACAAATTCCAGCCGCAGCCATTCGCCATAGATATCGCGGTCAAAGTTAAGCAAGTGGGCTTCCACGGACAAGTGGGAGCCATCTACAGTGGGCCGCACCCCGACATTGGTGGCCGCCAGGAATCGTTCTTCACCAAGCCAGGCGATCGCCGCATAAACGCCCTTGCCCGGCAGCAACTGCTGTTCCCATATGTCCAGATTCGCAGTCGGGAAGCCGATTTTGCGCCCTCGCTGATCCCCCCGCATGACCGCGCCGCCCAGACAAAACCGGCGCCCCATGCAACCATTCACATCGCTGATATTGCCGGCAGTCAGCGCATCGCGGATGCGGCTGCTGCTCACCCGCTCGCCGTTCCATGTTTCGAGTGTGTCCAGTTGGTGGACGGTGAAGCCCATTTCCTTACCCAACTCAGTCAGGAAAGCAGCGTCACCCTGGCGCCCCAACCCCAGGCTGAATTGTCCACCCCATAACTGTCGCAATGCCAGATGCCGGCATAGTTGCTCGACAAACTCCCGCGCATGCGTCCGGCGAACTTCCTCGGTGAACTGTTGCGTGATGATCAGTTCAACGCCAGGCGCCGCCAGGAGCGTTACCCTCTCTTCCAGTGTCGTCAGATATAGGCGTCCGCCAACGCCCTGTATGACTTCTTTTGGATGTGGATAGAAGGTAAGCACCGCCGGTCGACCCCCGGCCTGGCGGGCAGCATCAACCATTTCGCTCAACAAGCGCTGATGGCCGCGATGGACGCCGTCGAATACGCCGATGGCCAACCATGTCGGGGCAATTTCGGTAACCTCAGTTAACTGGTTGATTCGCTGATGGGCAGGCATGTCTATCATCGGCTGAATTTTACCCGGCGGAAGGACATTCAGCCACCAGCCCGGTCAGCTCTCCTCTCCTCAAATCTCACCCCGGTCAGAGACGTGCCGGACCGGGCGGGCGAATCTCGGCGGTCATATGGCAACAAGATGTTACAATCGCTGAGGATGCATTCCTCGCTGCGCGGTCGATGGCCGGCACGGATGTGGGGTGCAGCGCACCTCGGACCAGGACTGCGGGTTATTCTATGGAGAATGACAGGAATCTGGAGGTAGGATGAGTAGACGTGTGGTGATCACCGGCATGGGCGTCTTCTGCCCGCTGGGGAACGATGTCGAGACAGCCTGGCGGCACGCTGTCCGGGGTGTCAGCGGAATTCGCTCCCTGCCGGAGCTGGCGCAGTATGACTTGAAGACGCAGTTCGGTGGTCAGGTGCGGGATTTCGATCCGAACGAGCTCTTTGGCCGGCGTAATGCCCGGCGCATGGATCGCATGGCGCAGTTAATGCTGGCGGCGACCATGCAGGCGCTGGAAGATGCCGGCCTGCCGACATCGGACAGCGACCGCGATCGCATCGGGGTGGTGGTGGGCAGCGGCATCGGCGGCATCGGCGCCACGATTGAGAGCATCACCACTTTTCACGGCAAAGGGCCATCGCGAATGAGTCCTTTCTTCATCCCGATGATGCTGCCGGACAGCGCGCCGGGGAGCATTGCCATTGAGTTCGGTTTTCGAGGTCCCAACATGTCGATCGCCACTGCCTGCGCCAGCGCGAATAACGCTATGGGAGAGGCCGCCCGCATGATTCGGCAGGGGGACGCAGATGTTGTGATTACCGGCGGGGCGGAGGCAGCGCTTTACCCGGAAATCGTAGCCGGCTTCAACAGCATGGGGGCGCTCTCCACTCGCAATGAGCGTCCGCAAGAAGCGTCCAGCCCGTTCGACCTGAATCGGGATGGCTTTGTGCCGGCGGAAGGCGCGGCGGTATTGGTCTTTGAAACCCTTGAGCGCGCCCTAGCTCGAAGCGCGCCGATCTACGCGGAGTTCCTTGGCTATGGCTCCAGCGCTGACGCCTTTCACATCTCCTCTCCGGCCGAGGATGGGGGCGGGGCGATGCTGTCCATGCAGCGGGCGTTGGATGATGCCGGCTTGACGGTCGCCGATGTCGACTGTATTAACGCGCACGGCACCAGCACCTATCTGAACGACAAGACCGAAACCCTGGCGATCAAGCGTCTGTTTGGGGAACGCGCATATGAGATTCCGATCAGCTCTACCAAGGGTGTGCATGGGCACTTGCTCGGCGCCGCCGGGGCTTTGGAGGCGGTTATTGCCGTCAAGACTATTGTGGAGAACGTGATCCCGCCCACCAGCAATCTGGAGACGCCGGATCCGGAATGTGACCTGGATTATGTGCCTAATCAGGCCAGGGCAGTGCCGGTTGGCATTGTTATGTCAAACTCGTTCGGATTTGGTGGGCACAACGCGACAATTATCCTCGGTCGCTACTCCTGAAAGCACGAAAGGGCTTCGCCTGCGCCCTTCCATCCATTATTCCAATACCCTGCAGTGCGCCAAAACGTCAGCTTACGGTGGCCACCTGGTCAGCCGATGAGATTCGGCCGTTCGCGCTGCGCACAACAGCCGTCTCGCCAATTCGCCGGCATTGATGGGCTACCGCCGCCGCCATAAAGGCGTTGAACAGGGGGTGTGGCTTGTTGGGCCGGCTCTTGAACTCCGGATGAAACTGGCTGCCTACCATGAAGGGATGGTCACGCAATTCGCTGATCTCAACCAGTCGTTCATCAGGGGAAAGGCCGCTGAAAACCATGCCGTGCGTCGCAAATGAATCGCGGTAGCGATTATTGAATTCCCACCGATGCCGGTGGCGCTCGTCAACCTGGTCGGCTGCGTATGCCCTCGCTGCTACCGTCCCCGGCTGCAACCGGCAGGGATAAACGCCCAACCGCATCGTACCGCCCATGTCTTCAACTTCCTCCTGATCAGGCATCAAGCTGATCACCGGGTCGGACGTCCTGACGTCAAATTCAGTGCTGTTTGCGCCCTCTTTGCCCAGGACGTGGCGAGCAAACTCGATGCACATGACTTGCATGCCCAGGCACAATCCCAGATAAGGCACCTTATTCTCTCGCGCGTAGCGGGCAGTCATGATCTTCCCTTCGATGCCGCGCGGGCCGAACCCGCCGGGAACTACGATTCCGTCCAGATCGGCGAAGCGATCCCAGCCAATACCTCGTTCAAGGTCGGCGGAGTGGATCCATTCGATGGAAACGTCTCGATCGTTAGCCACGCCGGCGTGGTGCAGCGCCTCCCGAACACTCATATAGGCGTCATGCAGCTCGACATATTTGCCGACAATGCCGATACGAATCCCCGGCTTTGGGGCCCGAATATGCTCGATTGTCTCTTGCCATTTCGCGAGATCCGGCGGCTGGACGCGCCGGCCGAGCTTCAGGCGTTTGACCACGTAGTCTCCGAGGCCATTCGCTTCCAGGTCTAGAGGGATGTTGTACAGAATGTCGCTGGTAACTGCCGGAATGACCGCTTCACGCTCGACATTGCAGAACAAGGCAATCTTCTCAATGTGCTCATCGGGTATCGGATGGTCCGCGCGGGCGATGATCACATCCGGCTGGATGCCGATTCCGCGCAGTTCTCGGACGCTGTGCTGGGTGGGCTTTGTTTTCAATTCCCGGCTGGCGGAGATATAGGGCAGGAAGGTCACATGCACATACATCGTATGCTTGCGGCCCAAGTCGGAACGCATTTGGCGCAGCGCTTCCATGAACGGCAGGCTCTCAATGTCGCCGACCGTGCCGCCTACTTCGACCAGGACGACATCCGCCTGTGACTTCTTGGCCACAAGACGGATACAGCGCTTGATCTCGTCCGTGATGTGGGGAATGACCTGGATCGTGCCGCCCAGATAGTCGCCGCGCCGCTCCTTGGCGATGACTTCGGCGTAGACTCGCCCGGTGGTGACGTTGGACATTTGGCCCAGGTTGATGTCGATGAAACGCTCATAATGCCCAAGGTCCAGATCTGTCTCTGCGCCGTCCTCTGTAACAAACACTTCGCCATGTTGATAAGGAGACATGGTTCCCGGATCGACGTTGATATATGGGTCCAGTTTCTGGACAGCGACCGAAAGCCCTCTGGCCCTCAGAATTCGCCCTAATGCCGCCGCCGTAACCCCTTTGCCAACAGAGCTGACCACACCGCCGGTGAAGAAGATGTACTTTGCTTCCATTGTCCGATTATTCCTCCCTGCTATCTCCAGAGGTGACTGACACTCTCTGAAGTGACATTCACCATCAGGTCAATCCTAAAAGAGCGGTGGGGCAGATCATCTGTGGTGATCTGCCCCACCGTACATACCGTGGTTCGACTTGCTGCGCCCTTCGGTGGCGCTGGTTGGCCCTTGTCATAGAAGTCGCGCCAGGTCGTTCACCGCTCGCCTCATGTCATAGAAGACCATGCCCAGCTTGGCTCCGCCGTCAGCCAGGACGGTCAGGACAGCATCCTCGCCGATGGCGCTCAGCACGATGATGCCGTCCGCTCCTTCAACCAGGATGCGCTGCAGCTTGCCGCGCTTCAGCTCACCAGAGATGCGTTCACCAAGCGACAACATGGCCGCGGACATGGCCGAGATACGATCCTCGTCGACGCCCGCCGGCAGCGCGGAAGCCATTATCAGGCCGTCAATGCTGACAACCGCTGAGGCTTGCACGCCCTGTGTGTCCGCCTGCAAGTCACGCAGCCGGTCCACCATCATCTCTGCACGCGATCTCACTTACCTTATTCCTCAGATCCCGGGCGAGTTCCATGGACAAACAATAATCGGCCTGCCAACAGACGCCGGATGGGATGTCGCATACTATCATACGGGTATGGTGAAGTCAACAGCTTGCGGGGTGAGATTTGCCCCCAATTTTCGGCAATGTGACTGCGTCGCCGTCTAGCAATTCGCAGCCGGAATGGCTTGCCTTGGTTCGACTCCCTACTTGGATTGCAGGGCAACATCAGCCGGTTTCTGCTGTTCTAGCCGTCGCCAGGCAGCTTGCAGCTCCTCTAGCTCCGCATGTGTCTCCGGCGCTTCGCCATAGCGAACCTGCACATAGGCTTCGGTGATCTGCCGGCTTTCCTGCTGCCCGTCGGGCCATGCCAATGCCAGCGTGGTCAGGTATTCGTAGGGCGTCTCGGCCGAAGCGCGCGCGTAGCCGTGCGCCGCCGCCGCGCGACACATCTGGTAATACAGCCGGCGCACCGATGCAGCCCGGAAGCGGCGCAGCAGACCCAGCCGGTGCAGCAGCCGCCGGCCGACCCCTTCATTCGCCAGATCAACCTCGTCGTGGCGCCTGCTCAAACTCGCTTCCTCGCCTTCTTGCATCGCCAGCCGCCGCCGCGAGAAAAAGCGTTCCAGCAAGAGCAAGACCAGGGCAGCGACCAACAACAGGCCCAGGAATATTAATGCGCGGTTGATGACGAATGATAGTGTGCTGTCGGGCTGCGTCAGCCAGCGTATCAGCGCGTCAAACTGCTCGGCAACAATATCGGCATCCTCAGTCGGCGCCGGCGTCTCCTCCGGGCTAAACTCGCGGCCCAAGATGGTGTTGATGAACAGAGCAATTCGCTCAAGCACCGCCAGCAGAGGGAGTGCAAGATAGGTGACAGCCGTGAATATGACCGTGCCGGCAAAGATTCCCGCCAGGCCGACAGGATTAAGCCAACGGACAAAGACAGGTAGAGACTCACCGCTAACCAACGCGGCGACGATCCAAGCGGCGAGGACAATGGCCGCGCTGGTTGCCACGACCACCGCAAACCAGCGCGGACTCATCGGGTAGTTCTCACCTGTGCGCTCTTGTTCGAGTTGCTCGGCGCGAGTCAGTGCAATGGCGATCAGTCCGGCGAACAAGAACAGGAGTAAGAAGCCGGCCACACTCCATCCCAGGCGCAGTTGGGTGACAATGATGATCAGCGGGGCCAAAATGAGCGCGCCGATGCGCACCCTCAGCCCCAGTTCATTGATGTCGACCTTGCGGTTCGCCAATGAGATACCGCGCCACCAGATGATGCTGAGCAAGATGAAAAGCAGCAGGTCGCGACCCAATGCAGGATGTCGCGCGGTAGTGAAGTGGCTGGCCAGTTCGGATAGCCAGGCCAATGAAAACGTGGGCGTCGGTGAATACAACAATAGCCGCATGGAGAGCAGCAGCGTGATGAAGAAGGCGAGCAGGACGATGTTCTGCTGTTTGAAGAGGCCCACCTTGCGCAAGCTCATCAGCCGGCTTAGGTTAAAGGGTATGAGCATGATCAGCAGAATCCACCCGGCGAACAGCAAGGGCGACCAGAAGAGCGCCCAGGGCATGAAGGTCAAGGCTACCGGCGCGATAAGGGCTGTCTCCATGACCGCCCACGCGACATAGAGAAATTCCGGGCGCATATAGCGCCAGGCGCTTGCCAGGAAGTCGGCGCGCTTGAGGGCCAGCCCGGTCAAATCTACCAGACCTCCAGCGAAAGGTTGCCGGCCTCACCGTTTGTCGGTGTGGGAATGCTGCGTAGAGCCGCCTCCGTCATCGCGTGTCGCCCGTCGGCGTTGGTAAAGGCCGGGGCCGTTGAGGGCACGTGATAGGTTAAGATATCCCCCATCTGCGCCGGCAATTCATCGGCCAAGCAGATCAGGCAGACGCGGCGTCCGGCTTCCTTTAGCCGGGTCAGCGTAATCGCTGTCTCCTGAGTCACGTGAGCAGAGACCAGCACGATGGTAGCGGCCCAGGGCAACTGTGGGCTTTCCCGCTGCATGAGCCGCTCAATGGAGCCGGTGGCGAACTCGGTGGTCGCCGCCAGAGCCTCCAACAAATGCGAAAGTTGGTCCGGCGATCTGCCGGGCGCAACCCGAATCGGCTGGTCTGATTTCGGCACTGATCCGTTGACGAATAACCCGACCCCCCACTTCTCGGCCACAGCATAGGCGGCGATCGACCCGGCAACGCTGATCGCCCGCTCGAGCAGTTCAGGATCGTAGCCCATCCAATGGCGCTCAAATGTGGCCACATTCAGAAAGATAGCGATGGTCATGCCGGTGGATGGCTCATACACCTTTGTCTGCAGGTGACCGCGCCGGGCGGAGGCCTTCCAATGGACATCGCGGAATCGATCGGTCGGCTGGTAATCACGTACCCCCTGCGTGCGAATGGGATCCGTGAACAAACTGCGGCGCACCTTCAGTTCGCCAAACGGCTCCTTTGGCGGCAGCCCAAGCTCGCTCAATGGGTAGATGCGGGGGTAAATGACGATATCTTCCAGGTACTTATACTCGCGTTCGGTGGTGAACATGGTGAACAGATCGCCGGAGCGATGCACCACCGGGCCGGCGCGGTAGTAGCCCCGCCGCTCAAATAACAACGTGTACTCGCGCGTGATTTGCCCATGGCTGCTGATGGCGAAGTTATTTTGCAGCGTATAGTAGCCGGCAGTGTCGCCCATCACCGCGGCCATCCGCCCTTCTTCCACAGGCGGCACGGGCAGGCGGTCTTCGAATTGAAGCCAGGTCAGGGGCAGTGGCTTGTCATTTCTGACCCGCAGCGTCAGGCGAATCGGCTCGTCGGGAAACACGCGGGTGCGATCAAAGGAACGCTCATAATCAACGCCGACCAGGGAATTGGCCTTCCACCAGCTACTCACCAGCACAATCGTCAGCAAGACGAGTCCCAATGCCAGAAACGCGAAGTTGCGGTCGGCAAAGAATCCTGCTATTAGGAAGATAAAGGCAAGGGGAACCCAGGCGTCGCTAAAGATGCTGTTGTCGCGCCGGCTGACCACCAAACCGCGCGCTGTGGCCATATCTTCGAAGGTGGGCATCTGGCCGCGCATCAGTTGCGAGCGCGCGCGACTGCCCGCGTCCTTTTGCGCAACCGTTTCTTCGTGCCGGTCGGCAACGAAGATATGGATATCCTGGGTCATGCGGCTTCAACCGGCACCGGCACGGTGTTAACCACATCCCGGATAATGTCCTCTGGTCGACGGCCGCGCAGGCGTGTCTGGGGATTGACTATCAGCCGATGGGTCAAAACGTAAGGGGCCAACGTCTTCACGTCATCCGGGATGACAAACTCCCGCCCACGGATGGCCGCCAACGCCTGACAGGTGCGATAAAGGGCCATGGTGGCCCGAGGGCTTGCACCAAGCTCGATATCCTCATGTTGGCGCGTGCGACGACAGACATGCACAATGTACTGGCGCAACGACTCCTCCACCCGAATCTCACGCACGCCTTGCTGCATCTCATAGATCTGCGCCGGGGTGACCACCGCCTCCAGTGTATCCAACGGGTCGACTCGCTCGAAGCGCAAGAGGATATTGTTCTCCTGTGCTTCATCCGGGTAGCCCATCGAGATCTTCATCAGGAAGCGATCCAGTTGCGCCTCCGGCAGCGGGAACGTGCCTTCCAATTCAATCGGGTTTTGCGTCGCCAGGACCAGGAACGGGCGGGGAAGCTGGTGGGTGGCGATGTCAACAGTCACCTGTCGCTCCTGCATTGCCTCCAGCAGGGCGGACTGGGTGCGCGGGGTGGCGCGGTTGATCTCGTCCGCCAGCAAAATCTGGGAAAAGATCGGTCCGGCCCGAAACTCGAACTCCTGCTGCTTCTGATTGAAGTAGTAAATGCCGGTGACGTCGGAAGGCAGCAGGTCCGGCGTGAACTGGATGCGCTGGAAGGAACATTCGAGCGAGGCGGCAATTGTGCGGGCCAACTTTGTTTTGCCGGTGCCGGGCACATCCTCCAGCAGCAAGTGGCCTTCGCATAGCAGGGCGATCAAGGATAGCTCGATCACTTCATCTTTGCCGACGATGACCTTCTGAATGTTCTCACGCATGCGGCGTGCAATGTCAGCTATCATGTTGTCCTGTTTGGGGTCCGGGCAAAATCACCCAGTCTCGAAGCGTAATGAAATAGTGTCGTAAGAATAATACAAATTGCGGCAATAGCGTGTCACTTAAACGGTGCGCGCCGCGCCGAGCGGTGCCAACGTGCTGACTATTTGATCATGCAGCCGGCCATTGTCGGCGATGATGCCGTTGACTTTGGTCCGTGGCTGGTTAAACATGAAAGCGAAGTTCGTCAAATCAACGCAACGTCCGCCGGCCTCCTGGACCAGCAGCGCGCCGGCGCATATATCCCACTCGTTCTTCGGCCCACGACTCCAGGTGGCGTCAGCTTGCCCGGCGGCCACCCGGGCCAGCTTGTAGGCGATACTGCCGACCACCCGAATCGACATGGTCGCCTCAAAGGGTGCGAATTCTCCGCGCTTGATCTCCGAACGGCTGGCGTCGACAGTGGAACCGGCCAAGCTGTCGCGGGAAGAGGCCTGCACCGGCTCGTTGTTCAGCCGGACGCCCAGCCCGCGCGCCGCGCTGTATTGCTCGCCGGTGGCCGGATTGAGGATAACCCCCAGCAAAGGCTCCCCGTTTTCGACCAGGGCCACTGAGATGGAGAACTCGGGAATGCCCATTACGAATTCTTTGGTGCCGTCTAGCGGGTCAACGACCCAGACATAGCGCCTGTCCAACCGATCCGGACTATCAACAGTTTCTTCACTCAACCAGCCGGCTACCGGCAGTAGCCGTTGCAGCTCTTGCTTCAGCAGACTGTCGGCCGCGAAATCCGCGATGGTGACCGGATTGTCGGGTGACTTGTCTCTCACCGCCAGGGCCGACTGAAAGTAGCCCATGATCACCTCGCCGGCCTGACGAGTGATGTCAACCGTTTCGTTCAGCAATGATTCCATGATCACAACGTTACTCCACATTCTAGCCGTCTTACCTGGGTGGTCAAAGCCGGCCTGTCGCCAAAACAAAACAGCCTTACCGGGTCAGTAAGGCTGTTACATGGATGCCGAAGGTGGGACTCGAACCCACATGAGCTTAAGCTCACTACGCCCTGAACGTAGCGCGTCTGCCAATTTCGCCACTTCGGCCAATACAGTGTGAATTCTACTCGTTAGCGGTGCATGGGTCAAATGAAAACTCACCGCAAGCACATGACTATTCAGCGGGCTTCGTCTTGTGCCGCCTGCGTTGCCGCAACCGCTAACTTGCGCGCCTCTTCCAGAGGTCGCGCGATCTCCGCCGGCTGCTCACCCTTTGCATTGACCCACTTCAGGCGATACTCTCCCTGAAGATCAAGTACTCTGCGCCACAGGTCGCTGTTCGAAACCGCCGTGCCGTCCTTCTTCTTCCAATCGCGTTGCAGCCAGCCGTGGATCCATTTCGTCGCCCCTTGAAAGAGGTAATCCGAGGTGGTGAAGATCAGGACCGACTGCCCTCTATCCAAAAGACGCAGGCCCTCCAACAACGCAGTCAGTTCCATGCGGTTGTTGGTAGTGCTCTGTTCCCAGCCGCTGAGCTGCTCAGATTCGTCAGCCACGCCAAACTCCAGCACAACACCCCAGCCGCCGGGGCCGGGGTTGCCCTTGCATGAAGCGCGCAGGAACAGGCGGGCCGTGTCCGCGGAGAGCGCGACGTCCGGCGTAATCGCCAGTCGTGCCTGGCGGGCCAGCAAATCGGCGCGCTCATTCAGCGGGTTGCCGGCATGGCCCCTTACCCAATGCCACGCAATCTGGTGGCGCCTGGTCTCATTCCACAGCGCCTGCCACAATTCGCGGTTGGCCACCGGCTTCGCGCCGCGCATCCAGTTCTTTTCCGCCCACTTCTCAATCCACTCGGTGATCCCCCGCCGGACATATTCGGAGTCTGTATGGAATTCGACTTCACAGGGGCGATTGAGCGTCTGCAGGGCGGCAATGGCGGCCTGTAGCTCCATCTGATTGTTGGTGGTGTGGGGACTGCTGCCGGTCAGCACCTGCTCATGCCGACCATAACGCAAGATGGCGGCCCAGCCCCCTACACCTGGGTTGGGGTCCGCGCCGCCATCTGTATAGATGCTTACCTTCATGCCGGCGCGCGTTCCAGCACAGCCAGCATTTCCTCTACACTGGTAAACTTCACCCGTGGTCTGCCCAGCTCCTCGCCGCGCGCTTCTTCAATCTCTTTGATACGCAGCCAATCTTCGTAGCGAAAGGCGTGTGGCTGGCGTTCGCTGATCAGCATGTCGACCGCTGAGGCGGAAGGCTCCGGCGGATGGAGCAGCCGGCCCTCTCTGGCATCTGCCAGCATGCACTCCACGGTCTCGGCTGCGTCGGGTTTATTGGTGCCGATCACGCCGGTTGGCCCGCGCTTAATCCAGCCGGCGGTATATTCGCCTACTCGATGCGCCTGCGTTTCCGGGTCCATTACGCGCCCTTTTTCATTCAGGATCACGCCCCACGAGTCATTGAAGGGAATGCCCGGCAACGGCACGCCGCGATAGCCGATGGAGCGAAACACCAGGCCGACAGGCAGCTCTTCGAATCGATCCGTCGCCCGAGAATGTAGAGAGCCGGCATCGGTTTTGTAGAGCACGTTATGCACCATGCGCATGCCGACTACGTGCCCGGCTTCATCTCCGTACAATTCGACCGGCGACACCAGGAAACGCAGATGGAGTTTGCGCGGTTTGCCGGTTGGCGCAGCGTCCACATAGGCGCGGATATAGTCCACTTTGCGGGCCATGGCCCGATCCGTGCTCGCGGCCAATGCGGCCTGGCTCAACGGATCCAGTTCCACTTCATCTCGTACGGCAAAGGTGTCAGTTCCGGCGAGATTACCCAGTTCTTTCACTTCCGGGGCCGTAAATGCCGCCTGCACCGGCCCGCGCCGGCCCAGGATATGCACCTCGCGCACCCGGCTCTCCCGCAGCGCTTCCAACGCGTAGTCTGCGATATCGGTGGTCGCCAGCTCTTCCGGTGTGCGACACAGGATTCGGGCTACATCCATGGCGACGTTGCCCACGCCAATCACCGCCGCTCGCTCCTGGGTCAGGTCAAATTCACAGTGGCGAAAATCGGGATGGCCGTTATACCAGGCAACGAATTCAGTGGCGGCGTAACTGCCTTCCAGATCGATGCCGGGGATGTCGAGCCGGCGGTCGGTCTGGGCGCCGGTGGTGTACACAATCTGATGGTAATGTTGACGTAAATCGTCCACGCTGAGATGATGCCCAAGCGTGACGTTGCCATAAAAGCGAAAACGCTCGTTTTCGGCGGTGCGATCATACAGGCTGGTTACCGACTTGATCTTCTGGTGATCCGGCGCCACCCCATAGCGCACCAATCCATACGGTGTGGGAAGCCGCTCAATCAGGTCGACTTCCACCACGAACTCATTCTGGCGGAACAAGTGCTCTGTCGCGTAGAAGCCGGTTGGTCCTGCTCCAATGATGGCAACCCGCAAGGGATTGGCTTCGGTGCCGATCTCAGTCATCGAAAACTCCTTTAATCATCATCTTCCGTGTCAGCCAGGAGCTGTACTTCGAGGGTGTCAATCTCCCCCCGATAGCTGTCCCGCTGCGCCTTCAAGACATCTCCAATTGAAATGATGCCGATGAGTCTACCGTCCACCACAACCGGCAGGTGACGAAATCTTCTCTCAGTCATGACATGCGCTACCGCGTGGACATCATCCTCGGGCACTCCGGTAACTACCTTGCGCGTCATCACCAGGCTTACAGGTTTTGCGAGGTTCGCGTCTGTGGAATCAATGTAACGAATGATGTCTCGTTCCGACAGGATGCCCACCACCCGGCGCTCCTCGTCGGTCACCACAATGGCGCCGATGCGCCGCTGATTCAACAATGTGATGGCCTCTCTGATGGTGGCTTCCGGCCCGACGGTGATTACATTGCTCCCCTTGACAGCCAGTATCCGCTTGATGTTCATGATAAGCCTCCAAGGACCTGTGTCCGGGTAAGAGAATAGCTCCGGCAGAAAGTTGCGCGTGGCTTGTGGTTCTTAACAGGCTGATGTTACCGGCCTGACTTCAGACTACATCTTCACTTCCGCGGTCACAATCTCCTCCAAATCGACCGCTTCCCCTCTGCCGATCAGGCGAATGAACCACTTGACCGAGATGAGCGCCAAGCCTATTTGTGATTATAAGATATCGCTGGGGTAGGAGCAATGAGACCAGCGTTTCGAAGTTCGCGGACAACTGGGCCGTTCTCCCGGCCGCGAGGCCGACATTGAAATTGCTGCCATGCGACGGGGACGATTGCCGGTTAATTGCAGAACGTCTGCCGAGAAATCGAACCAGGATCTTCCATGTCGCGGCTAACGGAACCGCACAGTTTCGGCGCGGCCTATCAGGATTGGGTATACTATGGACGGACAACGTCCATACAGCGTGCGCCGGCGCTGCTATGGGTGCACGGTTGGTCCCTGACCCAAATCGAATCTGCCTTTGCTCACCAGCCGATAGACAGGGTTGTCAGCCGGCAAGAGCCCTTTGGAGGTACCTATTATGGCAGTTGCTGAACTTGATGCGAGAAGTGAAGCCTCAGGCGAGATGGACTACTGCGCCAGCATACTCGACACCATTGGCGAGACGCCGTTGGTGCGCCTGAACTCAGTCGCCAGCGACCTGCCATGTACCTTCCTCGCCAAGGTGGAGTTCTTTAATCCCGGCGGATCAGTCAAGGATCGCATCGGTCCGGCGATCATCGAGGAGTACGAACGCAGCGGTGCGTTGCAGCCCGGCGGAACGATCATCGAAGCTACCTCCGGCAATACCGGCGTCGGCCTGGCTATTGCGGCGGCGCTCAAAGGGTATCGCTGCATCTTCGTCATGCCGGATAAGATGTCGTTGGAGAAGATCCAGCTCCTGCGCGCTTATGGCGCCCGGGTAGTTGTCACCCCGACCGCCGTGGAGCCGGATGACCCGCGCAGCTACTACTCCGTCGCCCGCCGCCTGGTAGAGGAGACGCCCAATTCTGTGCTTGCCAACCAGTATCACAACCCGGCCAACCCGGCGGCGCACGAGGTCCAGACGGGACCAGAAGTATGGCGTCAGACCGGCGGGCGGGTAACCTGTTTCGTAGCCGGCATGGGGACCGGCGGCACGATCAGCGGGTCAGCCCGTTACCTGAAAGCGCAGAACCCAAGCATTCGCATAGTCGGCGTCGACCCGATTGGCTCGGTGCTTTATGAGCTGCATCGGTCCGGCCGGATGGTGAAGGCCGAAAGTTACAAAGTGGAAGGCATCGGCGAGGATTTCCTACCCGGAACGATGGATCTTTCATTGGTTGATACCGTCGTGCAGGTTGACGATCGCGAGAGTCTTTTAATGACTCGCCGGCTGGTGCGCGAGGAAGGCATTTTCTGTGGTGCGTCCAGCGGCTCGGCAGTACAGGGAGCAATCAAATATGCGCGCGAGCATCATCTCGGCGTCGACGACTTGATTGTGGTGATATTGCCGGATTCCGGCTCGCGCTATCTGAGCAAGGTGTTCAACGATGATTGGATGCGCGAGAACGGCTTCCTGGAGCGCGCCTGGATAGATTTTCGGGCGGCCGATGTCCAATCCGCAAAAAGCGCGGACACGCTGATTGTCGCCCGGCCCAGCGATCGCATGACCGACGTGGTGGCGCTGATGAAGCAGCACAGTATTTCACAATTGCCGGTTGTAGATGATCAGCAGCGGCTGCTGGGTATCGTGCGGGAGATCGACCTGTTGGAGCACTTGTTGACTGCCGGACATCGGCATGACTGGTCAGAGACGATTGAATCGACTATTGACAGCAATGTCTCTGTGGTCCAGACCAATACGCCGCTGGAAACGCTAATGGGCCTGCTCAGCCACCACCGAGCGGTTGTAGTGGCGAACAGCCGGAGGGAGGTCTCCGGCATCATCACGCAAATCGACCTGCTCGACTTTCTGGCCTCGCGACTGGCGAACGATGAAGTGTAGCGACGCCTCTGAAGGAAGATTGAGCGCGCCCTGTAACCGGCGTTGCTTGAGAAATAAGGCACAAGTATAATCTTCCGCGAGACTGTCCGGCGCCGTCCGGTTGGTGACCGTGTTACAAGGGGAAATCTGAATGAATGCTTTCACAATTGCCGGTCTGGTAGGGATTGGGGTCATACTGTTTGGAATCCTGATTGCGCTCACCATGATGTGGCTCAGCAGGCTGGTCACCGGCAATCAACTCGCCCTCTCCACTGAACAGACCAGCTATAATCCGGCGCTGACCCTGGGGCACAAGATCCCGATCAATGCCGACCCGGAGGAGCAACTGCAGGCTGCCCGCAAGGAAGCTGCCCGGCGAGCAGCCGCCCAACCGCGCTGGTCAAATGCTCGGGTCGGCAGTCTGGGAGCGAGTACCCTCCAGCCGGCCAGCGAGAACTTGGAAGAAGACCCGCTGACAGCGGTGCGGATTGCTCAGTTTCATACCTGGCAAGGAGCGCGTACCGGCATACCGGCTGCCGCTGCTGTAACGGCAGCGCCGGCGGTTGCCGCCGCTGCTGCGCCGGCGGTAGTCGCCAAGAGCCCGGATGACCTGAAGCCGGGGGTTGACTATCCCTTTATCGAGATCACGGATGATATGCCGGCGGATGAGAAGCGTAAGGCGACGATCGCCAACGCGAAGGCGCGGTCAGCAGCGGTAAAGGCGTTGAAGGACGCCGGCGGCGCTGTTGCTGCGCCGGGCGCGGCCCCCGCGACAGCAGCGGCGGTTGTCCAGGCCGCTCCGGTAGTCAGCGTGCCGGAACCGCAGTACATTGAGATCACCGACGCCATGTCGCCGGAGGATGTCCGCAAGGCGCGAATCGCCAATGCCAAGACCAAGTCTGCCTATCAGAAAGCGCTGAAGGAAGCGCAGGAGGCGGCGCCCGTCGTCGCCGCGGCCCCGGCTGTTCAAGCTCAACCGGCGGCTGCCCCGGCCGCGGCTGTTGCTGCGCCGGTGGCTTCTATTCCGGAACCGGACTACATCGAGGTTACCGACAGCATGTCGCCGGACGAGGTGCGCCGGGCGCGAATTACCAATGCCAAGCTGAAGTCTGCCTATCAGAAGGCTCTAAAGGAGGCCGGCGTGAGCGAAACGGCGGCCCCGGTTGCTGCGGCAGCCGCGATGCCCGCCGCGCAGGCCGCTCCGGTTCAGGCGACTGTCGCGCCGGCGGCAGCTACTGTCGCCCCCGCCATGCCGGCTATTCCCAAGCCGGACATTATCGAAATTACGGATGACATGTCGCCGGACGACGTTCGCCGGGCGAGAATCGCCAACGCCAAAGCCAAGTCTGCTTACACAAAGGCGCTGAAAGAGGCCGGCATAGACCCGGCCACTGTCAACCTCGACTGAGCCGAACAACCCCTTCGAAATGTGAAGAGGTCGCTCGCGGTGAGCGACCTCTTTTGATCTCAACTGGACCTATGTGAGTTTACTGATTCAGGTCGGTCTGGCCCCGACTACTTCCGCAATCCCCCGGCTGGCTCCGTTTGTGACCCACACTTCTTCCTGGAAGTCCGGGTGGGTGGCAGAGGCCACGAAGTAGGTGACCCCTCTCAAGGTCGGCCGGTTGCGAAGCTCCTGCCAGAAGGTGACATATTCGGCGCCCTTTGTCTGCGGCGAAGTGCCGCCCTTGTTATTGCTGGCCTCTGTCACCCACACCGGCTTATCTGCCATACCGTTGAATTGGAGGAAGTCGAGCATGTCGTCGATCATCTGCAGCGTGGCACCCATCGGGAAGTCGGCGGCCCAATAGCCATGTATGCCGATCCCATCGGCGGCGCGAATGGCCTCTCTGCTCTGGTCCATAAATTGCAGATGGTCCTGACGGATGCCGGGGATGGTGCCTCCTGGAGATAGGCCGGGGTAGATGAATTGACGCCCGGGCAACGCCGCCCGATAGCGCCCCAGCACATCCAGGAACCAATCCTCAAACTCAGTCCCATTTGCCCAGGAAGTAGTCATCCCTTCGCCGACCAGATTGGGCTCGTTGTGCAGCTCTATGACCACCTCCCGGCCCGGCAGCAGGTTCAAGGTCCGGGTCACATCGCTAAAGGTATCGGCGACAAACTGCTCCGGGCTGATATCTCTGCCGGCCATAGACAGATAGACGCGGACTACCCAGGGGGCATCCGGTCGGGTGGCAGCCAACACGCTAACCCCGGCTGGATCCAGATTGGAGAGTGCTTTGATCAGGTCAATGCGCGCCGTCTGGAAGACACCCACTTCGCCACCTGCCAGAATGGGGTCAGCGGAGGCGTGCAGGCCTATCAGCGCGGTCCCTGTCGGCGGCGGCGTGTAAGGCAAGTAGGGCAGGGGGTCAATGACATCGGGAATGATGTAGCCGGGAAGGCCGGCGCCCAGGTCCTGAAGGGAAAAGTGCAGATGCACATGCTCGGCGACTCCCGAGCTGCCGGTGCGACCAATCGGCTGACCGGCTGAAACGGCCTGCCCTTCAACAACCTCGGTCGTCGATAGATGCGCGTACCAGGTGACGTATGTATGTCCATCCGGCCAGTCGTGCCGGATCAGGATATGTCGTCCATAGCCCTCCGGCTCGTTTCGGACCGCCGTCACCATGCCGTCCTGAGCTGCCAACACGCGCACGCGCTGACCGCTCAATAGGCCGGCAAGGTCTACGCCCTCATGTTTCTGTTCCGGGATGCCGTCGCCGTCGTAGTCGCGCGGTTCATCAAAGTATGACTCGATCTCCAGAGTGCGCTCGAGTGGATTCTGCAGCTGAAAGATCTCCGGCTCCACGTCCGGGGCCGGTCGAAAGCTGACCGTCACCTCAGGATAGTATTGAGTATACCAGTCCCGCAATGCGTCGCGCTCCTCAAACGGAGCGCCAAAAATCACAACCCTGCGGCTGTCCAGGTCGCCAATACCGGCGTCGTCATAGCTCCAGCCGGTCGTTCGTCGTTTGGCGAATCCTTCGCGAAATACCAATTCGGCCTGCGCCCTGGTAAGACTCTCATGCACGACCTGATAGACTCGAGCGTATTGCACGCGTGGCTGACCCCGGCACTCGCCGGCGGTCGGCGCAGCCAAACCCACCGTCACCTCGCCACTCGGTTGGGGAGCATCTCGAAATTCGATGGTGACTCCAGGGTAGTACTCCTCATACCAGTCCGAGATGGCTTGCTGCTCCGCTGCCGGCCAATCGAAAAGGTTCACCTTCCGACGGTCGAGGTCACCGATGCCGGCATCGTCCGCGCTCCATCCCACCGTTCGCCTGGGTGTAATGCTGTTCTTGAAGATCTGCACAGCCTGCTCCAGGCCGACGCTTTCGTGCAGCAACTGGTAGACGCGCCGGTATTGCGTTCGGGGTGTGCCGCGACACTCCTCTTCCGGCGGCACCGGGCCGTTCCAGCGGTCGCTCAGCGCATAGCTGAGCACCGGCGAGATCAGCGGCTGGGCCATGTTGGCAATCTGGCCAAAGCCGCTACCCAGATACCAGATGGCGGCCCCGAGAACTTGAGGATAGCCGGCATAGAGGTCAGCCGCCTGCTTCGTGTGCACCATCGCCTGATCAGGTCCTGGCAGGCTGATCGCGTTCCAACCCCATTCCGTGATGTGGACATTGGGCCGGGCGATGCCGGCGTTGTCGCAAACAGCGAACAACTGCCGGAAGCGCCCCACCAGAAAGCCGTCGCCGTTGAAAATGTCGTCGTTGTTCAGGCTGTACTCGTGAATGGCAATAGCCACCTGATCGGGATGCTGGGCGCACAGCCGCAGGTAATCCAACCAGCCCGGCTTCTCCCAATGTTCCAGCTCCGGCTCGCCGGTGGACCAGCCCGGGCCACAAACCTTGAAGCCGTCTCGCAGGGCCAATTCAGCCGAACGCACCATAAACCGGCCCAGCCAGCTCGCCCGATTCTTGTCCGGCTCGTTCATCACTTCCAGCCAGACATGCTGTTGGTCGCCGTGCTGCAACATTTCCGGCGGCAGGTTAGCCTGTATCCGCTGCCAGTGTTCATCCGCGGACTGCCGGGCGGGCAGGTCGTAATTGGGCAGCTCCAGCGCGCCCCCGCTCATCCGAAAGACGATCACGTGCGGAACACCGCTCTGCTGCCGGAGCGCGGCCAGCTCGCGGCAGAAGCCATAGGCGTCAACAGACTTAAGCACGGCCGGCCGGCCGGCGGCGTCCAGCGCCGAGAAGTACGCGCCGATGCCGGTCGGGTTGCCGCCGGGTCCGGTATGAAAACCAATCGGGCAGTAGGCCATTGGTGACTCCTTATTCAGGCAGGGTCGTCATTCCGGTATGTTGTCGGACTACGTTGAAGGATGCTTCTCCCTGTGCCCGTCATGCGGCGACCTGCCCCGAACAGATGGTGCGGGGCGCCGGCAAGCAGTCTGACACTGGGTGTACTTCCACAGAAAATCCCGCAAAAGGTTAGCACAAGCCGTCATCCTGCGCCACTTTGCGACTGAGCCGGGAAATTCCCTTTCATACACACTTCTAACGCGCCGTACCTCCTGCGCACTCGCACCGCCCCTGTCGCTATGTTACAATCAGCCGGCATTATGTTGATGGATTACCGTATCCTGGAAAGAGAATACCTGCTGGCCATCAGCCGGGCCATTACGGCTGAGCTGGACCTGGCCGATGTGCTGCGAATCGTGGTGGCGGCGGCCGTTGAACTGGTTTCCGGCAAGGCCGGCATCATCGCCCTTGCTGATCCGCGGGACGAGCGTTTTCGGGTCGCCGCCGTTTATGGCATCCCTTCTCAGCACGTGCAGCTTTTCGCGCCTCTTCTGTCGGGCCTGCCCTACGAGGAAGGGGCCGAACACGAGATCATCCCGGAGCTTACCGAGCGAATGAAGGAGGTCGCGCTCTCAGCGGACCTAGGATTGACGCAGGCATTGCGGCTGCCCATGATTAGCGGCGAAACAGTGGTGGGCATGATTTATGTCTTTCAGACCGGCACCTATCGCTTTCGTAAGGACGCTGCCAATCTGCTGCGTAGCTTTGCCGATCAGGCCGCCATTGCCGTCAAGAACGCCAGACTTTATGAGGCGGTCATCGCCGAGAAGCAGCGGCTGGATGCCATACTGGAACATAGCGCGGATGGGGTACTTATCCTGGATCCCCACCTGCAGATCACGGTATTCAATACGGCCCTGAGCCGGATGACCGGCTGGCAGGCCGAGGAGGCAATCGGCAGCCGGCATGACCGCGTGATTCGCTGGATTAACCTGAAGACCTCGATGGACCTCAGCGTGGCCATGGCGAACGGGTGGCCGTTACCGAATGCGGCCCACCTCTATGTGGAAGGGGATCTGCTAAGGGCCGACGGTGATCTGGTCAGCCTGGGAATTACCTATGCCCCGCTGCTTTCCAGTAACGGCCGGATGACTGACATTATCGCCAATGTGCGTGACCTGACCCGCTTCCGCGAGGAACAGGAGCTGCAGAAGACCTTCATTTCGGTGGTCAGCCACGAACTTAAGACGCCGGTATCGATTATCAAGGGATATGCGGGGACGCTGCGCCGGCCGGAAGCCCATTGGTCGCGCGAGGTGCAGGATGAATATCTGGCGGTCATCGAAGAAGAAGCGGACGGCCTGACCGAGCTGATCGACCGCTTGCTGGAAGCCTCCCGCTTGCAGGCCGGCACTTTCAAGCTGGAGGCCGGTGAAGTCTATCTGCCGAAGGTGGCCGCCGTGGTCGCTGAGCGCCTGGGCTCCCAGTCCCAAAAGCACACGTTGCGCGTTGACTTTCCCGAACCATTTCCCCTGCTACAGGGAGATGAGCGCCGGCTGACGCAGGTACTCAATAATCTGGTCAGCAATGCTATCAAGTATTCGCCGGACGGCGGCCGGATCGACATTATCGGCGCGACGAATCCAGAGTATGTGACCGTCTCGGTGCGCGACGAAGGCATCGGCATTCCGAACCATGAGAAGCACCGTATTTTCGGTAAGTTCTCACGGCTTGACAACGCGCTCAGCCGAAAAACAGAGGGAACAGGCCTCGGCCTATTCCTGACCAAGGCTATTATTGAGGCCCACGGCGGCCGCATCTGGTTTGAGAGTGTTGAAGCAGGCAAGGAGGATGGAGAGCAGCCGCATGGCACGATGTTCACCTTCTCCCTTCCGCTCAGCCAGGATGCGCCGGCCAGGCAGGCCAAACGGAGTGAGGACGCCTTTCGTGTGACGGGCGGCGAATATCAGAGACAGGAGCTGTAAATGCGACAGCAGACAAATTGCCCACGTTGCCGGGCCCCAATAAGCGTCGACCTTTACCAGGTGGTAGATGCCCGGCAAGACCCCGAACTCAAGCAAGCGCTCCTGAATGGACAGCTTAACGCCTTCTCCTGCCCATCCTGTGGTCTGACGGGCCAGATGGCCAGCCCGGTGCTCTTCCACGATCCGGAGCACGAGCTCTTGATGGTCTATGTGCCGATGGAAATGAACCTGCCGCACGTGGAGCAGGAACGACTCATTGGCCGGCTTGTGCAGCAGGTGATGGACAAGACGCCGGCTGAGCAGCGCCGGGGCTACATGCTGCAGCCGCAAACGATCATCAACTTTCAAACCTTTCTCGAAAAGGTCCTGGAGACAGAGGGGATTACGCCCGAGATGATCGCCCGGCAGCGCAAGCAGGCCGAACTAATAAACACGCTGGCACAGGCCGATAGAGAGGTTACCCAGATCTTGCTGGACGAGAGAAAAGGCGAGATCGATGAAACCTTCTTCGGACTGCTGCAGGGCGCTCTGCAGGCCGCGGAGCAGCAGGGAGATAATGCCCGGTTGGTGCGCCTGACTAACTTGCAGGCCAGGTTGTACACGGAAACAGAAATCGGCCGCCAAATGGAAAAGCGACAGGCAGCGCTGCGAGCTTTTGACCAGGAAGTGCGTCGTGAGAAGCAGCTTACTAACAAGATATTGCTCAAGCATATCCTGGCCAATGTGGATGACGAAGCCGTTGTCCAGTCGCTGGCCCTGACAGGCCAATCGGCGCTCGACTACGACTTCTTTGTGATGCTCACCCAGGAAGTGGAGAATGCCGCCCGGCGGAAAGACAAAGCGGCGAGCCAACAACTCACCAAGATTCGCCGGCAATTGCTCGATCTGCAGCAGGCGGTGACCAAGGCGAATGAGGAGCTGATGCGCCAGGCCAACGCAACGATCGATCGACTGCTGGCTGCCGAAGACAAGCAAGCTGCCGTCGAATCTGCCGCCGATGAGATAGACGAGGCATTCATGTATGTGCTCGACGGGAGGCTCCAAATGGCCGAACGCCGGGGAAACGACCTGGAGGTCGCCGCGCTGAGTCAGTTGTACGAGCTTATCACCAGGCGCGCAGAGGAGGGCATCCCCCCGGAGATCAGATTCATCAATGCCCTCTTGCTGGCAGAGTCAGAGGCGGATCAGCGGACGCTGCTCGATGAAAATCAGCAGATGATCACCCCGTTGCTTGCGCAGCTTCTGACCGCCGTAGGGGACAATCTGAAAGGCGATGCCCCGCCGGAGATACCGGAAAGGCTCCGCAAGGCACAGGCCATGGTGCAGGTTCGCTTGGCCGGAATGTAGAGTGAGATGTGATGGGACGTTCTGATAGGCTCAGTCTGCCGGGTTATCCAGGCGAAAGCCATGTCCGCGAACGGTGACGATAAAGTTGTGATCGTCCAGTTCGGCGAGGCGGTCACGCAAGCGCCGGACCAGCGCATCGATGGCCTGTTCGGAGACGCCCTCGCCGCCGGTCCCCGGCCAAACTGCTTCTACGATATCGTCGCGGTCGCAAACGGCGCCGTGCAGACTATAGAGTGTTTCCAATAGCCGGAACTGCGCCAGGGAAAGTGGTGGATTGAGCAGCTTGCCGTTGATCGTGACTGCTCGCTGTTCCGGGTCTAACATCAGCTTTTCGGCCGGCAGTCCCAGTTCAAAGTTGAGCGGCAGCGTGGCATCCGATCCGACGAACACCAGCTTCACGGCCAAGGCAATTTGTATTTCGTCTCCGTCATTCAGCGGGGCCTGGCCTTTTACCTGCCGGCCATTCAAATGGGTGCCGTTCTTACTGTCCAGGTCATGCAGGGTGTATTTTCCACCCTCTTGCGTAAGGATGGCATGTTGTCGGGAGACCTGGCGTTCCGGAAGAACGAGGTGACACTCACTTCCCCGACCAATAATGAATGGACTGACTTCTACCGTCCACCGTTGTCCAAGTAGCTGACCTTCGCTGGCAACTAACACAGGTTTTTCGTACATAACACATCCCCAGATTATGTTACCACCGCTACCAAACGGCACTATTCTACGCCAACGCTACCAGTTGACCAACATTGTTGGACAGGGCGGCATGGGCAGCATCTATCGCGCGGAGGATTTGCGCCTTCCCGGCCGCCTGTGCGCGGTTAAGGAAGTGCAGCCGGAGCCGGGAGCAACGCCCGCCCTGCGCGATCAGGCGCAGCAGCAATTCCTGCGGGAAGCCAGCATTCTCGCCCGGCTGGATCATCCAAACCTGCCCAAGGTATCGGACTTCTTCAACCACGACGGACGCGATTATCTGGTGATGGATTACGTGCCGGGAAAAGACTTGCGGCAGCTCTGTGAAGAGTATTGGGGCGAGGGAACGCCGCTGAGTGAAGGGCAGGTGCTGGAATGGGCCGTCCAGATAATGGACGCACTGTCGTATTTGCACCAGCACGACCCGCCTGTGTTGCATCGGGATATCAAGCCGTCAAACATCAAACTGACGCCGGACAATCGCATCAAGCTAGTGGATTTCGGCCTGGTAAAGCTTCTCGACCAGGATGACTCCAGTACAATTACGGTTGTACAAGGCAGGGGCTCGGCCCTTTATACGCCGCTTGAGCAATATGGGGCAGATACGGGCCATACCGACTTACGCTCCGACATCTACTCCTTCGGCGCCACGCTCTATCATCTGCTCACCGGCGAAAAGCCTCTCAGCGCCAAAGCGCGGTTTCTCAACCCAGCTCAATTGCGACCGCCGCGCGAACTGAACCCTTCGTTGAGTGATCACGTATCGGAGGCGGTCATGTGGGCGTTGGAAATGCACCCCGATGATCGGCCGGCGAACCTTAAGCAGATGCGCGAGGCGCTGATTGGTGGTCGTAGCCGGCCCAGGAGCGAGCAAGCCTCCACGTCATCTTCCGCGCTGCTTCAAGCGGTGCAGGACAATCGAATCCTACTGCTGTTGGTGGCATTATTCCTGTTGTTGGCCGTAGTGCTGACCATTGTCTAGCCGTCGCGTCGCGTTAAGGAGGCTCGAGTCGCCTTCTCCGCCTCAGAAAGCTCGCCAATACGCTTGACAGGGGTATAAGGCGTCGCTATATTTGTACTGGCAATCTCTCGTAGCCTGTACGATGGTAGGGATGTACGGGTGTCTGGGTCCTCTTCGGCCCGGCAAGCGATACGATCGGCTGTTCGAGTGAGTGTAAGTGGGGCAACTGAAGAGACAGAGCTTTCCGAGGTAAGGAGAAAAGAGCATGGCGAGCGTCACCTATAAGAACGTGGAAAAACGATTTGGCGATGTCGAAGTCATTCACGATATGAATGTCGAGATCCTTGACAAGGAGTTCGTAGTGTTCGTTGGTCCTTCGGGCTGCGGGAAGTCGACTTTGCTGCGCCTATTGGCCGGCCTGGAGGAGATCAGCGGCGGGCAGATTTTCATCGGTGATCGTGTGGTAAACGACGTCCCGCCCAAGGATCGTGACATCGCCATGGTCTTCCAGTCGTATGCGCTCTACCCGCATATGAGCGTTTACGACAACATGGCCTTCGGTCTGAAGCTGCGCAAGACGCCCAAGACCGAGATTGACACCCGTGTGAAGGAAGCCGCCGACATCCTGGGCCTCGGTCATCTCCTGGATCGCAAACCGAAGCAACTATCCGGCGGTCAGCGGCAGCGCGTGGCGGTGGGACGGGCGATTGTGCGCGAGCCGGCTGTGTTCCTGATGGACGAGCCGCTCTCCAACCTCGACGCCAAGCTGCGAGTTACGGCCCGGGCGGAGATCTCCAAGCTGCACAAGCGGCTGGGGACGACATTCATCTACGTCACCCATGACCAGGTGGAAGCGATGACTATGGGGGATCGCATCCTGGTGGTGAAGGACGGCTTCCTGCAGCAAATCGACAGCCCGCGCACGTTGTATGAAGAGCCGCGCAACGTCTTTGTGGCCGGCTTCATCGGCAGCCCGAGCATGAACTTCTTCGACTCCACGCTGGTTGGCGAGGAAGGGCAACTGTGGATCGATGCCGGCGATTTCCGTGTGCCGGTTCCCGAGGAGCGCCGCCGGATGTATGGCGACTATGTGGGCAAGGAAGTGATTTTCGGTATCCGGCCGGAGCACATCCACGCCCCGCAGTTTGCGCCGCCGGGCATTCGGGCAGCCGAGTTCAAGTCACTGGTAGAAGTAGTTGAGTTGCTGGGACACGAATTGCACCTGTACCTGAATTCCGGCACGCTTTCCTATGTGGCGACAGTCGACACGCGCATGGCGCCGGTGGTCGGCGAGACAGTCTCGCTTGTCGCCGATATGGACCGCATGCATCTATTTGACAAGAGCACGGAGCTGGCCATTCGTTAGTCCTCAATTGTCCGTTGATTCTCCAGCCGCTACCCACCCGGGTAGCGGCTTTTTTTGTGCCGGCCCCCTTCGCGGCATCTGCTTGCCGCCGCGCCCGGATTGTTCAATAATTCACGCACTCATCCGATTACAGATTCTCGGACGCTAGTTGTCGGGTGGGATCTGCGATCCGGTTGGCCGGAGGGTCTCCGGGAATGATAGGCCTACCGACTGTGAGAATGAAAGCAAATGGGTACTGACGCCTTCGTTTTTGACGCGATCAGAACGCCCCGCGGGCGTGGCAAAGAAGATGGCGCGCTGCACGAGGTTAAGCCGCTCTCGTTGCTCGAATTGCTGCTGCGAACCTTGCAGCAGCGCGCCGAGCTGGATACCAGCCAGGTTGATGACGTTATTCTGGGCTGTGTGACGCCGATCTCTGAGCAGGGCGCTGATATCGCCCGTACCGCCCCCTTGATCGCCGGCTGGGATGTCGATCTGCCGGGGGTGCAGATCAATCGCTACTGCGCCTCGGGACTGGAGGCCGTCAATATGGCGGCGATGAAGATTCGCTCCGGCTGGGAACATCTGGTGGTTGCCGGGGGCGTTGAGTCCATGTCACGTGTGCCGATGGGTTCGGACGGCGGCGCGCTGTGGGGCGATATGGAGATCATCAATCAACTGGGGATCGTTCCCCAGGGAATCAGCGCCGACCTGATTGCCACCCTGGAAGGTTTTAGCCGGGAAGATGTGGACCGTTTCGCCCTGCAATCACAGCAGCGGGCCGCAGTAGCCACAGAGTCCGGCTATTTCAGGTCGCTTATCCCGGTCGTTGATAGCTGCGGTCACGTGTTGCTTGACCATGATGAACACATCCGACCGGCGACGACTATGGAAGGGTTGGCCGCCCTGCGCCCGGCTTTCGCCCGCCTGGGCGAACAGGGCTTTGACGCCCTGGCGCGACGCAAATACCCTCAGGTGGAAGCTATCTGCCATGTGCACACCGCCGGCAACTCCTCCGGCATTGTCGATGGTGCCGCGGTAACGCTGGTCGGCTCGCGAGAGAAGGGGGAGGCGCTGGGGCTCAAACCACGGGCGCGCATCCTGGCGGCGGCGCTGGTGGGCGACGAGCCGACCATTATGTTGACTGGGCCGGCTCCCGCTACGCGCAAGGCGCTGAAATTGGCCGGCATGACCCTGGCAGACATTGACCTGATTGAAATCAATGAAGCCTTCGCGGCCGTGGTGTTGAAGTTTATGCGCGAAATGAGCCTGGACAACGCCGACCGGATCAATGTCAACGGCGGGGCCATTGCGATGGGCCACCCGTTAGGTGCGACAGGGACAATGCTGTTGGCAACGGCGCTGGATGAATTGGAGCGACGGGACAAAGAGACAGCGCTGATCACCCTCTGCGCCGGCGGCGGCATGGGCATCGCCACCATCATCGAACGGGCGTCCGCGTGACCGGGGAACGCCGGGTATGGGCGGCGTTCTTCGCTTTGGCGATCATTTGGGGCTCGTCGTTTCTCTTCATCAAGATCGCGCTACAGACCCTGCAGCCGATTACCCTGGTCAGTTTCCGGCTGCTTTTCGGCTGGCTGGGCCTGCTCGTTATCATCTTTGTGCAACGGTTGCCGCTGCCGCGCGACCGTACGTTGTGGCGACATCTGCTGACTATGGCGTTGATCAACGTCGCCATTCCGTTCAATCTGATCACCTGGGCAGAGTCAGGCCCGGACGGTATCGACAGCGGTGTCGCCTCGGTGCTCAACAGTACGGTCCCACTCTTCAGCGTGGTCATCTCCGGCTTTATGCTGCGCGCGGAGACTGTTACCGTGGCTACAATTGGAGGGCTGCTGGTGGGCTTTGCCGGGGTCATCTTGCTGGTTGGGCCAACGCTGGGCGGAGATTCCGGGTCGCTTGCTCCCTACGTGGCTATGGTACTCTCCGCGATCTGCTATGCGGCCTCCTCCGCCTATGCCCGGCGCTACCTGCGTGGAGAGGCGGCGGTCACTGTATCGTTTGGTCAGCTACTCCTGGCAAACATCATCGTCGTGGTGTTCGCGTTCGCGCTGGAGGGCAAAGAAGGCCAGACCATGACCTGGACGACGCTGGGTGCATTGCTCTGGCTGGGCCTGCTGGGTTCTTGCGCCGCGTATGTACTCTACTTCTTCATCATCCAACAATGGGGCGCCACCCGCGCGACCCTGGTCACCTACCTCATTCCCATTGTCGGCGTGACCGCTGGGGTCTTGCTGTTGAATGAGGTAGTTGGCTGGCGACTGCTGGTTGGAGGACTGCTGATATTAGCCGGTGTTGGCGTCGTCAGTCGCTGGCGATCAGTCAGCCGGGTGCTGATCACGGCCCGAAGCGGTGATTAGGGTGCTACCATGATTGAAGCGCAGCATAACGCCGGCGATTCATTCACAGTGCAGTTAGTCTGGCGTCTGCCGGATGATGACTTTATCCGCGCACTGTTTGAGGCGCGGGTGCTGGCCCTGGACGCCGGCCTGGACCGCTACCTGCTACGCCTGGAGCGGCTGGTTGCCGGTCGACAGGAGATGCCGGACGGGCGACCGCGGCAAATGGAGTCATTGGAGGGGGAATACTGGCAGCTTGTACTAGGGTTGGTGGGCAAGAAGATCTATCTGGCCTATGAAGTGGAGGATGGGCGACCGCTGCTGTTACGCCTGGTCACATTGACCGGCGAGCACACTTTCTTCAGTCGCCTGGATGATATGCCGGGATGACCGCGCGGGGAACCGGGCAGCGTGAAAAGGATTAAGTGAACAGGCGCCGCCAGAGATTAGTTTCCAGCAGGCCGCCGGGATCACATTGTTCCTTCAGAGCCGTGAATCGGGCGATAGTCTCCTCGCCCAGATATGCGCGCACGACTTCCGGGCGCAGCGTGCTGTCCTTCGCGAAGTAGAAGCGACCGCCGGCATCCAGCACGACCTCATCCATATCTCGCGCCAGTTGCACGATGCGCGCCCGATTGCGTCCGGTCACGTGGAAATCCATCGCCATAGAGTAACCTTCCAGGCCGTGAGTCATCAGGAAGGGGTCAGGCCGGTGGCGCTTAAGCACGCTCAGATAGTTGGGCAGGCCGCGCGTTTGCTGCATCTCAAAGAGCGTTACAAACACGTCGTGCGCCTTCTCTGTTGGGATGAATGCCTGATATTGGATCATGCCTCCCGGACCGTAAACGTTGCGAAACGGCAGGGCATCCAGCAGGAAATGAAAGCGGGCGTGCGGCTCCAGGTAGCTCTTGCCTTCAAGCCCTTCCAATAGCCGCGAGCCAGAGTATTTGGCCCAGCAGACCAACCGCCAGCCCGGATTGTTGTAGAACGGTCGCATGAAGGCCGGCAGCCAAAACTTGGGGAAGATGCCGGCTATGGTAGTAGGGATCTCTTGCCGCTCGATGTTCAGCGTGGATGCCGGGTCCGGGTCTTCGCCGGCGTGCAGGTACGTGGCGCGATGGATCTGTCCGCGCCCGAGCGCCTTCCCACGCGCGAAGGCATCCAGCCAGCCAACCAGGTAGTCAGAATCGTCCAGATGGCGGTCAAAATAGCCCATCATCTCGCCCAGGTTGCGGGCGGCCAACGCGTCCACGTATAGCAGGCCGGAATAGATGCGCTTCATCTGGATGGTCAGCGAGGTGAAGCAGCCCAACATGCCGAAACCGCCGATGGCGGCAAAGAAGATGTCGGCGTTCGCATCCCGGCTGCAGGTGATGATTTCGCCGGAGGGTAACATCAACTCGAACTCGCGGACGTGATCGCCCAGTGGGCCGAGTCGCCAGGCGTTCTTACCGTGCACATTCATGGCCGCGCCGCCGCCCATGGTGATCTTCATCGTGCCGGTGGCCACCGGCGGCCACCAGCCGTCCTCAATCACATAGCGCCATAGCTGCTCCAGCGTCACCCCCGGCTCCAGGCGGATGAGGCCGGTCTGCGGGTCCCAGGCCAGAATACGGTTCATGCGGCGCAGGTCGACGACGATGTTCTCACTGTTCAGGGAGGCGTCGCCATAGCTGTTGCCGCCGCCGCGCAGACCCACGGTCACGCCGCTGCGCCGCGCCAGGTCAAAAAGCTCCTGCAGTCCCTGCACGGTTGTTGGGCGGAACACCCGGCTCACGGTCGAGCTGACCCGGCCCCAACCGGCAACGCTCTCCAGGGAGCCCGGCGCGGTCACAGTCGCAGGCGCGCCGGCGCCGACCGGCTCATCGTGTTGCGCGCCGTTCGTTCGGCTGTAATGCGCTGCCTTCTGCGGTGCGGAGGTCCCTTCAACAGCTGTCACGCTTCGCTGTCCGGATGAAAGAATGGGGTTTCCATGCTTCAGATACTCATGCGCCGGAAAATGATCGAGGGGATATGCCGGATAACCAGGCTGACCAAACGCCAACGACCGGGAATGTAGACCGTCTGACGCTTTTTGCCCACGGCCCGCGCTATCTGGCGCGCGACCTCTTCCGGCGAGACCACCCACATCGTCTTGGGGGCATTTTCGAGGAGGCGAGTGTCTACAAAGCCCGGCTTGATGGTGGTAACCGTGACGCCATAGGGCCAGAGCCGGTTGCGCAGCGATTCCAGATAGATACTGAGCGCGCCTTTGCTGGTGTGATAGCCGGGAAAGGCTCGCCGCCCGCGGTCGCCGGCGATGGACGAGACGCCCAGAATATGGCCCGATCCGGCGCGCATGAAGCGGTCGGCCGCGAGGTTCAGCCAGGCCATCGCCCCCAGGGTATTCACCGCCATCATGGCGCTATCCTTCTGAAAGTCGTATTCAGTGGGGGCGATCGCCGGCTGGATGCCGGCAACATAAGCGACCAGGTCCAGGCCGTCCAGCGCACGCGCCACCGTCGCAAACAGCTCGGGTATTTCCTGGAAGTTGGTTACATCATGCGCAAACGGCAGAATGCGATCAGCTCCCAGTTCATCGGCCACGCGCCGGCGGAGTTGAGCGAGTTCCTCCCCCCTCCGCGCCAAAGCAGCTACGCGGTAGCCCTGCCGGGCCAGTTCAGTCGCCAGGGCCGCGCCGATGCCGGACGAAGCGCCGATAACAATGGCTCTGGGCTGTGGTTCCAGTGGGCGCGAGGGAGTAACTGGCTGTTCGGTCATGGTATTCAATGCCGGCGGCGTCTAGCAAGTGGCTGGCGACCGGCCAACTGCCGGTCCAGGTGTTGCGCCAATTTTAGCACAAGCAGGGCAGGATGAAACAAGCGCCCATCCTACGAATGGTGGGCGCTTGCTGTAGCCGGTGTCGAGTCTGTATCCTCAGGGAATGGCGACCGTATTAGAAGCGCGATTAATCCCGCACTCCCGGTCTTCCAGCGCCAGGTAGACATTGGCGACCGTGCCAGGATCCGCAGCGAACCATACCTCAGCAGGCATGCTGCTCATCGCGCAGTAGCCGTAGAGGTATGCGTCGCCGTTCGCATCAAAAATACTGATCCAGCTGCGGGAAGCGTTTGTGTTCGCGCCGCACGGGGGCAATTCCGGCGCGGCGGCGAACAGGTCATCGGGGAACGCCGCGGCGTTGTCGATAGTCAACCAGTAACGCAGACTGGTGCTGCCGTCAATGGTTTCCTGGCGCGAGAAGCTGATTTGCGGGGCCGGTAGCACGGCCGCGCAACTGACCTCCTCCGGCGTCGGGGTAAAAGTAGGCTCCAGGGTCGGCGTCTCCGTCGGCGGCACTGTGGGAGTCGGCGTGGGCGGGACGGGAGTGAAGGTACTGCTGGGCGGCACCGGGGTAAAAGTGGGCGGCTCCGGTGTGTGCGAGGGCGGAACCGGTGTGTCGCTAGGCGGGATCGCCGTCCCTGTGGAAGTCGTCGTAGCTGTTGGAGTATCGACGGCTGCAAGGGTGGCCGATGCTGTGGGCGTCTGCGACGACGCAACTGATCCGCTGCCGGTCGGCGAGGCTGTGGCTCCTCCGGTGGAGACATTCACATTCTGGTCGTCTGCCGGGTTTGATGTACTGGTTGCTGTCTGAGTAGGGATCGCAATACCGAGCAAGGACGCAATTCGTGAACCATCCGATTGCTGGAGGATAAGCGCGCTTGCGCCGGCGGCGATCAGCAACAAAAGCAATACGGCAAGGCAGCCGACAGCCGGCAGCAGCCAGGGAGAACGTCGCTTTTCTTCCTGACGATTCTGCGGCACCGCTGAAGGTATTGCCGCCTGCTTCGTTGGTTGAGCGGCCGCGCCGGCATAAGGCGTCGTCACAATGGGAGGCGCGAGGGCCTGGGCGGTGCCGGCGCGTACAGTCTGCTCGGCCGTGGTTGATTGCGGCAGCCTGACCGTCGGGTCGCCGGCCATGCCGACAACTACCGTGGCCGCGGCCGGCGCCGTCGGGTCAATCTTGCGCATTGCCTGCACCATGGCCTGCCCCGTGGGAAAACGATCGTCCGGCGCCTTGGCCAGCGCTTTCAAGATCACTGACTCCATGGCAAACGGCAATTCGGGATTGAAGGTGCGCGGCGGCGGCAAGGGGTCATGAAGGTGCTTCACCATAATCGCCGGCGGCGTCTCGGCCTGAAAGGGGGGCCGGCCGGTTGCCATCTGATAGAGCACCACGCCGAGCGAGTAGATGTCGCTGCGCCCATCCAGCGGCTTGCCTTCGATCTGCTCCGGCGACATATAGGCCGGCGTGCCGATGATGCCGCCAGTGCGTGTTATCTGGCTGGTCCCCTCGACAATCTTGGCGATGCCGAAATCCGTCAATAGGCAGTTGCCCCGGCTATCCAACAGGATATTGCTCGGTTTGATGTCCCGATGAATGACCCCTTTCGAATGAGCGTAGTCCAGAGCGTCCCCCACCTGCTGGATGATCATCTGCATTCGCGCCAGCGGCAATGGCCGACCCTCCAGTAAGGATTCCAGTGTACCGCTCTGCACAAATGGCATGACGATGTAGGTGTAGCCGTCGGCCTGCCCATAGTCGTGAACGGGCAGGATGTGCGGATGCTGCAACCGGGCCAGGACGCGGGCCTCCTGCTGAAAGCGAGAAACGTAGTCGGGGTCGCTGGCGAAGTAGCGCGGCAACACCTTCACCGCGACATAGCGGTCTACATTGGCCTGATAGGCTTTATAGACCGCAGCCATCCCTCCCTCGCCGAGCGGGGCGATAATGCGATATGGGCCGAATTGGCGGCCGGCTAAATCTTCCATGCTTCTACTCTCCACCAGCACCCGCTGCCCGGAAGCAGCGCTTTATTGCCCGGGTGCTCGCCAAGTAATCGACCCGGTTTGATACGGCGGGCATGTCCAAGAGGATCAAGGTGAGCGAAATACGCGCCACGATGGCATTGTACCATCACTGCCCGGCGATGATTGTAAGATGTTTAGCTTTCAGCGGGCGCAGCAAGATACTGCCGGTGTGCAAAAGCGCCTATGGCGGCGCTGTTCCCGGCGAAGCGACATCGTGGCCGATTGGCAATTCCGGCTCTGCCCCGACGACCACGGTTAGCGGGACCTCCAGCCGGACCTGCTCAATCAGGCAGAGGCTCTGAGCTTCCACATCACAGTAGTAGATAACCAGGTCGGCAGTGAGCGTTGTCTCTCCCGCAGAGAAGGAAGCTGGTAACGAGAGCGGGAATTGTGGGCCGGCAATTCGTTGTATCGCATATTCGCTGTCCAGTGTGATCAATTGCTGTTCATCCGCCCAGTGCATGCTGAACGGGGCCAGGTCATTGACCTTGTAGCCGGCCGGAAGCCGGACATTCAGTTCGATGCTGCCATCGCCCACACCGACCGTTTGTGGAGGCAGGATGATCACCTCGCCGACGAACTCCTCGCCGGCCGGCGCGCGGGTCAATAGCCCTTCGCCGTCGACCAGAACCAGGGTGCTCACCTCGCCGGTGGATAGGTCCGCCACGCGAATGACGTGATTGTTGGTATCGGCGATGTAGAGCCGGTTGCCGGACAGAGAGAGGCCGCCCGGCTCATCAAAGAGCGGGTCGGGGCCGTCGCGCCACCCACTTTCCGGGCCGCCAAGGTGCGTTTCGCTACGGGCCAGTTCGGGATCAATCCGCTTGATCTTGCTGTTATACGTGTCGGCCACCAGGAGCTGCCCATCCAAATAGACGACGCCCAATGGGTGCTGGAGGCGAACGTCGTCTCCCACGCCGTCTTCGTCGCCAAAGTCAAACAGGCCGGTCCCGACGATTGTGCTCAGTTCTCCATCCGGCTCGAACTGAGCGGCGCGGATGGCGCTGGCTTCACTATCGGCTATGTAGAGCAGCTCGCCGTCGGTAGCCAATCCGCTGGGCTGATTCAGTCCGGCCTGGAGCAATGGGCCGTCGCGCAGTTCTTCCCGGCCACTGCCGGCAAACTGCCTTAGCTCAGCCACCGCGGGATCATATATCCACAGTTGATGTTGTCCGGCCATGGCGATGTAGATCAGCCCGTCATGGTAAAGCACATCCCAGGGAGAGTTAAGGCCGGTGGAAAGGGCCGGGCCGCCGGAAGGTTGCATATAGACTTGCCTGCCGATCCCGGCTGCGGTCTCCACCTCCCCGGTTGCCAGATCGATGCGTCGGACGGAATGGTTGCCGGTGTCGGCGACGTATAAGGTGTGTTCATCCGCCAGGGTCAAACCCTGTGGACGGAAGAATTGGGCCGTCTCGAAAGTCCCGTCAGCGAAGCCGGACAGCCCGCTGCCGATCACGTTCAGCACATTGCCCTCCATATCGGCGACGACGATGCGGTCGTGGTTGGTGTCTGCGATGAAGAGGCGCTCTCCGGCAGGGTCAGCCAGCACCTTGCCGGGGAATAGCAATGGCGAATTGGCCAGTCCCTCGCGCTCCAGCACCAGCTCGAGCGGCGTCCGATCCAGCTCGCCGGCAAACTCCTCCACCATGACGCCGATTATCTGGTCGAACAGGCCATAGATGCCCTCCCCTGAATGATAACCGACCACATTGCCCAGCGGGTCGATCAGCACGAAGGTCGGCCACGCCTGAGCGCCGTATTCCCGCCAGACGCGAAAATCTCGGTCATTGATCACCGGATGCTCCAGTTCATAGCGCTGGATGATCCGGCGGATGTTCTCCGTCTCGCCCTCGTTCTCGAATTTGGCGGAGTGCACACCGATAACAACCAGCTCCTCCGCGTACTTCTCCTCCAGGGCTTTCAAATCCGGGATAACGTGCATGCAGTTGATGCAGCCATACGTCCAGAAGTCGAGGAGTACGATCTTCCCGCGCAGATCGGCCAGCGTGAGGGGATGGTCGACGTTGAGCCAGTCAGCGCCCGGCGGGAATTCGGGGGCAGGCGTACTGCCGGCAAACTGGCGCGTCGGCGAGGATTCTGCTGCGTTGCCGGTGTCCGCACTTTCACCTGGTGCGGCTGTCACGTTTACCTCCTGCGCGCCGGAGTCATCCTGCGTCCGGCAGGCCGTCAGCAGGAAGATGACTATCGTCAAACCAATCAACAGGCGTAATTGACCCATTTCAAACATCCTGGTGAGATCAAACTGATACAGGCGTCCGACACCTCAAATATGGCGGGACCAGGCACGGAAGCTCAGCATACAGCCAATTGATGATCGTCAGGTTAGCCAACCCTTGTGAGAGTCTTACGAGGCTGCCGGTCGTCGGCGCTATCCCATTCGTTCACGCCACCGTTCCAGCAGCGAAAGGAGCAGCCAGGGAACGAGTATCAGCAAAACCCCAACCAGCAGGCAGGGCAGAGCCGTGAGGAGCGCTTCCGGGCCAAACACAAGCGCCACCATCCCGCCGCCGACCAGGACCAGCGTGAGTATGACCAGGAGCAAGTACCGGCGTTCAGCCGTTCGCTTCTCCCTGCGTGTGTTTGTTCGCCGATGGGGTGGCGCTTCCTCAGGATCGTTCATCTCTCGCTTTTGAACGGTCATGGTTCCGGCTGCCAGTGGCCTCTCTCGGGCGACCGCAGCTTTGGCATTTGGTTCGCTCGGGGGAGACGCGCCACAATTGCTTAATGTTGCTCAAGCATACAGCGACCGGGCTACCCCGGCCAAGTGGTCGCCGCTATACTATAGTGGTTGAAGCGATCTACAAGGGTCCAGTTGGATTACCCGCTCGATGCACTATCGCCGTTGGTCAGTGGTCAATAATCGACCAGCAATAGACGTCGCCCGACTCGGTAGCAGTCTCTTCCGGCTCGCGGTAATCATGTTTTCCCTCGCGCTGACAGCCTGCGGTGGTGACCTCCCCTTCGTGCAGGATTCCTATGCCCCGGCTCCGAGCATGACCCGGGCCAACACAGCGATGCCGGCTACCGAGACCCCGGCCGGACAGCCGGCGGACGGCGTCGGTCGCGCTTTCTACCGCGCCTGGGAGGGCCAGGATTACACCGCCATGTATAGCCTGCTCGCGCCCCGCAGCCAAGCGCTCGTCGATCAGGAAGCCTTCGTTTCGCTTTACCAGAGTTCCATGGAGACGGCCACCGTGCAGTCGGTTCACGCGCAGCCGCTGGCTGTACTCCAGGAGGGCAACTCGGCGCAGATGAGTGTGCGCGTTACCTGGGAGACGGCGCTGGTTGAGAATATCATCCGCGACCATGAGGTGAATCTGTCGTTTGAACAGGGACGTTGGGGCGTGGTGTGGAACGAAGGCCTCATTCTGCCGGAGTTGGAGGGCGGGCAGCGGCTGCATATGGAGTACCGCATACCGGCCCGCGCCAACATCTATGATATCGAGGGCAAGGCGCTGGCATATCAGGGCTCGGCGGTCACGATCGGCGTCGTACCCGGCGAGATGGTTGATGAGACATCCATACTTAATGTGTTGAGCAGCCTGCTGAACAAGCCCGCCGAGGAGATCCAGGCGGAGTATGCCGGATCGCCGGCAGATTGGTTCGTTCCGGTGGGCGAAATCTCGGGCGAGGAGTTGCAGGCCAATGCGGCATCGGTGCTGCCCTTTATCGGGGCCGGCCTGAGAACCCGCGAACGCCTGACCCGAATATACCCGGAAAACGGCATCGCGCCCCACCTGACCGGCTACGTCGGCTTCATCCCCGCTGAACAATTGGCTGCCTATCGTCAGGACGGCTATCGCGGCGATGAGCGCGTCGGGTTGGCCGGGATTGAAGCGTGGGGTGAGGACTACTTGCGGGGCACCAGGGCCGGGGTGTTGACCATCGTCGGGCCGAGTGGGGAGTATGTCGAGACGATATTTGAATCGGAGCCGCGCCAGGCGCGCAGCATTTACACCACTTTTGACTCCGACTTTCAGCAGGCGGTCGAGGAAGCGCTGGCGGCGGCAATCGAGACTTTGCCGGCCGGCCGGGCCGGCTCCGCCATCGTCATGGAAGTTGACACCGGTCGCGTACTGGCAATGGCCAGCTACCCCGGCTACAACCCGGCCATCTTTGACACCACCCGGCCGGAATCCGGCGCAGAGCTCAGCGCCATACTGAGCAACCCCGGCAATCCGTTGGTCAACCGCGCCACACAGGGCGCATACCCGGCAGGCTCCATCTTCAAAGTGGTCACGTTGGCGGCCGGCCTGCGCAGCGGTCTATATACCCCGCAAACCGTTTACGCCAGCACCGGCACCTGGAACCGACTGGGAGATGAATATCTGAAAGTGGACTGGTTGCAGGGCGGCCATGGCCGGGTGACAATGACCGGCGCCCTGACCGTCTCCTGCAATAGTTGCTTCTATGACATGGCTTACAATGTGGACGAAGTTGATCCCTACTTGTTTCCCAATGTGGCGCGCGAGTTTGGTCTGGGAAGCCGGACCGGCATCTACGGCGTGTCAGAGTCGGCCGGGCTGGTTCCGGACCCGGACTGGAAAATGGCTACATACGGTGAGGGATGGGCGCGAGGCGACGCGGTAAACATGGGGATTGGGCAGGGTTTCCTGCAAGTGACGCCCCTGCAGGTAGCGAACATCTTCGCCGCCATTGCCAATGGTGGAACCCTCTACCGACCCACGCTCATCGATCGCATTGGCCCGGGTGGCAGCGCGCCGGAAGAGGCGTGGCCGGTCGAGGTGGCCGGACAGCTACCCTATTCGCCGGAAGAATTGGCGGCCGTTCAGGGCGCATTGCGTGAGGTGACGACGGCCGGCTACGGCACCGCCACTCATCGCTTCCAGAATTTTAGCGTGCCGGTGGCCGGCAAGACAGGCACGGCGGAAGCGCCGGCCGGCGGCGAGCCGCACGCCTGGTTTGCCGGATGGGCCCCGGCTGCACCCTATACCCGACCGGACGGCACGACCACCGATGCGCCGGAGATCGCCGTGCTGGCCATGGTGGAACATGCCGGAGAAGGCTCGGCGGTAGCCGCGCCAATCTTCCGGCGGATTGTGGAATTGTATTACGGCATCGCGCCGCTGACGCCATATCCCTGGGAGGAAGGCGAGTAACTGCCACAGACCGGTACGCCCCGCCGCTTGGCGAAGCCCGGTCAGTCAAAGTATGTCAACGGATTCAGAACCAGAGGGAAGTTGGCGGTCGCTGGCTCGCGAGGCGATGTACGAAGCCACGTTGGATGAAGCCAAGCGCCGCTTTAAGACGCGTCACCCATCCTACAACTATCGCTGGGAGCATGTGACGGCGGTGGTCACTTTGGCCGACAGGCTGGCTCGAATGACCGGCGCCGACGAGGAAATCGTCACCGCCGCGGCCTGGCTGCATGACATTCGCAAGGAGGCAAAGGATCGGCATCCGGAGGAGGGGGCGGCCTTTGCGCGCAAGTTTCTTTCCCGCACGGACTTCCCACCCGAGAAAATCGAGCGCGTGGCGCAGGTCATTCTGGACCATATGGGCCTGTGGCTCGATGAGCCGCTGACCAATCTGGAGTCGCAGGTGCTGTGGGACGCGGACAAGCTGGCCAAGATAGGGCTGACGGCGGCGTTTCACTGGCTCGGTCTTTCGCTTTCTTCTGGAAACACGAAAGCCACGCTGGATTTCGTCGCCGACGGTCGCAGCATTGATTGGCAGGATAGGACGGTGGCGAGCATGCACACGGAGCCGGCGAAACGTGCGGCTGCCCGGCGGCTACTTGCTTACCGGCGACTTTGGGACGAATTGGAAGGGGAGTTGACAGGCGGCGATCTTGATTGACGCTGCACTCAACGGTAGAGATCCTGGGCCAGCGGCCGGATCAGGTCGGCGGCCGAGCCCGCACCCGAACGATTGATCCCGCGAATCAGAACGGCCGGGCTGGCTTCCGCCGCCTGCCCCATGAGTAAGCCGGCCGCCGCCGCCAATTCGTCCGCCAGACCGACTTCGGTGTGCTGCAGAATGTAGCCATATAGGTCTGGTTCCCCGCGCCGGTCCCATAGAGCGGGCAGCCCGGCGACGCCGATTGCCACGCCGACGGTGCCCAACCGAAATGGGCGTCCATGACTGTCCGTAACAATAACGCCGATAGATACCCCGGTAAGTAGGGCAAGGGCTTCGCGCAACAGCCGGGCCGAGCGATCCGGATCTTCAGGTAGCAGGAGCACGGTCTCCGGGCCGTCCGCCTGCGGGACGTTGGAACGGTCGATGCCGGCATTGGCGCAGACAAAGCCGAGCCGGTGGCGCACTACCAGCACGCCGGGGCGCATGCGCGAAATCTCGACGCTCTCGCGCAAGATAAGCTCCACCAGGCGGGGATCCTTTCCCGTTTGCCGGGCAACGTCGAGCGCCCGCGGGCCGGGCTCAATATCGGCAAGGCAGACAGACCGGCCCTCTGCCTTAGAGACTATTTTCTGCGCGATGGCCAGAATATCGCCCGGCTGCAGCGTTAATCCGGCATCGCTGACCGCTTGCAGGAGGAGCGTCGCCAGATCATCGCCCTGTCGGATGTGCGGAATAGTAGCCAGCGCAAGGAGCTGAAGTGAATGTAGCATAGCGCGAAAATTCTAGCCCCGGCGTTATTTTGTGCAAGCCAGTCATATTTATGAATATCTATATGAAATTCGTCAGATCGCTTGACAGTGAAAGTTCTTCAGGTATACACTCAGGCTGTCTTGCGGAACCCACTAGGTTGAGATCTTAAAGAGATGTAATGTGGCAAGAGCGCCGGGACCATTCCGGAGCCCGGCTGTAAGAAACGCGCACTATGTCGCGTCTGGAGTAAAGAGTACAATTTCAACAAATGGAAGGAGATTGGAATGGCGCAGCCTTTTGAAGTAACCGATGAGGAATTCCAGGAGAAGGTAATTAAGAACGACAAGCCGGTGCTGGTGGACTTCTGGGCGGATTGGTGTGGTCCGTGCCGGATGGTTGCCCCGCATGTGAAGGCGATTGCGAATGAGTTCGCGACGGTTCTGGACGTGGCGAAGATGGACGTGGACAGCAATCCCATGACACCCGGCCGTTATGGCATCATTGGAATTCCAACCCTGATGCTCTTCAAGAACGGCGAGGTGGTGTCGCGCATCACCGGCGCATGGCCGAAGGACCGCATTGTGGCCGAGATTCGACCGCACCTGAAGAGCGTTACCGCCTAAAGAGACAAGGTATCATCGAAGGATATGAGCGCGCAGCTGGCCGGCTGCGCGCTCTCCGTCTCTCGCAATCGCGCGGCTCAAACCGACAGATCGTGAATCTCGAGCGCCAGCCCTTCCCCACTCAGACTTAATTGATAGTTGCCGGGGGTCAGGCCCGATAGCCTGAAATTGCCGATCGGGTCGATCTCGCTGTTGGCCGCCGGCGCGTTATCCAGCCAGGCATAGGCCTGCCAGTCGCCCACGACTGGTCCCAGTACCAGCCCCACTATCTGCCGCTGCCCCTTTTTGGCAGGGTCGTCCTGCACCTCCAACGAGACCTGAAACTCCTCCGCCTCGTAGGTCAGCGGGGCGCCGGCGGAGCCACGCACAGCGCCCAAAACGCCGGGGATTAGCGCGCCGCCGGGAGGCTCGGGCAAAAGGCCGGCGATCAGGATGCGCGTGCGGGTGAGCAGGTCATGGCGGATATCCTCGGCGCTCTCAGCCAGAAAGCGGCGGGTTTCGGCAACTTCGGCGGTGCAATAGGGACAGGAGCGCAAGTGCTTTTCGATGCGCCTCTTGTCCGCGAGCAGGCCGGCGGCGTACTCGCTAAGGATCATCGAATCCGGGCAATTGTGGCGAAAGAGGGCGCGCCGTAGGCCTTCTTCCTGCCGGGCGAGCTGTGAGGCGCGTGCCCGTAAGTCATCCGATCCGCTGATCCGTTCAGTCAGCCCCGGCGAGAGCTCACCGTCAATGTGAGCCAGCAAATCGGCATCTCGCAAGCCGTCAAACTCCTTTTCATCCATCATAATACTCTCTTCTCTCATCCAAAAGAACCACCCTTTGTCGTATGAACGTTCGATCGGGGTTGTTTTACGACAATTCCTCCCAGAAGCTCTGCAACCGGGGGTCCCTTCGCAAACGGGCCAGCACATTCTCCTTAATTCGATAGACGCGCTGCACGCTGTCAAATCGATCGGGATAACGCTCGGCCAATTGGCGCGGCTTGATTCCCAGGACATAAGAGGCATAGACCACCAGCAGTTCGGTATCGTCGGTTATGGACGACCGGATAACCGACCACAGCTCGCTGCGCTCGGCATCCTCCAGGGCCATTTGCTCAACATCGTCATCCGCGCTGTAACCGGCAATGTTGATTTGCTCGAGAGATAGCGTATCAGCTCCGCGTTGGGCGCGAGCATGGTCGTTGACTTCGCTGACCACGCAGAGCTGCAGATAGCCGAGGATAGATTTCAAGTTCTGAAAACCCGCGAAGGATTCCGGCGTGATCGCCCGCATCAGCCTGGCAAACGCGCCGTTGATGAAGAAATCCGCCTCTTCGCCGGTCATGTGGAAAGCCGGCTGCCTTTCGACCCAGCTCGCCACCAGAGGGCGATACTGGCTGAAGATCAGCCGCCAGGCCATTTCACTGCCTTCCACCAGGGCACGTCTGAAAAGCTCGAAGCAGAAGGCGGGGTCGTGCTGCCGGCGCGCAAAGAAACGATCGCTCTCCTCCCGGCAACGCCGGCTGAGAGCGGCTAATGATTGACCGGTCAGCTCAGTGTCAGCAACCATCTGCAATCAAGTGATAGTGGGCGGCAATTCCTGGTTCATTCAGGATTGGCGGTGTTGGCGGAAGGACTTGCTTGTGAGCCGTACTTACGGTCTGAATCTGTCCATTCCCACAAGCAAGGCCCAGGTCGAGAGTGGCAGCAAGGGTCTCAGAATTGAGACAAAGGTACTATATCAATCGGCCATGAGCGAGTCAAGCGATGGCCTCCTGTCTCGCCCGGCCCTCCTCGTGTATACTTGCTGATGCAGTCAATAGTGGGAGCTTGGACAGCAATTGCGTTGCGCGACCGAGATGCTGCGATAGATGAATAGTCGAGGCAGTAGTGAATTCCCAGTGGAGAGAATGAAAGATGATTGAAGTAGCAATTATGATTGAGGGTCAGAATGGTCTGAATTGGCCGCGTTGGAAGAGAATCGTCCGGGCGGTGGAGGAGCTTGGTTTTGTCGGCCTGTATCGCTCCGATCATTACACCAATGCCAACCCGCCGGATAAGGACTCCCTGGAGCTGTGGGTCTCTCTGACCTGGTTGGCTGCCGCGACCGAGCGCATCGAGTTTGGCCCGCTGGTTACGCCGGTCTCGTTTCGCCACCCGACCCATACGGCGCGTATGGCCTGCGCGGTCGATGACCTGTCGAATGGGCGACTGCACCTGGGTATGGGGGCCGGCTGGCAGCAACGCGAACACGAACACTATGGCTGGCAATTACTCGACGTACCCGGGCGCATCGGCCGCTTTCGGGAAGGGCTGGAGGTTGTCACCCGGCTGCTGAACAGCGATCAGCCGGTGGATTTTGCCGGGGAGTATTACGCGCTGCGCGAGGCGACGTTGCTGCCGCGACCACAGCGAGCCGGCGGGCCGCCCATTTTGATCGGCGGAAACGGTTACCATCGCACCCTGCCGTTGGCCGCCCGCTATGCCACGGAGTGGAACGGCATTTTCCTCACGCCGGCTCGCCTCCGAGGATTGAACGCACGCCTTGATGAGCTGCTGAGCCAGGAAGGGCGGCAGCCGGAAAGCCTGCGCCGCTCGCTGATGACCGGTCCCGTCTTCGGTCGTGACGAACGCGAGTTGGCGGAAAAGCTAAGTCAACGGACGCTTTCCGCAGATGAGTTGCGGGAGCGGGGTATGTTGGTCGGCACAGGCAACGAGCTAGTTGCGCAGCTGGGCGCGTTGGCGGATGCCGGGATCTATCGGGTAATGGTGCAATGGCTCGATCTGGACGATATTGACGGGCTGGAGGCGCTGGCGCATGAGGTGCTACCGCAGGTGAGGGATTAATCTGCTCACCGGCGCAGGCCGGGTTGAACCGCCTGTTGACATTATGTGAAATTCGTCGCCCACGCACTTCATATAGTCAAAAAACTATGCTATACTGTTGCGAGGCGCCGGCTTGTCATAATGTGCAGACTCTAGATCATGGGCGCTTTTCCTGTCCGGTGCGGAGTTTCTCGGCAGGATTGGTGTAGTCGAAGAAGGGAGAAGTAGCATGTTACGTCGCAGTATACGCCTGGGTGTTCTCTTTACATTGCTGTTGTTGGGCCTGCTTGCCGTCAGCGCTGCCCCGGCATTGGCGCAGGGCTCCGCAAATCCGACAGCCGTGGTGAATACCGGCGCGCTGAATGTCCGTAGCGGGCCGGATTATTCATTTCCGCGGGTCACCACACTTTACAACGGGCAGCAAGTGACCCTCCTGGCGCGCTATTCGCAAAATCAGTGGGTTCAGATTCGCATACCCAACGGCATCACCGGGTGGGTGAACAGCAACTTCCTGCTGACCAGCGTGCCGATCAGCAGTTTGCCGGTCGTCGGCCCACCCACCAGCCCGCCGCCGCCGCCGTCCGGCCCGCCGCCGAGCAGCAATCCAACAGCCACCGTTAACACCGGCGCGCTGAATGTGCGCAGCGGGCCCGGCCCGAACTTCCCGGTAGTGACTGTGGTATATAATGGCGACACGGTGACTTTGCTGGGCCGCAATGCCGACGGCAGTTGGGTCCTTATCCGCACTCAGAGCAGCGTCCAGGGATGGGTGAACAGCAACATGCTGTTGATTAGCGTGCCGATCAACAGCCTGCCGGTGGTTCCCGGTGGGCCTCCCGCCGGGACCGGAGCAACCGGCGTAGTTACCACCGGCATGCTGAACGTGCGCCAGGGGCCTGGAATGGCATTCCCGGTTGTGACCAAGGTAGCCCAGGGGCAGACTGTTTCCCTGTTGGGCCGAAACGCCCAGAGTTCGTGGCTGCTGGTTCGCACGTCGAGCGGAACCCAGGGCTGGGCAAGCTCGGCGCACATCCAGGCCAACATGCCGCTCAGCTCGTTGCCGGTGGTCAACACGCCTCCACCGCCGAATCACGCCACGGTCTCAGTGGGCGCTCTGAATGTGCGCGTGGCGCCGTCGCCGAACGCCCCCCTTGTGGGCACCGTGCTCTATGGGGCCCAGTTGGGCTTGTTGGGCCGCAATGCCAGTGGAACCTGGGTGCTAGTGCAGACCCCGGGCGGAGCGGTGGGTTGGGTGAACTCCACCTATGTGATTCCGTCGGTGCCGATCAGTAGCCTACCCATAGCCGGGTAGTCTGACTGGGGTCAAGAGACTGTCGAGGGGACCTCGTTCGCCGAGGATGAGGTCCCCTTTTTGCGGGCATGCTTATTCGGATGGGGGGGCGTCGCCGTCGCCGGACTTTTCGCTACCCGGTTGAAACTGATCCGCCAGCTTGCCAAGTCCTTCGCTAAGCCAGTGTAGCCCCTGCACGATGCTTGTGCGGGCTTTCTGCGCGAATTCGCCCTGCTCAAACTGGGTCTTGAGCTCAGCGCCCTCTGCCTGCGCCTTCTGTCCGGCCGGGCTCTCCTTCGCTTCGCGGAAGACCTTTTCCAGTTCCTGGGTGAAGACAGTCATGCCCTCGCGAATCTCCAGCTCGACCTGTTTGCGTTGCTCGCTGTTCCAGGCGCCTTGCACAGCGCGGCTGAACTCCTGACCCAGGTTTCGCAGGGCCGCATCCAAGGCCCCCGGCTCAGCGCCGGTTGGCTGCTTCATGGCTTCCGGCTCGTCTGTGACCGGAATGTCCTCTTTCAGACGGGCCTTGATTTCATCAACGTCAGGATATTGTTCTTCACTCATTTCGTGTCCTCTCTGTAATTGGATCGGATTGGCTGGACAGATAGATACGGTATGGCTCAGTCATGGTCAGCGCGCAAACTCCCTTCCCATTCTCGCGCGAAGGCGCGACCGGGAGTTCCGAGTGCAGCGCAACCGTGGTCCGGCTGCTCGCGCAAACCCGCGCCCGGCAAGTATTCTGCGCGAGCAATGGGTACGCGCCAATCAATTATACGATCTTGCGCGGAGAAAGTTGCTCGATTCGGAGCGTATCCAGGCTGATCGGCGGTCTGTCGCTATTCGCAGCCGGTCGGTTCGCGTCGAATGTCCGGCGCGCTGCCGGCGGCGGGTTCGCCGGTCATATACATCGTCCCGATCTTCCCCTGCCAGGCCACCTGCCCGTAGCCACGCGCAAAGAGATAACGCTCGTGTGGCGTTGCCGCCGGTCGCCCGCCGGCATCGGCAAAGACCGCCAACTCCGCGACGTCATCTAGCGTAATCCCACCAGGCAATTTGAGCGTCTGGTGGACGGCCTCCAGCCGGATCCACGATCGCTGCACATAACGATTGATCACCGCGCAACTGCCTATGCGCATGGCCGTGATGATCGGATTACGGCTGAAGAAGGTATGCAGCGCCATATGGCGCGGAACCCACGCGCTTCCTTCGCGGCTTGCCTCGCTGTAGGTCGAGTAGGTGCCTCGCGTGGTGGAACTCCTCGCGCTGAGATAGACGAATTCGTCGTCGCTGTAAAAGGCGTCCCATTCACCGGCGGCACTTACATTGTAGAACTGTCGATCGGACTCGCCGCCCTGCTGGGTTTGCATCCGCCCGGTTCCGCCTCCCGCCCAGGTGTAGCGCACATCATAGAGCCGGCCGTCGCCACGGATATAGGTCAGCATATCATGCGTATCCGCCTCGACCACCTCGATGGACAAGGGCAGGTGCTCGCCAAACGACTTGCCGGCTGGATTTCGCAACCTCCAGGTAGCTCGATATTGACCGGGACGGACGGGCGCCGAAAGCGATACAGACGCTCTGGCGCTATGCGCCGGCGAGGTCCGCTGTAGCGCCACGCTGTCCGGCCCGGTCATCGCCGTACCGCTTTCGAAGGCGACGGCGTACCCACCGTTCCAAACCGTGGCGCCGGCATTACGCAGGCGCCAGCTTTTCGTGAAGGATTCGCCGGGGCGAACGGTAATGGTCTCGTCAGCGGCGTCCTGTTCGAGTAGCGCGCCCGCATCTTCCTGTGGGCTACCGGGCGGAGGAAGGATCTGTATGTCGGCGTGTATTGCCGAGCCGAAGGATTTGCCGGCCGGGTTCTGCGCTTTCCACACACTGCGGTAGTTTCCCGGCTTGGTTGGCGCCTCCAGGACAACCTTCAGGTCTGCCTCTCTGCCGGGCGCAATCTGGGGAAGGTTCACGTAATCGGGCCCGCCCAGCCGGTCGCCTTCGAGGAACTTCAGCACGTAGCCTGCTCCCCAGGTGTTCGTGCCGCTATTGCGCACGCGCCAGATCTTGTTGAAGGGATAGCCGGGCGGAATAGCATCACCGTCCGCTGCCGTCACATCGCTCACAAACTGAAGTTTATCAACGCCGTCCTCATCCGTGACAGCTGATACCACTTCAATCTCGGCAAACATGGCGAAATCAAAGTACTCGCCTTCCGCATTGCGCGGTCGCCAGGTGCAGCGGTATTCCCCCGGCGTCTCCGGCGCCGTCAATTCGACCGAAACGTCGACTGTTTCCCCCGGCTTCGCGGCTGGAAGGGGCACCGCACGCACTTCACTCATCGGCTGATCTTTGTGAAAGACAAATTCATAGCCCGGCCCCCAGGTGGAAGTGCCGTCATTGCGCATACGCCAGGTCTTGACGAAGGTAGTGCCCGCCTGCATCGTCGTGCCGTCCGGGATCGTCACATCGGACACATAGCGCGCTTCATCGAATCCGCTCTCATCGGGAATGCTGGACGGCACCTCAATCTCTACCTGCTGCGCGAATTCGAACTGTTTGCCGGCGGGCGTCATCGGCTTCCAGGTGCCGCGATAGATACCCGGCGTCTCCGGCGCTACCATACTGACCGAGACATCGCCTTCCTTACCCGGCTCCAGTTCCGGTAAGGGCACGTGTTCCGGCCCGCCCAACTGGTCACCCTCGAAGAAGGCCAACCGGTAGCCGCTGCTCCAAGCTGTGTTGCCGCTATTACGCACTCGCCAGGTCTTCAGAAAGGATTGGCCCGGCATTACGAGAGCGCCGTCAGGCAAAGTAACATCCGCCACCCAGCTCAATTCATTCGATTGCGCATTCTCCTCAACGGCGATTTCCACGTAGAACTGGCTGAGAAACAGATTACCCTCAGGGTCACGCCCCTGCCAGACGCTGCGATAGCTTCCCGGCTGAGTCGGTGCAATGAACGGTACGGAAACGTCAACTTCATCTCCCGGCTGCGCGTCCGGTAACGGCACGGTGGTAGGGGCGCCCATCCGGTCGCCTTCGACATATATCAGCCGGTAATCGCCGTTCCAGCCGACATTGCCGGTGTTGCGGATTCGCCAGGTCTTGACAAAGGTCTGGTTGGGCCGCATGGTCATGCCGTCAGCTACGGTGATATCCTCAACAAATGTGGCTTCCGCCAAAACGGGCGGGGCGTCCAGAATGAAATATGGTTCGGGATCGACCACGTCGTCGAGGACATAGCCCGAAAGACCGCCGTCCAGCTTCTGGAGGGTAAGGTGTAGATGCGGCAATCCAGTGGTGTAGCCGGTCGAGCCGGCGATGCCGATCTGGTCGCCGGCGTTCACATAGTCGCCTTCATGGGCGAGCGTCTGTGATAGGTGGGCGTACCAGGTGACATAGGTGGCGTCGTGCCAGCGATGTACGATGCGGACATACTTGCCGTATCCACGGGCCGACTGCTCTACTCGATCTACAACTCCGCGCTGCGCCGCCAGCACTGCCACCGGCGTGCCATTGGCGTCGGTGGCGGCCAGGTCCAAACCTTCGTGCTTTTGGAGCTTCGTTGGTCTCCAGTAATAGTTGCGGGGATCGTTGAAATGGCATCTGCTGCAGCTTACCAGGAAGCTGCGCGCAACCGGCACTTCAAGCCAGAAAGGCGGTGGATCTGACGGCATGGAGACCTCCCTCGCGTTCACGGAAAATTCACGCTTCATTGTATGCTTTCTCCGCTGGTTATGCAATCTTCCGGCACGCCGGTGATCTACTCGCCGCCAATTGCCGGCCGGAACAGGTATCTCAGTGGGGCGGAAAATCGGCCAGGATGACGCCGGACCAGAACCGATCAGGCAGCACTCAATTCGTCACAGTACGCCCACAGCGCCGGCGATCCGCCTGTGTGCAGAAAGACGATCCACTCATCGTCCGTGAAGCGACCCCGGCGCATGAGGTCTAGAAGGCCCACAAAAGCCTTACCGCTATATACTGGATCGAGCAGGATACCTTCTTTGCGCGCGATCAGGGAGATCGCTTCCTGCACCTCCCGGGTGAGACGGGCATAACCCGGTCCGGCATAGTCGTACTCGTTCAGCGGGAAATCGGCCGGACTCCAGCCGGCGGGGACGCCCAACAGGCGACAGCTCTCATTGGCGAGGCGGGCCAGCGTGTGGGGGAAGCAGCGCCATAAGCGGCCGATATCCAATCCCATGACGCGCACCGGCGAACCCAGCAGCTTGAAGCCTACCGTCAGGCCGACCAGCGTCCCGCCGGTGCCGGTTGCTGTGACGACGACCGTCTTTTCTGGGGGTATTTGCCGCTCCTCCAACTGCGCCTGCAGTTCCGCCGCCGCTTCCACGAACCCCAGACATCCGACGGCGCTGTGACCACCGACCGGCATGAAATAGGCTCCCGGCCCGACAATCGCCAGTGAAAGCAGTCTGACCAGAAAACTGGTCATCTCCAGTGTCATGGAGGCGCTGCCGCTTCCGCCGAACGGGACGAAGTGCATCCGCGCCTGGTAAAGGGCATCCAGCAACAGATTGCCTTCCAGGACGGTCGGGCGTCGCTCAAAGAAGAACAGGTGGGCTTCCAAAGCCAGGGCCGCGCAGGCCGCGGCCGTGATGCGCGCATGGTTAGATTGCAGCCCGCCGTAGGTAACGATCTTCCGCTTTCGCTGCCCAATCGCTTCCGCCAGGATGTACGCCAGATTCCGACCCTTATTGCCTCCCAGGCCGGGACCAATCAAGTCATCGCGCTTAATCCACAGTGCTGGGCTGGACAGATGGGCGCTGAGGTTGGGGAGCGGTTCCAGTGGGCTGGGGCCGGCGGCGAAATCCAGGCGTGGGAAACGTGCCAGGAGCGCTCGCAACCCGTCGCCGTCAAGCGGCAGCATATTGCGTATGGGCTTCGGGAGGAGCTGCCTGTGCTTGCCCCAGCAGCTCCTCTGCCAGCCGGCGGGCCAGGCTGATGATGGTCAGGACGGTTGGCCGGGCGAGCGCTTCCGGGAAAACGCTGGCGTCGCATACGTAGAGCCGGCTGACCTCGGTTTCCAGGCCGGTGGAGAGCATCTCGCCAATGCGCACTGTGCCGGAGGGGTGGGTGCCTCGCACCGGTGTGGAAAAGATGCTGTCCGGTTGGCATCCGGCTTGACGCAGGATGTTCGCCGCCGCAACCTCCGCCTGACTCATCCTCAGCCGGTCGCCGGCCGTTAGCCCTTTGCTGATCCGGCCGCGAATGTCAATTCCACCGCTGATCTCGTCCTTCAGCTTGATCATTACCCCCAATGTCTTGCCCCAGCGCCGCCAGGTCAGCGGATAAGCCGGCCCTTTCTGCGCCAGGATGAGCGGGTACATTAGCCAGGGATCGATCAGCGTCGAATAGAGCACGCCAAGCTCGTCATCCGCGCAACTCCAGGTCATCGGCGGCTCGTTGCCGTTGCCTTCATAGGGGGCATGGCCGTAAACCATCACCGTGCTGTCCATCGTCATACCCCGACCGGCGTCGAAAAGGCCGCTGCGTCGCAGCAAGATGGCGGAGCCAATGCCGCCGGCGGAGACAATCACACTCTCCGCCTCGATCAGAAACGGCTGCCCGTTGACTTTGCCGACGACACCGGCGACTTCCCGGCCGCCGGTGATCACCCGCTCGGCGCGCGCGCCGGTCCACAGCTCGGCGCCGTTCACAATCGCCTGGTCGACATACTCGGCGGCGCTCCACTTCGCTCCGCAGCGACAACCAAGCATGCAGGTAGCGCCGCAATCAAAGTTCGGCGCTCTTCCGGGACTCATGAACTTGTCCTGCGGCTGCCAATCCATCCCCAGGGCCAACCCCGCCTCGGCAATCCTGGTGGAAGCCTCTCCGCGCAGCCCCTCCGGCAACGGTGCAATGCGCAGCTCGCTCATCGTCTGCTCGGCATACCCATCCAGGTCGATGCCGTATCGAGAGTTCCACCAGGGAAGAGGCCGGGCCGAGCAGCCGCAATACATACTGGTGGCCCCGCCGACCATCAACGGGCGGATGATGTTCAAGCCCTCGCGGGAGTAGACAAACGAGGCCCGGTCAGTGTAAAGCATCGCGCCGGGATAGGTGCCGTACAGTGGATGCGTGCGCCAATCGCGGCCGCGCTCCAGCAGCAGCACACCCGCGCCGCCGGCAGAGAGCTGCCGGGCCAGCGTTGCCCCACCCGGCCCCGAACCGATGATAACGAACTGGACTCGCTTACGAATCATGTGGACTGAATACTCCTTGGTCGCTGCCTCTCTGATTATAGCACACCGCCGGTGGCGAATTCCGAACTTGCCGGCGGTTTTCAGGCAGGCGTTTGCGGGGCGCATTTGACCAAACCCCCTTGAATGGCTAATATTAAGGTCTGTACGCTCTCAATCTTTCCTCCCTTTTTGCGCCGAAACGACCGCTACTTGTGGAGCTATCCGGCGGGGTATTTGGGCGTTCTAACATCAAGATGTTTCACTAAGGATTTACCATGCAACAGCAGCAGTTTGTTGGTCTGACGATGCCTGTGTTCACCGCGTTCGGTTGGGCCGGTGAAGAGACAGCGTTGAAGTATGCCCTCTCGCAACTGGAGGAGTTTATCAATCGCCTGCACATGAATTTGTCACGTGACGTGCAGAACTACTTTCCGTTTTACGGCCTTGATCGGGCCAGTCAATCCGCCTACCTGGCGGCCAGCCCTCAGATAGAGACCGCACCGTATTTCGCCTTTTTTGTCCGTCCGCTTAGCCTGGAGTTGCAGTACTCCATCAAGGATAAGATGGCTCTGTCAACCGCCTGGAAAGCGTGCGAGTCCAATCCGGAGCGTTGGCTGGAGCTCATGCAGGGGCTGGAACCCGGCTGGACAATGCGCATCCAACAGATGGAATGGGACGAGGATTCGGGCCAAACGACCTTCTATCAGGACCTGTTCAAAGATGATGTTTCCGCGCTTGACCTGGAGGCAGCCGTGCAAATATCGGCGCGAGCATCATTTCTGAACGCGGAACCGAAATGGCTTGTTCAGCTTTCGCTGAGCTACCGCGCTCCGGCCGAGCAGATTTCCTTCTTGGGCACCAGCGTAATTGACCAGGCGGTCGATTGGTTGCGCGCTTTTATGCCGGTGCACGAAACGCTGGTGAAGCGCGAGCCGGGAGCGGCCAAAAAGAAGCCCAAGCCGAAGGTCGAGCGGCCGAAGGAGGAGGTCAAGGAAGAGGAGCGCCCAGAACCGCTCGAGCAGTTCACATATGTCTCGCGTCTCAAGCCGCTGCACATCCGCCGCGGCTTTGTCAATCTGACCCCTGAGCATTGGCCCTTCTTCGCGGCCAATGCCCGTTCAACAAGTCGAGAAGTCACGCTCTCCTATGAGGACTTCCGCGACCGTGCTGCCTCCGTCTGGCGATTGGCGCCCAACGACCAGGCGCGGGTCGTGCTGACGCCGCGCGCCCAGGGCTGGCTGGAAGACAATTTCGAGGCAAATGATCGGATTCAGATCACTGCCAGCAGAATGGAAGACGACGAAATCGAAGTGAAGTTGGAAGCTGTGGAATAGGGCCGGCGCTGGTGGACGGAACTCCGGCGGCGGGCCGGCATATGCTGAGGATAGGACGGGCATAAGAATGGCGCGAACCAAGATCGTGGCCACTATCGGGCCGGCATCCAGCAACCCCACTACAATTCGCAAGATGCTGAACGCCGGCATGAACGTGGCCCGGCTGAACTTCTCCCATGGCGACGCCCAATCCCATACCGAGACCGCCGCCATGTTGAGACGCGTAGCGACGGAAGAGAACAGGATCCTGGCCATCCTGGGTGATCTCCAGGGGCCGAAACTGCGCCTGGGTCACGTCGGCCCTAACGGCATCCCACTCTCCCTCAATGATGAAGTGATGCTCACCCCTCATCGCGGCCAGCCGGCCATGATCCACTTTCCGCATCCCGAAATCATCGGAATCCTGGAGCCGCAGGCGAGATTGGTCTTCGGCGACGGTGAGGTGGAGATGCGGGTCAAGGAGAAACGCAGCGACGCGGTGCTGGCCACGGTCACCGTCGCGGGCCTCCTCGAGTCGCGTAAGGGCGTGAACGCGCCCGGCACACACTTGCCCATCTCCAGCATCACCGAAAAGGACCTGGCTGATCTGGCGCTGGCCTGTCACTTGCGCCTGGATTACGTGGCGCTCAGCTTTGTTCGCTCGGCGGACGACGTGCACGAGTTGCGACGGAAACTGGGGCAGCACGATTACACGTTGCCGATCATAGCCAAAATTGAAAAGGTCGAGGCGATTGATCGGCTGGAGGAAATCATGGAGGCGGCTGACGGCTTGATGGTCGCGCGGGGCGACCTGGGCATTGAGGTGCCTCCCCAGGAAGTACCGCTGCTGCAGAAGCGGATCATCCAGGTCTGTAACCTGACAGGGAAACCGGTGATCACCGCCACGCAGATGCTGCAATCCATGATCGAGCATCCCCGGCCCACGCGGGCGGAAGCCAGCGATGTCGCCAATGCTATCCTGGACGGCACGGACGCGGTCATGCTGTCCGGCGAGACCGCTTCCGGCGCATTCCCAGTCCAATCCGTCCTGATGATGAAGCAGATTGCCGACATTACCGAGTCCGCATACCCTTATCACCATTACCGGCAGCGCCGGCACCAACATGCCACGATGACAGCGCAGGCCATCGGCGCAGCCTCGTGCGATATTGCCGAAGAGGTAGGCGCATGGGCCATCGTGTCGGCCACAATGTCCGGCAGCACCGCCCGCATGATCGCCCGCCACCGGCCCTCCACGCCCATTGTGGCGGTCTCGCCCAATCCCGAGACGCAGCGCCGGCTGGCCCTGGTGTGGGGAGTTGAAAGCCTGCCGGTGCCTGAGTTCGTCGACACCGAATCAATGATCGAGGTGACCCTGGAGGCGCTGAGACCAAGAGGGCTGACCGACAGGGATACCATCGTCATCACCGCCGGGGTGCCGTTCGGCAGCAGTGGAGCTACCAACCTGATTCAGGTACGCACCGGTAAGGGCTGACACTCACCGGATGGATTGGCTGGCTTCGCGTACGCCGCTGATCATCGGGCACCGGGGAGCGAGCGGCGACGCCCCGGAAAACACCCTGGGCGCCTTTGAGCTGGCATTGCAGCTGGGGGCCGACGGCATTGAGCTGGATGTGCGATTGACGGCCGATGGGCAGGTGGTGGTTATCCACGACGCGACCGTTGAGCGGACGACAGACGGTGTGGGAGCTGTCTCGAACCTGACATGGGCTGAGCTGCAGGCGCTGGATGCCGGCTCCGGGCAAAGCATTCCCTCCCTCGATGAGGTGTTTGAGAGCTTTGGGCGTTCGATGCTCTACAACATTGAAATTAAATCTATGAGTTGGTGGAATGATGCCCTAGAGCAGGCGGTGGCGGATCGAATCGAGTCCCACGGCTTGGAAAGCCAGTCCCTGGTATCCTCTTTCAGCCCGCTCTCAGTGCGCCGGGCCAGGAAGCATCTGACTCGCAGCACCATGCTGGGCCACATTCGACAATCAGGCTGGTCGCGCCCGGCTCACCGGTTGTTCCGCGCAGAAGCCGACCATCCGCATTACTCGCTGGTTGACATCTCCTACATGAGATGGGCCATGCAACGCGGGCTGCGGGTGCACGTGTGGACGGTGAATGACGCAGCCACAGCTAAGGAAATGGCGCGCCTGGGTGTTCATGGTATTATCAGCAACTATCCCGGTCAAATCCGCGCCAGCCTGACCTGAAACTGGTATTCACCGCACCTCAATTAAGCCGGGCGCCGGCGGACATGATGAATTGTTGTGTTGTTCTCAATCCCTACGCAAATCGTTGGGGAGCAAAGCGTAAGCTACCACTTGTCGAGTCGGCTCTACAGAAGGCCGGCGTGACTTACGACATCTCCGTGACCGAGCAACCGGCCCAGGCGACCGAGGCAGCGCGCTCGGCGGCCCTGTCCGGAAAGTACGATGCTGTGGTGGCTGCCGGCGGCGACGGCACGCTGAACGAGGTGATCAATGGGCTGATTCAGGCAGCCGGCGACAGCCCGACCATGTCCCTGGGAATTTTGCCGATCGGCACGGCCAATGACTTCTACGACATGATGGGTTTGCCGCGCGACCTCGACGAAGCGGCGGCAATCATCGCCGCCGGACGCACCCGCCAGGTAGACGCGGCCCGGGCCAACGACCATTTCTTCTGCAACAACTGCGCGGTCGCCATGGAGCCGATGATCACCATTGAGAACACCAAGATCCACCGCCTGTCCGGCAACTCGCGCTATCTGCTGGCGCTGGTGAAGGGGTTGATCAAGCTGAAGGCGTGGGATATGCGCGTCACCTGGGATGATGGCGCGTATGAAGGTCCCACCTATCTGCTGTCGGTGTGCAACAGTCCGCGTACCGGCGGCGTTTTCATGATGTACCCGCCGGCGCAAATGGATGACGGATATCTGAATTATGTGCTGGCCCCGGAGCTTTCGAAGCTGCAAGTGCTGGCGATTCTGCCCCGGCTCTTTGGCGGCAGCCACATCAACCACCCCAGGATAACGAGCGGGCGCACCACCCGGCTGACCGTGGAGAGCCGCCCGGGCACGCCGGTACACGCGGATGGTGAGGTGCTCACCGAAGCAATTGACCGCGTCCAATACGAAGTGTTGCCCGGCAAATTGACAGTGTTGTCCCGCTGACCGGGAAGCCTTCGCAGCGTGAAGCGGCTTACGCCGATTGGCCGGGGACGCTCGGTCTCTGTATCCGCTGCCGACGAAGCTGGGATCGCCGCCTTACCGCCCGTCCCAGGGCGTGAAAAGGATACCAGAGCGCGTAGCCGGCCAACCGCCATCCCCCCTCAATGCCGTAATAGCTGGTCAGATATTCCCGGCCCGGAAAGAGCGAGCGCGTGGGCGCGAGGACCAGCCGCAGCAAGTGATCAGTGGTCAGTAATCGCCACCAGATTCGCCGGCGATCGTATAGCACTTCTTTGCGATTGATGATATCCGCCGATTCGATCCGAGCGGTGAAAGACCTGATCTTCCACGCCGGCGGTTGTAGCCCCGTTAACGCGTGTGCCGGAACGGGAGCGTTCAATAAGTGGTTCGTCCAGAGCAGACAGAAATAGCTCACGTCCCGCGCTCCGGCCTGGTCAGCGAGGGAGATGAACGTCGTCCAGAAAGCTTCACTCCCGCCATAACGGCGAACGACCCGGTCCAGGTCGACGTAATGGCGCAGACCCAGGTCTGTGAAGCGATGCTGCAGGCCGGTGTGCAGGCAGAGGTGCAGCAGCATATCAGCCGGCGCAGGCTGCCAAAGGTTCTTCGCCTCGTCAAGCGGGACGGCGCGGCTCCAGATCCCCTGCACATCCAGCACGGCCGTCTGGTTGACCAGCACACTCCGGCGCATCGGCCAATGAAATTCCAACTCCATTTCCTTGCCGTGGATCGTGCGGGTGAGGCGCAGGTGCCAGCCCTTCTCGCGCAGCAGCGCCGGGTTATCCAGGTCCGACAGGTCGCCGTGCAGTTTGTATCCTTCACCCTGCAGTAACGCGACCGCGGCGCGCGCCGATTGCGGCGGCGCGGCGATGTCCAGGTCGCCCATGAAGCGCAGGGCGGGGTCCGGGTAGACAGTTGTCGCCAGCGCGCCGCCTTTCAGGACCAGCAGCCGGATGCCGGCCCCGGCCAAGACGCTGCCCAGGCGAGCCAGTTCAGCCAGCCGGATGTGATTGGCCGAGGCGGTCTGGTAGTAATTGCGCTTCAGGGCTTCCAAAACCCCGGGAGGAAGAAGTTGGGCGTGCTCCTTGAATCGGCGATAGGCCGACGGGGCGAGTCCATCGCTGATTAGCCGGCGGGTGAGCGCTTCCCAGTTCAGATCGTCCGCCGGGCCGGGCGGCGACTCCTCCACGCCGGCGCAGGCAAGCATGAACGACTGTTCGGCCGGGCCGAGATAGGCCCTCTGCGGGCGCTCCCGGCGGACGAAATCCTTACCCACCGTTACGTAGACTGTGATAGAGGTACAGCAGGTTGGCGTGATGCAGGTCCGAGACCAACCCATTCAATGGGATGCGCGATTTGCCGCAGCTTTCGATGGTGATCTCTTCCAGACCTTCCTCATTCACGCCGTTGTTGACAGCCTCGCCGACCCGTTGCTTGATCGCGTCAAGGTAAGCTAGATTGCTTTCCAGGACCGTATTCACCTCGCCGCGCAGAATGACCTCACCATGACCCTGGACGACGCACTCCAGATCCATCTTCAGCATCTGCTTTAACGATTGCTGCAGATTCTCGAAGTCGCCATCAAACAGGGTCGGAACCGGCATCATGTTATCCGACGCAAACAGAATTCCCTCCTGCATTAACCAGACGCCGACCAGGTCCAGACTGTGGCCGGGCATATGCAAGAGGCGCACGGATGTGCCGCCCAGATGAATGTCGAGGTGTCCTTGCTCGAAGGTGAGATCGGGCAGGACGATGCGCACGTCTTCAAAGCCGGCCATTTGTTCTTTCGTCTGGGTCAGCCCGTCCCGCCCAATGGTGTCCAGCAATTGCATGCATCTGGAGTGCGCGACGACGTGCGCGTTCGGAAACAGAAAGGTGCCTTGCGTGTGATCCGCATGATAATGGGTATTGATCAGATAACGGACTTCCTGTCCCAAGCGCTCCTCAATGAACTGCTTGATGGCAAGGGTTTCTTCGGGGTAGAAGAGGGTATCTATAAGGATGACGCCCGCCTTAGTGATGATGGCCCCGGCTGTCTCCTGAGCATACATCCGGCTCGAGAAGACGTAAATGTCATCGGAAATTCGCTCACGCAGCATGCTTATACTTTTCCGCAACTATTCAGATAGTTTCCCGGAAAACCGGACGTTGTCCAGAAGTCGCCCTAACCACAGCGATCAGTAATCTCAGCCATTTTCCGGGAAACTGAATCCACTGCAAAAAAAAGCCCCTGACTGGGATCAGAGGCACACAAATACATTCCCATGATGACACAGCCCCGCCGTGCCGTGTGGATGCCTATGTTAGAACCTGCAGATGCAGGTGGGAATTCTGTCTTCGCAAGAGTTTGCCTGACCTTTCGGCTACTACATTCCCTTGACGGATGCCTACTCCCAGAAGGATGGCGTTGGCTCAACAAGCGCAACCCATCACGCACACAGCAGGGTTGAGTTGATATTAGCACAGTCAGAAACCGGATGCAAGGCAACTCGCCCGGGCTGACTTAAGCCATTTGTAATGGACCGGCAAGTGATTCTTAACACAGTGAAAGTACTCTTCACCCAGGAGGTGTGTCAATGACTCTTGCCCGAAATATCCGCGCCGCATTGCTCCTGTCCATTATCTTGCCGGCGGCGCTATCCGCATGTGGAAGGGAATCGGCGGCGCCGGCGAATGAAGCGCCATCCGGAGCTTCTCTGCAGCCGGCGATTATGGAGGAGACGATGATAAGTGAAACGAGCGCACCGCCGTCTCGCTTACCTGACTTTGGTCCGGCCCCTGAACTGAGAAATGATGTCTGGCTAAACAGCAATCCCTTACGCCTGGCCGATTTGCAGGGAAAAGTCGTCCTGCTTGAGTTCTGGACCTTCGGCTGTATCAATTGTCAGCGGGTGATCCCGTACATGCGCGAGTGGCATGAGCGGTATGCCGGTGACGACTTCATTGTGGTAACGATCCATTACCCGGAGTTCAGCTATGAAGAGGACATTGACAATGTCCGTGAAGCGCTGATCAGGAACGAGATCGAGTATGCGGTCGCCATTGACAACGAGGGTCTGACCTGGCGGGCATACGGCCAGCGTTATTGGCCGACTCGTTACTTGATTGACCGGGGAGGCCACATTCGTTACAAGCACATCGGGGAAGGGGGATACGATGAAACGGATGCCGCTATCCGGCAATTGCTCGCCGAAACGCCGGGTTCGTAGACTGCACGGCGTGCAGAGCGCACTTAGCGCGCAAAGATCAATCCTTTTTGTGGCCTTTCAGCCGTCAGACCGGACCAGCTCGCCGGCGATACCGGATTGCTGTGGGGACCAATTTCCTGTTTGTGCCTTTTGTTGATTTCGCTATAATCACCCGCTTGTTTGGACGACCACCGTTGTTAGCCCGTTCATCAGGTGAGGAGTAACGAATGAAGCGCAGTTCAATTGCCCGTGTGTTGTTGCTTGTCTTGTTTCTTGTGGTTCCCGTGCTGCTCTTGACAGCGAATTTCCTACGACCCACCGCCATTGCCCGGGGCAAGTCGGCGGCCATTCCTCTTTCCGGCAAGATGACGCCGGAACAAGAACAGGCGCAACAACTGGCGCTGGACGACGCCCTGGTGATGGCCCACACCGCCGGGCACCGCTCGGAGGTGTTCGGCGTCCGTTCCCTGACCGCCGGCGACTACCCGGCCTTACAGGGTAGCTGCGCTAATGCCGACTGCCGGCAAGTGGAGATCTACAACTTCGATGAGAATGCCGCCGTCACGGCGGTTGTGAATCTGGATACGGCTACCGTCCTGGATGTCTTCTACCTGCCGGGCATGCAGCCGGGTATCAACAAGCGCCTGGCCGACCGCGCTTTGGAGATTGCCTTCAACGCGCCGGAGGTCATTTCAGCCCTCGGTTATCGGCCCACCAACGGCACGATGGCCCCGGTCCCCGGCGGCATGCTCGGCACCGCCTGCGCGGAAGGGCACCTCTGCGTCGGCCCCAATTTCAAGGTGGATGATCGGTTCTTTTGGGCGATTATTGACCTGACAGACGACCGGCTGGCGGGAACATTCTGGACCTTTGCCGGGTCGGACGCGTCGGTCAACTCTACGCCCTTTGTGCCGGAAGGCTGTCCACCCGCGGGCAGCGTCAATCGGGACGGCTGGTCGCTCAATCATGAGGTCACCGGCACCGACGGCTTGAGAGTCTACAACGTCACCTACAACGGCGTGGAAGTGCTGACCAGCGTCAAGCTGGTGGAGTGGCACGCCGATTACGGCAGCGGCGGCTTCGAGGATACCCCCGGCTGCGGCGGAGGGGGCGGCGGCTTCCCCATCTTCCCCTATGGTGACACGGAGATTCGCGACCTCATGGAAGGCGGCGAGGGCGTCGTCGGCTTCGAGGTGGTGCAAGACTTCCGCATGTCCAGCTGGGGCAGCTCCTGCAACTATCGTTACGACCAGCATATTCAGTTCTACAATGACGGCCGCTTCCGCGTGGTCAGCGGCGCGTATGGCAAGGGCTGTGGCAACAATGCCATCTACCGGCCGGTGGTGCGCATCGACATTGCCGTTGACGGCGACGACAACGACAACTTCGCTTATTACGACGGCTCAGACTGGGTAGACGTAACCACCGAAGATATCCGCGTCGCAGTCGTGGACCCTGACTTTCCTCAGTATGGCCAACATTACACAACCCCTGAAAACTACAGTTGGCGTGTCGCCGATTCGAACGGCCTTGGCTACAATATCGAGCAGGACCTCGGACAACTCCCGGTTGTTCCTCCGGGCGTCCCCAGCCGAGGCGACGAGCCATTCGTCTATTTCACCCTGCACCACCCGAGTGAAGGTGACGGCGATATGGGCGTCATCGGCGATTGCTGCCAGGATAATCACTTCCAGGGACCGGAACAATTCGTTAATGGCGAGAGCGTGGTAGACACGAATATCGTGCTCTGGTACGTGCCGCAGATGGTCACTGACGTCACGGCCCCGGACCTTTACTGCTGGACGATCACCGGCGAGCCGAATCCGGAGACCTATCCCTGCCTCACCGGCCCGATGTTCCACCCCATAGGCAGCCAGACGCCGGACTTCGCCATGACCACCACCCCGGCCTCGCAGGACATCTGCGTATCGGAAAACGCACTATACACGGTGTCCACCGAGGGGTTGGGCGGCTTCGTGGGCAACATCGATCTCTCTGCGGTGGGCAATCCCGGCACAGCGACCTTCGTGCCGGACCCGGTGCCGGCCGGCGATCCCAGCACGTTGACCATCAGCGGCGCGACTGCCGGCAACTACACCTTCGATGTGGTGGGTGACAACGGCAGTGTGCAACATGAGAATTCTGTCTCGCTGAACGTCTTCGCCAGCGCGCCGGCTGCGCCCGCTTTGCTCTCCCCGCCGAATGGGGCAACGGATGTGCCTACATCGCCGACCTATACCTGGAATCCGGCATCCGGCGCGACCAGCTACTTCATTGAGGTTGCGACCGACGCCGGCTTTACAAACGTCGTCGATTCAGCGACGACCACCGAAACCAGTTACAACGGCTCGCTGCTGGCTGAGGGAACTACGCACTACTGGCGTGTGAGCGCGGACAATGCCTGCGGCGACAATACCTCCGCCGTATGGAGCTTCACCACTAGCGGCGTGGCGGACATCGGCGTTGACCCGACCGGCATGGCCAGCACGCAGAACACAAACACGGTCGTGATTCAGATGCTGGACATCAGCAACCTGGGGACTGTGGACCTGGACTGGTCGATAGATGAAGTGAACGGCACGCTGGCTGGCGGCTCCTGCGACGCCCCGGTTGACATCCCCTGGCTCTCGCTCAACCCTGACACCGGGACCACGCCGCCGGCAGGCGCATCCACCGTTGATGTCACCTTCGACTCAACCGGCTACGCGGCGGGCAGCTACAGCGGCGACCTGTGCATCTTCAGCAATGACCCGGATGAGCCGCTGGTGATTGTGCCGGTGGTCATGAATGTCGAGCAGCCGACCGATGTGGGCGTGAGCGGCTTCGGCGGCGGGATGGCCGGCGGCAACTGGTTAATCTGGTTGGCCCCGGTGGCGCTGCTGGCGGCGGTGATCTTCTTCATCGTGATGAGACAGCGCGGCAAACATCAGGAGAATTAACCCGGCGGAGCGTGGCCTGCGGGCTTTGCTCTTCTCTGCCGGATCGTGAAGGGCGGGGTCGAGGATTTCCTCGACCCCGCCCTTTCTTTTTGGCGGTCTATTGAGCAGCTGGTCGGCTTCGCGCTTGCGCCGGCATCCAGATGACCCATTGATCATCCGGGATGCCGGCGCCACGAAAGTCGCCGGCCTGTTGGTTCGCCTAGCCGGTCTTGTTTGGCCGGCGGGCCAGGATGAGTACGAAACCGGCGATAACCGCCAGCGCCATGATCGCCGCCATCGGCAGGAGGGCAGCCGATGTGTCGCCGGCCAGGCCGGTCAGACCCACATCAGTCGGCTGCTCCACGATCATTTCCACCGGCACAACCACCTGCGGTTCATCCGGGTCGTTGCTGACGACACATAGGTCGCCGGTGTAGGTACCCGCCGCGTAACCCGTGGAATCGTAGGTGACGTCCACAGAGGTCGTCCCGGAAGGCGGCGTGGTCCCGGCATCGGGGTTAAGCGTCAGCCAGGGGATATCGTCCGGAGTATCGCAGGAGCCGCCGGCCAGCGCGCCGTTCGCTTCATCAATTGACCAGTCCAGGTTCCCGCTGCCGACATTACCGATGTCCAGCGTTTGCACGACGACCGTGTTGGTGTTCTGCGTGCTGCTCATGCTGGTCGGGTCAACCGTGATGTCCGGCGCGCCGCCGGTGCATTCCAGGTTGACGGCGTCGATGGCATAGCCGGATGCCCAGAAGCCGCCGTCATCGGAGTGGAAGCGAATGCGGACGGTGCTATTGCCCGCGTACGCATCCATGTTCAGCGAATACTGCTGCCAGTTGTCGCCGATCGGCACAACAACCTCACCGTCCCAGGTCGCGCCGCCGTCGCCGCTCACTTCCACGCCACCGGCCTCATGGCCGAAAGTGCCGTCGAAGTGATACCAGAAGTTCAGCGACGCGCCGGTGTAGCCGGAGAGGTCAATGACGCTGGTGTACAGGTAGTCGTTAGCGCCGTTGCTGCCGGAGCCGGGTAGGTCGTCATTGGCAGAGGCATAGTAAATGCCCTCCGGAGCCGGACCGGGATCCCAGAAGGCGCTGCTGTTATTCGTGGAGACCACCCACTCACCGCCGGGGAGAGCATTGGTCTCAATAAACCAGTCGGGCGGGAAGTCGCCAGTCTCAAAGCCGACTGTGCTGTTGCAGGTCAGTGAGCCGTCGGAGGTCGTAAAGCTCCACACCTCGGATGTGTTGCCGCCGCAGACGTTGTCCGCCGTCACCCGCCAGTAGTAGGTGGTGGTCGGCGCAAGCCCTGACCCGTCATAGCTGGTGCCGCTCACCGTTGCGGAATCAACGACGTTAGTGAAGGCGGCGTCGGTGGCTATTTCGATGAAATAGCTGGTGGCGTTGGCGGCCGGATTCCAGGTGTAGGTTGGGGCGAGAGGCACGTTGACTGCGCCGTCCGGCGGTGAGCTCAGGGTGGGGGCGGCCGGCGCCCCGGCAAACACGTTCAGGGAAACGGTATTGGTGCGGCTGATCGCGCCGCTCTCACCGTTCACATCAAACGTGTATGCCCCGGCAGCCGCGCCGCTGATGGTCAGCTGGCTGGGATCGCCGGCCGGCACCGGATTCGGCACAAACGTCGCTGTGCCCGGATTGCCTGCCGCGCTCAGATCTATGTCGCCGGCAAAGCCGGAGATGGCGGTCGTGCTTACAGTGTACAGGGCGTTGTCCGGCACGCAGATGTCCTGCGTGGCGGGCGTGGTGGACATGGAGAAGCCCGGCTCGCCGCACTCGTCAAAGCGGAAGGCGGCGACGCGGGTCGACCACTGGCTGGCGGGGTTGTACTGGCCCGTGAACCAGAAGGTGCAGTCATCCACCGGGTCCACACTCATCGCCGAATAGTCGCCATAGCGATTGCTGCCGTTGGCGGCCGTGCCGGCCACGATGTTGTATTCTCCCTGCGGCAACGTCCCCAGCGGGTCGCTGGAGAGCCGCCCGGCATAGCGGAGCGATGGATAGACGGTGGAACTGGAGACATTGTAGCCTATGGCAATATTGCCGGCTCCGTCCATGGCACTGCCGGCCATCCAGCGGCTGTCGCTGTCCGGCGCGTAAGTGCCTTCCTGGTACAGACCCCAGGAGCCTGCTCCCACCTTGCGTAGCTCGAACCAGCGCACACCGGCGTCATCGTTGCCGGTAACGTCGGTGGCCAGATTGCCGACCAGCGTCTCATGATCGCCGAAGTTGCGGTATTGCAGGCGGAACATGATCACTTCGCGCAACGGGTCCAACGAAGAGCCGGAGCATTTCGGCACGCCGGGCATGGCGATGGCGAAGAAGGAGAACAGGCCGCACAGGTCAGAGTCGAACTCGGTGGTCGAGATGTTGGCGACCTGGGTGAACGAGGAATTGGCCGGCGTGACCCAGTCCACGTCAAAGGCCCACACTTCGAGGAAGTCCTCGGTTGGGAAACCGCCGGGGCCGTGCGGTTCGGTGTCACGATGGCGCATGATGTAGTTTGGCGCGCCGGCCGGCGGCGGCGGGCCGTCCAGATCGGCCGGCGTCATTGCCTGGAAGCCGAAGCCGGGCAGGTCCGGGGCCACAAAGCGCTGCGAGGTCGCCGCCGCTCCCACCAGCATGTCGGCGCGTTCGAGCGCGTAAGAGGCCGGGCTGCTCTCGTTGGTGGTCACATAGTAGCCGTCCGGCCAGACCGCGTACTTGGGATAATCCGGGAAGCCCGGCGTGCTGAACTGATAGGAATAATACGAGCCGCCCGGGTCCGGCGTCTGCGAGATTAACACACACAGGCTGCTGCCGGGACCAAACTCGCTGAGCAACCAGCGATCGGCCAGGTGGTCATAAAGGACAATCGGGTCGCCGCCGCCGGTCGTGCAGCCGCCCAGCGAGCCCAGGTCAAAGTCCTCGATGAAGTCGCCGGTTACCTTGTCCCAGATAGAAACCTCGGTGGCATTGATCATCTGCACATAGTGATCGGCCCCGACATCGCCGACGGTGTCCGGCGGATTGAGGAAGGTGTAACCCTGTCCCTCAAAGTTGAAAATCGGGGTCTCAAAGCCGCGATCGGTGGGGGCGGGGGCGTTGGCCTGTACGGCTAATAGCGGGTCCAGGCCGCCCTCGATGCGGAATCCCGGATCGGTGCGCCCATAGGGATCAATGCGGGGATTGATCTCTCGATCCAGTTGCGCTTCCGGCTCACCCGCGGGGTAATTGCGGGCCGGACCGACCAGCACCGGCGTTACCGGCTCGCTGGCGATCACCTCGCCGACTGCCAGTCCGGCCGCCGGCTGCGCGCCGGCCGGACCGCGCAGGCCAGCCGACTCCTTGTTAGCCCCGGCGTCCGGCTGCACAAACAAGACACTTGCCACCAGGAACAGTAGCAGGCCGCCGACAAACAAACGTCCTATTCTCATTGTCGCCTCCTAAGAATGGGAGAGGGAGTGCGCGGGGGAAAGTGGGCCCCAGTCAGCTACTTGAGTACTGGAGCGGTCGCCAGATTGCCCACACCCTGTCCAACCAAATACACGTACTCGCAGTATATCAAAATTCGACCGATCAACTAGCCGACGATGGTCGCATCCACCACCCAATGGTCATGTGCTAACGTCTGAGATTGTCCTGCTCGAAGAAGGTGGCTGTGCGCTCCAGGGCGGCGGCGACAGCCTCCTCGACCGAGACCTGCCCATAAAACGCGCGCTCTACTTCCGCGTCAACGGTTTCCTCAATCGCCACCCAGGTTGACATAACCGGAACCCGATTGAGTGTGAGCAGAGCGTCCGTGAAGACGCGACTGTTAGCCGGGGCCGCCGCCGGGTCCAGAAAGGCATCCGACTCGGCCACCACCATGAGGGACGGCACGGTCCGCCCGGTGCGGGCGATGATCGTCTGCCCGGCTTCCGAGTTGGCATACTCAATAAAAGTCCAGGCCGCGTCCTTATTCTGCGCCGCCGCCGCCAGGCAGTAACCGTCGCTGTGCAGGATGCCGGCTTCCCGCCGACCTTGCGGCAGGGGGGCGACATCCCAGGCAAAGGAGTCGATTGTGCGATAGGTGGGGACGCCGCGCCGGCTGTTGAAGATCATGGCCAGGGTGCCGTTCAGGAAGCGGGATTCGGAAGACTCGGCCGCCTCCGCTACCGCGTCGGGTACGACGCCGTGTCGGGTCTGCAACTCCGTGAACCATTGGAAAGCGTCCATCGCCGCCGGCTCGTCGAGCGTCAGGCGGGTGGGGTTTGCCTCGTCGTCCACCAGCCGGCCGCCATTTTGCCAGATGAAGGGGGCCAACCGGAAGAGAATCGGTTCCAGGCCCACGGCGAACTGGTCAGTCTGCCCGTCGCCGTCGGTATCCTGGGTAAGCGCTATTGCAGCGTCAAGGAAACCTGTCCAGGTCCAGTCGTCAGTTGGATAGGGTAACCCGGCCTCGTCAAAGAGATCGCGATTGTAATACACGGCCAGGCTGGAGACGTTTTGCGGAACGCACCAGAGCTCGCTATCCCAGCGGAATGAATCAATCGCCGCCGGGTAGAAGTCAGCTTCTGTGAAGGCATCACTTCCGGCAAAATAATCGGTCAGCGGCTCCAGGCCACCCTGATCAGCAAAAGTGCCCATGCGCCGATAGTTGATCAACATCACGTCCGGCGGCGAGCCGGCGGAGAAGCCGGCTGCCAGCCGTTGCCGATACTCACCCTGGCTGGGCACGTGCTGTAGGTCAATGTCGATTTCCTGATGCTCTACTTCAAATGCGTCCACCAGCGTCTGGTATGCCGCAAGCTCCGCCGGGTCGCCGAAAACCATGAAGGTAACGGCAGCCGGCTCATTCGCACCGCAGGCCATCAGCAATAAGGTTAGAGTCGCGAGGCAAGCAAGGAGTGTAGCACTACGGTGCGCCATATCAGTTTCTCTCAAAGAATGTAGCCAATGCGGAATCGGTAAGGAAGTACCGCTGTAACAGGACAAACATGATCAACACCGGCACAGTCATCACAACTGCCCCTGCCATGAGCAAGGGCCAGTTGGTAAGATCGAGCTGTTTGAGAATTTGAAGACCAACTGGCATGGTGTATTTGCCGGGGTCAAAGATGTACAGCACCGGGCTGATAAAGTCGTTCCAATAAAGCACAAAAGTCAGCACGAAGACCCCCATAGTGGTCGGCCTCGCCAACGGCAGGGCCAGCCGCCGCCACGCGCCCACCGCGGAGATGCCGTCGAGCCGGGCCGATTCAAACATCTCGGCCGGGATGCGTTGGAAGTTCCAGTAGTAGAGGAGCACAAATAGCGGGCTGCTGGCGGCAAAGGCCGGGGCGACCAGCGCCCAGTAGCTGTCCAGCAGTCCCAGCCAGCGTAGTATCTGAAATCGCAGCAGCCAGACAGAGGCGTCGGGGATCATCAGCACCAATACGCTGAAGATCAGCAGGCGACGCCGGGACCTATTGGAGATCTGGGCGATGCTGAAGCCGGCCAACGACGCGGTGAGCAGCGTAATCGGTACTGCCAGGGCGACAACAACCAGCGAGTTGAACAGATACCGGCTGACCGGCAGCAGCGCGAACAGGGTAGCGTAATTGCCCCACTGCGGCTCGCTGGGCCACCACTCAACGCTATTCGGAGGCGGCGCGCCGATTGTGCGCAGGGAGTTCACCAGCGCCCAGTAAAGAGGCAGGAGAAAGAGCAGCGTGACCGCGAAGGCTGCCAGGTGGCGTGCAAACGGCTTAGCCATCCGGGTTGCCCCAGCCGGATACGATGTTCAGTACGCCTCCGATGATCATCAGGATAATCACGTAGGTCACGACCAGCGCCGCCGCTGCCATACCGAAGTCCAGAAAGTCAAAGGCCAGCTCGTAGATGAGCAATGGCGCATAGGTGGTCGCGTAATAAGGGCCGCCGTAAGTCATGACAAACGAAGGGGTGAAGGTGTTCTGCATGCTGACTATCAGGTCGCGAAAGGAGAGCAGGAGCAACCAGGGCAGCACCAGCGGGAAGGTAATGCGCCAGAAGGCCTGCCAGTTGCTCGCTCCGTCCACCCGGGCGGACTCGTAATAGGAACGGGGGATGCTCTGCAAGCCGACCAACATGACGATGAAGCCTTCGCCTATGGTGAAGAGCATCATAATGATGATCGCCATTTGCGCTGTACCCGGCTCCGCCAGCCAGCTGACGTCGAAGATACCCAGATACCCTAACAGCCGGTTCAGCGGACCGTAGAGCGGGTTGAATATCCACAGCCAGATGATGGCGTAGGCCACTCCGGGGATCACGGTCGGCAGGTAGATGGCGGAGCGATGAAACGGGAACAAACGTCGCCGGGATTGCAGCAACAGGGCCAGCAGGAAAGCGCCTACCAGCCGCAACGGGATGGCGACCAGCAGGAATATGACGGTGCTGCGCAAGGAAATGCGGGCCAGCGTCGATTCATACAGTTTGACGAAGTTAGCGAAGCCGGCCCACTGCGGCGGGGCAATGGAGTTGTACTCAGTGAAGGCGACGGCAAAGGTGGCCAGCGCCGGAATGATTACCAGGATGACGGAGCCGGCGACGTAGGGGATCAGGAAGAGTCGGAGTTGCGCATCGTATCCGAGTCGAGATCGCATCGGGCGAATTGTATCGCACCGCGCGTGTTATGCCTCGCGGCTCATTCAGTCGACTATTGTCTCAGCACCAGTGGCAGGTACAGCGGAAACGAATCCGGCGGTTGCGGCGTCTGCGTTGGTGTAGGCGAAGGAGGAAGCGCAGTCGGCGTGCCGGTGGCTGTGGGTAGAATTGTCGTTGGCGTGGCGGTCGCGGTCGCCGTGCCTGTAGCCGTTGGCGTCTGGGTGCCGGTGGGCGAGGCTGTGGGAGTGGGGGTCAGGGTGGGGCCGCCGGTTGTCGCTGTCGTGGTCGGCGTGGGAGTATTCACGGAAATGGTGACGGTGGCGGTATCTGTATCTGAGGCGCTCACGTCGCCGTCGGTGGCAATCCATTCGGCCGTGTTGACTGTGGTCTGTGTGATAGTCGCTGATGCCGTGAGGAACGCGCTGGCGCCCGGCGCCAGCGCGTAGGCCAGGTCGTCCAACAGCACCCCTAGCTGATCGTCAACCAGATCATGCAGGGTGAGGGTGACATTCCCCGAATTGGTCACCTCGTAGCAATAGGTGACTTCGGTCCCGGCCGCAACGACAATGGAGTCACCCGTCGCGCAGATGGATGGGTCGGTGCCGACTGTCTTGTTCAGCTCAATCGCCGGGGCCGTCGCGTCGCTCTTCACGTATTCGATGTAACGCGCAGTCAGGCCGGAGACCTTCGTGTCCACGACCACACCGCTGGTGTGGTCGATCTCATAGACCGCCCCTTCCGCCCCGGTGCCGCTGGTGGTCAGAATGTTGCCGCTGGGCAATTCGTAGACGCCGCGCTGACCGTTTTCCAGCGGATTGAAGTTGTTGACCAGCGCGCCGCCGGCAGTCAGCTCGATCACCCCTTCTTGTGTTCCGCTGAAGTCGGCGACCAGGAGATTCCCGCTGATCGTGCCGATGATCTGTTGGGGGAAGTTGTCAATGGCGGCTAGGTCATCCAGGTAAGCGCCGGCCAGATCATAGCGGTGAATCATGTCGCTTGTCGCACCGCCCACCAGCCAATCGCTCGCCCGGCCAAAGATGTCGTAAGGCGAGTCAAGGCCACCGGCTCCATCCGCGATAAACGCCCCCAGGTAGTTGCCGCTGGTATCGAATTCGGCGACCAGGTCAAGCTCCGGATTGAGGCTGGTTGTGACGAGCAGATTGCCGTTGGCGCGCAACTCCATTCCCCGTGGTGTGTCCAGGACAGACGGATCGGCGCCGCCGGCCGGGGCAAAGTGCCCCAGATAGTTGCCCAACAGGTCGTATTCCTGGATCAAGTCATCGTTGTATGAGCTTACCAGGATGGTGTCGCCGCCGGCGCTGAGGATGGCGTTGATCGGCAGGTCCAGGTTGTCGGGGTCCGGAGGCACGAAATTCGCGTCCACCAGGTCGCCGGTTGCCGGATGGAAGGCCATCACCCGCCGGTTTGTCGTGTCGGGGATCAGAATCAAGCCGGCGCTATTCAGCATCGCCAGCGCGCGAGCATGTTCGATGGGATCTTGCGTGGGTAAGACCGCTGGCAACGGTTCAGGGCAGATAAAGAGCTGATATGCCGCCTCGTACACGCAATCCGGGCTGTCGGCCTGGTAGCGCGCGATCCCACCGCGTTCTTCGCCAATGACCGCCATCTCCTCTTTGCTGTAACGACCGGCCGGGGCGAGCGGCTCGCGGATCCCCGCATCAGCCAGGGCCACGAGAACGAGCGAGAGAGCGACAAGCACCGACAAGGCTGCCAGCGCTGAAAGGGATGCGAGATTTCGTTTCATGTGAATCCTCCGCTGTGGAGCCTACCACGGTTCGGGCATCGTAGGCGCTGCGCCGATCCGCTTCAACTTCTGCGGGCCGCCGACACACTCGAACATTATAGGGCGGATCTGCAGGAAAGTCAGCGAAAAGTTACCTGAATGCCACAAATTGACACGATTCTGATACATCATGAGGGCAGAAATGGCCCGCGCCTTTTCGCTATCATTCGGTCATAGCATTTCTCGCTTTTGTGTCGCGGTTCAATCCTATTGTTGTCTGCGGACGCCGGCAACAATGGGATTGGGTTGACGACACAAACCACGGGGAGCGAGAAATGCTTTTTTCTTTGGCGGGGGATCTGCTACGATGGGGTGGTCGCCGGTCCCGGCGTTAATAAGCGCCGGCGAGTATCCGGTGGAGGAGATTCGATGGGCGCAGCACTCAGAGATTACATAGAATTCGCCGCCGAAACCGTTTGGCAAGCGGGTCGCCTCACGCTGGCTTACTTCCAGACTGCGCCGGCGGTCGAGTTCAAAGGGGACGACACGCCGGTTACCATCGCTGATCGAGAGGTAGAGGCCTACATTCGCCGGCAGATCGCCAAGCACTTTCCTGACCACGCCGTGATCGGGGAGGAGTACGGCGGATCAGCGTCCACTGCCGGCGATTATCGCTGGTATGTTGACCCGATTGATGGTACGAAATCCTTTGTGCATGGCGTGCCGCTTTACGGCGTCTTGCTCGGTCTGGAGATCGCAGGCCGCATCGAGGTCGGCGCGACCTACTTCCCGGCACTGGATGAACTGCTTGTGGCGGCAAGCGGTGAAGGTTGCTGGTGGAACGGACGCCGGGCGCATGTGTCTAATGAGACGAGACTGGAGCGCAGCACCATCTGCCATATTGACACCGCTTCCTTTGCCCGCTACGGACGAGGCGCGGCCTGGCAGCGGCTGCAGCGAGCCGGTTACTATAACGCCGGTTGGTGCGACGCCTACGGCTATTTGCTGGTGGCCACCGGACGGGCGGAGGTGGCCCTGGACCCGATTATGGCCGCCTGGGATTGCGCCCCGTTTCCGGTGATCATGCGCGAGGCCGGCGGCTACTTTGGCGATTGGGCCGGGAACGAGACTATCCACGCCGAGGAAGGGCTGGCGACCACCCCGGCGCTGCTGCCAAAGGTGTTGGCTCTGCTGGCGGATGTTAATGAGACAGGCTGAGCAACCGAGAAGCTTAATGATCGGCCGAGGCGAATGTCTGCCGGTAACGGCAATTCCGGGCGATCTCCGCCCAATCCCAGCTCATGGCGAAGTAGCCGCCGTTCAGCCAGGGCTGAATCATGTCGCCGTAATGCGGGCTGCCCAAATGCCCTGATTGGCCGGGGGCGTGCATGGCCTGCGAACGGCGCAGGTCGCCGAGGTCTACTATCTGCCGGTATGAAGGCGACACGTTGTTATTCTGATAGCCGGCATCCGGCCGGGTTGATGTTTGCAGCACCGTGTCGGAGTCGCCGCCGATGGGGAAAGGGCCCTGGCTGAAGACGCGGTCAAGCGGTGGCTGCGCAGCCAGGACATGATCAAAGTTGATGCCGTGCAGCCGCCCCCACTCCCAGCTTGCCGGTCGTTCGCCCAAGAGCTCACGTATTTCCTGTATCGCCTCCGCCAGGCAGCGAACAAGGACGGCTTCGCGACCCACGGCGCCCGGCAGCCAGCCGCTGTCATTGTTGTCCAACATGCGCATCACGGTGATCGGCCAGTAACCGAAATACTCGCTGGTCTTTGCCAGCAGCGGATGCGCGCCCAAGCCGAGCGCGCTCTTGCTGAGTTCCGGCCCCAACCCGTTGGTCAGAATGACATCCGCCAGACGCGCCAGGAACAGCTCGTAGACAGCGCCGCCCACGCTATCCGCCCCCAACCAGCCGTCCCAACCGCGCAGCAGCTCCAGCGCCAGGGCGGCATCCGGCTGGTCCGGCTCCAACTCGCTCAGCTTCTCAACCAGCTGCAGGCCCGGTATGCAATGGAAGTCGAATTGAAAGCGCCGGCAATCCTCCAACGATACCTGCTCGCGGGAGGAAAACAGCTCTTCCAACCGTCGCGCTCTGAAGCCGGTCATCCACATGTTGCCCAGGAAGTAGGGATAGTCGTCCGGGACGATGCGATGGTTGCAACTGATGATATAGCCCCGCTCGGGATTCAGCGCGTGCGGCTTCTCGGCGAAGGGCACGAAGCGCGTCCATTCGTGGTCGCCGGTCCAGCCGGGGGCCGGCGTAGCCCCGTTCCCTTCGGCGCGAATGGGAATGTCGCCAGTGAAATAGTAGCCGATGTTGTCGCCCACGTCCGCGTAAACCAGGTTCAGGGTCGGCGCGTCAAACAAGCGCACCGCTGCAACAAAATCATCCCAGCCGGCGGCGTAGTCAAGCCGGCAGAACGCTTCCAGAGCCTGGTGCGGTCGTAGGGCTATCGAGCACAGGGAAAGCGCCGTCTCCCGGCTTTCCACCTTACCCAACGCGGCGCTGATCAGCGGTCCGTGGTGACTCAACCGTACTGTCTCGATATGAGGCTCGCGGCCTTTCACGATGATGCGCTCGGGTATCTGCTGCAGTGGACGCCATTGGTCGGCAAAGAGATACTGTGTACCGTCGTCGCTCAACTTCTCAACAAAGAGATCCTCGCTGTCAGAAAAAGTCAGCGTCGCGCCCCAGGCGATGCGCTCATTGTGGCCAACCAGCACATAGGGCGCGCCGGGGATGGTGACGCCGGCGACGTGAAGACCGTCCGCGCACTGCTGGTGCGCGAAGTACCACAGGCCGGGGCTGCTCATCGGCAGGTGCATGTCATTGCAGAGGATGGTTTTGCCGGTGGCGCTGCGCGCCGCCGAAACGGCCCAGGCGTTGCTGCCCCTTCCGCCGCCATCCAGGCTGCCCTTACCCAGGAACGGCCCGATGGCGGCCCGAAACTTGCCGTCAATTTCCAGGCGGTTGAATTCGACGCCCCGCGGCAGCGTTGAGGGGTTCGCCGCCGGATAGTGCGGCTCCAGCTCGGACAGAAGGTCGGCGTCGAGCGCTTCGGAGAGTTGGGCGCGGGTTAGCTCGCTGTTCCAGCCGGAGCAAAGCGCCCAGGATTGCAGCAAGGCAAAGGCGTATGTATCGACCGGTTGCCACGGCTCAGGGGTGTGCCGGAGCAGGCTGAATTCTATCGGGGCCGCCTCACGCTCGATGTAGCTGTTCACGCCCGCAGCGTAAGCGATTAGATCGGCTTTGGTTTGCTCGGCTGCCTGGTCCCATGCTTGCTGCCCGAGCCGAGCAAAACCGAGGGTACGGGTGAGCCGGTCAGTGTCCAGCGCCACCGGGCCGAACAGCTCGGCCAGCCGGCCTGTCGCCACCCGCCGGTTGACTTCCATCTGCCATAGACGGTCGCCGGCATGCACGTAGCCCTGCACAAAGTAGAGATCGTCGCGGCGTTCCGCCTGAATGTGCGGTATTCCCCATTCGTCCCGATAGACCAGCACCTCGCCATGCAACGCCGGAAGCTCGATGCGCCCCTCTATTTGCGGCAGGCGACCGCGGCTGGCGTAAGTCAGAACTGGCTTCAGCATACCACCCAGGAAATCATGCAGGACGCTCAATTCGACTCCTTTTTCTCTTTCAAATGGCGGCTCCACGCGACGCCGGGCATTTTGCCCTCATCCCGGCAACAGTGCAAGACCGATTATTGCTGGGCGCATAGCGGATCCGGCGTGCAGCCGACGGCAGCTGAAGCGCACGCGTAATTCACTGCCATTCCCAGGTATGGCGAGGGATCCAGGGTGTTGGCAAACTCCAACTCGTTGGTGTACCGGCCGTTGCCGTCATCGCGCACGATGGAGAAATGCAGATGCACCCAGACATCGCGAAGGGAATCGCCGTTATAGTCGCCGGTGTAGCCGAGCAGCGTGCCCTGTTCAACAAAAAACTCCCCTGTTCCCGGCGGGAAGGCGTCCGCGATGAAATCATTGCCCTCGCGATCGGCCATGTGCGTGTAATAAAGCCAGATGGTCTCCCCCGGCCGTAAGGGATCGTCAGGCACGCGCATGATCAATGTGCTGCGCCAGTTCTCTTCACGGGTGACATAGCCGTCATAAGCGGCGTAAACAGGGGTCACGCCCGGCTCCGCGTTGCTGAAGATATCAATGCCCTGGTGCGGGTTGCTGCCGGAGTACGGCCCGCGCGGGTCAGCGTACAACAGGCCGATGTAGCCGTCGGCGGGCAGGATGAAGGGCGCGCCGGGGCAGGCTTCGCGCTGGACGGTAATCAGATCCTGCCGCGCATCTGAATCGCCGGTGGCCCATTGGATGAAGGAGCGACCTTGCGGGTCGGTCAACAATCGCAGATAGGAGATTGCCCGATAGCCCGCGTATGCCAGGGCGACAATGAACAGGAGCATGGCCCCAAGCTTTAGTAATCGACGTGTCGAAATGGCGCTCACTGTTAGATGCCGGCGACCTTTCCCAGAGTTACTCGCAATGACTTGTGCAATACCTCGAGCAGCGCCAACCGAGTTTCGGAATCTTTCCAGCTCGCGTCAACGAGGTTCGTTTCCGGCGACTTGCCATATTGCCTCAGTAACGCTACTGTCTTCTCAACGCCAAAGCCGATGGAGCGATTCACAGGCTAACTCAATTGGGGGACTGCTGTGCTACAATTGCTAGAAATGTTATTGATGGCCAATTCGAGCCCAGGGAACCTGAACCAAGATAAGGGAGACATGCTAGAAACAGACGGCAACTTCTATCTCGGCAAATACGTTGATGTAGCCAACGGCGAGCTGCAGCCCAACCCGCTGCTGTATGACCCGGCTGATCTTACCACACATGGCGTGGTGGTGGGCATGACCGGCTCCGGCAAGACCGGCCTATGTCTCGACCTGTTGGAGGAGGCGGCGCTCAACGGCCTGCCGGCATTGATGATCGACCCGAAGGGCGATATCACCAATGCCATCCTGCACTTTCCGGATCTGGCCCCGGCTGACTTTGCTCCCTGGATCAATGTGGACCTGGCGCGTCGAGCCGGCAAAAGCCTCGAAGCGGTGGCGGAAGAAACGGCCGAAAGTTGGCGAAAGGGTCTGGCATCCTGGGAAATCGCGCCTGAACGCATCCAGCGGCTGAAGGAAAGCGCCCAGTTTGCCGTTTTCACGCCCGGTTCAGATGCCGGCTTGCCGCTCAGTATCCTATCCTCCCTGGAAGCCCCTGACCTCGATTGGGACGAGCACCGTGACCTGTTGCGCGAACAGATCGCCACGACCGTGACGGCGTTGCTCGGCCTGATCGGGATGAAGAACATCGATCCGCTGCAATCCCGTGAGCACATTCTACTGGCCAACATCTTTGAGTATGCCTGGAGCAGGGGACAGGACCTGGAGATGAGCGCCCTGATCCTGCAGGTGCAGACTCCCCCGTTTGAGAAATTGGGCGTGTTCCCGGTCGAGCAATTCTACTCAGAGAAGGCACGCTTTGCGCTGGCGATGCAGCTTAACAACATCCTGGCGGCGCCATCATTCCAGGCGTGGATAGAAGGCACGCCACTGGACATCGCCCAGCTGCTGTACACGCCGGATGGCCGGCCCCGGCACTCCATTTTCTATATCGCCCACCTGGCGGAAGCGGAGCGGATGTTCTTTGTGACGCTACTGCTCTCTGCCGCAGAAGCCTGGATGCGCGGGCTGCGCGGCAGCACCAGCCTGCGCGCGCTAATATACTTTGACGAGATATTCGGCTACTTACCTCCTATAGCCCAGCCGCCATCCAAGCTGGTGCTCCTTCGCCTGCTGAAACAGGCGCGCGCCTTTGGCCTGGGTGTGCTCCTGGCGACTCAAAACCCGGCTGACGTGGACTACAAAGGGCTTTCCAACGCCGGCACCTGGTTCATCGGCAAACTGGCCACCGAGCGCGATAAGGAGCGTCTGCTCGACGGCCTGGCAAGCAGCTCGCCGGAGGCGTTGGACCGGCGCGAATACGATGAGCTGATTTCCGGCCTGGGCAAGCGTGTTTTCTTGCTACGAAACGTTCACGAGTCGCGGCCTATGCTGTTCCAGACGCGCTGGGCGATGAATTACCTTGCCGGTCCCGTGACCCGGGCCCAAATTGATGAACTGAACATTCTGGCCGGCGCGATCAGCCTGCAGCCGGAAGTGCAGGAGCTACTTGAGGAGACTGTTCCTCCGCCCATTGTTGAGGAGCCGGCGCCCGTTGCGGCGGCCCCCCTGGCTGCCACAGTTGTCACGCCCGAGCCGCAAGCAAGTGAGCGCCCGGTCGAAAAGCCGGCCATTCCGCCGCAAGTCAGCGAGTATTTCCTACCCTACACACTGACTCCTTCTCAGGCGCTGAGCACCTATCGCCCGGAGTTGGCCGCGAATTGGCGAGACGTGGGCCGGCGATATCGTCCGGCGCTGTTGGCCCAGGCGCGAATCGGCTTTTTTAACCGTAAGTATGGGCTGGACATGACCCGCACGTGGACCGTCCTGGCGTCGGGCATTGGGTTGAACGCAACTCTGGCCTGGGAGAATTACGCTGCCGGGGAGGTTGACCCGAGCGAGCTGGCCCGATCGCCCCTGCCCAACGCTGCTTACGCTCCACTGGAAGGCGGCCTGGGAGATGCAACTATCCTGCGGGCGTTGCGAGACAATCTGGTGGAGTGGCTGTATCGCAACAGCCAGGTCATCGTTCGCGAGAATAAGCAGCTGGCGGTTGTCGGTGGGCCGACGGTTTCTCAGGCAGCCTTCCGTGAGCAATGCGCCCAGGCGGCCCGCGAGCGCAGCCGGCTGGAGGAACAGGCGGTCGTCACTCGCTTCAACCGCAAGATCGAACCCTTGAGCGACCGGCTGAAGAAAGCGGCGAAAGCAACTGCGCAGGAAGAGGCGGATTACAATGCGCGCCGGGCTGACGAAGCAATGGCGCATGCCAAGACCGTCCTGACCCTCTTTCAGAAACGGAGCCGCTCCTCTTCCGCTGCACGCCGGCGTGACACCCAATCGGCCCGAGAGCAATTGGACAAGGCGCGCGCGAAAGAGGCCGACCTGCGCAAGCAGTTGGAGGCGGCGCAGGCTGAGCAGGAAGCAGCGTTGGCAGAGGTGCGCCAACGTTGGGCCGAGACAGCGGCCACCTACGAGGAAGTAACCGTTACCCCGTTCAAGAAGGACATCAGCGTGGAACTATTCGGAATCGCCTGGATGCCCTATCACGTTGTGCAGGCTGGGACCCAGTTTCTGGAGCTACCGGCGTTCTCATCCGGTCCGCGGGAAAGCTAGATTGACCCGCGGCCTTCCTACATTGACAGCGAGTGGCGCTCGAAGCCGTTTTCGCATGGCGGCCCGTCCGTGATGTAGAGCAGCCTTTCTTCGAGGTCCATGATGATGCCGGTCACCGTGCGATATTGCTCGTCCACCGGCGCTGTCAGGACCTCGTGCCGGCAAATGGAGCGGGGGCTGTTCACATGATCGCGCAACATCACCTGCAGGTCAGTAATGGATATCGGCCGACGTTCCGCCAGAAGACCCTGCATCCGCTCTCGCCGGCGGCACGAGAATCCGCGGTATTCCGGCTCCGGCTCGCTGACCCCGATCGCTTCCGGATCAACGAAGTGGTTGGTGTGCACCACGCAGCCATCTTCCCACGAAAGCTGATTCAAATCGTCCGGCGCAGCCTCGATGTTCAGGACGCGATCAGGCGCCTGCGCGATGAGGTAGTTCGCTGAACAAGAGCGGCGCTCGTCGGCTACGACGGCGCGGGCTTCGTCCAATCGGTGCCGGCGCAAGATGTCGTAACAGCGAACGTGAAAGGGAGCGGTGAGCCGGGTCCAATCGTCGCTCGTGCTGGTTATGCCGGTGACCGTCAGCCCAAGCCCGGCGGAATTCAGACCGATCTTGCCCCCGAAGATGCCGGCTTCGGTAAAGGCCAGGCTCTCCAAGCCGTCTTCTTGAGTGGTGCGCACGATGGCCCCTGCCACTTCCGGGATCCAATCCCAATTCTGGCCTAACAGCAAGTGACCGTTCGCGCTATCCGCAGGGGCTATCGCAAACGCCGTGCAGCCGTCCACGGCCTGTCCTGATTGCCCTACCAGAACTCGATGATAGTAGAGGATTTCATAGCGCACAGTCAGCGCGCCGATCTCATCCATGCTGAATCCGCTACCCGCCGCGATACCCTGCATGCCGGCATAATACGCTGCATTTGCCTTCCTGATCGCTTCACTGTAAAGGCGTGAGCGCGCCAATACCTCATCGCGCGGCACGTTGGCTTCGCGCCAGAAGCGGTCGAAGTAGACCTCGAGGTTGTGCGCGATTCGGTCACGCAATGCGCGCCCATGTTGCACACCCTGAGAGTATGGCGCGCCGCTGAGCTGAATGACGGGAAGGGTCATGCTGATTTCCTTGCAGGTGACTGTCACTTTCTGAAGTGACAGTCACCCGATATTACTGGAGATACCGCACGAAGTCCAGGCCCGCCGGCATTGGCTTGAAGCCCAGCGCCAGATTGAGCTGGAACATGGGGTTGTTCTCCTCATTGTTTGTGCGGATGCTTTCAAAGGCGTTATCTCGAGCATATTCGATGGCCAGCACTTTCAACGCTGTGGCGATACCCAGCCGGCGATGCGAGCGCGACACGCCGGTCAACCCCGTCTCCAGGATCTTCTGGCTGCCGCTGTTGCGAAACAGCATGGTCAATCCGACATAGCGGTCGCCGTCTACGGCGATATGCCAGCCGTCCGGCAAGAGGTCCGGATTCTCGAAAAGCCGTTTCTCCCAGACGTCCTGCGGATAGCGGGTCAACGGATCGGGGGAGGGCACATCTTGCAGGAATTCCCAGACCGCGTCATAGAGCCGGGTTTTGCACTCCGGGTCGCTGTCCAGCAGTTGGGCAAGGGTCCTGATCCGCACCGGGCCGCTTTGCACGCGCTCGACCTTGCCGGCAAACGGCGCCGGGTCGAAGCTCGTGACGTCCAGCTCGGAACGCGGGTAGCGCATCGTCTGCTTAAACCCGCGCTGCTGCAGATAGCGCACGCCCTCGCACTGATCTTCGCTCGTCCAGGAGGTCAGCTTCTTGGGATCATTTGCAGAAAGCTCATCCAGCAGGTGGTTGTACAGCGCTGTGCCGTATCCCTGCTGCCGGTGCTGTGGGTGGACACAGAAGAAGGTCCAGAACTTGCCGGGCTCAAACGAGCCGGGAGTCTGCCCGGCTTCGGACATGCCCACAATCCGGCCGTTACGCTCCAGGACATACCTCTGGAAGAGGAAGCCGGGAACGCGCCTCTCGTCGTGGAAGCGCCACAGAGCAACAGTGTCATGGAATTCCGGCCAGACCTGGTTGAATACTCCGACAGCCTGCCGATAGTCGGATTCACTGTAATCAAATGGGCGGATATTCGGCGTTATCATGTGATTACCTTTTCTCAAGGAGTGCCGGCCCTCACGGTGAGAGCCGGCGTATCCGGTACGCGATCGCGCGCTATTCGGTGATGTCTTTCACATAGTCAAGGATCGCCGGCTGCGGCACGTAGCCCAAACGCAGGTTGATCTGGTACATCGGGTTGTTCTCTTCGTTGTCCGTCTCGATTTCCTCGATGCCCCGGCTGCCAGCGTATTCAATGGCGGTGACCTTCATGGCAGTTGCCAGCCCACGCCGGCGATAGTCGCGGGAGACGCCGGTCAGGCCGGTCTCCAGGCGCTTCTCGTTGCCCGGGTTGCGCCACAGCGCGCTCATGCCGACCCAGCGGTCACCGTCAACGGCGATGAACCAGGCCTCCGGCAGCAGATTGGGATTGTCCACGATATCCTTCTGGAAGGTCTCGAACGTCGGGCGGGTGAAATCATCATGGTAAGGCACATCCTGCGCCAGTTCCCATTCGAGGTCATACAGCCTGCGCATCCAGTCAGAGTCGTTGTTCATCAGGTCGGAGAGAGAGATGATCTCGATGCTGCTCTCTCGAATATTGGTCAGTTTCTCGGCAAAGCGAGCGGAGTCGAAGGTGGGCACGTTGAGCCGCGAACGGGGGATGCGCATGGCTTGCTTGTAGCCTCGATCTTCCAGGAATCGGATGCCACGCTCCTTGTCTTCACGTGCGTGGGTGGTAATCCGGACGGCTTCCGGCTCCATGGCGAGCACTTCAGCTAACATGTGATTGAACAAGGCCGAGCCGAATCCGCGGCCCTCTTGCTCGGGCAATACATTTAGGTTTAGGAAGTATTGCCCCGGCTTGTAGGCCCACGAACGGTCGCCGCAAGCTCCAAAGGCCACGATGTGCCCCTCGCTCTCCAACACCCAGCGCTGAAAACGATACTGGCTGTCGCGCGAGCTGTCCCAGTGCTTCCAGTTCTCGATGGTTGTCAGGAACTCGGGCCAGACGGCGTTGTCAACGGCGATGATGCCCTGGTAATCGGCGTCGCTGCCGTTGAACTTGCGTATCAGCATGGAGCGAGTACGTTCAGCTGTAACAGGTTGTGCGAGCATTCCATTTCCTCCGCGGTTGTTGATTCCACCGGCATTTGTTTCGGCCAATTTGGGAGTGATTACTTTGACGTGACTCATTGGATCTTCTCCTCAATGGGATGTACTCCCATCTCTGCAAGCAACGCCGGCACGTCGATGCCCGCGCTGTAGAATATCGTCTGCATGCCCAGCGCCGCCGCGGATGCCAGATTCATGGCGCTATCATCAATGAAAACGCATTCCTCCGGCAGGCGCTGAAGCCGTTCCAACGTGCGCCGGTATATTTCCGGGTCCGGTTTCATGACCTGCTCTTCCGCTGAACTGACGATCAGGTCAAAAGCGTCCGCTATGCGGAACTTGTCAGTCAAGGCCGGGCGCAGATTGTCGGTGGCGTTGCTGATGATCGCGGTCTGATAACGCGGCCGGAGGGAGCGAATGTAAGTCACCAGTTCCTCGTCAAGCTCATCGCCGGCCCAGAAGGCGTCTCGAAAGATGTCCAGCTGGTCGCGGTCTAGTTCAAGACGGCTGCCGACCCAACGCCAGAGTTCTTCGTCGCTGATCAGACCGGCCTGCGCGTTTGCGCCCATCTCGCTTTCAAAAACGATTGCCTCTGACTGCCGTGGATTAAGCCCGCAGCGCCGTTCCCAGGCCCGCCGGTGGCTATGGTCAGTGGTGCGCACGAGTACGCCCCCTACATCGAATATTACCGCCTGAATCATCTCTACAATTTCCTCGTTATCCTCTCTGGTAATCCTGCGTGTCTTCCTCGCCTAATACGCACTCCGCGACAGGTCGCCGGCAAACGTCGACCGGCCAATAGCCGGCTGTCTAACCGCTGCGCCCACTCGAGTCCAGTTGCCTGGGCCCTGAAGTTGTGCCAATTGTGAAACAGGGAACTGTGCACAAAAAAGACCGCAAGCACCGGAGAAGGCGCCGCGGTCCGGAGTGACATGAACTAGAAGATTATGTCAACAACCGGCAGGCGCACTTCGCCCTGGGAATGTGGGGACATCGCCCAGCTTAACATAAACCGCGAGAGTGATTCGGTCAACCATGTTCCGTGCGCCTCCTTTGTCTGATGTACATGGCTGGGAGCCATGCCTCCAAAACTCTAGCACAGCCCGGAGGAACTTGTCAAGGGCTTACGGAGCCGTTTTTCCTCTGGTGCGTTCAACTTAGCAATGAGACTGTAAACCAGTTTACACATCATGCCGGGTGGTCAGGGCTTCAAGGAAACCGCAACTACTAGGTCACGGCAGAACGGCCGGTCGGCGGTTTGCCTTCACCGGCGCGGCATGGTTCAATTAGCCTAACTGCTCGTGGAACGGCAATGGACAAGACCCCGCTGGTTGACCGCACCCCGGTCGGTCTCTATACGCTCCTAACGCTTTGCGCGCTGGCCCTGATTGCCGGCTATATGCGTTCGAGTCAGGACTGGCTGCTGCTGCTGCTCATTCCGGTCGTCCTGATCGCCGGCGGGGTGCACCTGCTGCGCAGCGCAGCCATCCGCCGGCGCAAGCGCGCGCTTCTCTTCGCCGCCCTGGATAAGCAAGCGCGCGCGCTGCTGCACGCCGCGCCGGAAAGCACCCGGCTACCCGAGCTCATCGGGATGCAGGTGGAGCAATTGTTTCCGAAGTGCGAGTTTGTGGCCTGGCTCTCGGGCGGCGAGGTGCTCTTTCAGAGTCGGCAGGAGGCGACCTACCCATTCCCTGAGATGGAAGCGGCTCTGGAAGCCGACTCAGCCGGCTATTGCTACTGGCGCGCAGGGGACTCGAGGCGGGCGCTGCTGGCGGCAATCGGCAACATGGCCCGCGGAGGCGTCTGCATTGTCCCTCCGGCAAACGAGCACCCGGTCAGGCATCTGCCGGCTGCTCGCGCGGTGGCCGATCAATTGGATGGGGCGTTGCAGGTAAGCGACCGTTTTAGCCTGGCCCTCGCCCAGCAAGCCCAATCATATGAAGACGCCATCTACTCCCAGGCATACCGGGCGGAGTTGCTGACCCAGACGTTGGCTCTGCAGCGCATGGAGCAGGAACTGGCGGTCGCCTGGCGGATTCAGGCAAGTTTCTTGCCCGAAGAAACGCCCGAGATTGCCGGCTGGCAAGTCGCCACGACGCTGGAGCCGGCCCGCGAGATGTCGGGTGACTTCTACGACATCATCCCGTTGGCAGATGACCGGCTGGGCATTGTCGTTGCCGATGTGGCGGATAAGGGGCTGGGGCCGGCGCTCTTCATGGCCCTTTGTCGGACATTAATTCGCACCTACGCGAGGGAACCCGACAACGGGCCGGACGTGGTGCTGGATATTGCCAATCAACGCATCCTGGAGGACACTCGCAGCGATCTTTTTGTCACGGTGTTCTATGGCGTGCTCGATACCCGCTCAGGCGTGCTGGATTACTGCAACGCCGGGCACAATCCACCGCTGTTGTTCTGCTGCGAGCGCGAAGACGGCGGACCTCCTGACGCCCGGCAGTTGACGCGGACGGCGCTTCCGCTGGGCATCCTGCCGAGTCTTGATGGGCGGGCGGAGAAGACCACCATTGCCCCCGGCGATGTGCTGGTGCTTTACACGGACGGCGTCACCGAAGCGCAGGATGAGGGGCAGGAGTTCTATGGCGAGGAACGGCTTTACCGGCTGGTCAGGCGCAACCAGCACCGATCCGCGCCGATCATTGCCGCCAAGATCGTCGATTCGGTCTATGAGTTTATGGGGGACGTGGGGCAGCAGGACGATATTACTCTGGTGGTTGTCTCCCGAGACCCGCAGGAGCCCTAGCAAAAGGCCTGTCAGTCGCGCATGGACCAGAGAATGAGGCCCTGCGAGAGTACGCCGAGGACAATCAATGAGACTACTTTGAAAGGAGTATTGTTGACCAGCGCCAGGAGACCGAAGGCGAAGGAAATGCCGCTGATCAGCAACACCGTTTGCCCGGCGCTGAGCCCCTTGCGGATCAGCCGGTAGTGCAGGTGTTCGTTGTCGGCGGTGAATGGCGACTGTCCCCGGCTGACGCGCACCACGAAGGTGTTGGCTACATCGAGTATGGGCAGTCCCAGCACCAGCAGGGCGGTTGCCAGCTTCGCGCCGGAGAGGATCGAAAGCACGCCGACGGAAAAGCCGAGAAACATAGCCCCGCCGTCGCCCAGAAAAGCGCGGGCGCGGTGCCAGTTCAAGGGCAGGAAACCCAATCCGCACCCGAACAGCGCGGCCAGGATGACCGCCAGGCCGAGCTGGTTGAAGAGAATGGCGACCAGCCCAACCACGACTGTAAAGGCCAGAGCGACAGAGTCCGCCAGCCCGTCGATACCGTCGATGAAGTTCATCAAGTTGGTCGTGACCAGAATCCAGGCGATGCTGATCAGCGCGGCGCCCCATGCTGGAAAGGCGATCACCCCTTCCTGCAATGGATTATTGACATAAGGTATGAGCAACTGGAAGCGTGTGACTACCAGAGTAATGATGGCTGCCTGGGCGACAAGCTTCACAGGACCGCTGAGGCTGCGGAAGTCATCGGCGATTCCGACCAGCGAGATGAGCGCCGCCCCGACGATGAAGCCCTGGATTTGCTGATTCTGGCGGAGATCGGCGGGTAATACGAAGGCCAGCGTAATGACCATCGCCGGCAGCAACACGACGCCGCCGATGCGGGGGGTGGGCTTGCCGTGAATGCGTCGCCGCGCCTGCCGCGGATCATCGAGCATCAGGCCGGTGCGGGTGGAGACAGCGATCAGCAACTTGGTGAGCAGGAAGCTCAAGGTCCCGCCCACCAAAGCGGCGCTTATCACCAGGACGGCCATCACGGGTGCTCCGGCGTCACGGGGCTATTCATCCAGCAGAATAACCGGCTCCTGATAGTAGCGCAGCCGGCTGCGGGCCAGCTTGTCGGTCAGGAAGCGATTGAACCAGGCGCGTTTGGCAGCCAGCGGCTCATCTTTCTTCAGCTGTTGCAGGTCGGCGTTCAGGCGTAGGATTCGGCCGGGAATGATGAAGCGGGTCAGGCCTGCCGGCAGCAGTTCGCCCCGGCTAGCAACCTCAAAAACCGTCTCCGGTTTGAACTGAGGAAAGACCGCCACGGCCGCCAGGTCCGGGAATTGGGCCAACAGCCGGGACAGGTCGGTCAGCAAGGTGCGCTCAACCACGCCCCAGCGCGTGTAGGCGTCCACCAGGGCGTTCATCACCGCCAGCCGATCGGCCCCGTCTGCGGCCCGCGCCACCGTAACCCCGGCGTCTCGAGCCAGGAAGTAGCACAACGCCTGCGGGTCCGCCAGCACGCTGGTCTCTTGAGCGGGCGAACAGGGATCCAATTGCAGCCCGGGTATTGTCGCCAGGTGAAACATCAATTCAGTGAGCGGCTGCTTGCTGGAAATGGCATGATACCAGGTGTGCAGCTCGAAATCGTCTCGCCGGGCATCGACAAGCTGTACAATCACATGCGGATAGCCGAGACGCTGTAAGGAGGCGAAGCGGGTAGCGCCATCGAGAATGACGTAGCGGTCATTCCATTGGGTGACGATAGGGGGGTTGATCAGCCGGCCCTCCGCCTCCAGCCCCTCCATCAGTCTGCGCACCCGCTTCTCGTCAATTGCCTCGTGCGGCAGCACCTGATCGACCGGCACTACCTCCAGCTTGAGGCTTTCGCTGACTCGCTTGACGTGCACCAGCTCCAGCACCTGTCGCGCGACGGCGACAGCGATCTCCGGCCGGCGGTCGCCGAGGATGCGGGTTACGTGCGGGGCAACCACCACCCGCGGATGCCGGCGCACGAGTTGCGCCGGGCTATCGTCGTCGCCGGCCTGTTCAGCCAACGGAGTGATTGCCGGATACTCAGGTACAGCCGCCCCGCTGATCCAGCCGCGATCCAGCGCTTGCAGCAGCGCGGCGTCGTCGACCAGGTCGGTATGCCCCGTGTTGATCAGGCAGGCGCCCGGCTTCATCTGCGCCAGCTCTTGCCGGCCGATCAACGTCCGCGTCTCTGCCCGGAATGGGACATGCAGGGTGATGAAATCTGCCTCGCGCAACAGGTCTACCAGATCGGTGGCGGTGACCCCGGCGTTCAGGGCCAGCTCCGGCGTCAAGCGCGGCTGATTGACCATCACCGGCATGTCAAAGGCGCGCGCCCGCCGGGCTACCTGCTGCCCGACCAGGCCGAATCCGATGATGCCCAGCACTTTACCGGCCAACCCCGGCTTGACACCCACGCTTTGCGCTGCCGCGCGGTAGGAAAGCAGCAGCATTTGCGCCAGGGCGTGTTCAGCGATGGCAACGGCGCTGGAGCTGGGCGTTCCGCGCACCTCAATGCCCATCGTGCGGGCGGCGGTGACGTCGATGTTGTCCAGCCGGGGGCCGGTGCAGGCAATAACCCTCAGATTGAAGCCGGCCTCGATGATACGCTGATCCACGCGCGTCTGCGGGCTGACGACCAGCGCCTGATAGCGGCCGATAGCGGCCCGCAATTCAGCGTGCTGCAGCCCCGGCCGCAGATCGACCTCTGTTTCCTGACGCAGCATGTCCAGGCCGGTTTCATGTATCGCGTCGCAGACCAGTACCCGGGGACGATCAGCCATCTCTTAACCCATTTCCTCGTGCTTCATGCCGGCTCTATTTTATGCCGGACGCGCCAAATCAGCATACGGCCGGGTGGCGCCAATTCGCCGGGTTGGAGGTTCAGGCTCAAATCGGCTCAGTCGACCGTGAACTGCTGGGCCAGGGCGGCGATGTCGGCGTTGCCGCCGCTGAGGATGACGCCGGCGCGCTTACCCGGCAAGGTGTAGTTGCCGGAGAAGATTGGGGCCAGGGCCACAGCCGCGCTGGGCTCGATGATGATCTTCATGCGTTCCCACAAGAAGCGGAGGGTGCTCAGGATCTCGGCTTCGCTGACAGTGGTCATGTCATGCACGTAGCGGCGCATGATGGCCAGGTTGCGATCACCCACGTAGCGCGTGCGCAAGCCGTCCGCGATAGTGCGCGGTACGGTGGGTAATACTGTGACTTCGCCGGCCCGCCAGGAGTGATTCGCGTCGGCGGCGATTTCCGGCTCCACGCCCACCACCCGACAAGCGGGGGAGAGCGCAGCCGCCGCCAGCGCGCAGCCGCTGATCAGGCCGCCGCCGCCCACCGGCACGAATAGCAAATCCAGCGGGCCGGTCTCCTCAAACAGCTCCCAGGCTGCTGTGCCCTGCCCGGCGATGATCCGTTCATTGTCGTATGGATGAATGAGGGTTAGCCCTTCCTCGCGTACCAGCCGGTCGGTGACCACTTCCCGCTCGACCGCCTCGCAGGTGACAATGTGCGCGCCATAGCCGGCGGTCGCTGCCATCTTGATCACCGGCGAGTCATGGGGCATGACAATGGTCGCCGGCACACCTAACAGTTGCGCCGCCAGCGCCAACCCCTGCGCGTGGTTGCCGCTGGAATGGGCGATGACCCCGGCGGCCCGTTCGGCCTCGGTGAGTTGGCTGACCGCGTTGTAAGCGCCGCGAAACTTGAACGCGCCGACGCGCTGAAAGTTCTCGCACTTCAGATAGATCTCGCGCCCGGCGCGAGCGTTCAGCGTGCGCGAGGTCATCACCGGCGTGCGGTTGGCGACCCCGGCCAATCTCTCTGCTGCTTCGCTGACATCCTGGGGCGTCACTGGTAGTTCGATCATTGGTTCCTCTTCTGAATACGCGGCGGTAGCCGGCGCGATGCAGATGGTAGCTTACTGTACTTAGTGGCAAGCCGGCAACCTCCTTGACATGGAGCGGCAACTCCAGATGTGGCGTCAAGGTGAGCAACATGATCAACATGATCAAGTTTGTGCAATTTATTCCGAAGTTGCCGGCGACGGCGACGACAACAACGCCAGCAGATAGGGAGCAGCATTCCGGTGAGTGGCGGGGATGGGTGCGCGGAGGGGCGGCTGGTACGGACATGGCGGCGGGTGCTGTTGATACACGGGAAGTATACCATATAGAACGTATGTTCACACGTAGATCCCCGGAAACTGCTGTTCGACCACTCTGGACGACCAGGAGGGTCTTCGGGAATCTCGGCTCGACTGGACACGAAGCGAACTTAACCGCTAAGATCAGGAGGATGGAGCGTGGTCATCGCGTACTTCCTTCGATAGCGTTCACCGCCGCGCTACTGCTGGCGCTCACCGGCCAATGGCTGCTCACCGAACAGGAGCGCGTATGGCCGGCGGTTATCTGCTACCTGGCGGCCATCGCCCTGTTTCTGCTCCCCTTCCGGCGCTGGCCAACCATCCCGTTCGGCGAGTACCCCGAGCCGAACCCGCGCACAGACGTCCGGCCGCTCATTGCCGGTCGCCTGGAGCGGAGCATGCTACTGGTCGCCTCAGCCGCATTTGCCTTCCTGGCCGCGCGTGGTTTTGCGGATAATCGCCTCGATGGCGGCTGGCTGGCCTGGCTGCTGGCGATTGCGTGCTTTGCTGCCGGCTGCGCCTGGCGCGCGAAGGATGCGGACGGGGCAACGGCTGTCACTTGGCGGCAGGATCGCCGAGCCATTCTTGGCGTGGCGGCGCTGGGCGGCATCTCGCTGCTGGCTTTCTTCTTTCGGATCTACCGCCTGGACGCAGTACCGCCGGAGATGACCAGCGACCATGCCGAAAAGCTGCTCGATGTCTATGATGTTCTGCAGGGAGCGCGACCTATCTTTTTTGTGCGCAACACCGGCCGCGAGGCGATGCAGTTTTATCTAACCGCCGCCTTGATTCAGTTTACCCCGCTGACGATCACTTTCCTGGCTCTGAAGGCCGGTACCGCTATCGTCAGTCTGGCTACCGTGCCGCTCACCTATTTATTGGCGCGCCAGGAGTACGGCCGGCTGGTGGGTCTACTGGCGGCCTTCTTCCTGGCAATCTCCACCTGGCATGTCGCCATTACCCGGGTGGGTCTGCGCTTTCCGTTCACGGCCGCTTTCGCCGCGCCGGCTGTCTTCTTCCTGCTGCGGGCCATGCGCCATAACCGCCGGAACGACTGGCTATTGGCCGGGGCGGTGCTGGGAATCGGCCTGCATACGTATACAGCGATGCGCATTGTCCCGCTGCTGTTCCTGGCCTTGATAGGGATCAAACTACTGCTTGATCTCCGGCTTCGCGTACTTGGCCGCGACTCGTGGGAGGAGAAGAGCGCGCTCGCCGGCAGATTCTGGCTGAACGCGGCGCTGGGCGGGGCGGCGGCAATGTTGTTCTTCTTGCCGTTACTGCGCTACATGGTGGATGAGCCTGAATCATACTGGTACCGGGCGCTGAGCCGTTCGGCGGCTGTCGAGGATGCCCGGCTCGGCGACCTACTGGACATACTCCGGCAAAACGTGTTCGACGCATTGCTCATGTTTAACTGGCGGGGCGATCAGGTGCCGATCAACACTATCCCCGGCTCGCCGGTCCTGGGGCTGATCCCCGCAGCGCTGTTTGTGCTGGGGGCGGCCTTCTTGCTCTATCGTCTGCTGCGCCGGCTCGAGCGCCGAGACATCTACCTGTTGACCTCCTTTGCGATCATGTTGTTGCCGTCTGTGCTCAGCCTGGCATTTCCCCAGGAGAATCCCAGCGTGGTACGCACCGGCGGAGCGATCCCGTTCGTGATGATTATTGTCAGCCTGCCCGTCGCAGCCGCGTTGAAACGTTTGTGGGGAGACGACGGGCAATTCGCGCCGGCGCGACTTCGCATTCTGGCCGGGCTATGCCTGTTGCTCGCCCTGGCTGTGTGGAGCAGCTACCGCTGGTATTTCGTAGATTACGCCGCCCATACGCGCTACTCCCTGTGGAATGCCACCCAGATCGGCGAGGCGGTGCGCACATTTACGGCGCAGGGGGGCGAGATGGAGGATGTCTATCACATACCCTTTCCACACTGGGTGGACACGCGCAACATCGCGATTAACTCCGGCGACATCACCTGGCACAATGATGTCACCGACCTGGCGACGCTATCGCTGCACTCGCGCGACCCGGCGACGAAGCTCTACCTGGTGCACCCGGCGGACGACGAGGCGCTGGCGGCGTTACGTGCTGTCTATCCAGTACGCCGGGTGCAACTTTACGATTCCGGCCTGGATGGGAGGGATTTCTGGCTCTTTGTGGTTCCTGCGCGCTGATTGGGTAAGCTAAGCCGGCGGTGGAACGGGAAGTTCTTCCTCCGGCGTATCCTTCCACTTCTGCCCCTCTTCAATGAGCATAACCGGGATGCCGTCTCGAATCGGGTATTTCAGGCCGGAGTCATCGCAGACGAGCCAGCTATTCTTCACCAGACGCAGGCGGCCGGGATCGTCCCCGTATTCCTTGGATTGTACGGCCAACGGGCAGCGTAAGATTTCGAGTAGATCGGCGCTGATCGGAAGGTCAACCGGTGTGGTCATCGCATGTCTCCTTCAAAAGTCGAACGCAAATAGACGCTGATGTGCGCAGATATCCCATTCATAGTGGTGTTGTTTCGTTGTGTTTTGCCGGATTCTAAGCTATTATGTACCGTGTGTCACTCTTCTCGCGCCAACGCCTGATGGCCCAGCGGTAGGCCCTGTCAATCTCAGGCAACCTGTAAGGCGACTTCAATTATGGGACAGCCAACTGCAGTATGACGAACCGATATTTGCAGCAGGTAGTTTGGGCATGTTAGCCCGAACCAGCCATCGCTGCAGCCGGCAACAGTCAAAAGGAGGTATCTGGGCGACTTAACTCACGAAGTCTGACGGTGGAGACCACTTATTCTCATATGGCTTAACGATCACGACTTCATCACAGTGGAGGGTTCACGAAATGTTTAACAAGCGAATTGTATTTGTAACCGGCTCACTGCTGCTGCTGATGGCACTGGTGTTCGTGGGAGCATTCGGCGGGCGGGCGCTTGCGCAGGAGAGTTCGGATACAGAGGTGGAGCAGGCCGCGGCCCGCGCCGCGGAGTTGAACTCGCCGGAGCCGTTGAGCGGGAGTTCCCTGATGTCACCGGATGGAACCGCGTACCCGCTTTTTATGGGGGTAGACGATACCACCATCCCGGCCTACACGATGGATCCCACGACCAACATCTCCACGACCGCGTTTATCGGCTTCCAGGTTTGGGGCGGAGCCTATGACCCCGTGAACAACAAGGTTTACTTCAACAACGGGGTAACGCTGTATGAATGGCCGGTAGGCGGTGCGGTGAATATGTTGGGGACGATTGTTGATGCCGCCGGCGCGTCGCAATCAATGGTGGGCCTGGCATTCTACAACGGCCAGCTGTACGGGACGAAGAACATCGCCAACGAGGCGATCTGGGCCATTAACACGACGACCCTGATTGCCACGGTACACATTGACTATGTGGACGCCGACCTGGATTGCGGCGGTTTTGCCGCCGATCCAAACACCGGCACATTCTACTGCACCAATGACGATACCACGCCGCACGGCTCGGGTCTGGTGATCATCAACCCGGATGCGAGCGTGACCCCGGTCGTGGCCTATCCGGCCGGCCAGACGGATATTGACGGCCTGGCGGTAAGCGATGACGGCTTCGCTTACCTGGTCATTGACGAGCCGGGCAGCATCTTCGTCTATGACCTCGTGGGCGGCGTCTATGCGGCTCCGCTGGTCAATCCATGGACCACTTCGGAAGTGTTCTCCAGCGGCGCTTACCTCGTTGCTCCTCCGGGTGGCGACCCGAACATCTTCGTCGATCCGTTGTCGCTGAGCAGCACGCAAGCGCCGGATACGCAGGTGGTGCAGCAGCTGGATATCAGCAACACCGGCGGCGAGGACCTGGAGTGGGACATCTATGAAGATGCGACTGCCGAGCCGGTACATGTACTGGGGCCAATGGCAGGCGTGAGGACTGCATCGAGCGGGGCCGCCCAGGCGTCGAGCAGCGACATCGCGACTTCCGCGCCTGTCGCCGGCGCGGTGACGCCGTATCGGGGACCCAACGTGGTGCTCTATGACCAGACCGATTCTCCGGGAACCAATTCCATCTCATCGCAGGACTTTGAAGCGGTCAACGACCCCTTCGACAATCAAGCCGCCGATGACTTCGTGATCCCGGCCGGCGACGGTTCGTGGACCATTGACGAAGTATTCGTCCCGGGCGCTTACTTCAACGGCACCGGACCAATTGCCTCGGTCAATGTCTGGTTCTACCAGGACGCGGCCGGACTACCCGGCGCCGAAGTATACAGCGCGATTGGCCTGATTCCCGGCGACGCGGCCGGGACCCTGACAATCAGCCTGCCGGTGCCGGCTGTCCTACCTTCCGGCACTTACTGGGTGTCTGTCCAGGCAAGGATGGACTTCACCCCCTTCGGCCAGTGGGGTTGGACCGAGCGCACCGTGCAGTCCAACAGCGCTTCAGCCTGGCGCAATCCGGGCGGCGGCTTTGGGACACCCTGCACAAATTGGGGCGCGCGCGCTTCGCTATGTCTTGTCGGCACGCAACCTGACCTGGTCTTCCGCCTGAGCGGCACAATTGGCGGGGGCGGGGAGGCCTGCGACGCGCCGAGCGACATCCCCTGGGCCAGCGTCTCGCCGAGCGGCGGCGTGACCGTACCGGGCGGCACCGACACGGTGGACGTCACCTTCGACTCCACCGGCCTGGCCCCCGGTACCTACACCGGCAACTTGTGCGTCACCAGCAACGACCCCGACCAGGGGCCGGGCAATGAGACCGGGCTGGTGATTGTGCCGGTTGAGCTGGTTGTGGAGGAGCCGCCTGGTCGTTGCGATGCCGGCTACGAGGAAGTAGTCGTCGCCAGTGCGGACTTTGAAGGCGCCTTTCCGCCGGCCGGCTGGGTGGTGGCGAACGCCACCACCGGCTGTATGGCCCCCGGCGTGCCGGACTGGACGAACACCGATCCCGGCGCGCGCGGCAACCTGACCGGCGGCGCGGGAGCGTTCGCCATCGCCGATAGCGACTCCTGCGACTCGGGCAGCATCATGAACGCCCAGATGTGGTCATCGGTGATGGACCTGACCGGTATGGTCGATCCAATAGCCACCTACTGGACGGACTACAACGACATCTCCTCCACCAGCGACGTCGCTGACCTGGACTTCAGCACTGACGGCGGCGCGACCTGGACGAACTTGATCACCTGGAACGAGGACCATCGCGGCCCGTTGTTCATCGAGCAGCCGTTCGCGGCTGACGGACAGGCGAACACTATCGTGCGTTGGAACTACATCAACGCTACCTGGGACTGGTGGTGGGAAGTGGACGATGTGACGGTCACCGCCTGCGCCCCGATCGGGCAGGGCGACCCGGACATCTTCGTAGACCCGTTGGCGATTGCCAGCACGCAGAACACAAACACCGTCACCAACTGGCCGCTGGACATCGAGAACGTGGGCAGCGCCGACCTGAACTGGAACATCGACGAGGACAACTCGCTCGCTCGTCCGATCAGCGCCGGCGTGGTTCCGCCCGCCAATCAGGTGACCATCGGCGACCTGAGCCTCTCCGGTTCCGGCCTAAGCGGTGCGACCGTGACGCCGGAGCGGGAGACGCCGGCCGGGCTGGTGACGATCACCCACTCGGCGACGCAGAACATCGTGTCGGGCAACTCCGTATCCTGCAACGACGGCATCGGACACACCGACAACAGCTACCTGCGGGTGTTCGACCTGGTGAGCTTCGGCATCACCGGGCCGTTCGACGTGGTGGAGGTGGAGATCGGCATCGAGGCGACCTTCACCTCCGGCGGCTCGCAGCCGGCGACGATGAACCTGTACCTGTGGGATGACGCGGATCCATTCACCTTCGCGAACTTCACCGCGATCGGCAGCGCGAACACGACCGTCTTTGACGGGGACGCGGGCACGATCATCACCGTGCCGGTGGCGGGCAGCGCGCCGGCGGGCTCGAACCTGGTGGTGGAATTCTTCACCCCGAACGGGCAGGCGGCGGGCAACTTGCTGTGGGTGGGTTCGAATCCGGACGGGCAGACGTCACCGACCTATCTGGCGGCGGCGGACTGCGGCGTGCCGGAGCCGACGGACACAGCGGCGCTGGGCTTCCCGGGCATGCACATGGTGATGAACGTCACCGGCGACACGGATGCGGGACCGGCGACATGTGACGCGCCGGAGGACATCCCGTGGGCGAGCGTAGCGCCGGACAACGGCACGACGGCGCCGGGCGACACAGACACCGTGACAGTCAGCTTCGACTCGACGGGACTGGCGGCGGGCACCTACAACGCCGCGCTGTGCGTGACCAGCAACGACCCCGACCCGGGACCGGGCAACGGCACCGACCTGGTGGTTGTGGACCTGGAACTGACGGTCGAGGCGCAGACCGAACCGCCCAACATCTTCGTCGACCCGTTGTCGATGAGCAGCACCCAACCGCCGGATACGCAGGTGGTGGAACCGCTGGACATCGAGAATACCGGCGGCACGGACCTTGACTGGGATATTGTCGAGGACGGCTCTGTCGTCGGCAACCCCACGGGTCTGTGGTCGGACAACTTCGACAGCTATCCGATCGGCTCCAACCTGCACGGCCTGGGAGGCTGGAAGGGTTGGGCCAATGATCCCAATGCCACCGCTTTCACCACCGACGTCCAGGCGCGATCCGCGCCCGCGTCGGTGGACATCGCCGGCGCCTCTGACCTGGTCCACGAGTATAGCGGCGCTACCTCCGGCCAGTGGGTTTACACCGCCTGGCACTATGTCCCCGCCAATATGACCGGGCTCTCCTACTTCATCCTGCTGAATACGTATGATGATGCGGGCGCGACCAACAACTGGTCAACGCAGATCTCATTCGACGCGGTAGGCGGATTAGTAGCTTCGGAGTTTGAGGGCGCGACGTTGCCGCTCGTCACCGACCAGTGGGTCGAGCTGCGCATCGAAATCGACCTGGACGCCAACCTGCAGACCATCTACTATGACGGGCAGCTCCTGAGTCAGAAGAGTTGGACGGAAGGCGTCAGCGGCGGCGGCGCTCTGAACATCGGCGCGGTGGACCTGTTCGCCAATGGCTCTACGTCTGTTTACTATGACGACATGAGTCTGGTGCAACCGGGAGGCGTCTGTGACGCGCCGGACGACATCCCGTGGCTGAGTGAGAATCCAGACGCGGGCACGACGACTCCGGGCGGCACGACAACCGTTGATGTGACCTTCGATTCCACCGGCCTGGCCCCCGGCACCTACAACGGCAACCTGTGCATCACCAGCAACGATCCCGACCCGGGTCCGGGCAACGAGACTGAGCTGGTTGTGGTGCCGGTTGAGTTGGTGGTGGAAGAGCAGGCCGACGTGCCGAACATCTTCGTCGACCCGCTGTCGTTGAGCAGCACGCAGAACACGAATACCGTGGTCGTGCAGCCGCTGGACGTGTCGAACACCGGCACGGCTGATCTGGACTGGGACATCGAGGAAGAGAACACCACCGCCGTGCCCACCGCGCCGTTCAGCGACGCGACGGCTGCGGGTCTGACCGGATACGGAGCGGCTAACGCTTCCGCGCCGGCAGTGAGGAGCGGCCCGATTGTCTCCGGCCCGACCATCCTCGTCGACCAGCCGCCGAACGCGGTGAACGGTTACTTCGCGGACTCCGGTTGCGACCTGTGCGGCAACTTCGCGCAATCGATCGCAGACAACTTCGTGCTGACTGGAGCAGCATCGATCACCGAGATCGTGATGTGGAGCGGCTACTTCCCCACGAATACGCCTCTGCCGGATGCGATCACGGTGAAGATCCATAGCGACGGCGGCGGTATTCCGGGAGCGGAGCTGTACTCCGAGTTCCCGGTGAGCGCAGTCCGGGCGACGACGGGTGTGGTGCTGTTCGGGGTGAATGAGTATGTCCACACATTGACCCTGGCGACGCCGGTGAATCTCGGGCCGGGGACGTATTGGCTCGAGTTGTACAACGCCACCGGTCTGGGGACGGACGACTGGTTCTGGGAGACCGGCAACACCGACCCGGTGAACGGCATTCCGGGCAGCGCATGGGCGCCGGCGACGCCGGGTGCGGGCAGTTGGAACACGCAGGCGGATGACTTGTCCATGCAGATCATCGCCGGCGGCGGACCGCAGCCGTGCGACAATCTGTCGGACATGCCGTGGCTGAGCGTGAGTCCGGACGCCGGTACGACCGGCCCCGGCGGCACGACCACAGTAGACGTAGCGTTCGACTCCACCGGCCTGGCCGCCGGGACGTACACGGGCAACCTGTGCATCTACAGCAACGACCCCGACCCGGGTCCGGGCAACGAGACGGAGCTGGTGGTGGTGCCGGTTGAGCTGATCGTGGAGCAGCCGACAGACGTCAGCCTGAGCGGAATCGGCGGTGAGACACCGACAGCGATGTTGCCGTTGATGCTGTCCTTGCTGGCAGTGTTGGCGGTGGCCTTCGGGCTCATCGCTCGCCGGCGCTCGTTGACCAGGTAGCCTTACTGAGTAACGTAGATTGGTAGCCGTCGCTAAGGGCGGCTACCTCTGAAACAGAATCAGGGCCTTCCCGTCAGGGAGGGCCCTGACCGTTCCAGGGAGAGCCGCCGGCGTTGCCCCGCAGCCGCCTTCCCCCTCTGCATAGGACCAATGGCAGGCAAGAGGGAAGGCCACTACACGTTTGATAATCATGGCGAATTAATGTATCATTCATTCAGTGTCAGCGTACAGCTTTTGCGGGTCGCGCGGTGGTGCAGGTTGGAGCGAATCATGGCGACTGGGCACACGCGCGTTTTCCGTCGAGTTGTAACCAAATCTGCTCGTCTTTAATGGGCGGTGTAACCTCAACAGGGGACCACTACACCGAAAGGAGGTAAATGGGCGACTTTTTCCGAAGTCTAACGGCAAAGACCAGATTGTATGAAATGGTTCAACGAGCACGACTTCAAAAGCATGGAGGGTTCTGTTATGAGTAAAAAGCGCATAGTTTTGTTTACCGGCACGCTAATCCTGCTCCTGGGCTTAGCGTTTTTTGGCGCTGGAATGGGCGCTGCTCTGGCTGGGGCGACGCCGGATAACGCGGCGGATGTCTATGATCCGGCCGAGGTGGGAAGCAGTGTGGCGGCGCCGCTGGTCAAGCCATACGCGCCGGCAGCGGTGCTGTGGGACAACGGCCCGCTGGTAACCCATCCGGGCGGCGGGGCCGGCGGTGCTGACGCCAGCGTGTTGCAGACAGCATTGTTGATGAACACCTACGGCTTCGGTCACGATGTTGACGCGGGCATTTGGGTGGCGGATGACTTTGAAGTTGGCGACGCGGCCGGCTGGGACGTGACGAACTTCATCTTCTACGCCTACCAGACCGGCTCGGGCACCGGCTCGTCGATGACTGCCGTTAACTGGCTGATTTATGACGGCCAGCCGGGAGCAGGCGGCGCCGTGATCTTTAGCGGCAGTGGGCTAGATGCCACCGGATGGACGAACATCTACCGGGTGTTGGACACGGCTCTGACCAACACAGACCGGCCGATCATGTACAACAACAGCCCCGCCGCCGTGCACCTGGATCCAGGCACATACTGGGTGGCCTGGCAGACCAACGGGACATTGGCGTCCGGCCCCTGGGCGCCGCCCATCACCATCCTGGGCCAGACCACGACAGGAAACGGCCTGCAGACGTTGGACAACGGCGCGACCTGGAATCCGGCGCAAGACACCGGCACATTGACGCAGCAAGGCTTCCCCTTCATCGTTGAAGGGACTGTGTCCGGCGGCGGCGGCGGTACGCTGGCCTGCAACGGCGAGGTAGTCGGCTTTGAGAGCGGCGCCTTCCCCGGCGACTGGTCCATTACCACGGCGGCTCTACCCGGCGGCGAGTGGGTTGTCTCCATGGACAACAGCAGCGCCTTCTGGGATCCCGGACCGGCTCCTGAAGGCGTCTGGTACGCCTCGGCGAATGACGACCTGCCGGGTTCAGGCAGCAACGGCGCTTTGGACTACCTGTACACCAACATTATTGACCTCTCCGGCTACACCAACGCCACGCTCAACTTCTGGTATCACTTCGACGCTACCTTCGGCCACGTGGCCGGCGGCGTGGAAGTGAGCGGCGACGGCGGCGCGACCTGGGACGGCGAGACTATCGTGCCAAGCGGCCCGACCTGGCAGACTTACGGCCTGAACCTGGATGCCTACGCGGGCAACAACAACGTTCAGGTCCGCTTCCATTCCAATGATGGCGGCTTCTGGGCAGCGGGCTACGCGGTAGATGCCGTGTCGCTGGCCTGTGAAGGCGGCCAGACGCCAAACATCGACGTTGACCCGTTGTCGATGAGCAGCACCCAACCGCCGGATACGCAGGTGGTGCAGGGTCTGGACATCGGTAACACGGGCGACGCGGACCTGGACTGGAACATCGAGGAAGAGAACACCTCGGTGGCGGTCAACGCGCCCTCCGGCGGGACGGCGACGGCGCTGAGCGCCTTCGGCTCGGCCAATGTCTCGAGACCGGCAGTGGTGACCGGACCGGTTGTATCCGGCCCGACGATCCTCGTTGACCAGCCGCCGAACGGGGTGAACGGCTACTTCGCGGACTCCGGCTGCGACCTGTGCGGTAATTTTGCGCAGTCCATTGCCGACAACTTCGTCCTCACCGGAGCGGCCTCGATTACCGAGATTGTTATGTGGAGCGGCTACTTCCCGACAAACACGCCGTTGCCGGATGCGATCACGGTAAAGTTCCACAGCGACGGCGGCGGTGTTCCGGGGGCGGAGTTGTACTCCGAGTTTCCGGTGACCGCCAATCGGGCGACGACGGGCGTAATCCTGTTCGGGGTGAACGAGTATGTCCACACCCTGACCCTGGCCGCGCCGGTGAATCTCGGACCGGGGACCTACTGGCTCGAGTTGTACAACGCCACCGGCCTCGGGACGGACGACTGGTTCTGGGAGACGGGTAACGTGGACCCGGTGAACGGCCTTCCGGGCAGCGCCTGGTCGACCACAACGCCGGGCTCGGGATGGAACACGCAGGCCGACAGCCTGTCGATGCAGCTCATCTCCGGCGGCGAAGTGGTCCCCTGCGACAACCTGTCCGATATCCCATGGTTGAGCCTGAATCCCGCCGCCGGCAGCACCACGCCGGGCGGCACAACGACAGTGGATGTCACCTACGACTCCACCGGCCTGGCCCCCGGGACGTACACGGGCAACCTGTGCGTCTACAGCAACGACCCTGACCCGGGACCGGGCAACGGCACCGACCTGGTAGTCGTGCCGGTTGAGCTGATTGTGGAAGAAGGCGGTGGCGGACCGCTGGCCTGCAACGAGCCGGTGGTCGGCTTCGAGCAGGGCGTCTTCCCGCCCGGGTGGTTCATTACCACCAACGCATTGCCGGGCGGCGAGTGGGTTGTCTCGACGAACAACAGTAGCGCTTTCTGGGATCCGGGTCCGGCTCCTGAAGGCATCTACTACGCTTCGGCGAACGACG
>CAZIKT010000004.1:161487-165534 GCA_964539885.1 uncultured Ardenticatenaceae bacterium | reverse complement strand
TGCGCGGCCTCCACGATCGGATAGTCAGCCAGATAAGGCAACGTTGCCAGCAGATACCAGCCCATCAGGAGCAACATGGCCAGGGTGTACAGCGTGTTTCCTTCGCGTAGCGGTCTCACCGGCGTGCCTGCAAAGGGTTATGCCTGCCGGTATAGCCCATAGGCGTACCAGGGGGACGACCGACGGACTAGGGATTTCAGGTTCGCCAGCCGAAGCTGGGGATACGGCTCAAGCGAGACGCCGGCAGCCCGCAATCGGTGCCGATCTTCCCAATCCAGGTAGCCTTTCATCGACTTGAACTCGCCGATCTCCAGCTCCCACAGGCGCCGTCGGAAGGCAGCCACCTCGCTTGCCTTGGCAGTTGCGATTCGGAAGAATCCCAGGCCGGTGAGGATCAACAGCCCGCCGGGACGCAGGACACGTCGGGCCTCCTCCACATAGGCCGGCGGATCGGCGAAGAATTGCAGGCAGCGATTGACAATCACGACGTCAAACGGCAGGGCAAAGAGTGAGAGGTCTTGCAGGTCCATCTGCACCGCCTCCCATTGATGCGGGTAAAAGCGTTTGGCCTGCAGCCCGTCGTAGGGATCAATGAAGTAATCGGCGGCGGTTACCTGATGTCCTCTTGCCGCCAACTGATTGCTCAGCCAGCCGTTCCAGGCGCCGATGTCCAGGATGCGCTGCGCCGACAGGCCGGACAGCAGGCCGTCGATAACGCTGACATCATGACAGCGGAAACGCCATTCGAAAATGTTAGCCAGGGAAGGGGCGCAAGGTAGCTGCGGGTATAGGGTTTCATCGAGCAGATGTTTGCCTTCACGCGTGCGAAATTCCGAGAACTTCACTAAGAACGGCTCCAGCCGGGCAGAAAAACCGTCTTCCAGCAGGATCAGGACGTCGCCGCGTCGCTGGAATGCGTGCCCCTGCCGGCAAACGAGCGCCTGCCCATCCAGCTCTGCCCGGCAGTTCGGACAGAGGTAGAGCGCTGAATCGCTCACTGCGCTCCTTTGGACATCAGGAACAACCGACTTTCCATGTACTGACCGTCATAATAATGCTTGGATAACAGGGCCCGATATTTCCGGCGCTCACGACGCAGCTCGGGGTCCAGGCGACCTCTGGCCCGATTGCGCAGCGAAAAGAGTCGGGTGGGCCAATTGTCTGCCGGCTGCACTCGCTCCGGCGCGTTCTGAACCAGGTCATCAAGGTCCCTGGCGTAGTGCAGAATAAAGCCGGTCTCGAGGATCACCGCCCGCCACTCGTCAACAGCCCACGGCTGGGGAGACGCCTGGCAGATCCCGAAGTCCGCCACGCATGCCTCATAGATATCGCCCGCCTGCTCAGCGGTCGTTTGCGGTCGCCAAATAGCTTCGTTGGCCGCGTACAGTCCGCCGGGCTTCAATACGCGCATGATCTCACGCAGCATTTGCCGTGCTTCTACTGCCGGCTGAAAACCCAGGACCGATTCAGTGAAGACACGGTCAAAGGTTTCGTCCGCAAAAGGCAGGCCGGCCCCGCGACCGGCTGCCAGGGAAACATTTGATCCGCCGGACAGCAGGCGCAGCCGCCGGCCCGCTACAGCCAGCATGTGAACGGAGGCATCCACGCCGACGATCCGCACAGCGTGCGTGCGGGCGATTTCCACCAGCGTCGCTCCGGTGCCGCAGCCGATCTCCAGCACCCGATTGCCGGCGCGCAGCTCCAGCGCATCCAGCAGGCAACGCGTCGCCGCCGCGCCGAGCGGGTGAATGTGCGCCGCGCCGAGTTTCGCCAGGTGGTAAAGATACCCGTTGTCGGCTGTCATTCGCCACTCACTGCCCTAACCGGCGCTGCGCCTATCTGAAGCAGCCGGCGCATGGAACGCAGGTAGATGAAGAATGCCAGCCAGGACACCAGCGCCGCCGATATGACCGCGCCTTCCATGCCCACGCGCGGCAACAAAATCAGGCTAAGCGCGAAGTTCAACCCGACGCCGAGGAAATTCACTTTGATCACTGTATTCTGCTGCTCCGCCTTGTAGAGCGCGTAGATTGTCGGCAGGTAGAAGTATATCGGCAACACGTACAATGCTCCCCAGACATACATGCCGGCCGGCAGATAAACCTGGTACAGCCGCGTCAGTAGCAGGGCCAGCGCGACCAGCCCGGGAGGGATTATCACGCAACCGAGGATCGCCAGCCGAATGGAGATCTTGCGGATAGCCGGGTAATCCAGCCGGTAGACGCTCTTTACGAACGGTTGCATGATGAAACCGGCGGCGGCCTGCATATAAAGCAGGAAGTTGATGAACACCTGGTACTGGGCCACGTCGGTCGGGGTGAGAAAAATGTTCACCGCGTACAGGTCAATTCGCGATTGCAGCATCCCGCTGAAGGTGAGTAGGAAGAAGGGCAAGGCCAGCGTGAAGTAGCGCGGATTGTATAGCCGGCGTAAGCCTGTGGAGAGCGTTGACGACGAAGCCCGACTAGAGGCCACATCCTGCCGGAACAGCAGGCCGTAGGCGAGCGCTTTGAGGATGTGAACGACAGCAAAGAGCGCCGCCAGAAAGCCGAGACTCAGGCTGTCGCGAGCCCAAACCACCGCGCCTAACACGGCTAGTAGCGAAGCGACTTCCACTATGGCGGCGGTCGAGAATCGCTTCCTGAAGACGACCAGGACATCGTAGGACTGAGCGAAGAACAGGGCCAGCGACCAGGCGACCAGGGACGGCCACATTGAAGGGAACAGGAGCGCCAGCGCAATCCATAGCGGCAACAACAGCGGAAAGCGGGTGAGCAGGCTGCTCCGCCACTCCCAAGCAATGGTAGCCGGCGCTCTGCTGAAGGAGCGCAGCAGATACTCCCGGTTGCCCCAGCCGGCAATATGCGCGCCCAGTTGGACGACGATCAGAACCTGAACAAATTCCCCCCACAGCTCCACCGAGGCGAGCCGGATCACCAGGAAGGAGAGCAGCGGGCTGAAGAGGATGAGCGCGATCTGGTTGATCGAGTTGCTCAGGATCAGTTGCGCGCGCCGGCGGTACTTCGAGCCGGCCAGCGTCCAGAGGTAGTTCATTCAGCCGTCCAGGGGTGAGGCCCGGGATATTTGGGGAGAGTCACAGCAGCGCGGTGGTATCATTAGCCACATAATGCAGCCGCATTATGCCGGATTTGGCAGCACTCTTCAAGCAGGGTAGCATCCGGCAGAGGTCGCAGTTCAAATGTCGGCAGCCGCACGAAAGCGCTCTCTTCCAACGGCGGCGCTCCTCATCGGGTTGACAGTCACCCTGGTGGTGCGCCTGTTCATGCTGGGCCGGAGTGGGTTTGACGGCTTGTACGGGCAAGACGCTTTCGCCTATTATAATTACGCCGTTGGACCGCTGCGGTCGAGCATGACCGCGCTAGACGCTCCGCCTCCCTTTTCCTGGCCCCCCGGCTACCCGTACCTGATTGCGTTGTTCTCTTTCGTCATGGGCGTCACGCCCCTGGCCGGACAACTGGTCAGCTTGCTCGACAGCCTGTTGGCACCGATCTTTACCGCATTACTGGCCTGGGAAGTGTGGGGTCGTGAACGGGACGATCGCTGGGTCCCGGCTTTGGCAGGCTTGCTCGTCGCTTTCACCGGCCAATTCTGGCAATCCAGCATCGTGGTCATGGCGGACATCTCCGGTCTGGCTGCCGCCACGCTGGGCATGTGGGCGCTGGCTCGCTACGCCAGAAAGGACGTCGCTGGTCAACCGGCCGGGTCGGCAGGCTGGCTGATGCTGGCCTCTTTCATGCTGGCCCTGGCGATATTGACCCGTTGGGCGTACGCGCTTGTGGCGATCCCGGCCACCGGCTACGCGCTGTTGCTCATTTGGCGTCGGCGCGCCTGGCTTCACGCGTTGCCGGCGGCCGCGGCGGCGCTGCTTGGGCTGGCTCCGCTCCTGCTTTCGTTTGCCGGAAGTCTGCTGGAGCCGGTCGAAGCTGGGCCGGCATTTGTCGTTGACCTGCAGGTTTATCGTTGGAATCCACTTAGCGCCCTGCGACGCACGTTCGAAACATCCGACGGTTTGCTCCGGTATCGCCT
>CAZIKT010000004.1:140856-161387 GCA_964539885.1 uncultured Ardenticatenaceae bacterium | reverse complement strand
CAGGTCGCCGGGCGCTGGCGTCCTCTGGTTGTGGCCTACATCGGACTTGGTTTCGCGCTGATGGCCTGGGGCGGATGGACACTCTCCGATAGCTTCATTGAGCGCAAGAACGGGGACCTGGCCCGGCTGCAATGGGTGGAATCGCTAGCCGGCGACGGGGCGGGCCTGCTGACTTTCAACGATACGTCGACTTTCCAGCAATACAGCGACCTGGATACCCATGAGCTTTATCATCAGACGCCGGATGAAATGGAAGCGCTATTGGCGGCGGGCAAGCCTTTCTTCCTGCTGATCGATGTGACCAACGTGGAAACACAGTGGATGGGGCGCTCCCCATCTGACAACTATCACTGGTTGTTGGAAGGGCCGGGACTAATCGAGCTGGGTAGCCGCGACAACTTTACACTCTTTCGCGTTAACGAGGGCGAACAAGAAACGGAATGACACCCATTAACCATCCCACCATCACCACTAACGGCATTTTGCGACCAACGCACGTCGAGGTCAACCTGACCCGGCTGGCCGAGAACTTCCGCGCCATCCAGCAGCAGGTGTCCCCGGCCAGGGTGCTGGTTACGCTCAAGGCCAACGCCTATGGCCATGGCCTGGTGGATATCGCTCGCTACATGGTCTCCCTTGGCGCGGATTATCTGGGTGTCGCCTACCTGGAAGAAGGAGTGAAGCTGCGGGAAGAGGGGATCAGCGCCCCAATTCTGGTCATGGGCGGTATGCTGGGCAATCAAGCACCGCTATTTCTGGAGTACGATCTGACCCTGACCGCCTCTTCAATAGAGAAGCTGCACCAGATCGACGAGGCCGCCCGGCTCTCACGTCGGCCCGCGCGCGTGCATCTGAAGATCGACACCGGCATGGAGCGTATCGGCGTGCATTATTACAACGCGGCTCCCCTACTTGAGGAGGCCGCCAGATGCCGGCATTGTATTATTGAGGGCATTTATTCGCACCTGGCCAACTCCGACAGCGCCGACCTGTCCTCGGCCGAACTGCAACTGGAGCGCTTCATAGAGGTGCTCTCTTTCTACTCAGAGCGCGGGATAGCGCCGCCCATGCGCCACATCGCCAATTCCGGCGCCATCCTGCAAATGCCGCACAGCTACCTGGATATGGTGCGGGCCGGTATCCTGCTCTACGGCTACTATCCATCCGGCGAGACGCCCCGCACCGTGCCCGTTCGCCCGGCGTTAACCTGGAAATCGCGTGTCGTCTATTTCAAGGTGGTGAAGCCGGGCCACCCGGTCAGCTATGGCTCTACCTGGAGCACCGACAGGCTCACCCGGGTGGTTACGATTCCGGTGGGCTATGGGGACGGTTACTTCCGCAGCCTCTCTAACAAGAGTTACGTGCTGATTCGGGGCCGGCGCTACCCGGTTGTCGGGCGGGTGTGTATGGATCAGTTGATGGTCAACATCGGCTGGGAGACGGCCTACAATGGCGATGAAGTCATACTGATGGGGGAAGCGGGGGACCAACGAATCACCCCGGAGGAGTTGGCCGGGTGGGCCGGGACGATCTCTTACGAGGTGCTGACCAACATCAATACCAGAGTCCCGCGCGTGTACGTTGAGGATAGCGCCGCGGTGGAGTAGCCGGAGGCGCAACTGAACTGCCGTGATATGCCGGCTAAGGCGCGCTGTCTTTTAGGCCCAACAGCTCGTAAGCCATAACCGGGGAGGTGCGGTTCTTCACCTGTACCGCGCCCAGCGGATTTACCTCCACCCAATCGCACACCGGCTCATAGATTTCATGGCTGATAAGAATCTGGCCCGGCTCCGCGATCTCTTGCAGGCGCTTGGCCAGGTTTACCGCGTCGCCCAGTACCGAATAGTCCTTACGGGAGTAAGTGCCGACATTGCCCACGACTGCATCGCCGCAGTGCACGCCCAGGCCAAAGTGAAAGCGGCGCTCTTCCGGCAGCACGGTATGATAGGCAGCCAGCTCCTGCATCATCATCAGCGCGGTCCGGACCGCGCGCCAGACATGATCCTCTTGCGGGTTTAGCGTCGTGTTGAACTCCGCCATAATGGCGTCGCCCATGTACTTGTCAATCACGCCCTCATACTGATTGATCGCGCGGGCAGCGATCTCCCAGTAGCCGTTAAGCACCCTGATCAGGCGCTCCGGCTCCATGCGCTCGCTGAGCGTGGTGTAGCCGCGCACGTCCGCGAACATGACGCTCAGTCGCCTGCGTTGCGGTCGCTGCGCGGCGTCCAGCCCGCGCACCTGGTCAACCAGGGCCGGAGGTAGATAGCGCCTCAGACTCTCGATACGCTTCTTCTCGGACACATCGTCCAGCACGACCGCGATACCGTGCGTCTGCTGGCTCACGTCGCGCAGGGGCGAGAAGGTCATGCTGAGCGTGGTCAGGCCGGAGCGATTGGCGACAACGGCATCCACCTCCATGTTGTATTGCCCGCCGTAGCTTTTTACCTGCTCGACCATCGCGTCCACACCCGGTACCGGCGTCAGCGCCTGCCGGTAGGGTTGCGCCAGCACTTGCTGGGCCGCGACTCCCAGTATCTGCTCGGCGGCCCGGTTGAAAAGCAGAATCCGGTCGTCCGTGTCGAGCGTGATGACGCCGCTGGCAATGGAGGCGAGCACGTCATCCATCAGGTTCTTGATCTCCGTGATTTCCTTGAGCTGAAGCCGGATCTGAGCGAAGAGGCGCGCATTCTCGATGGCCACCGCCGCCTGGTTGGCAAAGTTGGATAGCAGGTCGCGATCCTCATCGCGAAAGATACCGGCTGCAATGCGGTTGTCGGCATAGATCACGCCGGTGATGGTGTTTCTCACTTTCAGTGGGACGCAGAGGATGGAGCGCAAATTGTAGCTGATCACGCTCTCTGATCCGGAGAAACGCGGATCGGACTGGGCGTTGATGGTGACAATTGGCTCACCCGTCTCCCGGACTTGTTGCATGATGCTCCGGCTGACGTCAAACGAGCGCTCGCGGATGGTCTCGCGGTTGATATTGCGCGCGATCTGGATCTCCAATTCACTGGTCTGCTCATCCAGCAGCATCAAGAAGCCCCGTTCAGCACCGGTCAGCGCAATGATGGCATCCATCACTTCTTGCAGGACATCCTGCAACTCCAGGGAGGAATTGATCACCGCCCCAACTGCTTGCAGGGCGTGCAGGTGCTCGCGCTCTTTCTCGTGCGCCTTGACTCGGCCCTCCAGTTCCTGCAGCGACTGCTTGATCTCCTCCAGCAACTTCTGCAGGTCGTACTGCGTTTGCATCGACGTCTGCGTGCTGGCCCGCACGACGACCTGGCTGAGCTGGCTCAGGCGCATGTCAATCTGGTGAATGAGCACCCTCAGGCGGGTTAACTCCGTTTGGGTTTGCGCTGTCTGCGACAAGGCGGTCACCTACACAGGGGCCGTGAAGCTTGTTCCCCGGCATCCAGGACTGGGCGCTCAGGCGTATGACTGCAAGGCCTGGGAAAGGCAAGAATCCAACGGCACGGTGCCTATTATAGCTCCGGTGCACGGCGCGCCAAGCGCCCCGGCTCCCTCTCTGTTGACGCTTATATTCGCCGCCGGCGTATTTCGCCGCTATTGGCGACCTTGCCCGGCGACGTCCGTCTTGCGGCGCAATCGCTGGAAACGAAGCCGGACGCTCTGGCGCAACAACATCGGCCGTAACACACGCCATTCCATGCGCGGGTCAAACGCTTCGTCGCCGCTGCGCCGGGGGCTGAACATGCGCAACACATATTGGCGGGTCAGGTTGCGAATCGGGCTCCGCCCCTCCGGGATGGCCATGGCCAACATGTCGGCTCGTTCATACGGGGTGTGTACAGGCCGGAAGCTGATGCCCAGCCAGCCCGCCCAGCTCTCCAGCCGGCCGTAACTCTTTTCGACGTTGCGCTCGATATTCTGGTTATAGCGATTGGCGAACAACATCACCAGCCCGGCGACGGCCAGCAGAACCACGCCGATTGTTCCCCGGATCACCCATGCCAGCGTACCGGCGCCGAAAATGCCGGCGCCCGCTTGAGTGTCCTGCGGCAATTCCGGCAAGGCGGAAGGGTCTGTCAAGCCCAGGTCATCTTCCGGCAACAGCGAGTCACGATCCGGCGGGAGCGTCGAGGCGGTTATCGGGTTGGCTGCTGCGGCAGCCGCGTTCTCCGGACGCTCTACTATCGGAATCGATGCCGTGGGCTCAAACTGAATCCAGCCATACTCCGGGAAGTAGACTTCCACCCAGGTATGCGCGTCGCTCGCTTTTACCCGGTAGGAGTTGCTGTCCGGCCGAAATTCACCTTGGGCATATCCGTTCACGATACGCGCCGGAATGCCCTGTGAGCGCAACATCATCGTCATCGCCGAGGCATAGTAGGTGCAGTACGCTTCACGGTTTTCAAAGAGCGTGTAATGCACCGGCTCCACGTCATCCGGCGGGGCATCGATCTGATCGTTGTACGTGATATTCTCGCGCAGCCAGCTCTGAATCGCCCAGGCCTTGTCGTATGGGTTGTCGTAGGGGGCGGCCAACTCCGCGGCCAGTTGCCGGGTCTCTGCGGTAATGCTGTCCGGCATCTGCAGGTAAACCTCGGATAGCCAGGCCGGATAGGCGGTCGAGGCAGCGCGCAGGTCCTCGGCATTGGCAGTGCTCACCTGCGAGACGACGTTGTAATTGTCTCCGGCCCGTAACACATAGCGGGCGCGCAGCCCCTGCACTTCCATCGCCCCCTGGTCATCTCGATTGAAATCAACAAAGATCTGTTGGTCGGCTCCGATCAATGACGGCGCGCCGTAGACGGTGCTGGAGTTGTTCATGTAAGTGACCACCGTCTGGGTAACCATTCGGCGCGCGCTGACAAACGGTGTGTTGAGCACGCCGTCATCGGGCACGTGCAACGCGGTTTCCTGGTTGGCCACCGACCAACCGCCCTGTCCGTCATACGTGTCCAGGGCCACCGCGTGCCAGTAGATGTATGGCAGTTGTTCGGAAACAAAGATGTCCATGACCGGGTCGTTGCCGACCGTTCGCGGCCCGCCCAACACCAGCGTATCCTGGTAGGGATCGTTTGCGCCGGAACCATACGAGCGCAAGGATGCAAACAGTCGTGTCCAGGTATCCTGGAAGCGCCGCCACGGTTGATTGGCCCCATAGAGCGCGTCGCCGACTGTGGCGCTGGCGCCCAACGCTGGCGCGGTCCAGGCGATGAGCACCGCAATTACGGCAACCAGGAAGCCGGCCCGCAAGAAGCCGATCTGCATCTCCAGGCGTTCATAGCGCACTGAGGCCTGCCGCCACTCCTTCTCCTGTGCCACCAGATGGGTCCGCGTGATGTAAAGCAGGGCCAGAAGCGCGTAGATCACCAGGTACATGGCCAGCGGCTTTGTGCCGTAGTAGTAATAGATGACGCTCAGCAGGACGACGCCGGTCGGCAACACCACCGCCCACACCCGCGGCTTGCGGAAGGTGTACCAGGCGGCCGTATAGCCGAGCAGCCAAAAGATGCCGGATGTCTGCAGGATGAAGATAAGGCCGTCCCGGCTGGTGCCGCCGCCAATCGCCTTGTTCAGCCACTGGAATTGTCTGAAGATCAGGTCCAGTACCCGCTCCCGCCAGCTCATGTCGGCGGGCAGCGTGCCTCCGATCAGGAACGCAATCAGCGCGAAGCCATAGACGAGTGAGAAGATGTGCGCGGTGCGGCTGGGGAAAGTGCTCTTTGCCAGCGCCAGGCCGGCTAACACGGCCACTGAGCCGACCACCAGCAGGACCTCCAACCCGCTCATTAACTCGGCAGCGACAATGGCGGTCGCCGCTGTCATCACCAGCGCCCAGACGAGAAAGAGCGTTGACCAACCTTCTTCGAGTTTCAAGCGATCCGGCATTGCCTACTCACCTTGCAGACACGTGGAATTAGAGCTATCTATGCGGCCAAGTATGAGGTTTTTGCGGCGAAACGACAGTCACCACCCGGCTTTCTAAGCCGGCCTTCATCTTGATTCAGGCCGGCGCAGACCGTGATTGCAGCGCTGATCCGCACCAACTGCATGCGACAATGGAAGTGTAACACGGGGGCGAAATGGTGACAAGACGGTGTCGCCAAAGCTGCCGCCTGGTCTGTAGGCAATTGTAGGATGCCCGCCGACGCAGGAAATGATCACGCACTGTCGAGGGGGCCGACCCAACGAAAGGCGCGTCTCAACTCGGCTACCCCATTCGCCGGATACCAGCGCCCATGAGCGAGCAAGACGCGTTCCGGCTGCCAGGCCAGCATCTGCCGGACGGCGACCTGCGCCTGTTTCTCCCGTCCACGAAAAGTCATCCGCAAATCAAGCGGCGCTTTGCCGTCCGGGTGCATGCTGCCGGCTAAACGAACCAACAGACGCCAGCCGCGACTGACCCGTTCCGCCTCGAAATTCTCGATCAGATCCGTCAGGATCAATGTGCGCGAGGCCTTATGGAAGAAGACATACTCCTCCATGAAGCGACTTCCCTGGAAGACCAGCTGATCGATCTCTGTCGCCCAGGGCGGATTAGGCTCCTCTGCCAGCTCCCGGTCGAAGCGCACTTCAAGGCCCACGCTTTTCGCTCGCTCGCGCACGCCCGGCGACGCCCACTTAATTGCATCCGGGTAGGCCTCTCCCCAGGTGAGCACATGGGCATAATGGATCTTGTTAGGCGACACCAGGTGCTTGATGGTCCCCAGCGCTTCGATCTCCTCCTGCAACGCCGGATGCAGTTTGGTCGGCGAGTGCAGGAAGAGATCCTCGTTGTCCAGCCGGACTACCGTCATGCGCGTCGTAAACGGCACCTGCAGCCTGTACATCTGCATATGGATGACCGGCCCATCCACGATCCAGATGTTCTCCGCCACCGGCTTCAGCGTGTTGATCGGTTCGTATAGCTTCAGTGCAGGGCTCATCGCGCAGCCGCCGGATTCAAAATGGCCCTGAACGAGATCAGCGGGGAGGTATCAGCGAAGCCTGCTCCAGGTAGGTCAGGATCTGCTGCGCGCTCTCCTCCGGCGTCAGCCGGTCGGTGCGCAGATGAATATCGGGCTGGACCGGCGCTTCAAATGGATCGGAAATGCCGGTGAAATTGGGAATCTCGCCGGCCATTGCTTTCAGATAAAGGCCCTTTACATCGCGTTCGATCACGACTTCCAGCGGCGCGTCTACGAACACTTCCAGGAAATTGGTCGTATTCTCACGCACCATGTCGCGCACTGCCTGATAGGGCGAGATAAAAGAGCATACGCAGCCCACCCCGTTGCGAGAGAGCAATTTGGCGACAAAGGCAACGCGTTCGATATTCTTGTCGCGGTCTTCCTTGGAGAAGCCCAGATCCCGGGTCAGGCTCTCGCGCACAACGTCGCCGTCCAGGCGTTCCACCGGCACGCCGCGCGCCTGCAACTCATCCACCACGATATGCGCAATGGTGGTCTTGCCCGCGCCGGATAGACCGGTCATCCAGACGACAAAGCCGGGATAGTGGTTACGATGATTGTTGTTCATGTTCATACTTCCTAATGCTGAATGATTCTTCCTTGCATGTCGGCCGGAGCCGGCAACCCGAACAGATTGAGCACGGTGGGCGCAAAGTCCATCAATTGCGCTTCCGGCAGCTCCTTCCCGCCCAGGTTGGCTTCCGGCGGGGTGTAGATATAGATGCCGACCTCGGCATGATTGGCGTCGTCCGGGCCGGTATCGTTCTCAAACGTGTAGATACCGCCATGCCCGAGGCTGCCCACTGAGCGCCAATCCAAGTTGCCCAGGTAAACAATGAGGTCCGGGGCCACGCCGCGCACTTCGTGGTAGATCTCCTCCGGCTTGAAGACCACCGTACCCAGAGGTTTCCCATCTGGGGCTGGTATCGCCTTGATGTCGGCAATCACTTTGTCCCGAAAGGAGTCATACTCGTCGGCCGGGATAATCCCCTGCGGTTCACGCCCCTGGACGTTCAGGAAGATGCGTGCATAATAGCCGCCATCTCCCCAGACGGAGGTCTTGTCCCAATCGACCTCCAGCTTTTCTAATGAGGTCAGCGTGCCGGCCGGCGGCTCTTGCTTCAGGGCCAGGTACCCCTCTCGGCGCAGCCACTCATTGATACAGATGCCGCCGTCCATCTTCTTCACCCCATGGTCGGAGACGACAATGACGTGCGTGCCTTCCGGGATGCGCTCTAGCAGGGTGCCGATCTCCCCATCGAGGTAGCGGTAATAGTCGCGGATGCTGTGTTTGAAAGGGCTGGCCGGGTCATGCTTGGGATGGGTGGGATCGTGATGCGCCCACAGGCCGTGGTGGATACGGTCCACGCCCATCTCCACGAACATGAAGAAGTCCCAGGGCTTATTGTCCATCAAGTAGCGCATGACCCTGAAACGCTTGGCGGTCATGTCGTTGATCTGCTTGAGCAGAAACGTCTTGTCGTCCGTGCGGAATTGAGGAACATCAACATCATAGACGTCTGGGGCCAACAGCGCCTCGATTTCCGCGCGCAAACCAATTGGGTGCGTCCATTGTACGCTGGGACTGGTGGTGCTTGGCGTCAGAAAGCTGGAGATCAACTGACCGTTGATCGGCTTCACCGGGTAAGTCTGCGGCACGCCGACCACAATACATTGCTTGCCGGCCTCGCCCAGGATCTCCCAGACACGCTTCTCCTTCACCGCTAGGCCGGTGGCGATAAATAGATTGCTGTAGGAGTGATCCTTGCGGTTGCGGAAACCGTAAAAGCCGAGGACGCCGGGGTCTTTGCTGCTGGTCATGCTGCTCCAGGCAGGCACGGTGATCGCCGGGGTACAGCTACGGAATCTGGCGTATGCGCCGCCATCCATCAACCGCTTCAGATTGGGCAGCTCGTCTCGCCATTGCTCAAAGATCAGCTCCGGCGGGGCGCAATCCAGGCCAATCACAAACACCTTCGGCTCTTTTGGCTTGCGACCGAGTAGACGTTTCAACATTGAATTCTTCCTTAATACTGGTGTAGCCGCGGGCGGCTACGGTATGGCTTCTTGCACAGGCTCCGGGGAATTCTCGGGCAACGGCTCGGAGCGCACGAAACCGCGATCCATCAGCAGTTGCAGGATCCGCCGGGCATTATTCTCTGGGTCCTCCAGGACGCCGTCCAGCCGGATCTCCGGGTTGCGCGGCGGTTCATACGGATCGTCAATGCCGGTGAAGCCGACAATCTCACCCCGGCGCGCTCGGGCGTAAAGCCCCTTGGTATCGCGCTGCTCGCACACTTCCAGGGGCGTATCGACGAACACTTCGACGTAGTTGTCCGGGCCAAGCATATTGCGGACTTCGTTTCGTGTCGCGCGATAGGGGCTGACGGCCGCGCAAATGGCGATGCCCCCGTGGCGCACTATCTCCGAGGCCACGTAACCCATGCGTAGCACGTTGGTATCACGGTCTTCCTTGCTGAACCCCAATTCGCCGGAGAAGTGGGCGCGCACGACATCGCCGTCCAGCAGCGTCACCTGCCGGCCATACTCTTGCAAGAGCATGGTCAGAATAGCAGCCGTCGAGGATTTGCCGGAGGCCGCCAGGCCGGTGAACCAGATGCAGGCGCCCTGCCGGTATCTGGGCGGGTGCGATTCGGCCAGGATTTCGGCCACTTCCGGTCGCGTGAACCATTCGGGAAGCTGCCGGCCGTTTTGCAGGTACTCCTCGCGCACCTGCGTACCCGAAATGGAAGCGGTGCGCGTTTCAGAAGGAACCTTGTTCTCTTCCTCATATCGGTTCTCATCCGGGAGGTAGACCAACATGCGGAATGGGACCATCTTGACGCCGATCTCATCGCTGTATTGCTCGACCAGATCCTGGGCGTCATAGGGTCCATAGAAAGGTTTGCCCTGCGAATCGTTGCCCGGGCCGGCATGATCGCGGCCAACAATCAGGTGATTGGCGCCATAGTTGCGACGGATAAGCGCGTGCCACACCGCCTCGCGCGGGCCGGCCATGCGCATTGCCAGAGGCAAGAGCGAGAGTAGGATACGATCCGGGTCATAGTAGCGATTCGCCAACGCCTTATAGGTGCGCACTCGGGTAAAGTGGTCCACATCACCCGGTCTGGTGAGTCCCACCACCGGGTGCAGGAGCAATACGCCGTCCACTTCCTGGGTGGCCCGCTTGGTCAGCTCCTCGTGCACCCGATGAAGCGGGTTGCGTGTCTGGAAGGCGACTACGTTCGAATGGCCGAACGCTGCCAGCCTAGTTCGCGTCTCGCGGGGCGTCAGGCGCAATGTGCGAAAGTCATGGGCCCGAGGCAGTTGCAGCACGCGCATGGGGCCGGAAACATTGTAGGGACCCCAGCGATGCATTTCGGATACCAGCGGGTGCCGCGTATCTAATGTGCCGAAAACCCGTTGTGCGGTCTCTGTCAGGTCCCAGCGGTAGACCTCATCCACCTGCATGATCGCCAGTAATTCATTCCGCGCGTCCCGCAGCGCGATCTCGCTGTCCAGATGCAGCTTCTCCTCTCCGGTGATCGGCAGGGGAACCGGAATGGGGAACAAACGCCCATCTGCCAGGCGCATTTCGGCCAGCACACGCTCGTAATCGGCGCTGCCCATAAAGCGATCGAGCGGGGAAAAGGCGCCGGTCGCCAGCAGCTCCAGGTCGCACATGGCCCTTTGGGACAGGCGGATGGACGGCAGATTGTTGGCGTACGCCATTAGCGCTGCTCTCTCTTCCGCCGGCGTCATTAAGTCGACCAGCCGGTCCCCGTAAGGGGGAATCAAAGTAGTGGCTCCCTTTCCATTTCCTTCCACGGTTTCTCTCTCCACTCCTCACTTGCCTGGGCCGGTCCGGCGGTCTTGCCGCGACATGAAGCCGGCCTCGCGCGCGATGGCCCAGGTCGCCGAAACACGCAGACCACGCTGAGGACGGCGCCGGCACGATGAAGCTATTCTGTCGGCCTGCAAGGAGGTGTTCTTAACTGGCAAAAAAACAGCATTGCACGCTGCAATGCCCTGCACCGCATTGTATGCCTCTTTCGCTATAGAGGCAAAAATCACGAGGCGCGATTATGGGTAGGCCGGCGAGTCTACCGGGGGTTGGCCTGGTTCTGGATACGGTACAACCGGCAGGGGCGTGACGATTGGCAACAGGCTGAGTTCTACTTCCAGTGTCTCCACATCCAGTACCTCGCCCAACGCCGGCGTGTAAATGCGAGCGCTGCCGTCGTCGTTTTGCAGGACCGAATTGAGTCCATTCAGATCGCCGACCACGATTACATATTCGCGCGCTTCAAGATCGCGAAACACGAACGCCCCATCCGCATCTGTGAATGTGCTCGGGCTGGCGCTGCCGTCTATGAAATAAGCGCCTTCAGACCGGTCTTCATTGTAGTGCACGGTTCCTAACCAGACTGTCGTCTCCGCCAACGGTGATCTGCCGCCGTCAGCCGTGGAAATCACCCGGCCGACGATTACTGCCTCGTCATCTTCAGGTGTGATAGCGATCGGCGCTCCAGTAGGCAGCGCTTCGCCCTGATCTTCGTCCCGATCCTGCTCCGTCGTGTTGCTGCAAGCTGCTAGCATACCCAGGATGAGCAACGCGATAACACAGGTCAGCAGGATGTTTCGTTTCCGCATAATACAACCTCACTACTCACAGAAAATTGCTGCTGTATGACTCCCCGGAGCTCGAAACCGGCCGGCGGTAAGTGTGGGTCCGGCAGGTCCTCAACGGTCACTTAGCCCCGGTCTGCAGAATAACCCATTTGGGTTACTTGACCCAGCTACCTCGAGAGAAAGCCTGCCGAACGATCAAACTACGCAATGTAAACCGTGCCAAGAATAATACGATGATACTGCGAACGGATTATTGTGTTACCCATTCGCGCCCGCTATTATACGGATAGAAAACGGGAACGATTGCTTGTGTTGGACTGTTTCATACTATACTAAGGAGAAGTCGAAATGACGAATATGAGAAAGTTTGGTCTCTTGTTGGTTATGGTAGTGCTGGTGTTCGCCTTCGTAATGGCGAATGCCCGCAGTGCAGAGGCCTCAGCCCGTACCGCCAACTGGGTGGTGGCTGTGACCTATCAGAACGTGGGCTCAAACCCGGCCACCCTGGGCGTGAATTTCTATGCCGAGGGCAGCTCGACGCCCATCAGCTTTGACCCCTTAAACGGTGGCACACTGGCCCCCGGCGCCGGCCGTTCCTTCTATATCGGCAATGTCGCCGCTGTGCCGGCCGGCTTCCAGGGTAACGCGGTCATCTCCTCTAACGAGCCGCTGGTTTCCACGGTTGTGCAATTCTCCAATGACCCCGGCTTCCGGATGCGTTTGCTGTACAATGGCTTTGACGCTTCCGCCGCGGACAGCACCTACTTGATCGCCACCGTGCTCTTGAACCGGTTTGACCGCACGACCGTCTTCTCCATCCAGAACACGGAGAATGAGGACATCGAGGCTACAGTCCTGCTGTACGACGCGGACAACCCCGGTTCACCGCCGGTCAGTGAGACTCACACGATCACCGCAAACTCGAGCAAGTTCGTTGAGATGGACAATCCGGCTGACACCGGCCTGCCCGGCAGCACCACCGTCTTCAACGGTTCTGCCCTGATCACGGCTGAGAAGGTCGCCGGCGGCGCTGCGAACGTCGTGGCTGCGGCCAGCGAGTACTACACCAACAGCAACATTGCCGCTGACTTCGAAGGCCTGCCCCTCTCCCTGGCTGCCAATACCATTTACATGTCCACCGGCCTGTGCGAGCGCTTCGGCCTGGACACCTTCTACGCGGTGAGCAACACCAGCCAGAGCCAGGCCGCCAACAATGTCACGGTGCAGTATTATGACACGAACGGCGCTGCGTTTGCGACGGACGGCCCATACACAATCGGCGCCGGCGAGAAGCGTTCCATTCGTACCTGCGACCCCAGCGACGGCACCAACATGAGCAACTTCTCCGGCTCGGCGGTCATCTCCAGCACCGGCGCGCCCATCGTGGTTATCGGCAAGGCGCAGAACTCGCTGAACGCGGGTACGCCGGGCACGCAGGACTTCTTCACCGCCTTCCTGGGTGAGCCGAACGGCGCTTCTGAGTTGGCCATTCCGTTCGCTCGTTGGGCCAACGATGCCCAGTTTAACGACCCGAACAACAACGGCGGCCTGCAGCGTTCCTTCATCGCCATCCAGAACCTGGAGAATTCCTCCATCATGGTAGACGCCGAGTACTATGACAAGAACGGCGTCCTGGTCGGCACCCACACCCTGACCATTCCGGCAAACTCCAAGGGTAACACCAATGCCTCCCTGGCGGGTGTCCTCGGTTCCCCGGGTATGGTTCCAGGCGCCTTCGGTTACTACACGGACGGCTCCTTCGGCGCGGGCATCATCGTATCCGCGCACTCGAGCAACCCCACGGCTGAGTTCATCGCCATCAACCGTACTCAGCATCCGGGCGCCGGCGAAGACGTGAACGCCGTAGCCACCCCGTAGTCCAACTTAATCCTTGAAGGCCGGGCTTAGGTCCGGCCGGATGAGAGGGCGAGGGTAATCAATCCTCGCCCTCTCTTTTTGTCAGTTGGGTGGGGGTGGGCAAAGACGCTCGTAAATCGTCGCATAGCAGCGAACCATATTCTGAATGGTGTACGACGAAGCGTGAAGAAATGCGCGTTCCGCCATCTGTTCGGCCAACTGCGGATCCTGGGACAGACGGGTGATGGCGGCAGTGAGCGCTCCCACATCTTCAACAGGAACGAGCAGACCGGTCACGCCGTCCTGCACCAACTCCCGGCTGCCGGAGACATCTGAGGCAATCACCGGCACGCGCTGTGCCATTGCCTCCAGTATGACTGTGGGGAAGCCTTCCCAACGAGAGGGGAGCACGAACAGAGACAGATGCCGTAACACCGCCCACACATCGGGCCGAGCGCCCAGAAAGTAGACCTTCTCGCCCAGACCCAGACGCAGCGCCTGCGCGCGTAAGTCACCTTCCTGCGGGCCGTCGCCGATGACGAGAAGACTACCTGGTCGTTCGGCGAGCACCGGTCGCAGTGCGTCGAGGAGCAGGTCATGCCCTTTCTGGTGGGTCAGGCGACCGACAATGCCGATATAAGGAGGCTCTCCCGGCAGCGGCTCCAGCAGATGCTGACTCTCGGCAAACTCCGGCGCAAAGGCTCTTTCATCAATGCCGTTGTAGCAGAGAGCTGTCTTACGACTTGATTTGTCCTGCGTCAGCAGACGATCGTGGATGTCCCTGGAAACCGCCACCTGAAAGTCCAGCAGCCTGGGCAGCAACAGGCTCTCCATCAAGGGCGCGATGTAGGGGCGAGTGCGCCATCTATCATCAATGTGCACGGTGCGGACGGCGCGGGCATCACTTGCGCGCAGCCGCCTGTTCAGTAGATTCAGGGTGTCGGTACGCTCTGAATGGCTGTGAATGATGTGCGGTCGCCATTGCTTTGTTGTGAGATACAGGGCCTGTGCAGCCTGCCGCAGTCCACTGTTCGCCGGCAACATCCCGTACACCGGCAAGTTCATTTCCTGCAAGCGCCGGCCCCAGTCTACCTCCGGCTCTGAGTTATGCCGCCAGACGCTGAATAAAGCGCTTTCGTAGCCGACCGGGTCGAGATGTTCAGCGATGCGGATGGCGTGCAGCTCCGCCCCGCCGGACTCAGCGCCGATGGCGATGCCGCTGATCAACTGCAGCACCCTTAATTTCGCCATGCTTCCCCCGCCAGCAGTTGCTCCCAGCGCTGTAGGTGCGGCTGCAGCGCCGAATACGTCGCCGCAATGTGCTCCGCAAGTGTCTGCCGCTCCGCCAGCGCCCGGCTAACTACTGCTGTCAGCGATTCTTCGCTGAGGGCTGCAATGTCCAGGCAATAGTCGTCCAGTCCGAACGAGGCCATCACACCTACGGCCTTCGGCTGGTAAGCGATCATCACCACCGGCACACCGCTGCTGAGCGCGAAGATGCCGGTGTGCATCCGCGAGGCGATGATCAGGTCCATCTGCGCCAACGCCGGCCGTAGCACAGCGGCATCGCCAAAGTCGGTGTGCAGCCGAGCGCTGACATTGCGCCGGCTCAGCTCGTCCATTAGCCGTTGCGTGACCGGGCGGTCATCCTGGTCGGGGCTGGGACCATGGCATTGCACGAAGAGGTGTATGTCGGCATTGTGCCGGCGGTGCGCTCTCTCCAGCGTGGTTGCCAGGCTTTGCTCATAACCGGCCTGGTTGACAGCGCCGCCCGTCTGAGCGCCGCGATCTATGATCGTTACCCCAATCTGGAGAGGCCGGCTTGGATGTGCGTTCTCGTCCATCGCCGCAGGTCGAGCAAATGCCAGGTCGGGCAAGACTGTTATTTCACCGTCAACTTCCAGCACGTCCTGCAGGAACTGCCGCGACCGCTCCTCGCGCGCCATGATCAGAGATACCTGGCGAAAGACCTGCCGGGCAAAGGCCCGCTGCCCACGTCCCTCAATGGGGCCGACGGATTGGGGCAGCATCACTACCGGCTTGCCCATCCCTAGCGGCAGGGCGATAGCCGCCAGCGCCCAGAGAAAGCCGGGGCTTGGGGAGTGGTGCGCGTAGAAATTTCCACCGCCGCAACTTAGCACCAGGTCGGCATCATAATAAGCGTTCAATAGCCTGCGCCGTTCCACATTGCGGAGATGTAGACGCACGCGCCATAGCCGGTAGAGAACGGACACTATCAGGAGCAGCAGCGCGTACAGGACCATGCGCAGGATTCCCCGTCGCCACAACCCCATTCGGCAGTCGGCCACCCAGGTGCACAGCGATCCCACGACCTCCACTTGACCGTACTTACGCCAACTCTGAGGGTCATTGGCTGCGACAATGATGCGCGCGCCAGGATAGAGGCGTTCAAGCCCGGCCAACGTGTTCGCCATAATGGCGTCATCGCCGAGATTCAGCGCCGAATGCAGGTTGGTCAGCAGGATGCGCATCCCCGGCCTCTATCCTGCCCAGTCACCCGAAAAGCGCTCCAGCATCCCGAAGGGCGCGGCCCCGGCGAGCACGGCGGTGATTTGCTCGGCGGACAGCTCGCGCCGCCACTTGTCCGGCTCCAGCGCTGTTTGCCGGGCGACGGAGTGCTCGCCTTCGCCGGCCTGTTGGCTCCGGTCATGCGCCAGCAGGAATTGCGCCAGCCCGGCTTGCCCGGCGCGACCTACGGTGAAGCCCATGCGAGCGAGTGTTTGCTGGAAATGAGCCGGCGGATCCGCGCAAAACCATTCGTGCGTCGCCCAATGCCAGGCCGGCTGATCAATCGCCATCTGTTGCAGCAAGTAGTGACTCGCACCCCAATAAGCGCCCAGCGAGTAGAAGTAATCGTCCCGCCGGCGCAAATGTTCCAGGAACGGGGCCAGCCAGTCGTCACGCAGCGCCTCCTGGGCCAGCAGCAGGTCCAGCCGGAAGTCCACCTCCAGCCCCAGCCGCTGCCAGCTCTGCGCCATGCCGCAGGGATGACGCACCAGGATCAGTACATGCGGCTGGAAATGCTCCGTGATATAGGTCAGGGCCAGGCAAACATGCACATCCTTGATCAACACCCGCTCCACCCGCCGGCTGAACGGGAAGCGCCCCTTCAGCGCCGCATTGATAGTGTGCAACAACTTCGGTTCGTAGCTGCCGGCCGGCAGATAGCGCATATGAAACTCGATCAGCTCCGGGTGGGCGCGCCAGTTGAACGGCTCGTGCACCAGGCGAGCGCCGGCAGCACGGCTGAGCGCCTGTGCCGCCCAGGTGGAGCCGGAGCGCGGCAAGCCGGTGAGGAGAATAAGCTCTTGCTTTTGCATTGGTCAGACGCCCTGTAGCCGGAGCGTGCGATAGGCGCCCATCGTCAGGTAAGCATACCCCAGAAGGAGCAGCAATTCACTCAAAACGTATATCGTAGCGACCCCCGGCAAACCAAGCGGGCGCACCACCAGCAGGTTGGCCGCCACATTGAATGCCGCGGCAGCCACCTGCACCCGGCTGCGCGTGTGCTGCCGATTGCTGGAGGTTAGCATGGCAGCCAGGCCGAAATTGCCGGCGCGCAGCAGCGGAATGGGGCTCAGGATGCGCAGAATCACAGCCGACGCGGCATAGGCCTCTCCGTAGACCAGCCGAATAATCTGCGGGGCCAGGAAGAAGAGCGCAAGCGAGAGCGCCAACCCGCATAACCCCTGCGCGACCCCCTGGGCAAAGCCATACTGCACGAATTGCTTTCGGCGCAGTCCCTGGTAAGCGCTCGAGAGCACCGGCACCACGAAGAAGAAGAGCGCTCGCAAAGGCAGAAAAGCGAGCTGCAACAGGCTGACCGCCGGCCCATAGATGCCGGCGGCTGACGACCCACGGGCCAGGGAGACGATGGTCACGTCGGCGCGCACGTAAACGGCGCTGGACAGTTCCGCCACCATGAACGTCCGCGAATCTCGTAACACATCGCGCGCCGGGCGAATCGCGGCCCCTGCCAGTTGAAAAGGATAAGCCAGCGCGACCACCGCCAGCCCAGCGATGACGGCCGAGAGCAGGGCGCGCCCGACGGCGAACGCCAGCAGATATTGCTCATCCACCGGCAACAGCAGCGCCAGGCCTAACAGCGCCAACGCGGAAGCGCTCTGCAACAGGGTCACCTGCCAGTGCCGCTGATCGGTACGCATAGAGGCGAAGCAAAGCAGGCTGACGCTGTCCAACGTCAGGGCGATGATCGTCGGCAGCATCAGCGCTACCGGATAGGTCTCGCGCGGGAGCAGCAGGGTGAGCAACAGCATCGCCGGCAGCCAGATCGCCAGCAACGGGAAGCGGGCCCGCATCGCGCTCCACCACAGAGCCAGTGTGGCCTTCCGCTCCTGTTGCGGCCTGGTTAGCAGCCAGGCGTCCATGCCGAAGCCGGGGATGATCACCAGAAAACTGACCAATGCGTAAGAGGCGACGTACTGGCCATAATCGCCGGGCGGCACGCGACGGGCAACGACAATGAGCGCCACCGCCGTCAGCCCGTTGTAGAGGAGCATACCGGCCAATATCACCACCCAGTTGAGCAGCGGACGCCAGCCGGCGCGCAGCAACCCCTGTCGCAGGCCTAGATCAGGCTCCATCCGGCTTCCGAATTCGGGCGAACAGGTGCCCGGCCTCCCCCGACGTATGCCGGGCATCGAAGCGCACCAAGCCGGGCATGAGCCGGTTGGGCAGCCCGGCCGACATTCGCTTCAAGGCGTAAAGCACGACATAGCTACTGCGGAAGGCAGGCTCATTCCACCAGACGATATCCAGCCGGCAGCCTTCCGGAGTCCTCTCGACCAGCATTGCCTCTGAATAGCCGCGGCGCACATGACCGATGCTACGCTCAAAGCGCCGCTGCACGTACCCGCCGGGAAACATGTAGAAGCGGTGCGCCGGCGTGCTGAGCCACACCGTTCCCCCCGGCTGGAGCACACGCACCGCTTCCCGCAGCAGACGCGCATCCTCGACCACATGCTCAATCACGTCAAAGGCGAACACGTGCCCAAAGCTGCCGTCCGCGAACGGCAACCGCCGCCCGTCGGCCGACACCCAGGGGAAGGGTAGTTCGGCAGGACGAGCGGTCACATCCATGCCTATCTTCAAGGGGGCCGTGATTTGCTGCAAGAAGCGCCCGTCGTCCGCCCCGATATCCAGCACCGGTTGGTCAAACGCTAGCGGCAGCCCCCAATACTCTGTTGCTGTCAGCCAGCGATAAAGGCTAGCGAAGTGCATCCGGCCCTCGTTCATACACGGCAACGAAGCGCTGCACCAGCTTATCCCAATACCACTTCTCCCGGCCGGCCAGCGCTGCCTCCGCTATCTGCAGGCGACGTTCGGGATCGAGCAGAAGTTCGGTCAGGGCCTCGGCCAGCGCCGGCGCATCCCCCGGCTGGACGACGCAGCCCAGCGCGCCATCCTCCAGCATCGCCCGCCGGTCGCCGACATCGCCGGTGACCACCGGCGCGCCCGCCACGATACTCTCCACCACTTTCAGCGGCGAGCGTGCCCGGGCAGCCGGGTCATCGTGCACCGGGTCGACGGTCAGGGTCGCCAGCGCCAGGTAGGCAGGCGCTTCATCGGCCGCTACTCGCCCGGTGAAGACGGTCTTCTCGGCCACCCCCAGTTCGCCTGCCATCTGCTGTAGCCGGTCATAATCCTCCCCGCCGCCTACCAGCAGCAATCGCGCCGCCGGGACCGCCCGCGTTACCTGCCGAAACGCCTGCAGCAACAGGTCAACCGGGTGGCTGGGCATACTCAGGCTGCCGATGTAGAGGATGACCGGCGCGTCCGCCGGCAGCCCCCATTGCCGGCGCAACTTGGCTGGATCTGTGGCCTGGGCGAAGCGCTGTCGCTCCACGCCGTTGGGCACGTAGACGATACGTTCCGCCGGGAAGCCCAACTGCGCATAACGCTGCACGGTGAAGTGGGTGTTCGCGGTGAGCGCCTGGGCGTGGGAGACCACACTGTCCTCAAAGTAGCGCACAATACGTTGCTGCCACGCGCCGCCGAAGCGGTTGCTCGCCGCCTCGTAATCGTCGCAATCATAGTAAATGGGCCGGCCTCGCCGCGCCAACCGCGCCGCCAAAGTGTTGAATGGCTGCGGCTTGCAGACCTGGATGATCTCTGCATTGCAACCGGCCAATGTTCTGGAGAGGCGCAGCGTCGATTGCAGCCCTACCAGCAGCAGCCGGCCCGGACTGAAGTAACCCTTACGCGGACCTTCCTTGCGGACGTGCATTTGCCCGACGTAGACGACGCGCACGCCCTGGTCGACAAATCGCTTCCGGGCCAGACTTGCCCAGTCATAGTGCAGGGCGAGCACAGTCACATCGTGGCCGATCTTCGTCAGTTCTCGCGCCAGTGGGCCGAACCGGCCCAGGCCGCTGGGGCTGTCAAGGCTCTGGGTCAGTACAAAGGCGATCTTCATCGCTCGCGGCCGCCGGCGTCTGTGCGTATGGTCGCGCCGTCTCGTACATCCAGCAAGATATCCCGGGCCAACGCGCCCAGCGCGGCCACGCTGTGCCCCTGCTGGAAACGACGGTAAGCGCCGGCGGCCAGTCGCTCGCACAATGCCGGATCGCCGGCCAGCAGCCGGATCGCCTCCGCCAGCGCAGCCGGGTCGCCGCGCGGCGTCAGATAAATCTCTTCGCCGTGCCGGAAGGCCTCCCGCACAGTCGGCGAATCGCCGGAGAGGATGGGCCGGGCCATCGCTGCCGCCTCCCAGATCTTGTTCTGCACCGTCATACAGGATTGGGGCGTGTGCCCGAAAGCGCCCAGGCAGAGATGCGCCTGCGCCAATTCTAGCGGCAGCTGCTCCTTTTCAATCCAGCCGTGGAAGTAGACATTCTTCAGCTCGGCCTCCTCGGCGATATGCCGGCACAAATCCAGCTCCGGCCCCTCGCCGTAGAAATCGAAGCGAAGCGTGTCCAGGTCTTGCAGTAGCGTCGCCGCCCGCACCATCGCCGGCGCATCGTGGTTAGGGATGAATGTGCCCACGTAAAGCACCCGGAAGCAGTCAGCCGGCGGCTGCAGATCGGGCTGCGGAAAGAAAAGCCGATCATCCGCTCCGGCCGGCACGAGGCTGAA
>CAZIKT010000004.1:121130-140756 GCA_964539885.1 uncultured Ardenticatenaceae bacterium | reverse complement strand
ACGCCGGGATAGCCGAGTAACATGACATCGTAAGCCGGAATACGCCGATGGCGGCGCAGGAGCTGGACGTACGCACTCAGAACGCGCCGCCAGAAGCCTGGCCGGAGCCAGCCGCCGCCGGCCTGTTCTACCCGGTCAGCGATCCCCTGCCAGAGCGTCGCGTGGCACACATAGACGGCGACACCCTGCGCCCGCAAGCCGGCCTGCATAATTTGGTTGCGCCCATACTGCTCCCGGTAAGTCCCGAAATAGCAGACGCGCAGCGGCGTGTTCGCTTGCTGGTTCATTGCCGGCGGATTATAACGGCGCGTAAGTGGGCAGCCAATGAGGGACGCCGACCGCGCCACTGCTACTGATAGCCGGCAGGTCGGCGTTTTGGCTCCTGCCTGGGTACGGTACAATAGCGGTCTGGCTGCGCGGCAGTAGTGCTGGGCGCAGCGCGTATTACGAAAGGATTGAGGCAGGCAGATAGATGCGTATTATCATAACCGGCGCGCACGGCATGTTGGGCGGCGTGCTCAGCCATCGGCTGGCGCAGGGGCACGAGTTGTTTGCCGCCGGTCGGGAACAGCTGGATGTCGCCGATCGCCGGGCAGTACTTGAGGCCGTCGCGGCGCATAAACCCGACTGGGTGATCCACCTGGCGGCACTCACCGATGTCGATCTCTGTGAACGCGAACCGGATGAAGCCCGGCGGGTGAACACGCTAGGCACGGAACACATTGTGGCTGCCTGCGCGCAGGTTGGGGCCGGAATGCTCTTTCTCAGCAGCATCGCCGTCTTCGATGGTCGCAAGCAGTCGCCTTATGATGAGAGGGACGCCCCCCGGCCAATCAACCAGTATGGCTGGAGCAAATGCCTGGCCGAACAGGCGGTGGCGACCTTACCCCGGCATCTGATTGTGCGCAGCGGGTGGCTGTTCGGCGGCGAGGTGGACAAGAAGTTTGTCAGTAAGATTCTCTCACTGGCCGGCAGCCGGCGCAGCCTGCATGTGGTGGCCGACAAGGTGGGATCGCCCACCTCCGTAACTGACCTGGCGGCAGGGCTGGAGCGGATGCTATTGGAGGATGCCCGAGGGCTGTATCACCTGGTGAATAGCGGTCCGCCGGTGAGCCGCTTTGATCTGGCCCAGGCCATTGTGGCTGCCGCCGGCCTGTCGACCGAGGTGCTGCCGGTGGCTTCGGACTACTTCCCATCGCTGGCTCCCCGGCCGGATATGGAAGCGGCTGTATCGATGCACACTAACGGCTGGCTGCCGCTGTGGCAAGAGTCGCTGACCGCTTATGTGGCGACGCTTACCATGGCGGGTCGTTAAGCGGCCGGCGGCCTTTGCCCAATGATCTTTATTACCGGCGGCAGCGGGTTCGTTGGCAGGTCGCTGGTCAGAACACTGAATCGGCGGCAACTATCATTCCGGCATTACGGCGGCCGGATCAATGACCCCCTTCACCTGCGTCAGGAGTTGCCCGGCGCTACAACCGTCATTCACCTGGCCAGCGCGGAGAGCCGGGGGCGCATCCGTGCCGTGAAGCACGTGGATGTGGAGGGAACGGAACGGCTGGTTGAGGAATGTCGCCGCGCCGAAACAGCGCACCTGATCCTGGTCAGCCGGCTTGGCGCGGACCCCAATTCCATCTACCCTTTGCTGCGGGCGAAGGGCGAGCAGGAGCGCATCCTACGCCAGAGCGGCATCCCCTACACCATCGTGCGCGCCGCCACCCTATTCGGCCGGGAAGATCGCTTTTTGAATGTTATTGCCGGCCTGGCTGCCTGGACCTGGCCGTTTATCTGGCTGCCCGGCAACGGGCGCTCTACCTGGCAGCCGCTTTGGGTGGAAGATCTGAGTCGCTGCCTGGTCTCTATCGCCGGCATGGAGGAGATGAAGGGCAAGACCGTGGAAATTGCCGGCGAAGAGCGATTCCGCTATCTGGACATCGCCCGGCTGGTGCTGCTGATCTCCGGCCAGCGTCGCACCATGTTGCCGGTTCATTTGCGAATTGTGCGCCCGGTCGCCATGGCGACGCTATCCTGGTGGCCGCACCCGCCGGTCAGCCGCTTCTTTCTCGATCGCTTCTCGGTGCCTGACGTAGCCGACCTGGACAGCGTACTGCGCCATTTCAACTTTCGCCCCGCGCGTGTGCCGGACCACATTGCTTATTTGCGCCGGCCTCATTTGCGGCGCTACCTCTTTTATGGCCGGTTGCGCGCCTGATGGCTGCCGGAGTTCGTCGGTTGGAGAGGCTTTGCCTTATTGCTAGAATACGGGCTTGGGTGGCCGGCGAATGCTAACCGGCAGCCGAGCGCGTGAACACCGAGGATATGTATGGCAACCGAAATAACTATTGATCAGATCGCAGGCTATGTAGGAGAGCAGGTCAGGCTGAAGGGTTGGATCTACGCCGCCACCGGCAAGGGCCGGCTGCATTTTTTGCGCCTGCGAGACGGCACCGGCATCGTGCAATGCGTCGCCTTTCGGCCGGAGATCGGCGACAGCCTGTTTGACCTGGTAAAAAGCCTGGGCCAGGAATCCTCCGTGATCGTCACCGGCGCGGTGCGACAGGATGATCGGGCGCCCGGCGTGCCGGGGGGCTTCGAGGTCGGCATCAGCGACGTCCAGGTATTGCAGGAAGTGTCCGACTATCCGATCGGCCCCAAAGATCACGGCACTGACTTTCTGATGGATAACCGCCATTTGTGGCTGCGATCCAGCCGGCAGTGGGCCATTATGCGCGTCCGCGCCGTCATCAAGCGGGCGATCATTGACTACCTGGACAATAACGGCTTTATCAATATCGATACCCCGATCATTACCCCGTCCGCCGCCGAGGGGACGAGCACCCTGTTCGAGGTTGATTTCTTTGGCGATACGGCTTACCTGGCTCAGACCGGCCAACTTTACAGCGAAGCCACCATCATGGCCTTTAACAAGGTCTATTGTTTCGGTCCGACATTCCGCGCAGAGCAGTCGAAGACCCGCCGGCACCTGGCCGAGTTCTGGATGGTGGAGCCGGAATTGGCCTTCTGTGACCTGGACCAATTGATGGAACTTGAGGAAGCTTTCATCAGCTACGTGGTGCAGACAGCGCTGGAAAAGTGTGGGCCGGAACTGGCGCTGTTGGAGCGGGAAACGAGCACACTGGAGAAAGTCAGGCCACCGTTTCCGCGCATCAGCTATGATGATGCCGTGGCCCAGATTGCCGCCATCCGCGAAACCACCGACGACCCGGAGCTGAAGAAGGGCCTGGCGCTGGAATGGGGCAGTGATTTCGGCTCTCCACACGAGACGGCGCTGACCAAACAGTATGATAAGCCGCTCTTTGTCTATGGCTTCCCGACCCAGGTGAAGGCGTTCTACATGGAGCCCTGGCCCGGCAGGCCGGAAGTGTGCAAGAGCGTGGACCTGCTCGCGCCGGAGGGATATGGTGAGATTATCGGGGGCAGCGAACGGATGAGCGATCCGCAGGTCCTGCTGGACGCAATCCGCCGGCACCAGCTTCCTGAAGATCATTACTCCTGGTACATCGAGTTGCGCCGCTTCGGCAGCGTCCCCCATAGCGGCTTCGGATTGGGCCTGGAGCGCACCGTGGCCTGGATATGCGGCCTGGACCACATCCGGCAGACGATCGCTTTTCCGCGCACCCTGAATAGATTACGGCCCTGAACTAAATCGGGGGAGCGATGATCGTCGGTTCCTCGCGCCACTCCCAGTCGTGGCGGCTTACCGGCTCACCCGGCCCCGGCGTCTGCTCTTGTGTGCTGAAGGGGCCGTCCGGCAATCCCTGCACCGTCGCCTCCACCACGTGGAAGAAATAGCAGCTATCCAGGCCGGGGTACGATTGGGACTCGCCAAACAATCGTTCTTGCTGATAGCTCTCCCGATGTACGGTAATGGAGTCGGGCGCAATGCCCATTTCCTCCATCAGGCAACGGCGGGCCGCAGCCAGCGGCTCCTCTGAAGGCATCACCTTCTCCGACGGCGGGCGGTTGCGTTCCCGCTTGCGTCCGTCGGTGAAGGTCTGGCTGGCTTCGATCAATACGCGCCGGTCGCGCCGGATAATCACGCGCACCACTTGCACCAGCCGGAGCGGCGGGTCGGCGAACAACTGCGCTTCGCCGCGCCACACCTCGTTCCACAGATTCTGCACGCTCTTGGCCCCGGCGACTCCCCAGGCGCTGGTGTCCACTCTCTGCTCATGAAGCCAGGCAGAGAGATCATCTGCTGTGGTGAATTGCCTTCGCCCGGCCAGTACGCTTACCGCTTCGTTGTTCGCTGTCGTGCTCATCGGCGTCGTATTTCCCTGTGTGAAGCGAGATTTCCGGAATTCACGCTACCAATCAGACCGGAGACATACACCTGCGCCAGGTTCCGGGGATCTCTCCTAATAGCCACATCTATGGAGGTAATTGTCGTACACCGCCAGATTTTGCGCAAAGTTTAGGCGTCCCAAACCGAGGCGCATATGGCGATCGTCGTGCCCCAGGTATGGGCCGGGCAGCATCAATACCCCGGCATCAGCAATCAGTTGCTCGCAATGCGCCGTGGCAGAGGGCAGATGTAATTCGACCAGCGCGACCGAGCCGGCCGACGGAGGCCGCCAGGTGAACAGATCCGGCCGGCGGGAAAAGAAGCCCTCCGCCTCGTCCAAGTTGCGCTCGATAATCCCCCGGCTGCGGGCGACCAGCGCTTCGTGTGCCCGCAACGCGACTGTCGCCAGAAATTCGCTGGGAGCCGGAGCGCAGATACTCGTGTAGTGTTTCCAGTTGATCAGCCGGGCGCGCATCGCCTCGTCGCGCACCACCAGCCAGCCGGCCCGCAGTCCGGGCAGTCCGTGCACCTTGGAGAGGCCGGCGAGCACGATGCTGCGCTGGTAGAGTTCTGCAGCGGACGGCAGCGTCTGCCGGCCTCGCAACTCCAGGCCGCGATACATCTCGTCGCAAAATAGCCAGATGCCGTGTCGCTCAGCCATGGCGACGATGTGTTCAAACGTTGCCCGGTCGGGCAGGTAGCCGGTCGGATTGTGTGGGAAGTTCACGATCAGCAGGCGCGTCGCCGCCGTTAGTTTGGTCTCCAGCTCATCCAGCGAAAGGGTCCACAAGGGGCCATCCGGCCTCACCGGCCAATAATGGACATGCTCCGCGCCGCAGATATGGAGCGCCACGTTGCGCAACGAGTCGTAGGCCGGTGAGACAACCACCACATCATCGCCCGGCTCCAGTAAGGTCTGCATGGCAATGTAGATGCCCTCTTCCGGCGCGGCCAACACCACCACGTCATCCGGCGTGACTCCCCGATACTGTCCGGCAATGGCGGCCCGTAAGTGCGGATGCCCCTGCGACTCGGTGTAGCCCAGGTGCAGATTGCTCAATCCCGACGCGTCGACCTGCGCCAGCGCCAACAGTTCGCCGACGCTCATTGATTCACAATCGGAGGCGCAGAGAATATGAGGTACGCTGAACTCGTACTTGGCAAAGAACTCCTCAATCGAGAATGGGGCAATCTGCATAATGATTCTCCGGCTGACCCTGATGATACTGCCGCCCGGCGCGACCGGCTGTAATGGGCTATATAGCGCCGGGGCCAAGATAGCTACAGGGGCGCTTTCTTAGCGGTATATCCGTTTCACATCGTCCCGTAGCTCGGCGAATATCGGCTGCAGACAAGCGATGATCTCGCTCAGGCGCTCGGCTGCTCGCCCCTGATATTCGGCGGTCAATTGCCCAGGCGGCAACACATCGTAGACCTTTGCCCAGCCGCGGGTCCACATCTCCGCCTCCACGCTCTCACCGAGGCGATCCTTCACTTCCAATAGATGCCGGCGGAAGCCAATCAACAGGTAGCGATTGAGGTTCTTGTCTTCGGCCTCGAAATGCAGGCCCAGCTCCCAACCGGCGCGTTGCCAGGCGGGCGAGACCTCATAGTGGAGTCGGGGTTCCCCAAAGTGAAATTGGACCAGCCAGCGAAACGGTTGCCGGCTATGTATGCCCTGCAAATGGGCCGGCAGCCGGGGAACCAGCGCCGCCGGCATGGTGCGCAGGAATTCCGCGCTGGACAGGAGTTGCTTGGGCTGTCTCTCCCTGCTCTGCGGACCGGATGCCATAGTCAGAATTGTAGCGCAGCCACCCGCCGGGCACACATTCCCCCGGCACTCAGGTATAATGGAGTCACCTCAAGTGGATCTTCGTCGCACTCAAGAGGGCGAGATGAAACCCAAAGATTTCTTTTACCTCATCAGAGATTCCATTCAGGCCTGGAGTCTGGATGGGGCCACGCGTCAGGCAGCTGCGCTCGCTTATTACAGCATCTTTTCCCTGGCCCCGCTGTTGGCCCTGATCACACTGCTTGTCGGCCGGCTGTTGCGCAACTGGCTCACCACCGAGGAGGTGCTGGCCCGCTTTCTGGAGCAGATCGCCGCGAATCTGGACCCGCAGACCGCCGAAGCGATTGCCGGCATTGTGGCCTACTTCCTCGAGCCGTCCGGCACGCTTGTCGGAACCCTGGTGAACCTGGGCATTATCCTGTATGCCGGCTCCAACTTGTTGGCTCAGCTGCAGCTTTCGCTGGATATTGTCTGGCATGTCGCTCCTGACCCGGAGCGCAATGTGGCGCGTGTTATTCTCAAGGATCGGGCGCTCGCCTTTGGTTTCATCGGCCTGCTGGGCCTGCTGTTGATAGCCACATTCCTGGTCAACACCCTGCTGAATGCAGTCGGCGCTTTTCTGGCCGACCATGTCCAGCAGACGGTCCGCATCTTTAACCTGTTGGATCCGCTGATTACCTTCACTCTGCTGACCATCATCTTCGCCATGGTGTTCAAAGTGTTGCCCCGGGTGAGCATGAGTTGGCGCGATGTCTGGATTGGGGCGCTGGTAACCGCGGTCCTCTTCATGATCGCCGTGAAGGGCCTGAGTTTCTATTTCACCACGTTTGCGCGGATATCCGCGTATGGTGCAGCCGGCTCGCTGGTTCTGATCCTGCTATGGGTCTACTTCTCCGCGCAGATCTTTCTCTTTGGCGCTGAGTTCACCAAGGTGTATGCCAATCGCTTCGGCTCGCAGATAAGACCGAACCGGGGAGCCATTTATCGGCTGCCCGCCTCGGCGCTGCCGCGACCGGCCGCGATTGCTCCGACAGCCACGCCCACAGCGCCGGCTCCGGCAGATGCGCCGGCAGCAACAACTCCGCCGGAGCCGGCAAGCGAACAGCCGCGGCTGCCCTTTGGCTGGTTGCTGGCTGCCGCCTTCATGTTATTCCTGGGGATTCTGCTCGGTGGTCAGCGGCGCCATTAGGACGATCAGCATCAACAGCAACAAAGCGCCCAGGCTGACCCACAACATCGCCGTCGTCAATGAGATCGCCTCCGCCAACAGGCCGAACAGCAACGGCAACGGTATCGCGCCGAAGAGTGAGCTGACAGCGGTGATGGTGCCGGCCTTCCCCGGCACGCTGGCCAACGACTGTCCTCGCCCAATCGGCCAGAAAACCGCCAGCAGGAAGTTGAGCGGGATCGCGATCAGGAAGCGAGTCCAGACGCCCGGCAAAAGCAACCAGGCCGGCACAAGCAGCAAAAGCCCGGCGCAGGCGACGAGCAGCACCCGCCGGAAGCCGGCCCGACTGAGCCAACGATCCAGCACAAGCAAGCTGAACACGCCCACGCTCAACTCCATCGCTTTGTAGACGCCGATCAGCGCCTGGCTCATGCCGACCTCTTCATACAGCCAGATGGTCTGGAAAATCGCCGAAGCTTCAAATAGATCAAAGAAAAAGAGGAAGAGCAGCCAGGACAAGGCGCGTCGGCTGACCAGCACACTCCTGATATTTAGCCGCAGGTCGCTCCAAAAGCCGGGCTGTTGCGGGTCCTCGGCCCTTCCCGGAGCGGGGAACGAAGTGCGTACGATGAGCACCGCATAGGCCAGGCCGGCAGCGCCCACCAGCAGCAAGAGCATGCGCCACTCCACGCCGGCCAGTATTGCTATGCTGACCAGCAGCGGGGCCAGCAAAGCGCCCAGGGTATCCACCAGGGTGGCGCGGGCATAAATGCGATCCGGTGCATCCGGATACGCTTCGATCAGCACGACGTCGGCGGTGTGCGCCAACGGCCCGCTGGCCAGCCCGTAGATGGCGTAGCCCAGCAGCAACACGATAAAGGTGGGGGCCAGACCCATGGTGATGATGGCCAGCGCGATGCCGGCTGCGCCCCAGGCCATCAGCCAGCGACGCTGCCACATGTCGATCAGCAGGCCGTTGACCAGCTCGACGCCGGTGGCTACGTAATTCAGGGTCAGACCAAGCAGACTGATCTGGGTGAGGCTCAACCCGAGCTGGGCGCGGATGGTGGGCATCAGCACGTCGGGTAAGCCGCTGAGCAGCTCGTCAGCAAAGCGCGCGCCGAAGCTGAGGATTGCCGCGCGGCGCGAAACGTCACTGCGCCGGGCAAGCGGTATAGGTTTGAGAATGGCGAATAGCCGATTGGTGATGGTAAGCATCTTTTCTCCGGTAGCTGTACGTCAAGGATTAGCAACGACAGCCTGCAGCCGCACGGGAGCAAACGCCGTTAGCGGTGAGGCGATCAAGGAGAAAAGATGTTGGGGAGGTGCTCGAGCCTACCGGGGTACTTGATCGGGTAACATGCGCTGATTATAAAGGAGGCACGTTGCGGCGGTCAAGCAGGATTGCGCGATCACCCACGGCTGGCTATGATTACGGTCGTCGCCGGCAAGCCCTCGTTCTCAAGCAAGCTGTTGTGCCAGGCCGGAATGCAGGAGTAGTGAGTTAGGGGATGAACCGTGAGTACCACAGATGGTATAGCCCTTCGCTGGGGCGTGACATGGAGTTGCTCGTTTTCGGCCATGCCGGGGCAACGGTGCTGATCTTCCCTACTTCCATGGGGCGCTTCTATGAATGGGAAGACCGCGGCATGATGCACACCCTGGGAGAGCATATCGGCCGCGGCTGGATACAGGTCTACTGCGTGGACAGCGTGGACAAGGAAAGCTGGTACGCCCGCTGGAAACACCCCCAGGATCGCGCCCGGCGTCAGACCGCCTACGAGAACTACCTGTTGCGTGAGGTGCTGCCCCTCATGCGGCAGAAGAACCGCAATCACTTTCTGATCACGGTCGGGGCCAGCTTCGGCGCTTACCATGCGCTTGATCTGGCTCTGCGCCATCCCGGGTTGGTGAACCGGGCCATCGGGCTGAGCGGCGTCTACGATATCAGCGCCTGGTCGGACGGCTTCGGCGGCGGCGAAGTGTACTTTCACAACCCGGTGGCCTACATCAGCAACGAAAATGATCCCCGCCGGCTGGAATGGCTGCGCACGGTCGATATTATCCTGGTAACGGGCCGGGATGACCCGTTGCGAGGGGCCAATGAGCACTTCTCGCGCATTCTCTGGCAGAAGGATATCTGGCACGCCCTGCGCATCTGGGACGGCTGGGCGCATGACTGGCCTTACTGGCAACAAATGCTGCGCCTGTACATCGGCGGCAGCGATTAGTGCTTTGTCAAGTAACGTATCAGTTTTCCCGGAAACTTTTCAGCGAGCACTTGCGATCGATCGGATTCAGTTTCCGGGAAAATGTGGAACCTCTGATTTCATAGGAGTAGGACAACGATGACCTTGAAAGTAGGCCTTTTTGTCGGCCGGGAATGGTCGTTCCCCCCGGCTTTTATTGAAGAAGTGAACAAGCGCGATGAGGGCGTGGTCGCCGAGTTTGTGAAGGTCGGCGGCACAATGATGGATGAGCCAGTCCCCTATGCTGTGATCATTGACCGCATCTCCCACGAGGTGCCCTACTATCGCAGCTACTTGAAGAACGCCGTGCTGCAGGGAGTCAAGGTAGTCAATAATCCATTCATGTGGACGGCGGACGACAAGTACTTCGAGGCGTCGCTGGCTACCAAGCTGGGCATCGCCAGCCCCAAGACCGTTGTGCTGCCCAACAAGGAATATGTGCCCGGCATTATCCACCCGGATAGTCTGCGCAACCTGGATTTTGTCAATTGGGACAGCTTGATCGATTACGTTGGCCTGCCCTGTGTGTTGAAGGATGCGCATGGCGGCGGCTGGCGCGATGTCTACATCTGCCACAGCAAGGGAGAGCTGATCCACAACTTCGATCAAAGCGGGCTGCTGACCATGATCGTGCAGGAGTTCATCGAGTGGGAGCAATACATCCGCTGCATGTGCCTCGGCCAGCAAGAGGTGTTGCCCATCCGGTACGACCCGAAAGAGCGCAAATACCACGTGGAGGACGACTATCTCTCGCCGCAGCTACGCCAGCAGATCATTACGGAGTCGCTCGCCCTGGTTCGTGCACTCGGCTACGACATGAACACGGTGGAATGGGCCGTGCGCGGCGGCGTGCCTTACGCGATTGATTTCATGAACCCAGCTCCGGATATGGACATCTATTCGCTCACCCCGCATTACTTTGAATGGGCGGTGAAGCACATGGCCGATATGGCTATTCGCCTGGCCAAGGAAGGGGCCGGACAACTATCCGAGCTGCGCTGGAACAGCCTTTTCTAACGCGGCCAATCCGCTGTGAGGATGCAATGGGACTCCAGGATGCCATCCATACATACCACGAACTATTGACGCCGGCCCTGGCGCAGGAGACGCAGGAACAGCTGGACGACCAGTTGCGCCGGCAGGGGCTGTTCTTCGGCGAGCGACCGCTCTGTACCGTATTGCGCCCTCGCTTCCTGACCTACTCCCAGTACCGCTACTTGCAGCTTGCCATCCGGCCCCTGCTGCGCGCCTTTGACAAGGCCTACCGGGCGGGAATCGCGGACGCCGGCATCCGCGAGCAATTCAGCCTTTATGATTGGGAAGAGGAGCTCATACAATACAACCCCGGCTTCAGTAGTCCCACCCCCTTATCGCGATTGGACGCCTTCTTCATGAGCAGCACCGGCGGCCTGGCCTTCACGGAGTACAACGCCGAAGTGCCGGCTGCTTCGGCCTACAACGACGCCCTGTCGGAGGTATTCTACGGCTTGCCTATCACGCGCGAATTCCTGCATCACTACGAGATGCGCTCGCTGCCCACCCGCTATCGGGTCATGCACGCGCTGCTGGACTCGTTCCGCCAATGGGCCGGCAAGCGCGACATACCTCGCCTGGCTATTCTTGACTGGGAGGATGTACCCACCTACAGCGAGTTCCGCCTCTTCCTGGATTATTTCGCCTCGCAAGGGCTGGAGTGCGTCATCTGCGACCCACGCCAATTAGAATACAAGGACGGCGGACTGTACTATGGCGACTACCACATCAACTTGATCTACAAGCGCGTGCTGATCACAGAGCTGGTCGAACAAGGCGGGCTGGACCATCCCGTTGTACGCGCCGTGCTGGACGGCGCCGTCTGTATGGTTAATCCCTTTCACTGCAAATTGCTCTACAAAAAGACCAGTCTGGCTGTGCTTAGCGACGAGCGCAACGCGCACCTCTTCTCATCCGCCGAGCGGCAGGCGATCAGCAGCCATATCCCCTGGACCCGGCGCGTTGAGGAACGGCACACTACGTTCCACGGCCTGAAGGTTGACCTGGTCCCGTTCATCGTCAAGCATCGTGAGCGTTTTACGGTGAAGCCGAATGATGATTACGGCGGGCACGGCATAGTCCTCGGCTGGCACGTAAACGAATCTAACTGGGAGCAGGCGGTCGCCAAGGCGATGCAGTCGCCGCATGTGGTGCAGGAGCGCATCCCCATCCCCACCGAGCCGTATCCCAGCATGATCGGCGGCGAATTCCATATCTCCGATCGCATGCTGGACACCGCGCCGTTCGTCTTCTACGGCGACTACGTGGATGGTTGCCTGACCCGGCTCTCCACGGACCCGCTGCTGAATGTGACTGCCGGCGGCGGTTCGTCCGTGCCCACCTTTGTCGTTGATCCGCGATAGGAAATTCACCTCAGGAGCAAAGCGATGGCTGAACGCCCTGTAACGATCCTCTGCCTGGCAACTTACTACAAGGGAACGCGCTTCCTGGAAACGGCGCACGACATCGGCTGTCGCGTGATACTGGTCACCCGCGAGAAACTGGCGGATGAAGAGTGGCCGATGGACAGCATTGACGAGCGATTTCTCATGCCCCGCCTGTCCACACAGCCGGACATCACCAACGCGGTCAGTTACCTGGCCCGTGACCGGATCATTGACAGCATTGTGCCGCTGGATGATTACGATGTGATGACCGCCGCCTCGCTGCGCGAGCATTTGCGGCTGTCGGGCCTGGGCCAGACGGTCGCCCGGCGCTACCGCGACAAGCTGGCCATGCGCATGAGCGCCCAGGCAGCCGGCATCCGCGTGCCGCCCTTCTCGCCCATCATCAATCACGGCCAACTGGCGGACTTCCTGCAGAGTGTGCCCGGCCCCTGGGTGCTCAAGCCGCGCCTGGAAGCAGGGGCGATGGGCATCAAGAAGTGCTATAGCGCCGATGAGGTCTGGCAGCGCGTGCACCAGTTAGGCGACGAGCAGTCACACTTTCTCCTGGAGAAATTCATCCCCGGCCGCGTCTACCACGTTGACGGGCTGATGTGGGGAGGCGAGGTGATCTTCGCCGCCGCGCACAAATATGCTCGCCCGCCGATGAATGTGGCTCACGAGGGCGGCGTCTTCGCTACGTTCACACTCGCGCCGGAGTCGGATGAGGCGCAGGAGCTATTGACCTTGAATGCCCGGCTGATGGACGCGCTGGGAATGGACGCCGGGGCCTTCCATAGCGAGTTCATCGGCGGCGAAGATGGGGAGCTGTATTTCCTGGAGACGGCCGCGCGAGTCGGTGGGGCCAATATTGACCTGCTGGTCGAGCATGGCACCGGCCTGAACCTGTGGGCGGAGTGGGCGCGGCTGGAGACGGCGCGGGTACGGGGCAAGGAGTACACGCTGCCGGCGCAACAACGCTGGTACGCCGGCTTGTTGGTCTGCCTGGCGCGGCAGGAATGGCCTGACCTGAGCGCCTATAGCGCGCCGGAAGTCGTCTGGCGGCTGCGCAAACAACAACACGCCGGCCTGATCGTCGTATCCGCCGACCCGGAGGAGACGCAGCGGCTGGTCGAAGTCTATCGTCAGCGGCTGGCTGATGACTTTCTGGCAGTGGCTCCCCCACTGGATAAAGCACCGGAGTAGAGTCGGTCTGCGTTACTGACTTGCAGCACTTTTACCTTGAAAATTCGGAATGACATTCCGGATTTTCAAGGTAAAATGGCTCTATGTTAGCAAGATCAGATTATCTTCAACAACTGCAAACAGCCGTCAGGCGCTCGCCCATAACGGCGTTGCTTGGCCCGAGGCAAGTGGGCAAGACAACTCTGGCCCGAGCATTTGCCGAGGACAACTTCCCTGACAGCATTGTCACTACATTCGATCTCGAATCGCAACCCGATATTCGCCGGCTGGAAAACCCAGAATTGGTGCTGGGAGCTTTGGCGGGGCTGGTGATCATCGATGAAATCCAGCTCATGCCGGAGTTGTTTAGCACGCTGCGTGTGCTGGTCGATCGACCCGGGAATCGCGCGCGCTTCTTAATCCTGGGTAGCGCCTCGCCCGACATTGTCAGGAATGTTTCCGAGACATTAGCTGGACGAGTGGAGTTTGTAGAGCTGAGCGGCTTTGATCTAGTTGAAACGGGTAGCGAGCACTGGAAAGAATTGTGGGTGCGAGGAGGCTTTCCTCGCTCCTACCTGGCCGAATCCGACGCAGACAGCCTGGCCTGGCGTGAAGGCTTCGTCCGCACCTTTCTAGAGCGTGATATCCCACAACTTGGCATCTCTGTGCCGCCACCGGCTATGCGGCGATTCTGGACGATGCTGGCCCATTATCACGGCCAGACCTGGAACGCAGCCGCTTTGGGCCGGGCGATGGGCATGTCAGACAAGACAGTGCGCTCCCACCTGGATGTGCTTACCGGCACATTCATGGTTCGCCAATTGCAGCCCTGGCATACCAACATCAGCAAGCGCCAGGTGAGATCTCCCAGAATCTACCTGCGCGATACGGGGCTGCTGCACAGCCTGCTTGGACTCGAGACCTATCACGACTTGCTGGCGCATCCAAAAGTCGGCGCTTCCTGGGAAGGCTTTGTGATTGAACAGGTTCTTCAGGCCGTCAGGCCGTCCCAGGCCTATTTCTGGGCCACTCACAGCGGCGCTGAACTCGATCTCTTGCTGATACACCACGGGCAGCGTTTCGGCATAGAGATCAAGTTCAGCGAAGCCCCCAGAATAACCCGATCCATGCACATTGCTGTTCAAGACCTCGACCTGCACCATATGTGGATAGTTTATCCTGGCCAACACTCTTATCCGGTTGATGAGCGACTGAGCGTGCTCCCCCTCCAAGCGATCAACCAATTGACTCGCCTGCTCTCAGAGGGTGATATAGGGCTGTAAACTGCGAGCTTTCCTAATCGGTGCGATGCCCTTTTCGGAAAGCTCGCAGATTCATGTAGAAAGACGACTGTCAGTCCGCTGGCTGCAAATAACGGTCAAACCAGCGCAGGATGTGCTTCAGGCGCGCCACCCGCCGGTCGGTGCGCCCGCCACGGGAGAGGCCATGCGACTCCTCAGGGAAAAGCACTAGCTCTGAATCCACGCCCAGTTTCTTCAGCGCCACGTAGACCTGTTCGCCCTGCTCCATGTTGCAGCGAAAATCGCGCTCGCTGTGAATGATCAATGTGGGCGTTTTGGCGTTGCCGATCCGGCTGATCGGGGATTGCCGCCAGTAATTCGCCATGTTCTCCCAGGGCGTCTCGTTCCCCCAGGCGCGCGTCCACGCCCAGTTGAAGTCGGATGTACCCCACATGCTGATCAGATTGCTGACCAGGCGCTGGGCGCAAGCGGCCTTGAAGCGGTCGGTGCGCCCGATAATGGTCGTGGTCATGTAGCCGCCGTAGCTGCCGCCGGTAACGCCCATGCGCTCGGTATCAATGTAAGGTTGCGCCGCCACGTAATCGGCCCAGTCCATTACGTCGTCATAGTCCACCGTGCCCCAGTTGTTTTCGATGGCCCCGGCATGCGCATTGCCGTAGCCCTGGCTGCCACGCGGATTGCTGAAGTAGACCACGTAATCATGGGCCGCCAGGTAGTAGAATTCGAGCATGAAGTTGTCTCCATACTGCATCATCGGCCCACCGTGGATCTCCAGGATTGAAGGATATTGCTGGTCCGGGTCGAAATCCGGCGGCTTGAGAATCCAGCCCTGCAGATCGTAGCCGTCGCGGGCCTTGAACCAGGCTTCCTCCATTTCGCCCAAGTCCAGCCCTGAAAGGAGATCATCATTGTGGTTGGTGAGCCGGCGCGCCTCGCCGTCGGCCAGCGCTTGCACCCAGACTTCGCCGGGATCGGTCATTGTGGCATGGACATAGGCGACGGCAGTCTGCGCCGCGTCCAGGCTGAAGGGACCGTTTGTTCCCCCGGCAATCAGGTTCCGCAGATCGTTTCCGTCCCGTGAAATCGAGAGGTAGGGCTGTTCCGCCATCCGGCTAATGGTGAAGTAGATCGCCGAGCTGTCCAGCGCCCAGGCCAGCGGCGTCAAGGCCGGGCTGCCGCCTACGTCGCCCAGGGTCGTACTGGAAAGATGCAGGTCGTACTCGCTGGTCAGATTGCGCGCCTCGCCGCCGGCTGCCGGGACCACGTACAGGCAGGTGTTTTGCCAGAAACTGCCCGTTCGTTCGCGCCCGAAGTAGGCGATCCAGGCGCCGTCCGGCGAATAGACCGGCCCACCCTTCTGCAGCGCGTGATCCACTTCGATCTTGCGCAATTCACCTCCCGTTGCCGGCAGCGTGCAAAGGTCGCTGACGTCCGGGTTGAAGTCGGGGTCCTCCGCGCGATTGGAGGCGAACAACAGTGTGCCGCCGTCCGGCGACCAGGCGGGCAGCTCTTCCTCGTACTCAAAGCCGTCGGTCAACTGCTTTGCTTTGCCGTCCTTTAGCCGGATGGTCCAAATATGGAAGCGCTCTTTGGGCAGGTAACCCGCGCCGTCCATCTTGTAGAAGACGCGGGTGATGTGTCGTTGGACGATGCCCAACTTCTTCTTCTGTTCATCCTTCTCGCGCTCGATTGCTTCCTCGTCCTTCTTGCGGAAGAGGCAGGCAAATCGCTTGCCGTCCGGCGACCAGGAGAAGCCGGCAAAGTCGCCTTGCAGGTCCGTCAGCCGGCGCGCTTCACCCCCGCGAAACGGGATCAGATACATCTGGAATTGCTTTTCATCCTTGCGGTTGGACAGAAAGGCGATCTGCTCTCCGTCCGGCGACCAGCGGGGGTATCTGTCAACGTGATCGCCCAGGGTGAACTGCCGGGGGCTGCCGCCATCCGCCGGCACCAGCCAGAGATTCTGGTACTTCTTCTCCGTTGCTCGCTCCGTGCGTTGCAAGCAATAGATGATGTGCCGACCGTCCGGCGAAATCTGCGGGTCGCTGACCAATTGGAATCTGTATAGATCGGTCGCTTTGATGCGGCGTTTTTTCTCGGCCACTGCATTACCTCATCATGATTTGGATTCGCGGCGCAGGTGTGCGTAGGATGCACGGGCGCGCCGGCAGCTAAATGTTAGATATTTGCCTAATGATAGCCGTTTATTGCGTCGGCGGCGAATCAAAACGGCGCTCCGACGCCAGCGAGGACGAACTCCGCCGCCGGCTCAAGACAGCGACCCCCAATACAAACAACAAGCCCGGCAAACGCCGGGCTTGTGTCATTTCAATGGGTGGGTAAGACGGCGTGTTACTCGACTATCCTGAACAACATCCCATTACTCCGGCCAAAGACCTCCGGGAAGAACTCCTCGAAGGCCACCGCCGGCATCACCTGATAGTCGCCGGGGATAGCCGCCTGCAGGAAGTAAGTGTATTGGTAGCTGCCCGCCGGCAAGAAGTTGCTGGTGAAGACCACTTTCTCGTCCTCGAACTGGACGTCATTAAAGAACCACCAGCCCCAGAAGCCATATGGCGCGCCCTCTTCCTCCGGCCTGATGGTCGGGTCGAAGCCGACGCCGGTGGTCTGCAGAGCGGGGTTCAGCGCTTCCGCGCCGGCCGGGATCGGGTCTTCCACAACCACATAAGTCAGGTCGTTGGGGGCGATGATGGTCAGCTGCACCCGTACCTGTTGCCCGGCCTCGATCTCCGTGATCGGCTCGCAAGTTTCCTCGCGCGGGTCGCAGGCGGCATCGAAGTAGACGCGCTCCACCTGTACGCCGCGGCTCAATGGCTCAACCGATTCCGCTGCCAGGTAGGCATCCAGATGCGTGGTGTAATAGAGCCGGCCCGGCCCTTCGCCGTGCACGTAGTCTATGTAGTTGGTCGTATTCTCCGGCAGCCGGCTCATTTCGACTGACTCTTGCACGGCGGTTGTTACGTTGGTCTCATCGAACTGCCCGCTGTTCAATACCGTGCCGTTAATGCCGACCGAGTAGTCATAGTCCGCTTCCAGCTCGCCGGTAGCGGCTACCCAGTCAGTCAGCGCCAGCGTGCTCCACACGGTCTCAAACTCGGTGGGCCAGACGAAGGCCTGCCGGGTGGACATCAGCCAGCGAACGGCCTGCGGAGCCAACGGATTATCCGGGTCGAGGTTGGCCAGCGCATCAATCACCACCGCCGTGCCGCGAATGTCCGTGGCCAGATTGGCGTAGTCCTGGACGGCATCTTCCCAATGCGCGCCGGTGGCGCTGACAATGGCGGTGCCGGTCAGGTCAGCCAGCAAGGCGGCCACGTTCTCATTGTCGCCGTCCCCGGCCATCTCATAGGCCAGGGCCAGGTACGCCTTGGCGTAGGGATCCATCAGGTCCTGATGCTCCGTAACCAGGTCGTCCATGTCCTCGATTTCGGCGTCGCCCCAGGCCGACAGGACGTAAAGGAAGAACGCCTGCCGGTTGACGGCGTAGCGACTGGTGAGCCGCTGCGCGGGAGTGATTTCCAGGACCCGCAGCGCCGCACCAACGTCCACTGGATCGCTGCTGTAGCCGGCCTCCTGCGCCTTGGATAGCCCAAAGAGGATGTAAGCGGTCAGGTAGGGATCTACCTCAGTACTCTCGCAGAAGCCCCAACCGCCGCTCGGCTTCTGCAACTGCGCCAGCCGGGCGATTGCCTGCGGCACCAGTTCATCGAGCTGCGCCCCCAGTCCATCCTCTAGCCCGGCCTCCTGGAAGGCCAGCGCCGCGGCTGAGTTGACCAGCAGGGCATGAACCACGCCGTGCGCGCACGCGCTCTCCAGGTCGTACTCGTCAACGGTTTCCAGCGTCGTGAAGATGGTCGCCGCCAGGGATGGCTCGAGACGCATTTCGACGGTGCCGCGGCTGGGATCAAGGTTTTCCGGCAGCACGATGGCTTCCACGCGCCGACCAGCCTCTTCCAACACGCCGGATGTGCCCACAATGTCACGGGCATCATAACGGTATATCGGGATGAGTTGGTCCGGCCCGAAGCCGAAGGTCGGCCGCGTGGCGTCGCTGTAGCCGCCGCCTTCAGCGCGGAAAGTTAGCGATGCGGCCGCCATGTCTTCCGCGGTCACCGTCCAGCGCACCAATTGTTGGCCGTTCGCGGGGACGTTGATTTGTTGCTCTGTGTCGCCGCTCAACGTAACCCCTTCCGCCTCCAGGCTGACGGTCACGTCAAAGGCGGCGTCGGTGTTGTTGTTGATGATCGCGCCGATCTGGGCCACGTCATCAACGGTGAAGAAGCGCGGCGTCACCGGCCTGATCAGCAACGGCAGGGTGGCAATAATGTCCACCGAGCTCTGGCCCACCAACGTATCGCGGGTGACCCCCTTGCTGCTCAGCCGCCAGGTGGTCGTGCTGTCCGGCAGCGGGATCTCCACGGTGGCCTGGCCGCTTGCGTCTGTGATGACGCTGGCTTCCCAGAAGGCGGTGTCGGGGAAGTCACGGCGCACATCGTCCTCTTCGGTAAGCGCCAGTGAGGCGGTCGCGCCGCCGTCCCCGCCGCCGCCGAAGCCGCCGACCTGCTCTTCCGGAACCTCAACTTCCAACCCTTCGCCGGAGACAAACAGGCCGCTGCCGGTCATGCTGCGAAGCGGCTGCCGGTCATAGAAGGCCGTGGCGATGTCCGGCGCATTGTCCGGCATCAGAGTCAGCACCGCCAAGTCAACCAGCGCCAGGGAGAGGTTGGCTTCGACGCCGTTGCCGGCGTAGTCCGTGGCCCGAATGTCATAAGTGACAGTCTCGCCGGGCTGTAAGACGTCCTCTCGCGGCGTCAGCTCCACGTTGATCAGCAGCCGTTCCGGGTTGACGATCAGTTCGACAATGCCCATGCGAATGTCGGCGTATTCATTTGTCTCATCCAACCCCTTCACGACCACGACCGTTACATAGGCGTTCGGGGCCATGTCAGGCGTGATGGGGATGTCCACCACTTCGCTGGCGGAATTCAGGGTTATCACCTGTTGGTCCAGCAGGTTGCCGCGCTCGATAACCACCCAGGCGGTAGCCTGCCCGGTGAATGGCGACTGCACCAGTATCTGCGCCGTCTCGCCGACCTGATATTCCGGCTTGTCCGGCGTCAGGTCCATGCGCCGCTCGCGCGGGTCGGTGCGCCAGCCGGCGAAGTTCTCATCCACAACCCACATAAAGGTGCTGCTACTCTGCGGCCTGCCAGCGGAGTCCGCCAC
>CAZIKT010000004.1:112484-121030 GCA_964539885.1 uncultured Ardenticatenaceae bacterium | reverse complement strand
CCGGCGATCGGCAGGCTTTCCTCGCCGCGGATACCCACGTAGGTCTCTCCGTCGTGTAGGACGAGCGAACCCTGAGCAGCCACAGGGAACTCGCTCAGGTCGGATACCTGGGCGTCAATGGTGATCAGGCGACTGCCGGCCTCCACCTGTTCGAGCAGGTCTGCCGGCAAGGTCAACGTGAATTGTCCCTGGGCGTTGGTGCGCCCGCTGCCGCCCAGCAGGTAATCGCCATAATAGCCGGTGTAGGTAGGCTGGTAGTAGTAGAAGAAGGAATCATCCGCCGTGAACTGGTAATAGGGGCCGTCCCACGGCAGCGTATAGGGTTGCTGATATATCGTCCAGCTGACCGGCAGGTCGCCGGCGGGCGCGCCGAAGAAGTAGCGCGCCTCGACGAGCACATCTATCGTCTCGCCGCGCAGCGCTTCTTCCTGCACCGGGGTAACCGTCACCTGGAATTCGGGCGCGCGGTATTCGGCAACCGTGAACTCTCGGGAGCCGAAGTCGATGAAGTCCCCGGTGTCCAGGTAGATGCGATAGAGACCCAGGTCGGCGTTGGCCGGCAGGGTAAACTGCCCGTCAAAGGCGCCGAATTCGTCAAGGGTCAGTTCTTCTTCATAGCCCAGATCTTCGGGGGCCTCAAAGAAGGAAGAGTGCTCCACTTTCACGGTCACGTCTTCACGGGCCGGCAAGTCGTAGCGCCCATAGTTTGCCTCACGCAGGATGCCCTTGAAGTAGACTGTGTCGCCGGGGCGATAGATGGGCCGGTCTGTATAGATATAGGCAAGCTCCGGCGCTTCCAACGAACTGGTGTAATTGAGGTTGTACTGCCAGGGGCTGACCCCTGCATTCCACTCCGAGTTGGCGACCCCAAAACCGCTCTGTCCCGGATCGTTGCTCACCACGGTCATGTTCATCATGTACGATTCGACCGGCTGATAGGTGAAGCGGGCCAGGCCGTCCGCATCCGTGGTCGCGGTCCCGACTTCTGCGCCGAAATTATCGTACAGGGTCAGATCGCGCCCGGCAGCCGGCAGACTGGTTTCCAGTTCAGTCGCCCAGACGCGCACTTCATCCGGCATCTGCTTGATGACCAGGTTGGTGTCGCCCACGACGAGCACCACCTGCTGCCTTTGCCAGTAGACGCTGTTCGGGTCTACTTCCGGCGCGCTGATCTCCAGGAAATAGACACCGGTTGGCAATACGCCGCCGTCCGCCAGTGAGAGCACCAGGGTGCCGGCATCGTCCTGCACGTTCTCTACCGGCAGCGACCAGGTGCGCAGCAGCCCTCCTTCAGGCTGAAACTCATTGATCTGCCAGGGCATGCTGAACACTTCCACCGGCAGGCCGGCATCGTAGAGCGCCGCGTCAATCTGGGAGACGTTGCGATAGACGACGGTGACATCGGTTGGATGGTCGGTTGAGAGCTGGGCAACCTGCCCGGGCAGATTCATGCTCGCCAGGGGCGAAAAGCCGGAGGTGTCGAAGCGGAAAATGTAGTCCTCCCCGAGCGTGTTGCCGTAAGGGTCGGCCACGTCGCCGGGAACCGTGACAGTGTAACTGCTGTTCCGCTCCAGATTGAACGCCAGGTAGGTGTAGCGGCCACCTTCCGATAGATTGTAAGTTACCCGATCCGGCTGCGGATCAATGATGATCCGCTCATCAATCGTCTCCGGGTTCATCGGGCCGGAGAACTCGATATTCAAACCATATTGGAAGGGTTCGGCCAACGAACCGTCGGAGGGATATGTGTTGACTACACTGGGCAAAGGCACTGTGGTGAAGATGGCATTGGTCGCGCGGTCAAGCGATGCGCCGCCGCTGGCTGCCAGCGCCGAAGTGGCCACAGTCAAAGTGTAACGCGTGCCAAGTTCCAGCATTTGCTCCGGCTGCACAACGAGTGTGCGTCCGTCGTTTTGCCACTCGTAGCTCAACGGGACCGCCGGCGACAGCGATGTAGCCGCCTCGGTGCTGGCCTCGTCCATCGGCATGCTGAAGGTGATGGTCATTGGTTGGGTAGGAATGACATTCGTGTCCCCACTTTGCGGACGCGTTTCTGCCACGCTGGGGCTTAGCGTGCGGAAGCTGCTGACAACATCCTCTGCCAGCACCGCGCCGGTGATGTCTTCCAGGCCGGCCGGGATGGTGACCGTATAGTCGGTGGCCCCGGCAAAGCCGCCATCGGCGGTGAAGCGGTAGATGCTGGTGGAGGTCCATTCACCGTCGCCCTCAACCGGCGGGTCAATGGTCAGAATATCCGGCAGCGACTCCTGGTTGCCGGTGGTGACCAGCGGCACGACCGGCCGATTGAACAGCACGGTAATGGCGGCGTCGGTGGTCACTCCCTCAGTCCCATCGGCGGGGACGATGTTGGATACTTCCAGGAAGCCGACCGTCTGAAACTCCAACTCAACGGGCCGGCCGATCTGCTCGCCGTTTTCTCCGGCGGCTTCCGGCTCAATCCGCAATATGTAGTGCTGCTGGCGTTCCAACGTGCTGCGCGGGGTGAAGATCAGCGTATCCGCTTCCGGCCAGGTAAACACGCCCTCGACCGGCGTCGCGTCGACCGTCTCCGTCATAAATTCGCTCTGTTGGATGACCACCGTAGCGGATTCGACGGATTCCTGGTCCATGGGCTGGTCAAAGAGGAGCGTAATCGCTCCGTCCAGGGTCACTTCGTCGCCGGGCAGGGGGCTGCTGTAGACGATCTGCGGCGGCCAATCGATGTCCGCCGGGTTGACAGGCTCCAAAGTAACGTCGCTTTCCGGCACGGCTGTTGGCTCAGCTTCGGTCTCCGGCGGAGCAGGCTCCTCCGTGGCAGCCGGCGGGCTGGTAGAAGTTGCTGCGGGCGGCGATGTCGCCTCCGAGGCCGGTGTGGGCGTTTCTTCGCCACGCCGGCAGGATACCGCAATAAGTAACAGGATAGCTACAAGAAGTAGAAGCCTGATGCTCAATTTGTATTGCGTGTTCATGTCGTTCTCCTGAAGAGTCTAATCCGTATTACTCTCCATTACTTCGATGCCGTTGCATCGGAATCACACATGTTCAATAGCATAGCAGAACAGGGATTCCATACACAACCCACCGAAAGTTATGTTGGTAATACAATGAGCAGTATGGATCGTAATGGATAAGACGCGCAAACACTTGCCGGGGTTCCAATGAGCCAAGGCCGATCGACCAACGAATCACATACGGTGGTTTTGACCTGGAGGGCGGGCGCTGATCCGGTAGCTTCCACAGCCGTGTTATAATCCGCCGCTGTGAGTGACGAGCGAGATATACGATGGATGCGCGAGGCGTTGGCGCAGGCGGAACTAGCCGCTGCCGGCGGCGAGGTACCTATCGGCGCGGTGGCTGTATTCGAGGACCGGCTGATTGCCTCTGGCCACAATCGCAAAGAGAGCGACCTGGACCCGACCGCGCACGCCGAGATGTTGGCGATCCGCCGGGCCGCGCAGGAACTGCAAAATTGGCGGCTGATTGATGTGACGCTCTATTGCACGGTAGAGCCGTGCCCGATGTGCGCCGGGGCAATGATTCAGGCGCGACTCAGCCGGCTGGTGTACGGCGCGCCGGATCTGCGCTTTGGGGCGGACGGCAGCGTGGTTGACATCCTGCGGGAAACACGCTTTAATCATCAGGTGAGCGTCACAGCCGGGGTGCTGGCGGACGAGGCGGCGGCCCTGCTGCAGGTATTCTTCCGGCAGCTCCGCCCTTAGCAAACAGGCAAATTCATCACGGAGAGGTGCCAGAGTGGTTGAATGGGGCGCTCTCGAAAAGCGTTGTGGCCTTGCGGTCACCGTGGGTTCGAATCCCACCCTCTCCGCCTGAAAGATGCCAACTTCTCGAGAAGTTGGCATCTTTTTACGAGGGAAGCGTGATGAGCGAACTGACTGACTTTCGCGCAGAGATTGACGAGTTCATGGCTTATCATCCGCAGTCGCCGCTGAACTATGACCAGCAGGAGGCGTTCGGCGGCCTGGATTACTATGCCGAAGACGAGGGGCTGCGCTTCTTGGTGGAAGTCAAGCTTTTTGGGGAGGATGAGCCGCTGATTGAAATGCAGACCAGCACCGGCGACATGCGCTTATATCGGCGCTGGGGCCGCTTTTCGTTTACGGTTGACGGTCAGCCGGCGGAGCTGACCATCTACAGCGACCCGCATCATGGGGATTTCTTTCTACCGTTCCGGGACGCCACCAACGGCGCGGAGACATATGGAGCCGGGCGCTATCTGGATAATCATCGGCCGGGGCTGCGGCAGGTAGGCGAACAGCGCTTTGAGGTGGATTTCAATTATGCATACAATCCGTATTGCGCTTACAGTCCTCTGTATAGCTGTCCGCTGCCCCCACGGGAGAATTGGGTGAAGGTTCCGATCCGCGCCGGCGAGAAGGATTTCCATCACCCCGAAGATTGATACCGGCTAGGGAGTCAATTCAATGTCATTCGCCGGCGCGAGCAATAGCAGAGCCAACAACGCGCAGCGCTCTACCAGCCGATCCACGTAGACAAACTCATGTTGGGCGTGGGCTCCGTCACCCACCGCTCCCAAACCGTCCAGCGTGGGCGAGTACTGGCTGGTAATGTTGCCATCGGAGCCGCCCCCGGCTGACCCCTGCTCCAAGTCGAGACCGAGCAATTGCCCCTGTTGGTAAGCGAGCTGCCATAGCTGTTGATTGGCCGGTGTACGCTCCAGCGGCGGGCGATGGATGCCGCGCGTGATCTGCACTGTTGCGCCCGGCAGCGTCGCCTGGATACTCAGGATGGCCTGATCCAGCCGGTGCGCGTCCGCCAGGGTTGGCGCGCGTACGTCTACCTCCGCGCTGCCCGTGGCCGCAATCACGTTGGGCCGGGATCCGCCCTCGACACGCCCAACATTGACGGTCACCCCCTTCTCAAAGTCGTTCAGCGCAAACAGCTGTTGAATGACATGCGAGAGCTCCAGGATGGCGCTGATCCCCTTCTCCGGCTCCAGGCCGGCGTGAGCTGAGCGGCCCTGCACCGTCACCGTATAGCGCCCGACCCCCTTGCGCGCGGTCTTCAGCTTGCCCTCGTGACCCAAGGCAGGCTCCAGGACAAAGACCCGCCGGCTGGATTTGGCCAACTCCTCAATAATGGGCGCGGACTCCGGACTACCGATCTCCTCATCCGAGTTGATCAGGATCACCGGCGACAGCGCCGGCTCCAGACCGAGATCGGCCAAAGCGCGCAAGGCGAAAACGATTTGTGTCAGGCCGGCCTTCATGTCAAATACGCCCGGCCCGCGCAGGATGTTGCCTTCCAATTGCAGGGGCATCTGCCAAAGCGTGCCTATTGGCCAGACAGTGTCGCAATGCCCCAGAAGCAATTGCCGGCCCGCGTAGTTGTCGCTTGCTGGATGGGGTGGCTGGATCAACAAATGTCCGCCGGTCTGCCCGCCGGGCAGCAACTCCACCGCATAGCCGAGCCTCACAAAGGCTCTCCGCAGGTGATCCTGCACGGCCTCCTGGGCGTCCGGCTCCGACGAGGGCGACTCTGCAACAACCAGGTCGCTCAAGAAGGTCACCATCTCGGCCTGCCGCCGGTCCAGGTAGTTCAGGAGCGCCTGCGCTTCACCAGCGCCGATGACGGAATGAGTCGCCTTATCGCTCATAGGGGGTCCTCCTACTCAATTGCCATGCTCCGTTCAAAACGGCTGAAGCCGGCGTATGCCAGCACAATGCTGAGAAAATAGAGCAGCAACAAGGGAGCCATGGTCAACATCATCGTCACCGGGTCGATGGACGGAGTAATGGCCGCCGCCAGGACCGCAATAGCTACGATAGCGATGCGCCACTGCCTGCGCAGCGTCGGCCCATTGACCAGACCAACTCGCGAGAGGACGTAGACGATAATCGGCATCTGGAAGCTGAGGCCGAGCCAGAAGAGCATTGCCAGAATGAAGCCGATGTACTCCGAGCTGGTCCATTCGGTGAGGAATATTTCCGGCATGAAGGTAGAGAGAAAATTCACCGCCGCCGGCACCAGCACATACCAAGCAAACAGTATGCCGAGCACAAACATGCCCAGCGTGGCGGGGATGAATATGACCACATAACGGGGCTCGCGTCCAATCAGACCAGGAGAAATATAGAGCCAGAACTGGTATAGGATGACCGGCATGGCCAGGATGAAGCCGGAAACGAGAGCGACCTTGAAGAAAGTTTCAATGCCCTCGGTCGGCCGCAAAGTCTGCAGTTGCCCCCCATACGGCTCCAGCAAGAAGAGCAGAATGTCTTCGGCGAAGACGAAACTGATTACCGTGCCCACCAGCAGCGCGCCGGCGGCCCAGGACAGGCGGGCGCGCAGCTCGTTGAGATGTTCGAGGATGGAAAACTTCTGTAGATCCTCCTCTGACCTTATCTCACCCCCGGTCTTACTCATTGCTCTGGGTCGTCAGTTACCTCGATTGGCCGGGGCACAGCAATCTGGAGTCCATTTCGCGGCGACTGCGAGGAATCGGGTTGCCCGTCGGCAAGCTCCGCTGCCTGCGGCATAGTCGCCCTCAACGCGGACAGGGCCTCCAGCAGGTCTCTATCGCTTTCTGCCGCCGGCTGTTTGGTCGCGAGCCCAGCTGTCGGCGAAGAGAGCGGCCTGAGCATGGCCATCAGCTCCTCCACCTGCTGGCGCATGTCCTGCACTGCACTCGCTGCTTCTCTGGCGTCATAGCCTTCGTCTAGGGCGGAAAGTTCCTCGTTCAATTGGCGTGCAAATCCGCGCGAGATGCTCTGTAGCTGGGCTGTCACTCGGCCCAGCCAGAAGGCGACCTTGCGAAGGCGCTGCGGGCCGAGCACGATGCCGGCCAGCAACAGAATGACCACCAGCTCTGCCGCCCCAATGCCAAAGAAGCTGTCCATTGCTCCTGTTATCCGACCGGCCCGCGCCGGCTCAAAATCATTATCTCAGCCTCTCACGATAGCAGATTTCTCGCAGCCTGTCGACGGAATCACACCGGTCACACACTCCTTTAAGTCGATAGTTGGCGCCGGCTGTGTCAGCGGGTTGGCGGCCCATAACTGAACGCTTCGCAGATCTTCCGCTTCTTCTCGGACCATGAGCGGCAAGGCGACCGCAACTCCCGGGAATCTGAGCGACTTAACGATTAGATGCTCGCAGGATGAGCAGGAAGAGATTGATGTAATCGAGATAGAGCTTCAACGCGCCGATGATCACCAGGCCGCCGGCAGCCGGGCTGTCGCCCACTCGCTGCCCGATTTTCTTCAGTTGTTGCGTGTCCCAGGCGGTCAATCCCACGAAGATGGCGATGCCGATGTAGTTCAACGCCCAGTTGGCGGTGGTCAGCGGACCGAAAAACCAGCTAAAGAACCAGCTGGCCATCCAGGCGAGCGTCCAGCCAAGCAGGAGCATGAAGAGGAAATGTCCGGCCCCGGACATATCTTTCTTGACCAGCAACCCGACCAGGCCGGCAAGCAGAAAGGTGATCGATGTGATGATAAAAACGGAGTAGATTTGGTCGTCGGAATAGAGAATGAAGATGGTCGAAAGCATTACGCCTGTCAGAGCGGCGTATAGGAGGAAAAGCACCAGGGCCGCGCCCGGCGCCATGCTCATCACCCGGGCGCTGAGGGCGACCACCACGATCACTTGCAGGATTAGGATGCCCCAGCCTAACCAGGGGTTGTACAAAAGCCTATACTGAAAGGCCAGGTTCTCACTGATCAGGTAGGAGACGACGCCGGTGACCGCCAGACCGACGAACATCAGCAGGTATACTTTTGCGATAAAGAGGTTGATACGCGTCTCCTCGGCGCGCACCACCGCAGTTGCTTGTGCCATGAAATCCCTCCAAATAGCGTAATCGCGATTGTCTCAGCTGCACTCAAGCTGACTCGCGGATAAGCTTATCTCGGAAAGAGCCGGCTTCAAAGTAAGATGCCGGTTACTTCACAGCGTGACAGAAAGGGGCGGATAAAACAAGAAACCGCCCTCTTCCAAAGAAGAGGGCGGTTGTCCGCGCTAGCTGGGCCAGGAGGGAAGCCCTCACTAGCGATTCGGCCAATGCCAATTTTGAGGGAGGGGCAGGCATTGTCCTCAGTTTGGCCAGGGTTGTTCCAGTCGCGTTTCTCTCGTGCCAGTTTGGGGGGAGGGGGGAAGTTCCTCAAGACCCCCAGCCAAACCTGCCTAGAATATAATCAAGGAATATAAACAAAGCATTACATTGAATTAAGAGCAAGATGAGAGCATCACGCCGTTGGCTGCTGGAGAATGTTGAGCAGCGCGACTCCAACGCCTTCGGCGCTGAACGCTGCCGGCGGCGTTTGTTCGAGGAAGGCGGTGCGGATGTAACCCAGCGCCAGCGGCCCGCCCGGCCCGTCTGCTATCGACGTGATTTGCCCGGCCTGCCGATTATCCGCCGTGATGCTGACCCCGGCGGATACCACTTCCTCCGGCTGTAGAAGCGCCAACTTCCTGGCAACGCGGTTACGACTCTCCATACGGGCGATGATCTCCTGCCCGATATAGCAGCCCTTGGTGAAGGAGACATCTTGCCACAGGCCGGCCTC
>CAZIKT010000004.1:86449-112384 GCA_964539885.1 uncultured Ardenticatenaceae bacterium | reverse complement strand
CCGGTGACGGCGTGGAGCTCGCTCTCTCCGGCGTACAGCAGCAGCCGATCGATCATTCGCCCGATGTCGCTGGTCAGGATAGTCGCCGTCCCCTGCCCCGGCTCCAAGCCGTTCACTTGCTGGGTTGACATGCGATGGATGAGGTCCAGGCGGGTCTCGCCGGTGAAACGCAGGCAGCCCAGTCCGGGTCGAGCAACAACGATGGCCCCATGATGCGCCGCCGTTACGGCAGTTTCCAGGCCGGCTAACTCAACGCTCCCAACTTTCATTTGCCCGACACCTCGATCTCCCCCAACGGCACATACGGGGCAGCCGACCATTTGTGCGCGAAAAGCTCTACAGCCGGAAGATACTGCTCTTCGTTCTGATAACTGGTTTCGGCAATCAGCGTCCACAAGGGTCGAGCCGGCAGCCAGGAATAGCGCCGACGGTCATTCAACTCGCGGTCATCGAACTGGGCGACCCAGTCCTCCAGCTCCAGACGCACCCGCTGTAAGTCGTCGAATATCGGATCCAACCCGCGATCAAGCGCGATCTGAATCTGCGCCTTCTCATAACCGGCTCTATCTGCCAGGGCATCGAGCAGGCGTTTGGGCTGCTTCCGCTGCTTGATCTGCATCAGGCCGGTGACGAGCTCGGCCTCCCAGGCGGTCAACAGGAACAGCAGGTCGCGAATGGACCATTCGCCGACCGCGCCGGGGGCCAATAGCGCCTCATCCGGCAACTCCGCGATCGCCTCCAACAATTGCAGGCGCACATTTTCCAGTTGTTCTTGCAAGTCAACTTCTGTCATCTTCATCGGACCCGAAAACAAAAACGCGCCGGCGGGCATCACCCGACAGCGCGGTCGCCGGCCCATCCGAGCGGAACTGTCAGCGGTCTCTGCACAAAACAGGGCGCGCTACGGCAGACGCCCTTAGCCGCCCAACGATCGTAACGCAACCATAATCCCCGTGCCAATGCCGAGGATGATCAACCCCGAGATCACTACCCAGATAACAGACCAATTCACAGGTAGCGAATCAGTGCCGTCAACAGCCGCCAGTCGCTTTGGCTTCAACGTGAAGGCCAGCACGACGCCTGTGACCAGCACGATGAGCAGGGTGAGGGGAATGGCGACGGGGACCAGAGTGCCCAGGAAGTCCACGGTCAAGTCAGGGCGCAACGTCTGCACGATCATCACTGTTGTGAAGGCGACAAACATCACAATGACGAAGCCGGTGCTGAAGGCATCCCAGCGTGGGTGAACGTGCGGGGGTTCCGGAGTAGGCGGCTGGCTAATCGCCAGTCTTTTGTTATCCTCTTGCTCACGCTGTTGCAGGGTCTGAACAGCCTGCTGATACTTTTCGTCGTTTGTCGTGCTGGTCGTCAGGCGGTCTCCCAAGCGCATCATAATGCCCAGACCAATGGCCATCCCAAACATGGCTACCGTCAGCGCACCGGCTGCCGCGATTGCATACAAGAGCGGATCGACCTCCCGGTCATTCAGCACATCGTTGACGAACTGTATCTTAGTCAGCTCGTCGCCCAGCAGGTAGCCGGCCAGGGTAACGGTCAGCGGTTCGTTGGTAGTCTCGATGAGCGGACCGCCGTCGCCGCCTAGGGCGTCCATGATCGCCGGCAGCATGATCGTGGCCGCGCCGACGAACAGTAGCAGGCCGATTATGATTAGAATCCAGCGCAAGGTGTTGTTCAAGAGATTCCCTCCGGGCTAATGGGGCGACCCGTTTCCAGACCGTTACTCTTCCGCTTGAACGGCGACTTTCTGATTGCGCATTCTAGCACAATGAGAAATGGGCAGCAATTACTCTGCCGCTCCGAATTGCCGGTCAAAAATGGTATATAATCTTTCGGAAGTGCTTTCCGAACCGGGCGCAGGTATGCCCGGTTCCTGACGGACATAGAACCAGAGACATGGTCGAGCGCCGGTCGCAACGCAAAGTGGACTGAATGATGAGCCTTTCAGCGATACCATTTGACGCTGATGCGTCAGGCAAAGATGACGATGAGGTAGCAGCGCAGGAGCATGCTGCCGGGTCGGAAGCTACCCATGGCGGAAGAGAACCCGTCAAATGGGAGGTGGTTGCGGAGACGATGAGCCTGCTGCCGGCGCAGATTATCGCCGGGCGATTGCAGAGCGAAGGGATTCCCGCCCGCGCCTGGCAGGAGAGCGTCGGAAAGGCGTATGGGCTGACACTAGGTCCACTGGGGGTCGGCTATGTTGTAGTGCCCGATAGCTATGTGGATGAGGCGCTGGAAATTCTGGCGTCAAACCCTGATACAGACGCTTCTATTGACGAACAACAGCCAGAATAATGACACCTGTCACTATTCTGCGCGCTTGCCATGTAGTACTCTAGACACCGCCTGGTTAGTCAATTCAAGACGAGGAGTAGACCTTAATGGCTGAATCAACCTGGACCACGACGGAAGATACCGCACTGGAACGACCTCGCGTTAATCGCTGGAAATTCGTCGCCGGCGGCCTGATCATTATCGCGGCCGTTGTCTTCCTGGTAGTCAACGCGATGAGCGGTTCCACCCAGTTGTATAAGACCGTGGACGAGTTCTACGCTGAACAGAGCCGGCTGGTCGGGCGCGACCTGCGCGTGGCCGGGTGGGTGCTCGGCGACACCATCAAGTACACCCAGATCGATGACACAACGTCGCGCCTGGAGTTTGACATCGTGGATGACATCAGCAATCCCGGCCAGCGGCTGCACATCGTGGCCATGAACGAAGCCGTGCCTGATCTGCTGCAGCACGAGGCGCAGGCACTGGTGGAAGGGGTGGCCAATGAAGACGGCAGCTTCTACGCCAACCCGGGCGGCCTCTTGCTCAAATGCCCAACCCGCTACGAAGAGTTGGAGCCGGAAGCGTAACGGATGCTGGCCGATCTCGGTTATCTCAGCCTGATTATCGCCTTTGGAGCGGCGCTTTTTGCGGCGCTGGCTGCGTATTATGGAGCCAGGAAAGGTGATGCGCGGTGGGTGATCAGCGCCCGCAATGCCACACTGGCTGTCTTCGGCCTGACGCTGGCCAGTTGCGCCCTCATTATTGTGCTCATGCTGCAGAATGATTTCTCGGTGGAGTATGTCTGGCGCGTCTCCAGTATCGAAATGCCCACCTACCTGAAAATATCGGCATTGTGGGGTGGGCAGGCCGGCTCGCTGCTCTTTTGGAACGCGCTGTTAGCCTGCTTTACGGCGGCGGCGATGATGCGCAAGTGGGACAATCAGCGCGAGCTGATGCCCTACGTCATCGTTGTGGCCAGCATGACGCAGATCTTCTTTCTCGGGCTTTCCGTCTTTGTAGAGAATCCGTTCACCCGCATGACGCCGGCGCTGGATGGGAACGGTCTGAACCCCCTCTTGCGCCATCCGGGGATGATCATCCATCCGCCGATGCTTTACCTGGGTTTCACCGGCTTCACCATTCCCTATACCTTTGCCATGGCAGCGCTGATGACCGGCAAGCTGGACGACGGCTGGATCCGCACCACCCGCCGCTGGACGCTGGCCGCCTGGCTGTTCCTCAGTCTGGGCCTGATTCTGGGCGGGCGCTGGGCCTACGACGTGCTGGGCTGGGGCGGCTACTGGGCCTGGGACCCGGTGGAGAACGCCAGCTTCATGCCCTGGCTGGCCGGGACGGCCTTCCTGCATTCAGTGATGATCCAGGAGAAGCGGCACATGTTCAAAATGTGGAACATGTTCCTGATCATCCTGACCTACTGCTTGCTTATCTACGGCACTTTCATCGTGCGCAGCGGGGTCATTTCGTCGGTGCACTCCTTCGCGCAATCGGCGATCGGTCCGCTCTTCTTCGGCTTTATCTCGGTAATGTTCGTCTTCTCGGCCTACTGGCTGACCAAACGGCGCGACGAGCTGAAATCGCCCAATCACCTGCATTCCCTCCTCTCTCGTGAGGCGGCGTTCCTGCTGAACAATTTTGTGATCCTGGGCATCCTATTTGCCACGTTTTGGGGCACAAACTACCCGATCATCTCGGAGCTATTCACCGGCGAGAAGGCCACAGTCGGCCCGCCTTTCTACAACAAGGTCAACGGGCCGCTGTTTGCTATCCTGCTGTTGCTGATGGGTGTGGCCCCGCTGACTATGTGGTATCGCACCAGCTTGCGCCGGCTGGAAATGGGCGTGCGCTGGCCGGCGCTAGCTGCCGTGATCATCGTCGTTCTCTTATACTTCCTCGGCATCACCAACTGGGGCGCTCTGCTGGGCTTCTGGATCGTGGCCTTCTCCCTTATCCTGACCCTACTGGAATTCTGGAAGGGGACGCGGGCGCGGATGCGCGGCAAGGGTGAGAGCGCCTGGAGTGCCTTATCACAGTTGATCGGTCGCAATCGCCGCCGTTATGGGGGCTATTGGATCCACGTCGGCGTGCTGGTCATGGCTTTCGGCATTGTGGGTAGCTACTTCTTCCAGCAAGAGACGCAGGTGCGTCTGCAGCGCGGCGATTCGGTGGGGCTGGGCAAGTACAGCATGACCTTCAACGGCGTCACTCGCTTTCCTGGGGCTGACGATCTGCTCATCACTGAAGCGGATGTGTCGGTTTTCTATGACGGTGAGCTTGTGCGAACCCTCAACCCACGCACCGAGTTGTACACCCGCACCATGCAACCGATGACGATCCCCAATGCCCGTTCCACGGTCAGCGAGGATTTTTACGTGCTGCTGGTAAACTGGGAGGAGACCTCTGAGGATGTGGCGACCTTCCGCGTTTTCCTGAATCCGCTGATCAATTGGGTCTGGGCCGGCGGCATCGTCTTTGTTCTCGGCACCCTGATCGCGGCCTGGCCCGACCCGGCTGACGAGCGGGTGAACGTGGCGGCGCGCGCCCGGCGCCGGGCGACGCCGCAGCTTGCCGGAGATTAAGCGGTGATGCGAATGACGTTGCGCTACGCGCCGGTCATCGCGCTGCTGCTCCTGCTTGTTGCTCAGGTGGCGTACGCGCAGCGCACTGATGTGACGGATGACGAAGTCAACGACATTGCCGGCGAGCTATTCTGCCCGGTTTGCGAGAACACACCGTTGGACGTCTGTCCAACGCAGGCCTGCGCCGATTGGCGGGCGCTGATCCGCACCCAACTTTCCGAAGGGCGTTCTGAGGAAGAGATCAAGGACTATTTCGCCGAGCAGTATGGCGATCGCGTCCTGGCAGAGCCGCCGCAGGAGGGTTTCGATCTGATCGTCTGGTTGCTGCCTATTGGAGCAGTCGTTGTGGGCGGCGTTTTCTTTTATCGCTATTTGCATATCATGCAGCGGCGACGTGTGGACCCGGCAATCACGGTTGGCGCAACGGCCGCGCCCACCAACGGCAACCGGCCGATCCCGGTCGATGATTATGTGGCCCGAATCGAGCAAGAACTACAGAACGATTGAGAGCGATGAACGAAGCAATTGACCAGAGCACCGAAATGATGCCGGGGGATGAGCAGGCTGAAAAAGCCGGCAAACTACGTTGGGGCAACATCGCCATTTGGGCGGTGATCATTATCATCCTGGCAGCGCTGGGCTGGGGGTTGATCAACGTCAATGCCCCACGACCGGAAGCGGGCCAGCAGGCGCCGGCTTTCGAGATGGAGTTCTTCGACGGCTTCGGCTGGCAGGGCCAAGACGTCGCCACTCTGGAAGAGATGCGCGGCAAGGTAGTGGTGCTCAACTTCTGGGCCTCCTGGTGTGTCGAATGCCGGCTGGAGGCGGACCTGTTGGAGCAGGCTTCGCGCGCCTATGGCGATGACGTGGTCTTCCTGGGCATCGCTTACGTGGATTCCGAGCCTAAGTCACTGTCCTACCTGAATGAGTTCGATATTACGTATCCGAATGCGCCCGACCTGCGTTCGGAGATCTCCGACAGCTACGAAATCACTGGCGTGCCGGAGACGTTCTTCATCGACAAGAATGGGCAGGTGACGTGGGTGCAGATTGGGCCGGTCAGCGCTGATCTACTTTACGGACAGATCGATCAGTTGCTGGCTCAAGAAGGGTGAGGCAGTGGATTTCAAGCGATGACTGTTGGGATGATTTTCCTGGGGCTGGCGCTGCTGATTATTGTGGTCGCTTATATTGCCCGGCCTTTCTGGATGCCGAATAGTGTGCCGGTGGAGCCGGCGGTGACGCGGGACGAAGCGTTGGAAGCTGAGAAGGCCGTGCTGCTGGACCAGATCCGGGCGCTCGACTTCGATCTGGAAACGGGCAAAATTCCCGCCGATGTGCACCAGGCCCAGCGCGCCCGGCTGGTGGCGCAGGCCGCGGCCTTGCTACAGCAACTTGATCAGGCTGACGACCGATTGGAGGCAGTTACTGTCTGGCAGCCGGCAACGCCCGCAGAGGCAGCTACTCCGGCTCCGGCGGGCATTGAAGCCGAGATTGAGGCGGCCCTGGCGCGAATTCGTCAGGCGCGCGCGACACAGCCGGTTGCGGAGGCTGGTGCGCTGTCGCCGCAGCCGGCGACGGTAGCTGCCGTGCCGGCTGTCGCTGCGCCAGTTCCGCCGACAAACGGAGCAGGCCGCTTCTGCGCGCAATGTGGCCAGCCGCGTGAGTCCGAAGATAGATTCTGCGCCTACTGCGGTCACCGCTTCTGATTTTTCCCTGTTCATGAAATCAATCCGTCTACTGCTCTTAGTATTGCTGGCTATTTCGCTGACCGGAGTGGCAATCGTGGGCGCGCAAAATGTGGCGCTGCCGGAACAGACGCCGGACGCCGCTGTTGGGCAGCCCATTTACGAGGAGCGCTGCGCCAATTGCCATGGCGCGCAAGGCATGGGCGACGGTGAGTTGGCCCCGCAATCTGCTGTGCCGCCGACCGCCTATGGCGATCCCATAATCCGGCGGGAGCTCGTCCCGGAGGCGATGTTCGGTGTGATCACCGCCGGCGTTATGAGCGATGCCGGACCGACCATGCCCCCATTTGGGCCGACCAGCAGCAATCCGATTGCCGAGCAGGATCGCTGGAACCTGATTGCCACGATTTATAGTCTGGGAGTCTCTGCCGAAGAGATCGCCGGCGGGGAGACACTTTACGCGGCGAACTGCGCCGAGTGTCATGGCGCGGACGGCCGGGAGCAATTCGACCTGACTGACCAGGGATACTGGGTCAGTCGCAGCAACCAGAATGTCTTTGACGTCCTACTGGATGAGACAATCGTCGAGCACGATTATGAGTTGGCGGAAGATGATCTCTGGCAGATTGTCGATTACGCGCGTACCTTCAGCTACGTCTACAACGACCCGCTCGCAGCTCTGACCCCCATCGAAACCGGAATGATCCGCGGTTTGGTGACCAATGGATCCCTCGCCGAACCGCCCGGCGAAGCCATCACAGTCACGCTGAACGCCTTTACGCCTGATTTCCAGGTCGTGCTGACCCAGACAGCCGCTATCGAGCAGGACGGCAGCTTTCAGTTCCTGGTGTCAGACGTGCCGCCGGATCTCTTTTACGTGGTAACCGCGCTCTATGGCGGCGTGCAATTCGGCAGCGACTTCGGCGAGTTGGAGCGCGGCAATCCTGAGCTGGAGCTGCCCTTCACCGTCTACGACTCCACAACCGATCCCATCGGGGTCAACATCGCCCAGATGCACGTTATCCTGGATTTCGCCGATGACCGCCTACGGGTCAGCGAGCTATACCAGTTTGGAAATAACAGCCTGCAGGTCTATGCCGGCCCGACCGGCGATCCGGACGAGGGCACAGTGGAGATTATGGTGCCGGAAGGGGCGCAGAATCTACAATTCAACCATACTTTCGGCTCCGTCGAGAATCTGTTGCCCACTGATAGTATCGTGCAGACTGAAAACGGCTGGGCGGACACGTTGCCGGTGCGTCCCGGCCTCGCCTCCTTGAATCTGCTGGTGCGCTACGAATTGCCGTATGATGGTGGCGTTTCGTTCTCGCATCCGGTCGGCTATGAGGTGGCTGACATGAACATGGTCATGGCGGATGCCGGCGTGCAATTGCAGAATGACGGCTCCTGGACCGACGGCGGCTCGCAGCTGATGGGCGAGCAGGCCTTCCTAACCTTTACACAAACGGCTGTGCCGGCCGGCTCCAATATCAGCGTCTCGCTGGAAGGAGATCCGCAAGTCACCGCGCCGGGGGGTAGCGCTGTGGCGCCTCCGCGCAACACGACCACTGAGCTGCTCTTTGGGGCCGGGCTGCTGTTGCTGGTTGTCGCCAGCATTGGGTATTATGTTAATCTGAGGCGGCAACACCACCGGGGTGAACCGGAAGCAGTCGTGATGCCGGCAGCGGCGGCGCCGGCGCAAGATCCCCTGTCGCGCCGTAAAGATGCGCTGCTGAACGAGATACTGGACCTGGAAGACGCTTACGAGCGGGGCGAGCTGGATGAGGCCACCTTTGCCGCGCAACGGGGGCGCCTGATGTCGCGTCTGGTGGCCGTGTGGCAGGCCGGCCCGGAGAAGTGATGTTCAAGTTTGTGACCATCTATCGCCGGGTGGACGATGAAGAAGCGTTGGAGCGCTTCTTCTCCGAGACGCACCTGCCGTTGGCGGAGCAATTACCCGGCCTGCGCAAGAGCGAAGTGAGCCGGATTCTGGGCAAGCCGGGGGGCCAATCACGCTTTCACCTGATGTATGAGCTGTATTTTGATACCCGCGAGGATTACGTCAGGGCATTCGCCTCAGATCCCGGCATCAAATTGATTGTGGCTCTCAAGCCCTGGGATGAGGCGCGCGTGGTGAGCTGGTTTTTCGCCGATTCGTTCGCGGAAGCTACGGCTCCGGCTGATTCCCAGACGGCGCTGCCGGAATAAAAAACTGGTAGGTAAAGGGAGTTAAGACATATGTGTCGGCGAGGAGCGTATCGCCGTCTCGCCCGCCAAACACGTAAATGCGCGTCTCCACGTTGCCAACTCCCATATCCGCCCATTCTGACGCGCCCTCAAACATCGGCGTTTCGACTCGCGTCCACACCCCTGTGTTGGGATCGAATGTCTCGCTGAAACGCGACCCCTCGCCCACCTGGCCTCCAAAGATGTAGAGATTGTTCAACAGCACGGCCGAGCCGGCTCCGGCGCGAGGCTCCTGCATTGGCGGGCATGGCGACCAGCTTTCGGTCAGCGGATCGAAGCGCTCGCACGCCGCCGAATGTGCCGTGCCGTCCGTGCCGCCGACCACATAGAATTGGCCGGTGACAAAGCCGCCGGCGGCGTGGGCGCGCGGCTGCGCCATGGGAGGCAACGAATGCCATTCCTGGCCGGCCGGATCGAAACGATAGCTGTCCGCGGTGACGCCGGCGGTGGTCACGCCGCCGAAGTAATAGATGCCGTGCCCGTCCGTAAGGACCAGGCCGCCGAATGTGGCTTGAGGAAGGGGCGCGACAGGCCGCCAACCATTGTTCAGCGGGCTGTAGGCCTCGACAACGGAGCTGGGTTGCCCGCCGGGTAACCGGCCCCCGACGACGTAGACCTCGCCGGAAAGCGTTGCCGCCCCGGCGTCGGCTACGGCGGTCAGTTTGGGAGCGCCTTGCAGCCAGCGACGCTCATCCAGCGCGTAGATGGCCACGTCGTTGACAATGCCGGCGGACGTCTCCCCGCCGATGTGATAGAGGTCCACGCCCACACCGGCTGAGGCCATGGCGGCCCGGGCGCCCGGCATCGACTGACCGATGGCCCAGTCGCTGCCGGCGATCGGCGTTTCGGTAAACGGGACGGGCGTTATCGTCGCTTCAGTCGCCTCCTCATTGGCGGAGCTGCCAAAGATGCCGCTGCCGCGCAAGAGCAAGCCGAGCGCAATAACAATGATGAGCAGCAGAAAAGCCCCGGCCGCGTAGCTAAGCAGCCGTCTGCCGGCCGGGATGGCTTCATCGTCTCTGAGCGGCGGCGCGACCACTTCTGAGCCGCTACTCACCATTTCTGTGAGTTCGCTGGTAAGGGTTTCGCTCTGGGCAACCTCTACCGATACCGGCTGGGCCAAGGGCACGTCGCCGGCGGAGGCCTCCTCGATGCCGGGCGGGAGCAGGATGCCCTGCTGCCAGGCTACCCGGAGCGCGTCCGTGCGGGAAGTGGCTCCAAGCTTGGTGTAGATATTGCGCACATGGACTTTGACCGTATTCGGGCTGATGGTCAGCTTGTGCGCGATCTCTTTGTTGGATGCCCCCTGCGCCAGACAGGTAAGAACATCGCGTTCTCGTTCGGTCAGGGGTTCGCCTAGGTCGGTCATCGCATCTCATTATAACGAGATGGAAAAGTCAGGGCGAACGCGGTCGCCGGCTGTTGGGCGCGCCTACGGGCCTTCAATAATGGGCGGCGGGCCGGGCAAGGTGCCGGTGACGGGCAATGAGCCGGTGAGTGGCAGCGTGCCGGTGATCGGGGAGACCGGGGGCGGCGTGGCGTTGGCGCAGCCGGCGCGCGCAGCCCCAAGCTTGTCCGCGACCGCCTGGCTTCCCGACAGTCCGTAGGCCTCCTGGAGCAGCGGCTCGGCCGGGCAATACTCCCGAATGCTCAAGTATCCATCGGCGTAGCTGACCAGGGCTTGTTCCAGCCGGCTGCAGGCATCGTGGAAGAAGGGGGCCGAGAGGCAAAGCTCGCGGAAATAGAAAATCGCTACTTCCCAGTTGACGCTGTAGAAAGAGATGCCGGACAGGTAAAGCAAGGCCCACTGCTGTTGGTCCAGTGCTTCTTGCGGCAAGTCGCCCAACGTCGCTGCCTGGCGCAAATAGGAGAGGCCCAATTCCGCCCTCTCTGTGTAGAGCAGCTCCGTACCGTGGGTAACCAGGGCATTGAACAGCAGCTCGTCGCTCCTGCGCCGTTCATATTCAGGGAAATCCTGCTGGAAAGCAATGAGAGCCGGGATCGCTGCCGCCCAGTCTTCTGCGCTTGCCAGCATCTCAGCTTGCCGCAGCGCTTCCGCAGCTTCCGCGTCCTCGGCGGATACCGGCGTCACCGTCACGTCCGCGGTCGGGGATGGGATGACGAACGGGGTGGGGGTAGCGTCCTGACTGCGCAGTTGCTCCGCCAATGCTTTCAGCGAGCGAGCTTCAGGATGGTCCGGCTGCTGTTGAAGCACCCATTCCAGCCGGCGCAAGGCCAAGTCAGGGCTGTTCTGGTTGATGTCCGTGCGGGCGAGCTCTACCTGCCGGGTTATCTCTGCGCTCTGCTCCTGTTCCGCCAGCGTCAGGCGCTGCCGTTGCCCGCTCTGCCAGCCGAGATAGGCAACCAGCGCGTACACCCCCAGGATGAGACCTAGAGCGATCATGACTACGGCGATGATGCGGACGAATCTGAGCACAGGCATCCTAAACCATGAGCGAGCGGTAGACCTCTACCGTGTTGGCCGCGACCTGCGCCTGCGTATAACTTGCCAGCACGCGTTCGCGCCCGGCGACTCCCAGCGTCTGACGGGCATCCGGATTCTGCATCAAGTAGCGCAGGTGGCCGACTAGACCGTCTACGTCCTCCTCCCGGAAGACTAGCCCCGCTTGGCCGATGACGTGCGGGATCTCGCCGCTGTCGGAGCCGATCACTGCCGCCTCGCAGGCCATCGCTTCGATCAAGACGCGGCCGAACTGTTCCTTCCAGTTGGGCAGCGTGCGGGAAGGTACGACCACCACATCCATTTGCTGCAGGAAGGCCGGCATCTGCTCGGAAGGGATGACCCCTTCAAAGGCGACGCGGTCGGAGATGCCCAAGCGCTCCGCCAACTGCATGAGTGCTGGTCGAGCGGGGCCGTCTCCGGCGATTTGCAGCCGCCATACCCCGGGCAGGGCCGCCGCCGCGTGCAGCAGCAAGTCGACGCCTTTCTCCGGCACCAGTCGACGGGCGGTTATCCCGATTGTGAAGCTGCGACCAGGGTCGCGATTCGCTGGCGGGTGGAATTGCGCTGGATCGACCCCGAATTGTGGGATGACCCGATATGGACCGTGATAGCCCTTGGACTGCCAGACATCAACGGCCGCCTCGTTGCCCATGATGGCGAAATCAACAGAGGCCAGCACTTGTTGCTCCAGCCATCTGAAGGGGATCGGGTAATGACGGGCGATATTTTGCCATGTGAAGAACAAGGTCTTTGCCCCGACGGCCTTCGCCTGGCGCACCGCCAGCCAGGTAGCCAGATTATATGGCTCTTCGTCCACATGCAGCACGTCCGGACGAAAGGAGGTCAACCGTTCTTTCAGCCGGGGATAATAGTGGAGATGGAACTGCCCGTTAAAGCGAATCGGATCGACCAGGAGCTGGTAGCCGTTGGTATGGCTGCGCTCCAGCGTCACATCGCCGGCGGGATCGCGCCATGCCGGTGGCACAATGACGGCAAGCTCGATGTCTTGCTGCCTGGCTATCTCCTCCAGCTTGGTCTGGTAGGTACCGACCAGGCAGGCCTTTGACACCATTAGAATACGCATAGAGAATTTCAGGAGGGCGGTGGCGGGCTTCCGTTTGTGAAAGTTGACACAGAGGTCTATTTTGCTATAGTTCCCCTGTTTTGACAATACCGTCAGGGTCAGACGCATTGTGGAAGCGACATTCAAGCCCATCCCGGCAGGGGTGGGCTTTGTTACTGTTTGCCATAGTAGTGGCGGCCGCCCTGCGTTTCTGGCGGCTGGGCGAGATCCCGCCCGGTCTGTATCGAGATGAGGCTTTCAATGGCCTGGACGCGCTCAGGGTGTTGGCCGGCCAGCACGCCCTCTTCTTTCCGGCCAACAACGGGCGCGAGCCGGCTTACATATACCTGACCGCTCTGGCGGTGGCAGGACTGGGCCAGACTGTGCTGGCCATTCGGATAACTGCTGCCATCGTTGGCACCTTGACAACCCTGATATTCTACCGGCTGGCAGCTTCCTGGTTCGGCTGGCGAGCCGGCTTGCTGGCTGCCTGGTTATGGGCGGTGACCTTCTGGGCCGTGCATCTCAACCGGATCGGGCTGCGGGCCGTGCTGTTCGTGGCGGCGCTGCCGCTGGCCTTCTGGCTGGGGACGGAGGCCTATCGCCGGCAGCGACCGCTGTGGTGGGCGGTAGCCGGGCTGGCTTACGCGCTCTGCTTTTATACCTATCTGGCGGCCCGCTTCACGCCATTGCTCTTGGTGGGGCTGCTCCTCTTTCTGGTGATCCAGCCGGCCCAGCGTAAGCGGCTGTGGCCGGGCGTCATCTGGTTTGCCGGGGCCGCCTTGATCGGCGTGCTGCCGCTCCTGGTGACGCTCACTCAAGAACCCGGCGGCTTGCTGGGGCGTTCGCAGCAGGTCTCCATATTCAATCCGGCGATCAACGGCGGCGATCTCTTGGGCACGCTGTGGCGGCAACTCTGGACGGCGTTGGGGCTGACGATCTGGCGTGGAGACACCATCTGGCGGCACAATCTGCCGGGCAGGCCGGCCTTGGACCTGCTGATGGCCCTGCCGCTTCTGATTGGACTGGGTTTCGCCCTACGGAATTGGAGACGCCCGGCGATGTTCGCTCTGCCGCTGTGGCTGCTAATCATGCTTGGGCCGACGATCCTGGCCGAAGACGCTCCGCATTTCCTGCGAGCAGCCGGCGTTCTTCCCCCATTACTCATCTTGAGCGCCCTGGGTTTGTCCAATTTGCGCGATTGGCCTAAACTACCATCCGTTTTGCGGGAACGATGGTCGCCGGCCAGAGAACGACAGTGGCGCACCGGCGTCATCGTTTTGTTGTGTCTGGCAACGTTCGCTTTAACATTGCGGGACTACTTCTTCATTTACGGCAAGCAGGAAGAACCGGCATACTTCTTCGAAGCAGCCGCGCGAGAGTTGGCGGAACAAATAAACAGCGAGCCGGCGCAGACCGCTGTCTATCTTGACAATCGCTATTGGAACGGCGATTCACCCGCTGTGGAATTTCTGACAGCGCCGGATCGGCAGCCAATCGTGTACGAGTCGCCGGACGGGCCAACCTGCGCGCAAGCGGAAACGGGCTGCGCCCTGCCCTTGACCATTTATGCCTGGCCTTACACATCGCTAGATTTCATCCCACGCGCCGCCGGGTCGCCGGCAGAGATCAGCGTGCAGACCGGCGCCCTTGCGCGGGGCGACCTGGAGACGGAAGCCTATCCGTACTATGTTCGTTACCATGCTGTTCCGGTCGAGACTTTGGCGGAGCCGGTGGCAGACTTTGGCGGCGCGTTACAGCTTGTGACGGCGACTGCTGAAGTTGCAGCCGGCGAGCGTCTGCAGGTGGAGTTGCTTTGGACCGCCGACCAGAGTCTCGAACGGCAACTGAAGGTATTTGTGCACCTGATTGACAGGGATGGGCGCATTGTGGCCCAAAGCGACGCTTTCCCGGCGGCGGGCCGGTGGCCCAATTCATGGTGGCAGCCGGGTCTGTACCTGCGTGAGCAGCATACGCTGGCCCTCGGCGCCCCTTATGCCGGCGACAACTACGAAATTCTGATTGGTGTTTATGATGCTGTTACCGGGGAGCGCCTGCCGGCGTTCGACGGCAGAGGTGATTTAATTGGAGACGCCTGGCCCTTGCCACTAGACTGAGGGCGGCGATCCGAGGAGAGAGGAGATGCAGAAGCTGCATTCGAAAGCAACCATCGTCATGGCTATGCTCGCCCTGCTCGTGCTGGGTGTAGCGGTGCTGCCCGGCGCGAATCGACCGGCAGCCGCCCAGGGAACCAACTTGCTCCGCAACCCGGCCTTCGAAGAAGGCGTCTACACCTTTGACCCGGATGATTACACCTGGCTGGCCCTGTATCCGTCGCAGCGCGAAGACTGCAAGAACAATCAGGGCGTCTACCTGCCTTGCGGCACAGCGAACGCGCCAATCGGCTGGATACCGTGGTGGATCAGCCAGGCGGCGACCGACCCGGACTGGAAGAACCGTATGCCGGAGTACAAACCTGCCCGCCCGCCATTTGTCAATCGCATTCGCTCGGGTGTTGAGGCGGCGCAGTATTTCTCCTTTCAGGGCACACATACGGCCGGCCTATTGCAGGTAGTCAACGTGCCGGCCAACTCGCCGGTGCGCTTCTCCATCTGGGGCCAGGCATGGTCCACAATTGACGACTCTGAGTTTTCGAACCAGCCGACAACCGTCAACATGCGCGTGGGTATTGACCCCACCGGCGGCACGAATCCTTACAGCCCGACCATTGTCTGGTCAGATTACCAGCAGCCCTATGATGTTTACTCTCAGTTCGCCGTTGAAACGACAGCCCAGGGAGATAAGGTCACGGTCTTTACTATCTCCAGTCCCGACGAACAGAGAAAGCATAACGACATCTACTGGGATGATGCCGAGCTGATCGTCACCGACGGCTCGGGGGCACCGCCCCCGCCGCCCCCGGCCACAGGCGGCGATACAGGCGGCGATACCGGCGGTACGACCGGCGGCGTCGCCCAGGTTCCACCGCCCTCGGCCGGCGCTCCCACTGCCACGCCGAATGCTGACGGCATTATCTACGCGCAGGTAGGATCGGGCGATTCCTTCTGGAGCATCGCGGCCCGACATGGACTGACCATTGATCAGATATACCAATTAAACAACGCGGATGCCGGCACGGTGCTCAATGTCGGCGACCTGGTGATCGTGGCGACCGGCGTCGCGCCTGCTCCCGCGGAGCCGGCTGCCGGCGAGGCGGCGCCGGAAACCGCCCCGACAGCCGAAGCACAACCAACCGCGGCCCCACCGCAACCCACTCCGGAGCCTACGGCTCAGACTGGTGGGGCCATCTGCCTGAAGGCGTTCAACGATGAGAATCAAAACGGGTTGATGGACGCCGGCGAGACGCTGCGGGCGGCGGTGGCCTTCACCATCTCCACCAGCGAGAGCGTGGTCAGCAATTACGTCACCGACGGCTTTTTCGAGCCTTACTGCATTCGCGCCCTACCGGCCGGCAGCTACCAGATTACGCGATCTGTTGCGGCGAACGAACGGCTGACGACAACCGGCGACTGGTCAGCTTCGGTGACCGACGGCAGCGAAACAATATTCGAGTTCGGCAGCTACACCGACAGCGCCGCCCCCGTGTCCAACTCTCTGGCAGCTGCCGTTGAAGCGCCGGAACAGGGCGAGGCAGCGGCCGAGCAGCCGGCGGCAGAGCCGGCAGCGAGCGATGCTGAGCAGGCTGCCGCCCCCGAAGATACCGGCGATGGAAACCTTATGGGCGTGCTTTTGGCCTTTGCGGGCGTGGTCGTGGTACTCTTGCTGCTCGTTGGAGTGGCGGTGCTGGTGTTCAGCTCGCGCCGGGCCACTGTGTAAAGAGGAAGGGGAATAATATGACAAGAGCGCGGCTTCTTCTGGTCCTGCTATTGCTGGCGGTGTTTGTGGGCGCGGCGCGACAGAGGCCGGCCGAAGCTGCGCCGGCGCAACAAACGGTCACCCTGGTAAATCCCAGTTTTGAGGACCCTTATTCCAGCGGCGCGGCCCAGGGTTGGGGGCGCTGGCACGAGAATTCCCCTTCGAAACCGCCGGAGTGCTCGGCCCGGTACGCCTTCCAGCCTACCTGGAGCCGGGAGGCAAACAGCAGCATCGTCTTTAACGGCGCCATATCTCAGCACATCGGAAACCAGTTTGACACCTGGCACGCCGGCGTAATGCAGAACGTCGCCGTTACCCCGGGCACGACCTACCGATTCACCTTCTACGGTACCGGACGGGCCAGCAACGAGCAATATCCAGCACCCTCCAACACGGAAGTGAACCTGGGGATACGGGCGGGCATTGACCCGAACGGCAGCGGCCTCTGGACCGACCCGGACATTGTCTGGGGCGGCTCGGCATCGCCGCACATGAGCGGCGGATTCGGCAACTGGCAACAGGTTACTGTAGAGGCGACGGCGACCGGCAGCCAGATTACAGTCTTCGTGGCCGCCGATCTTGCCGGGGCGAACCAGTGCCGGGCGCACCTGGATGTCTGGTTTGACCAGGCCGAGATCGCCGTGGTCGGCCCGGCTCCTCAGCCGACCAGTCCACCGCCTCCGCCGCAGCCGACCAGCCCGCCTCCTCCGCCGCAGCCGGCAGCGACCAACACGCCTGTGCCGGAGCCGACGGAAATCGCGCAAGTAGATCCCACCGCGACACTGCCGCCAACAGCCACCCCGACCGAGACCCCGCCGCCGGGAGGGACTATCTGCGTCAATGCCTTTGCGGATGTGAACGCCAACGGCCAACATGACGCGGACGAAGGGGCGATGGCCGGGGTCACCTTCCGCGTCGCCAATGCCAGCAATGAGCTCGTCGGACAGGGGGTCTCCTCCGGCCCCGATCCGGTCTGTTTTGAGAGATTGTTGCCGGATACCTACCAGGTCGCTCAGGAGACGCCGGCGGCCCTGGAGATGACCACCGCGGCCAACGTCAGCGTCACGCTGGCTGAGGGACAGGTAGTGCTGGTGGAGTTTGGCAGCCGCATCCGGCCTGACGCGACGGCCACTTCGCCGGTTGACGATGGTGTGCAGCCGGCGGGCACGCCCGTTTCCGGGAGCGACGGCGAGGACGATAGCGACAGCGGCGGCATCCTGTCCGGCGGCGGCAACACGCTGGTCATTGCCGGGCTGGCTACTATCTGCCTGGCGATCGTGCTGCTGGGCGGGCTGGTCGTTGTCCTCTTACGCATGCGCGGCTAACGGCCATTACGCCGGGGACTAGCGAAACCCGGCGGGTGCTTCAGGGTGTTGCTTTGGCGAGATGACCCCGACATCGAGACCCGCCAGGTTAATGAAGCAAATCGACAGGCGACTTCTGTTCCAGGCGGCTGCATTGGTCATAGGGCTGGCAGCCGCCTGGCCGCTTTTCTCGGAGCCGGGCCTGTTGAACACTCGGGGCGGGGGCGACAGCCCATTTTTGCTGCAGCGACTGCAGCAGATGGTCGTCGCGCTGGAGGACGGTCATTTCCCGGCGCGCTGGATGGCCGACGCCAATTACGGTTACGGCTATCCTTTCTTCAACTACTACGCGCCGCTCTCTATCTATGCCGGGGCGCTGTTTCGCTTCCTGGGCTACGACACGATTCCGGCGATCAAGCTGGCGCAATTAGCCGGCTTCCTGCTGGCAGCGGGGGGCATGTTTTACCTGGCGCGCCGCTGGATCGGCAGCGCAACGGCCGGCCTGTTAGCGTCGGCGGCCTACACGCTGGCCCCTTTTCACATGGTGAATGTGTACGTCCGCGGCGATTCGCTGGCCGAGTTTTGGGCGATGGCGCTCTATCCGTGGACCCTATTAGCCGCCGATGAAGTAGTACACCGGCCCGGCCCGCGTTCCGCACTGTTGCTCGGCCTCAGCTATGGGGTGCTGGTGCTGTGCCACAATATCTCGGCGCTCATCTTCACCCCCTTTCTCTTGCTCTATCTGGCTTTGGCACTCTGGGGGCACGAGGGAAAGCTGGAATCACGGCGCACCGGCCTGCTCTTTGCCGCAGCCGGGTTGGTGCTGGGCCTGCTGCTCTCCGCCTGGTTTTGGCTGCCGGCGCTGGCTGAGAGCGATCTGGCGCAGACGGCTCCGATCACAGCCGGTTACTTCAACTACGCGAATCACTTTCTCAGCCGGCCGGTGCAAGCCTCGTGGCTGTTCAGCTATGAGGTGGCCGGGCGGGAGGCGTTCCGTATGGGGTTGGCGCAGGTGTTGCTGGCATTGCCCGGGCTTGTGGCAGCCGTGTATCTACTCGCGCGCTTTGCGACCGGCAGAAGCCCGATCACGCCCTTCACCCCACATGCCGGCGGCGTCAGACCTGCACCACTATTGTTCGTGGTCATCGCTCTGCTGGTCGCCACTCTGATGCTCACCGCGCTGTCCGCGCCGCTGTGGGATTTGCTGCCGCTGCTGCCGTTTACCCAGTTTCCGTGGCGTTTCTTGTCCGTGCAGGCGGCAGCGACGGCGCTGCTCACCGGCTTCCTGGCCTGGCTACCCTTTCGCCGGATTATCACGGCGGCGGCGCTGCTGATACTGCTTGTCGCCGGGTTGGGTGGGCTGCGGACGGACTTCCTGCCGCTGGCCGAGGCTGATGTGAGCGCCGCTGAGCTGGCCGGCTATGAGTGGTTCACCGGCAATATCGGCTCCACTGTCAGCGCCGAGTATCTGCCGCAAACAGTAGCGCCGCGACCCTTCACCAGCAACTGGCTCGAGACCGGCGTGCGCACGGAGGCGCGCTTTCTCAGCGGCTCCGGCGTGGCGATGCTGAGCGAGTCCAAAACGCAGCGCCAGACGTGGCAGTTGACCGTTGACAGCGCGCCGACCGACCTGATATTGCCGACACTCTACTGGCCCGGCTGGCGCGCGGAAATGGCCGGTGTGGAGATCGCCCTGGAGCCTGCGCCGGGATCGGGTCTGATCCTGCTGCCGGACCTGCCCGCTGGGGAGCATACAGTCGTGCTGACGCTGGGCCAAACGCCGGTGCGGCTGGCGACGGAGCTAACCTCGTTACTGGCCCTTGTGGCGATCGTGGTGATCGTCGCCCTTCTTACGCGCCCAGTCTGGCGGAAGGCGTTGCAGGCCGGCGCGGTGATCCTGGTGTTGTTGTCGCTCCTATGGGTTGGAGGGCGTCTCTGGCCGAAGGCGACGTATGCCGCCGGCACACGCAGTTGGGATTTCGCCCAGATGGCCTACTTGCATCATGCGCCGGAGGGGATCGCCTATGAATCCGGCGCGCGCCTGCTGCACTACGCTTATGACGGGGACGCGGTTCGCCCGGGAGAATCGCTGGAGATCACACTTACCTGGGAGCTGCCGGATGACTCGATCGACGAATCGCTGACCATTGCATTGGCGACGCCGGCGATTCACCGCTTCCCATACGCGCCGTTCCTGGCGATGACAACCGCCCCACGGGCCGTCGGGGAGCAGACGGTACGGCTGGAGGTACCGGACAATGCGCCGGCCGGCCAATACATTCCACGCCTGACGCTGTCGGACGCGGCGGCGCTAACCTCATCCGACCAACCGCGCGGGGAGCTGTTCCTGGAGCCGGTGCGAGTATTGGCCGACGGGCAGCCCGGCGATTTCGCGTCCGCTCTTGAACTGGTCGTCGGGGACGTAAGCGTAAGTGGTGAGCCGCCGACGCGGCTGCCGGCTGGAATTGAGCCGCCTCTGACGACACCCTGCCAGGCCAGCGACAGCCGGCTGACCTTGAAGCTGGCCTGGTACACGGCGACGCCGTTGAGCGAGAATTACAATGTATCGCTGCGCCTGGCGGACGCGGGCGCGCGGGACCTGATGCTTTGTGATGGACAGCCGGGGCACGGTTATCGCCCGAGCAGCCAGTGGCCGGCCGGCCAGCTAATGGACGACTGGTTGGGCATGCCGCTCCCTGAAAGCCTGCCTGCCTCCGATCCGTACATCCTGACCGCCCGTCTCTACGAGGTCGGGTCCGGCCGGCCGGTGTTGACCCGCCGCCTGGGTCAACTGGTGTGGCAGGGCGACGAGCTGGTATTTGAGCCGCTGCAACCAACATTTGCCGTGCCGGACGGCATCGATGTGGTCGAGGCGAGCTTCGGGGAAGGAATTTTGCTGCGCGGATTCCGCCGAGATGCACAGGAGGACCGGCTGACCGTGGAGCTGTTCTGGCAGGCGCTGGCGCAGATGCCGGCTGATTATCTACGCTTTGCGCACCTGGTTGACCCGGAGACGGGGGAGATTGTCGCTCAATGGGATGGTACGCCGGCGAATGAATCTTATCCGACCAGCCAATGGACGGCGGGCGAGATCGTCGCTGATAGCGTCTCGCTGGACATGGCCGGTGTGCCACCGGGCGACTATCAGCTTTTTGTGGGCTTCTATCAGGACGCGCCCGGCTTTCCTCGGTTGCGGGCGCTGGACTCCAACGGATTGCCCGTGCCGGATGACCGTTTTCTCCTGACGGACGCCTTGACCTGGCCATAGGCCGGCAAACTTAACCACAATTCTAATAGCGAGCTACCCCGCGTTGTGATAGAATATATGTTCTTTGCCGGGCCGCCGGCGGCACATTCGCCGCGCCCGGAAGGGCACAATTTTGGACCGAAGCGTCTGAAAGGCACTTGCAGGAAGCCACTATGTCTATTGACAAGATCATCGTCAGGGGCGCTCGCGAGCATAATCTGAAGAACATTGATGTAGAGATCCCGCGCGACAAGCTGGTCGTCGTCACCGGTCTGTCCGGTTCGGGCAAATCCTCGCTCGCCTTTGACACCATATTCGCCGAAGGGCAGCGTCGCTACGTCGAGTCGCTGTCAGCCTACGCCCGGCAGTTTTTGGGCCAGATGGAGAAGCCGGATGTCGACCAGATTGAAGGACTAAGCCCGGCGGTCTCCATTGATCAGAAGGGGGTGAGCCATAATCCGCGCTCGACAGTGGGCACCGTTACCGAGATTTACGACTATTTGCGCCTGCTCTACGCTCGGGTGGGCACGCCGCACTGCCCACAGTGTGGCCGGCCGGTGCAGCCGCAATCCGCCGAGCAGATTGTGGAAAGCGTTTCGCGCATGCCCCTGGGTAGCCGCATCCTGGTGCTGGCCCCGCTGGTGAAGGACCGCAAAGGGCATCACCAGAGCATCTTCGAGGATATCCGCAAAGCCGGCTTCGTGCGCGTGCGCGTGAACGGCGAAGTGCTGCTGGTCGACGAGGAAATTGAGCTGGACCGGTACAAGAACCACACCATCGAGGCGGTGGTAGACCGGCTGGTCATCCAGCATGAGCCGGGCGACGACAACGAGGATGCCGCTGCCGCTCTGACCCGCCTGACTGACTCTATCGAGACGGCGCTGCGGCTGGGCAACGGAGTGGTGATCATCACCGATGTGAGCGACATCCACAACCCGGTTGACCAGCTCTATTCAGAGCATCTCTCCTGCGTCTATGACGGCACCAGCATCCCCGAGATCGAGCCGCGCACATTCAGCTTCAACAGTCCGCACGGGGCCTGCCCCAGTTGCCAGGGGCTGGGCACGCGAAAGGTGATCGGGCCGGAGCTGGTCGTGCCCAATAAGGACATCAGCGTGGCGGACGGCGCGATAGTGGCCTGGCCCACGGACGACAAGCAGGGTTACTACTGGCAACTGCTGGCGGCGACCGCGGAGCATTTTGATATTCCGCTGGATGTGCCGGTGCGGCAGTTGAACGAAGCCCAGTTGCGCATCCTGTTGCACGGCAGCGGGAACGAGACGATTGGCGTGCAGTATATCAACCGGGAGGGCGACACGCGCCAGTATCACACCAGGTTCGAAGGAGTGGTCACCAATCTCGAGCGCCGCTACCTGGAATCGACATCCGAATATGTGCGCGAGAAGTTAGAGGAGTACATGGTGAATCTGCCTTGCGCCACCTGCCAGGGAACCCGGCTGAATCCGGTGGCGAGGGCGGTTGACATCGCGCGGATCACGATCAGCGACGTGGTCTGCCTGCCGGTTTTGCAGACGCTAGAGTGGGTGCGCACCTTGTGCGACGAATCCCGCACCCCGTTAACCAGCCGGCAACAGATGATCGCCCGCGCCATATTGAAGGAGATCGCTGAGCGGCTGGAGTTTCTGATCAACGTAGGGCTGGATTACTTGACCCTGGACCGCAGCGCCGGCAGCCTAAGCGGCGGCGAGGCGCAGCGCATCCGATTGGCGACGCAGATCGGCAGCCGGCTGACCGGCGTGCTGTACGTACTCGACGAACCCAGCATCGGACTGCATCAACGCGACAACGCCCGCCTCATCCGCACGTTGCAGGGCATGCGCGATCTGGGAAACACAGTGCTGGTGGTGGAGCATGACGAAGAGACGATGCGCCACGCCGACTGGATCATTGATCTGGGGCCGGGGGCCGGCAAATACGGCGGCGAAATCGTCGCCGAAGGGCCGTTCGACCAGATTGTACAAACGGAAGGTTCCATCACCGGCGCTTATCTGGGGCGGCGCAAGTCAATCCCCATGCCCCGTAAGCGGCGAGCCGGCTCCGGCGAGCAACTGGTTGTGCGCGGCGCTCGCGAGAATAACCTGAAGGGAGTCGATGTGGCGATCCCGCTCGGCAAGTTCATCTGCATTACCGGCGTGAGCGGCAGCGGCAAGAGCAGCTTTCTGATCGAGATCCTCAGCCGCCGGCTCCACCAACATTTCTACCGGTCGCGTGACGTGGCGGGCGCGCACGACAGCCTGGATGGGCTGGAGCATCTCGACAAGGTGATTGAGATCGACCAGAGTCCCATTGGGCGCACGCCGCGCTCGAATCCGGCCACTTACTCGAACCTGTTCAACGATATCCGCGATCTCTTTGCCGGGATGCCGGAGAGCAAAACGCGGGGATACAAGCCGGGACGCTTCAGCTTTAATGTGAAGGGTGGGCGCTGCGAGGCGTGCCAGGGGCAGGGGCAAAACCGCATCGAGATGCAGTTCCTGCCGGACATTTACGTGCCGTGCGACATCTGCAAAGGAGCGCGTTACAACAAGGAAACCCTGCAGGTACGCTACAAGGGACTCAACATCGCGGAGGTTCTGGACCTGACCATTGATGAGTCGCTGGAGTTCTTTGCCCACATCCCGCCGCTGCGGCGCAAGCTGGAGACGATGGCCGATGTTGGCCTGGGCTATATACATCTGGGGCAGCCGGCCCCAACGCTCAGCGGCGGCGAAGCGCAACGAGTGAAGCTCAGCCGGGAGCTGTCCAAGATCGCCACCGGGCGCACCATCTACATCCTGGACGAACCATCGGTGGGCCTGCACACGCATGACGTTTCCAAGCTGATTGGGGCGCTGAACCGGCTGGTGGACAAAGGCAACACGGTGGTGATCATCGAGCACAACCTGGACATCATCAAGGTGGCCGACCACCTGATCGACATGGGGCCGGAGGGCGGCGACCGCGGGGGCGAGGTGATCGCGCAAGGCACGCCGGAGGAGGTGATGCGCGTGCCGGGCTCCTATACCGGGCGCTTCCTGGCCGACTACCTGAACGGCTCAGGTTAGCCCTCACCGCTGATCCCTCCTCGACAGGCTACGACAGATGCTCCATAATGGCAACTCGTAGTCCTCTGCTTCGCGATACATGCGGGAGGGTCAGACAATGAGCACAGATCAGGCCGAACTCGATCAGCAAGCGCCGATAGAACCGGCAGCGCCGCCAGCCGAGATGCGGGCGATCCGGCTGCAGTTTCCCCGCCGGATTGTCATGCTCATCCTGACATTTCTCGGGGCGCAACTGTTCATCTACCTCTTGCGGGTGTTTGCGCCTGTTGGGCGGCTGATCGGCATCGAGCCAGGGGACATCGCCGGCGACATCTGGTCCAGGTCGTTGGTCACGGGCCATCCGGTATGGGAGGTGGTCCGGGCCGGGCTATTCAACACGATTCTACTGTGGATAACGGCGACATTGGCCGCGCTGGCGCTGGCGGCGCTTCCTGCTCTGGTCGGTGTCCTGGCCGACCGATTGGAGCGCGACCGCGCATGGCCCGGCTCAGTTGTGAAAGGGCTGGGCCGGCTCTGGATTTTCAGCAGCACGGCCATTCCGGTTGCGGCGCTGGGTCTGGCCCTGCTGTTTGTCTTCCCTGTGGGTCTCCGCTTTCTAGCCTCAGGCGGCATCCGCACGCCGCGCGGTGATCTCCAGCTGGAGGCCCTGATCTTGCCAACCATAATCGTCGCGCTTTACCCTTCCTTGCTGATTGGACAGGCGTTCGCCCGCCAAGCCACCATGCCGCGAGGAAATCGGCGGTGGTTGTCCGCATCGGTTCAGGCCTTAGGCGCACTCGACGGGCAGAGCGCCGGCATCTTCAGCGCAGTGCTTCTGGTCGAAGTGCTGTTCAATTGGCCGGGACTGGGGCGTACGCTGATGCAAGCCGTTGCGACCCTGGATCTCCCGGTCATGTTTGGTGTGTTGACCGCATTGACCGTCATGGTGCTGGTGGGCCGGATGTTCGCTGAACTCTGGCGCTGGCTCGCCAGGCTGGCGGCCGGGACCACTATTGCCCCTGAGTCGCGCACGCCCTGGCAATGGCAGGCCCGGCGCATTTGGACCGCTGTTGGCCTGATAGCACTGTTGATTCCCCTGGCAATCGCTCTGTACGGGTGGCTTCTCCCTGGGGATGCCGCCACGGTAATGGATCTGCGGGGTCGGAACAGCGCCCCTTCACTGAAGCACTATTTCGGCACTGATGAACTGGGTCGTGATCAGTTTGTGCGGAGTATGAAAGGGGCGGCGCGCGCACTGACTCAGGCGGTAGTCGTATCAGCGCTTGCACTCCTTCCGGCAGCCGTCCCCGGCATCCTGGTTGGTTACTTCGACACGCGGCGCACGTGGCAATTCGAAAGCGGGGCGGATGCGGTGCGTTTGCTTTTCAGCCCGCTGCTGCTGATCCCGCTCTTGCCGGGGGTCGCGGTCATAGCCGTGGTATTCTTTCGCGCCGGAATGCTGATGGTCGGGCTTTTGCTGGCGCTGTTCCTATTGCCGCGGGCGATCAATGCCTGGGCTGTCCTCTGGCGGGCCGGCCCGGATACGCGCTCGCCGGTTATGCGCATCCTGCTGGGCCTCGCTGCGCTCTTTCTGGGCCTGTCCTATGCGGCGTTTGCCGCTATCCTGGCGCTCAATTACTTCGGGATAGGGGTCAATCCTCCAACCCCATCGTTGGGCGAATCGCTCAGAAACGCGCAGATGACGCTGTTCGTGAACCCGGCTTCCACCTTCGGTGTCATTGCTGTGGTCGCTCTCTGCGCAATTACCCTCTACCTAGCGGCAGATGCTCTCCTGGGCTGGTTCGACACGAAGGAAGCGATGGTCCGGCTCAATGAGTGACCATCCGTGAACCTGGTCACGTTGGAGAACGTCTCCAAGCAGTTTAGCGAGCGCGTGCTGCTGGACCAGGTCAACCTGCTGATCAACCGCGGCGACCGCATCGGCCTGATCGGCCTGAACGGCAGCGGCAAGACCACCCTGCTGCGCATGATCGCCGGCCTGGATAGCCCGGACGCCGGCGCGATTACCGTGTGGGGCGGCGTGCGCATCCACTACCTGCCGCAGGATCCCCGGCTGGAGCCGGAGTGGACGGTGCTGGAGCATATCTAT
>CAZIKT010000004.1:68966-86349 GCA_964539885.1 uncultured Ardenticatenaceae bacterium | reverse complement strand
CACGCCTTGCTCGATCCGGCGGACCTGCTCATCCTCGACGAGCCAACCAACCATATCGACGCCGAGACGATCGCCTGGCTGGAGGGGTATCTGCTCACCGTGCCCGGCGCACTTCTAATGGTCACCCACGATCGATACTTCCTCGATCGGGTGGTGAATCGCATCGTGGAACTGGATAGGCGGCAACTGGTAAGCTATCCCGGCAACTACAGCCGCTACCTGGAGCTGAGCACGCAGCGGCACGAGCAATTGGCCGGCGCCGAAGCCAAGCGACAGGCTCTGCTGCGCCGCGAATTGGAATGGCTGCGCAAAGGGGTGATGGCCCGCGGCACCAAGCAAAAGGCCCGCAAGCAACGCATCGCGGAACTGCAACAACTCAGCTACGACCGGCGCGAGGACCAGGTCGCCATGGCGCTGGCGGGCCGGCGGTTAGGCAAGCGCGTCTTGCAAGCTCGCGGGCTGAGCAAAACTTTCGGCGAGCATTGCCTCTTTCAGGATGTGGACTTCGATCTGGCTCCCGGCGACCGCATCGGCATTATCGGCCCGAACGGAGCGGGTAAGAGCACGCTGCTGAACATTCTGGCCGGCAAGGCGCAGCCCGATCGGGGCGAAGTCTCCTGGGGAGAGACAGTGCAGTTGGCCTACTATGATCAGCAAGCCGCCGAATTGCCGGAGGACAGGCGGGTAATCGAGGTGATCGAGGCGGAAGCGCCGCTGATCCGCACGCCGGACGGCATGCGGGTGGACGCGGCCCGGATGTTGGAATGGTTCCTGTTTAGCCGGGCGGAGCAGCGAGCAATGGTCAGCAGCCTGAGCGGAGGCGAGCGCCGGCGACTGTATCTGCTGCGTACATTACTCCACCAACCCAATGTGATCCTGCTCGATGAGCCGACCAACGACCTGGATATTCAGACCCTTACCGTTCTGGAGGGCTTTCTGGACCACTTTCAGGGTGCGCTGATCGTGGTCAGCCATGACCGCTATTTCTTGGATCGGACGGTGGATTTTCTGGTCACCATAGGGGACGAACAGGTGAGCGGACGCTATCCGGCCCCATTCAACAACTATCAGCGCATCCGGCTGGAGCAGGCGGCGGCATCGAAGCCGGAGTCCAGGACCGCTGGGCGGGAAAGCGCACAAGTGGCCCAACGACTTCTCCGGTCGGACCAAGCCGGGCAGCGCAAGCTGAGCTGGAAAGAGCAGCGCGAGCTGGAGCAGTTGGAGGCCGACATCGCGGCCCTGGAGCAACAGAAAGGGACGCTGGAGAGTGCCCTAAGTAATGCCGGCAACGATTACCTGCGCCTGCAGACGTTGGCGGACGATCTGGCTCGCCTCGACAGCGAGTTGGAGATCGCTCTCACGCGCTGGTTCGCGCTATCCAGCGATTAATTCACGCCCTCTGCACTGCTCACTGTTGACGCCCATTTTCCGCTGTGGTAGACTGCTTTATGTTTACTTGCGACCTGCGTACTCGCCACACCAGGGATAGACGGGGCGCCGCAAGAAACTTCGTAGTAAAGTGGTCGCTGCGGCGACCGTGAAGGAGGACAAGGTGAAGCGGTTTACTATCCCCAGGTGGATTATTCCAATCATTATCCTTATGCTTGCCGTGACGCTGGCGGCATGCGAGCGACCCCTGCAAGAGGTTCCGGAGGCGACGGCGGTACCCACGGTAGAAGCCGGCCCCATCGAGTCGACCATCCCTGTCCCGCCCACGCCGGAGCAGTCTACAGGCGGCGAAGAACTTCCGCCGGCGGCTACACCCGAAGGCGGTGAGACGACAGCTCCCACCGAAGGTGAAGCGACGCCGATTGTGGGAGAGGGCGCCGCCGGCGAAACGACCGGTGAAGGTGAGGCTGCCGGGGATGAGGGCGCGACCGAAGAGGGTACCTACACGGTGCAGGCCGGTGATACGCTCTTCAGTATTGCCACCAGCTATGGCCTGACCGTCGATGAACTGGCCGCGGCCAACGGCATCGAGAACGTGAATCTCATCGATGTGGGCCAGGTGCTTATCATTCCTCCCGTCTCCGGCACAAGCGAAGACACTGATACAGCCGAGACCGGCGATGAAGCCGCCGCAGGCGACGACGCTGCCGCAGGTGACGAAGCTGCTGCGGGCGACGAAGCCGCTGCCGGCGAAGAGCAGACCTATGTCGTCAAACCGGGCGACATTTTGGGCCGGATCGCCCAACAATTCGGCGTGACTGCTGAGAACCTGGCCGCCTACAACGGTATTGACGTCAATGCGATTATTTACCCGGGCGATGTGCTTCGCATACCGCCGGCGGACTGGACGGCGCCAGAACCGTAGCTCCCGCTCTCCACTTGCGCGGCGTGGCAGACGGCCACGCCGCGCTCTCTTCCCGAACGAACTATGAAGCCGTATCGATCTCAAATCGCCTGGGTAGGGCCATCCTGGCGTTTCCGGATTGAGACCTATCTTCAGCCGGACGGCAGCATGGAAGAGAGGGGAATCGTTGAGCACCCCGGCTCGGTGGTGTTGGCCCCCATGCTGGATGACCGGGTGATCATGCTGCAGCAATATCGCTCGACATTGGGGCAGCAGATCCTGGAGCTGCCGGCCGGCACCCGCGGCTGGAATGAACCCTGGTTAGCCTGCGCCCAACGTGAACTGCGCGAGGAGACCGGCTACCGGGCCGGCGAGTTCATTCCGCTTGGCGAGGTGTGGCCTGCGCCGGGTCTCTCCAGCGAACGCATGGCCATTTTCCTGGCCCGCGAACTCAGTCGCGACCCCCTGCCGCCCGATTTCGACGAAGAGATTGTCTTGATGCCGATGCTCCTGGTTGACCTGGTCAGCATGGCCCATGACGGCCGGCTGCAGGATGCGAAGAGCGTCGTCGCCCTGTTGCGACTGGCGCAGTATCTGGACAAGACGGGTTAAGCGATACGGTCTACTCCTCATCGGGATGGGTTGGCTCCTGGGCCATGGCCTGCAGGCGCTGCTGAACGCGACCGTGGACGCTATCCGGAGGGAAGGAGCCGGCTGAATCTCGTTGGCCGGCCGGGATGCCGGTAAGCATTTCAATGCCGTCATCCACGTGGTCGATCGCCCAGATATGAAACTGACCGCTATCTACCGCGGCGATCACCTCTTCTTGCAGCATCAGATTACGCCGGTTGGCTGCCGGCAAAAGCACACCCTGTGAGCCGGTCAGACCGCGTTCCGCACATACCCGGAAAAAGCCCTCAATCTTCTGCACGACGCCGCCGACCGGCTGGACCTCGCCATGCTGGTTGATCGAGCCGGTGACGGCGATATCTTGCCGGAGCGGCAACCCACCGATCGCCGAGAGCAGGGCGAATAGCTCGGCGGCGGAGGCGCTGTCGCCGTCGATGCCGGCATAGTTCTGCTCGAAGGTCAGGCTGGCTGACAGAGAGAGCGCGTGCGACCGGGCATACTGCCCACCCAGGTAGCCAATGAGGGTGAGCAAGCCCTTATTGTGGAGTGGGCCGGCCATCTCTACCTCGCGTTCGATGTTAACCACGCCGTCCTTGCCCATGTAAGCGCGGGCGGTTAGCCGGCCCGGCTGGCCGAAAGAATAGTCGCCCAGGTCGATGACCGACAGGCTGTTGACTTGGCCAACCACGCTGCCGCTGGTGGCGATAAAGACCACGTTCTCAGCGAAATTCTCATGGGTGCGCTCTTCCACTCTATTGGCGCGATAGACGCGTTCTGTCAGGGCGCGGCGCACGTCATCAGCGCCTACCTGATCGCGGCCAACCTCGCCGGCCCAAAAGCTGGCCTCGCGAACGATGTCCGCCAACTCGCCGAAACGGGTGCTCAAGCGGTCCTGATCGCCTGCCTGCCGGGAGCCAAATTCCACAATCTTCTCCACCGCCGGCCTGTCAAAGTGGCGCAGGCCCTCTTCGCGGCAGCGATTAGCGACGAAGCGGGCATACTCGAATTCATGCGCATCGTCCCGTGGCATGATCGTGTCGAAATCAGCCCGCACCTTGAACAACTCGCCGAAGTCCTCGTCCTGTTCATATAGCGCGTAGTAAAGGCCTGGGCTGCCCAATAGGATGACTTTGATGGAAAGCGGAATCGGCTCCGGGTCGAGCGATTTGGCCAACACCTGCGCGCCGTCCATCGCTTCCGGCGTCTGAAAGCGGATCACCCGGCCGTCGATGGCCCGCTTCAACGCTTCCCAGGCCGCGCCCTGGCTCAAGAGATCGCGCGCATTGAGCACCAGATAGCCGCCGTTTGCCCTATGCAGGCAGCCGGCTTTAAGATTCATGAAATGGGTGGACATGACCCCAAATCGCATCTCGTATTCCATGCGCCCGGCCAGGTTGGGCAGGGTCGGATTTGACTCGACAAGCACGGGCGCGCCGCTCGTTTGGCTATGGTCCACGAACAGGTTCACCTCATAGCGGCGGAAATCGAAAGGCGTAGTCGTCTCTGACTCCTCGCTCGCCGGCGCGAGAAAGGCGTCCAGGTTTTCCAGAACGTCCGCCTGCATCTCCTCCAGGAAATGCAGCACGTCGCCGAATTCGCGATAGATCTGCCGGCAGGCTGTGAAATGATGCTCAATGGCTGATCCGGCTACCGTTCGGTTGAGCTCCTGTAAGCCCGCGCGATGTGCGCTATCCATCGATCGCAAGTCGCGAATCGCATCTTCCAGGTCGGACTGCAGCAGCTCCTGCTGTTGAAGGAATTGCGCCTGCCGTTCCGGCGGTAGCTGCTGGAAGCTTTCCGGAGTCATCACCTGCCCGGCTTCGTCCAATGGCGCGATCATCGGTCCGGAGGGCGTGTTTACCAGGGCCATACTCTGTTCGGCTGCCTTTTGCTGAATAGCCTGGAAGAGCTCTTCCTGCTGCGTGTCAAACTGGCGCGCAAGCGCCTCCATGGCATCGCGATAAGTGTCAGAGTCGAAAGCTTTTGGCAGATCACCCTGCAGGCGTTCGAGCAGATTACGCATTTCGCTCTGAAAAGCAGCCCCGCCGCCGGCCGGCAGGCGAATAGCGCGCGGCTGGTAGGGAACGGCGAAGTTATTCACATAGATCCAATCAGAGGGCGCCGATTGGCTGGCGGTCTTTTGCTCAAGAAAGCGCTTTATGGCCGTTGTGCGCCCCGTGCCCGATTCGCCGAGCACAAACATGTTGTAACCCTGGCTCTGTATGGCGATGCCGAATTCGATGGCGCGCGTACCGCGCGGCTGACCGATGATTGAATCGTGAGAGTCAATTTCGGCTGTGGTCTCGAATGTGAAATGTGGATGCTGACAGATGCGACGTAACGCTGAAGGCGGAATAGCTTGGACGGGCATGAATCTCTCCTCTTTACCCGGATTGCCGCTCATGTTACTCGGCTCTCGTCTGCGCGGCAAACTGCTTTCGGGGCTGCTAAATAGCTGTTACACTATTTGACGGCAGCAGCCCGGCCGGAAGCGGCGGCTGCGTCGGCGGGCATGTGGGCAAATGAAAGTGATGTCGAATGACCCTGCCCATTCATCAAAGGAGCGAAGCAACGATGTTTGATTTCACGGACAAAGTGGTGATGATTACCGGCGCCGCCGGCAACCTGGGCAGCGCGACGGCGAGAGCATTTGCGGCAGCCGGGGCCAGGCTGGCGCTGGTAGACCGCGGTTATGAGCACCTGGAGCGCGAGTTTCCAGAGGGTGTGGAGAGCGCCGACATGCTTTTTGTGACCGGCGACCTGACCGATACCGGCGCGGTGCTGGCCATGGTGCATGAAGCGATCAACTCATATGGTCGGCTGGATGTGCTGATCAACATTGCCGGCGGCTATCGGGCGGGCACACCGGTGCACGAAACACCGATGTCCACCTGGGATTTCATGATGAACCTGAACGCTCGCACCATGCTGAATACCTGCCGGGCGGCTATCCCCTTCATGCTTGAGCAAGGCGGCGGGAAGATCGTCAGCGTCGCAGCGCGGGCCGCTCTGGCCGGCAAAGCCAATCAAGGGGCTTACATTGCCTCGAAGGGCACAGTCATCCGCCTGACCGAGGCGATGGCGGCCGAGCTGAGGGACAAGGGAATCAACGTCAATTGCATTCTGCCCGGCACCATTGATACCCGGCAGAACCGGGCAGAAATGCCCAACGCGAATCACAGCAAGTGGGTCGCCCCAGAGGCGATAGCGGATGTATTCTTGTTTCTGGCCTCAGATGCGGCCCGAGCGATTCACGGCGCCGCTGTCCCGGTATACGGACTGAGTTGACGATCGCCGCATTGCTATGCCTTTCCAGGTATACGAATGCAGCCGTGCTTCCTGTCGCTTTCGCTTCCCGCTGGAGTGGTCGCCGAAGGCCTCTTTGACTTGCCCGGCATGCGGCGCCCCGACTTCCGCGGCAGGCCAGCTCTTCGAGCCGACCGGTGTGGTGAGAGGAGAGCGGGCGGAGCAGCCGGAAATCATCGCGCTGCTGGACAATATTCGCAGCATCTGGAATGTGGGCGCGATGTTTCGCATCGCGGACGGCTGCGGCATCAGCCATCTGCATCTCTGCGGCATGACGGCGACTCCGGAGCATCCGCGGGTGATTAAAACGGCGTTGGGTGCGCAGGAAGCGGTACCCTGGAGCTATTATCGCAACGGCGTTGACGCCGCTCGGGAGTTGCTGGCGGCGGGTTGCCGGCTGTGGGCGCTGGAAAGCTCAGCCGGGGCGCTGCCGTTGACTCAGAGGCCGGATTTGTTGCCGGACCGTCCGACGGTCCTGGCAGTCGGCAATGAGAAAGCCGGCATCGACCCCGGCATCCTCACGCTCTGCGAGCAGGCTTTTTACATCCCCATGGTTGGCCGGAAAGGCTCCCTGAACGCGGCGGTGGCCTTCGGCATCGCCGCCTACAAATTGTGCTTCGGCTAAGCCTTCTGCCAGAGGGACACGGTCAACACCGTAAAGGTCTGCGGATACATGTCCAACGGCTGAACTTCCACGAGCGTATAGCCCTGTTGCGCCAGTTGCCGGCTATCGCGCGCCAGGGTGGCGATGTCCTCGCTGACGTAAATTAGTCGCTCGGGGCCGGAGGCGATGATGGCCGCCATGGCCGCCTGCGATAGCCCGCTTGGCGGGGGATCCACGACTATCAACGCCGGCGCGGGCGGCAGGTGCGGCAACACCTCTTCAACGCTGCCATGATAGAGAGAAACGTTATCCGTCTCAGCCAGATTGATTGTGGCATCGCTGATGGCGTCCGGATTCAACTCAATGCCGCTGATCGCGGCGGCATGCGGGGCGAGGAAAGCGCTGAGGAGGCCCACACCGGCGTACGCGTCTACCACCTGTTCGTGGCCCGTGAGGTTCGCATAGTGTAAAACAGTCTCGACCAGCAGCGCAGTCATCGGCGGGCTGGGATAGAAGAAACAGCCGGCTGAGACGCGAAAATCGACCTCGCGCACGCGCTGGACCAGATAGTTGTCGCCAATCAGGTTGGCAGCCTCGCCGTCCGGCAAGACCATGACTATCGAGACCGGGATGTCCGTGTCCAGTTGCGGGGGTTCGACGCTGTCCACCGCCAGCGCCAGCAGCAGGGAGTCGTCGTCGCCCTTGCGCAGCGTCAGGCTACGCAGGCCCGGCAGCTCCAGGTCGACGTCGGCGAATAGCGCCATCAGGGCCGGCTGCGCGATATGACATTCATGGATGGGGATGACCATGCTCGCTGACGGCGACCAGAGACCGAGTCGATGATCGGCTGTTGGGCTGAACGTCATGTCAATGCGGTAGGCCCAGGGCTGAGGATGCGCCAAGACCGGGCAGACGTTCACGGCATCCAGCCGGCCGATACGCTGCAACTGATCCTTGATGACTTCGCGCTTGTAAGCCAGCTGCGCCTCGTACTGAATGTGCTGGAAGGAGCATCCACCGCAGGAGCCGAAATGAGCGCAGCGGGGCTGGACACGCTGCGGCCCGGGCGAGATCACTTCCAGCAGCCGCGCCTGCGCGAAGCGCCCCTTATCTTCGATTATCTCAACCCGCACCTTTTCGCCGGGGATGGCGTATGGCACGAAGATGACTCGTCCCTTTTGGTCACGGCCCAGGGCAGCGCCGCCGTTCGCCATGCCGGTGAGCGACAAGGTCACGGTTTCCGGCCCCTTCTCTGCAGTATCGACTTGGGACAAACGACTTACCCCAGGCGGCCGCTGGCAATCAGCATAGTGAATGAAGCAATGAACCAGTGTATCAGGAAAGGATAGAGAAAGGAGTCAGTCTGCCAGGCCACGAAACCAAAAGCCGCCCCGCCGAATATGGTGCTGAGCGTCTCCAGCTCCGGCTTACCCAGATGCATGAAGGCAAAGGGCACCGCCTGCAGGAAGATCGCCGGGCCGGGGCCGAGGAAGTAGGCCAGGCCGAATAACATGAAGCCGCGCCACATGAACTCCCAGCCGAACAAGTCGGCGGCGGTGATGTAGATCAGGTACGCGGCGCTATCCGGCGCGCGTTTCTCGTAGAAGCTCTGCATCGCCGGCGTGCGGGCCAGGAACCAGAGGATCAGCGCCATCACCGCGCAGGCGGCAACCGTGTAAAGCAGGCCGGCGCGCCAGTTACCCAGCTGGAAGCCGTAGGCGCGCGGCGATTCGCGGAAGAGCAACAATATGACCGCCATGGGAATGACGAAATAGAGCACGATGCGGTCATAGGCCTTAACGCCGGTAATGTGATGGCCGTAGTAGTCGATCATGGGCAGGATGGTGCCCATGACGATGATCAGGGTCAGCTTCAGATCAAAGGTGACGCCGCCGATGGTGATCATGCTGTCTTTCACGGGGCGGGGGAAATGCCGACCAGTAAGGTGAGGCGCTCTTCGCCGTTGTTCTCCACCCCGTGCGGCAGGCCGGCAGGGGCCCAGACCACATCACCTTCTCCGGCCCCAAACTGCTCCGCGCCAAGCCGGAAGAGGCCGATTCCGGCAACCACATAGTAGAACTTATCCTGGTTAACGTGCTCGTGGGGAGGCTGCACCTGGCCCGGCTCCAGGCAGTTCACGCCCAGAAGCAAGCGCTCGGTCTGGAACAATGTTGCCTTGTAGAACTTGTCCGGCCGCCCGCCGGTGTGCTCAATCAGCGACTTGATCAGTTCCATCTCGATGTCTCACCTGGTCTTCCACTGATACTGCCTGACGGGTCTGGCACCATGCTCGTCGCGGGCCGACTTGCCGGGGAGATTATAACAAAAAAGGCCCGACCGCAATGGCCGGGCCTCCTGATTGATCGGGTAAAGGTGATTAACCCATCTCGACCATGTTGCGGAGCACTCGCTCCATGGTCATGGTATGGCTGCATACGGCGCGGGTGCTGAAGAAGTTGCAGTCACAATACCATTTGCCCGCGTCGTAGCTAACGAAATGAATGCTGTTGTCGCCGTTCACTTTGGCACGAAAGGATTCGAATTGAACGCGGTCGTCCCGCTCATCCGCATAGATCTTGGACTTCTCGATCTTTCCTATCATCCCATAGTCCATCGTTTTACTCCTCACCTCGATCTGGGTTGTGGCCGTCAGGCCGTGAGAAAACAAAAACGCACGCTAAAAGCGTGCGTGACATTACCAGAGTTTCGCCTTTTCCAGTTGGCGCTTACGTCCATCCATGAGCCTAGTATATCCATTAGAGGGGCAATGTCAATCAACGGATGCCCTACGTTGTGAACCCCAGGCAGGCACAGAAATATGAGGAACCGGCAACCGATTGTGCCGCCGTAAGCTCCACTTGACGCCGGTCATGACAAAGGCATAGGGAGACCAGAAGCGGCCGGCGGGCATGACCTCTCCTTGCTCAATGGCCACCCGTAAGTCGGTGGCGCTACGACCCGGAAAGAGGGTGGCGCAGGAGCCGACAGCCTGCCGGATGTGCGCGTCGCTGCCGGCCAACGCCGGTTTGTTCAGCCGGCGGGCGAGCTCCGGCGAATGGACATTGCAGGTAGAAATCAGCATCGCCCCGTTAAAGACCTCCACGCCGTCGATCTGCAGGTCGCGCACCCTGGCGGACGCTTCCCGGTAGCGCATTGACCGGCCGATGAAGCCGGTGCGGCTGAATGGATGGGGCAGAATGCTAAGGCCATTTTGGTCGTGCACCAGCGCAATCGTTTCCTCCATGGAGAGGCCGGCTGGTACGGGTTGGCTGACATACAGCGCCAGCAGGTGCCCCTCGGCGGTTGATACCTCGACGCCGGGCACCACTTCAAAAGGATAGCTGTAGCGCCGAGCCAGCGTTTGCGCCAGCCGGGAGCCTTCCAGGACATCGTGATCGGTAATGGAGATGACGTTCAGATCGGTTTTCAGCGCCACCCAATCCAGGATACTGACCAGCGAACTCAAGCCGTCGCTGAAGTCGCTGTGAATGTGCAAGTCGGCCTTGCCGGGGACTATTTCAGATTGTTCATTCCGTGGGCGTAATTTCACCAACCATTCCTTGATTGCCGGCTACGGGGATAAGCCGGCAATGATTTGCGCAGTTTCTGAGCGCATTATCCCTGAAGCCGGGTGCGGACAAAGCTACCCAATTGTGCTACCAGCAGGAAGCATGCGGCACTCTTACGAAACGCTCAGACGGATCGAAGGCGGATCAGTTTGTTCCGGGCGGCCCCACCCGGAGCGGCGCGAGCAACAGATAATCGGCGATCCAGTGGCCATCGTCGGCCACGATATTCTGCCGCCGGCCCGTAGCCGCATTGCGGAGCGCGATTTCTACCTGGTACGCGCCGGCCGGCAGGTCCGGGGGAAGTTGCAGGCGGTGGGTGTCAGTGAAGGTCTCGCCGGCCTGCCAGGTGTCTGTGTGCGATGCGCCGGCTTGCGGGCGGCTGTCCGCCTGTGCCCATTCATGGGCAGGATCGCTCTGTTCGACCAGGCGTACCTCGACAATGTAGTCCGCCGGCGCGTCCCGCAACGCGCGCCAGTTCAACGTCACATCCAGCGCTTCGCCCGGCTGCAACACCTGGCCGCTGTACTCGTAACCGACCAGCTCAATCTCGTCATTAAAACTCTGTTGCTGTGGGTTGGCGAAGGAGCCGTCGCCAGCCGCAAGGGTCACGCTGCCCAGGGTCAACGCGTCACCCAGACTCTCTCCATCAGCGCCGGTGATGGCCAGCCGGTAGGTGGGCGCGTAAAGGCCAAGCGTGATCGTCGCCCGGCCCGGCGCGTAGGCGGTCTCCGGGATGTGCAGCCGCACCGTTTCGTGAAAACGGTCGCCGGGTTGCCATTGGCTGCTAGGTAGGTTGCCCAGGCCGGGATGCGTGTCGCGCTGCGTGACCAACAAGCCATTCTCGTCTGTCATATGCACGAAGAGCAGGAAATTCCCCGGCGGACGCTCGGTGACCTCCCAGTAGAGATCAACGTCCAGCATGCCTCCCGGCTGAACCTCCTGCGCGCTCAGCGAATAGCCGCGCAGCCTGACCAGGGCGTCGAACTGCGCGTCAATCGCATTGGGCAGATCGGCGTCCGCGAATGAAGGCGGTTGGGCGTAGGCCGGAGCCAGGTAGCCGAACAGCGCCACAAGCGCCAACGTTAACATTCCGCCGTTGACCGTCCACGCCAGATAAGCAGGCCATTGGCCCTGGCCTCGTTGCCCCAAAGCCAGCCGACCCCACTGGTAAAGGCCGTAGAACGTAAGCAGGGCCAGCGCCGGCAAGCCGGGAAAGAAAAAGCGCCCCATGGCCCCGGCCGGGCTGACCAGCATGTAATTGAACACCACCGCGAAGCTGACCGCGACATTGAGGGCGAGCAGCAGGATGAAGATGAAGCGCGTATCCCTCTGCCCCCGGCGTACGAGCGGCAGGAATACGCCCGCCAGGCCAATGGCAACCAGCCAGCGCAGCAGGTTATAGATGAGCGCCGGCAGCGGGATCTGGCCGTAGCCGAACCGGCCCCACAATGTCGTCCACAGATAAGGGAACTCAGAGACAGCCACCGGGAAGCTCTCCGCCGGATCGCGCACACCCCACAGGTCGGTAAGTATCTGGAAGCCGGTTGGCTCGCCGTAGAGCAGCTGGTTGCGCACGAACCACCAGCCGGCCAGCAGCGCCGCTGTTAGGATGATCAATCCATTAACCAGCAGCCAGCGCCGCCACTGCTTCTGCTGCCAGGCTACCCAGGTGGTCGCGGCGGCGATCAACACTATCACCGCAGCCATGTTGAGCTTGCTCATCAGCGCCAGCCCGTACAGGCCGCCGAGTACAACGCCCCAGCGCCGGCGCAAACCGGCCGGGTCCTGCAGCAGGCGCACGCAGCCGTACAGCACCGCCGCCCCACTGAAGGCGGCGACAATGTCGTTGTTGATCGCGCCGGACATGTAGAGGAACATGGGATTGAAGGCCACAAAGGCCGTCCCGCCCACCGCCAGATAGGGCTTTGCCGGCCAAACGGCGCGACCGGTGGCCCAGGTCAGCCAGACCACGCCGGCGCCGACGAGGATGTTGAGCGCCCGGAGAATGTGCACCGCCAACGCCTCACCTTGCCAGGGAAATGCCTCCGCCGGGCCGTGCAGGTACTGGTTCTTGTTGTCCACACCGACATCGGCATAGCGGTAACCCCAAAACGGGTTGGCTTCCGGCGTGTCGCAGAGGTCGCGGCCTGTGTCTATCCAGGCCGTGGCGGCCGCGCCCAACAGATAGATGAGCGGCGGGTGGTGGCTCTGGGAACGGCACGGCTCCAACCCCTGCACCGGCAGCGCGCGATGTTGCACAATGTAGCGGACGAAGCGGTAGTGGCGCAGCTCATCGGTCGCCTCATGCAGGGGGTTGACCACACTGTAGGCGAACGCCGTTACGATGAAGGCGACCAGAATCAGGGTGATGCCGCTATTTGCGCGCAAGCGATGCATGAGAGCGCCGGGTAGATCAGCGGTTCCCGCGGATGTTCATCATAGTCCACAGGGAGGTGGATGCCTATTCCAGCACCACTTCCACATCGACATCCGGCTGATCTACCTCGTCGGCTATCGGCGTGGGCTGCCTTTCCTCGCCATTGGCCTGCGAGAAACGTCCTTCCCGAATGACCGCTACCGAGGCGATGGCGTCGCCTTCCTCCAGGTCCATCACGCGTACGCCGCGCGAGTAACGACCCTGGCGGGAGATGTTGTTGACGGAGGTGCGTAGGACAAGGCCATTGGCCGAGATGCAGGTGACTTCATCATCCGGCGCTACCACCCGCGCGCCGACCAGCTTGCCGGTCACATCGTCCTGCAGGTTCATAGCGCGCACCCCCTTGCCGTAGCGAGACTGCCGACGGAATTCGTTTAGCGATGTGCGCTTGCCGTAGCCCAGCTCGGTGATCAACAATAGATGATCGTCCGGCGTGATCACATCCACGCCGGTAATCCGGTCTTCAGCTTCCAGGCGCATGGCGTAGACGCCGGCGGCGGTGCGTCCCATGGCGCGCACGTCGCTCTCGGCGAAGCGTATCGCCTGCCCCTGCTCGGTGACGACGATCAGGTCCTGGTCGCCGGTGGTCAACTTGACCCAACCCAGCTCGTCGTCGTCATCGAGATTGACGGCGATCAGGCCGGGAGCGCGGACGTTCTCAAAAGCGTTGACGGTGACTCGCTTGATGCGACCGCGGCGGGTGACCATGGTCAGGTATTGGGCGTCGTCGAAGGTGCGCACCGGCAGGGCCACGGTGATCTTCTCTTCCGGCATCAGCGGTAGGATATTCATGAGCGAGGTGCCCTTGGCGGTGCGATCCAGCTCGGGGACCTGGTATGCTCTCTCAGCGTACACCTTGCCCTTGTCAGAGAAGAAGAGCAATGTGTTTAGCGTGCCGGCGGCGAAAAGATGCTCCAGCTCGTCCTCTTCTCGACGGCCGGCCCCGATCAGCCCCTTGCCGCCGCGTTGCTGCAGGCGATAGGCGCTCACCGGTGTGCGCTTGATGTAGCCGCGGCGGGTGATAGAGATCAGCACATCCTCATCCTGGACCATATCCTCGATGTTCAGATCGGATTCCAGGCCGGGCTCGATCGTTGTGCGCCGCGAATCTCCATATTTCTCACGAACGACAGCCAGGTCCTCTTTGATCAGTCCCAGGATCATCTTGCGATGCTCCAGCAATTCTTGCAGATAGGCCACCCGCTCGCTAATTTCTTTGTACTCATCCTGGATCTTCTGCCGTTCCAGCGCTGCCAGCCGGCGCAACTGCATATCCAGTATCGCGCCGGCCTGGGCTTCACTGAGTCCGAAGCGCTCCATGAGTTGCGCGCGGGCTTCGTCCGCATCGGCCGAGGCGCGGATCGTCTCGATGACCGCGTCCAGGTGGTCGAGGGCGATCAGCAGACCTTCCAGGATATGCTGGCGCTTGAGCGCCTTGTCCAGTTCAAATCGGCTGCGCCGAGTGATCACTTCCACCCGGTGGTCGATGTGAATTTGCAGGGTGCGCTTCAGCGAGAGCAGGCGCGGCTCCCGGTCAACCAGGGCCAGCATCTGCACGCCGAAAGTGCTTTGTAACTGGGTGTGCTTGAACAACTGATTCAGCACCTTCGCCGGCTGCGTGCCCCGCCTAAGCTCAACGATGACCGAGATCCCGTCTCTACCCGATTCATCGCGGATATCGGCGATGTTGTCCAATATCCCCTTGGTGACCAGCTCGGCCATGCGCTCGATCAGGGTCGATTTGTTCACCATGAAGGGTAGCTCAGTAATATGGATGCGCTGCCGGCCGGGGCGTTCCACAACATCCTCGATGGTCGCCTGGGCGCGCATGACAATGCGCCCCTTGCCGGTGGCGTAAGCGCTCTTGATCCCTTCCGTGCCGATGATAGCGCCGCCGGTTGGGAAATCCGGCCCTTTGACGAACTGCATCAGGTCTTCCAGAGTGACATTCTCTTGCTCCTCCTCGTGATCGATGAGGTAGGAGATGGCATCGCACAACTCGGCCAAATTGTGCGGCGGAATGTTAGTGGACATGCCGACGGCGATGCCGGATGAGCCGTTCAGCAACAGATTGGGCAGGCGCGCTGGCAGCAGGGTCGGCTCCTGCAGGCTGTCGTCGAAATTGGGCGCGAAATCAACAGTGTCTTTATCGAGGTCTTCCAGCAGCTCGAGCGAGATAGGGGCCAATCGCGCCTCGGTGTAACGCATTGCCGCCGCGCTGTCACCGTCTACGCTGCCGAAGTTGCCCTGCCCGTCTATCAGCATATAGCGCATGGAGAAATCCTGCGCCATACGCACCATCGCGTCATAAACCGCCTGATCGCCGTGGGGGTGATACTTGCCCAGCACTTCGCCGACGATACGGGCGCTCTTGCGGTGGGGGGAGTTGGGCCGGATGCCCATGTCGTACATCGCGTAGAGAATGCGCCGGTGGACGGGTTTCAGGCCGTCTCGCGCATCCGGCAACGCCCGCGCCACAATAACGCTCATGGCGTAGTCGAGATACGAATTGCGCATCTCTTCGTTGATATCGATCATGTTTACCGTGCCGATGTCCAACGAAACCTCCGTACGATCCGACCCAAAACAGTGGGCCGGCGACAACAAATGAAATGAAAAACGCCACCGCAACGGGTGGCCTTCCACCCGCCTAATGATACGTCAAAATGGAGATAATTACGAACTTCGCCACTCTGGGAGAGGCAGGCTGAGGGAGGGATGAGAACGGCCAATATCCGGCCGCAAACGCCGCGTTTTCCCAGCCATTTTACGGCCCGGCCGCGCCGATTGCCGCGCGGCCAGGCAGCGGCTATAATCATCGTGCTCGGGCCCCTCACTCGGTTCGTGAAACCCTGAGCCTCCGTAGCTCAATGGCAGAGCAGTGGACTTTTAATCCATTGGTTTCAGGTTCGAGTCCTGACGGGGGTACATGTTGAGTAGGGCTGCACGTCTTTGCCGTCCCAACAGTGGGATGAGGAGCATGACAGGATGTGCAGCCCTTTTTGCTTGTCAAAGAGTGCGCGCCATAGGCCGGCATCCGCGCCGGGCAAGTCATGACCGAACGCAATATCTACCTTGAAGACCTACCGTTGGATGAGGCCTGGGGCCGATTCCGCGATGCCCTGAGCGAGGCCGGCCTGTGGAGGCCGATGCCCGCCGAGACCATCCCGGTGGCGCAGGCCGCTGGGCGGGTGACGGCGCTGCCGGTATGGGCCCGCCTGTCTGCGCCGCACTATCACGCCAGCGCGATGGACGGTTATGCGGTGCGCGCCCAGGACACCATCGGAGCCAATGAGACCAGCCCGCTGAGTCTGCAACTTGTCCCGGCAGACGAGCCGGAACCGCGCGCCTCCCGCCCGGCGCTGGCTGTGAACACCGGTCAGGCGCTGCCGTCCTGGGCAGACGCGGTGATCATGATTGAACACGCCCAGCCGGTCTCTGCCGGCATTGAGATCCGCGCGGCCGTGGCCCCGTGGCAGCATGTGCGGCCGATGGGCGAGGATATGGTGGCGACGGAGCTAGTGTTGCCGGCCAATCACCGCCTGCGCCCGGTTGACCTGGGCGCGATCGCCGGATCCGGACATGCGACGGTCGCCGTCTACCGGCAGCCTTGCGTGGCGATTATCCCCACCGGCAGCGAACTGTTGTCCGTCGAAGAGGCAGCGGGGGAGATTCAGCCCGGGCAGATCATTGAGTACAACAGTATCGTGCTTGCGGCGCAGGTCGCCGGCTGGGGCGGACTGCCGACCCGTTTGCCGATCACGCCGGATGAGCCGGCGGCTATCCGCGCCGCCGTTGAGCGGGCTATAGCGGAGCACGATCTGGTGTTGATTAACGCCGGCTCCTCGGCCGGCAGCAAGGATTACACGGCTCAGGTGGTGCGGGCGTTGGGCCGGCTGCTGGTGCACGGCGTGGCGGTGCGACCGGGCCACCCGGTGATCCTGGGCATGGCGCGCCCGCCGGTTGATCTCACCAGAGAGCTGCCAGTCATCGGCGTGCCCGGCTACCCGGTAAGCGCCGCCCTGACCGGCGAGATTTTCATCGAACCGTTGTTGGCTCGCTGGCAGGGGCAGACGCCCTATCGTCCGCCGGAGATCCGAGCCAAAATGACCCGCAAAGTGGTTTCGCACACGGGCGACGACGACTATGTGCGAGTGACAGTCGGCCTGGTGGGCGAGCAGGTAATGGCCACGCCCATCAGCCGGGGGGCCGGCGTGATTACGTCTTTGGTGCGGGCGGATGGGGTGGTGCGTATCCCGCGATTCAGCGAAGGAGTGGATGCCGGCGCGCCGGTGTCGGTGCATTTGTATCGCCGGCCGCACGAGATCGAGCGGACAGTAGTTGTGATCGGCAGCCACGATTTGACGCTGGACTTGCTCTCCCAATTCCTGGCGGCGCGCGGCGAGGGCTGGCGGCTGTCTTCGGCTAACGTGGGCAGCCTGGGAGGACTGATCGCGCTGCAACGCGGGCAGGCGCATCTGGCCGGATCGCACCTGCTGGACCCGGCAACCGGCGCGTATAACGACAGTTACGTGCGGCGCTAT
>CAZIKT010000004.1:67325-68866 GCA_964539885.1 uncultured Ardenticatenaceae bacterium | reverse complement strand
GCCTCCGGCGCGGCGACGATGGGGCTGGGTATTCGCGCCGCCGCCCGCGCCCTGGAGCTGGACTTCGTGCCGCTGGCGCATGAGCAGTATGACCTGGTGATCCCCCGGCTGCATTACGAGGGCGCGCTGCTGCAACCGCTGCTGGCGCTATTACAGGATAGCGACTTTCGCGGCGCGGTGGCGGCGCTGCCGGGTTATGACGTGACCCCAATGGGGCGGGTGCGGATGCTGAACGCCAGTTCTGCGCTCACTCCACAAAACCCTTGATGAAGGCTGTAATGAAGCGGTCAACTTCATAGCGGCCGTTGATGATGTCCCATATCCCTGTGGCCAGGGGCAGGGAGACATGCAGTTTCTCCGCCACGTACAAGACCACCTTCAAGGCGTTAAAGCCTTCCGGCAACACGCCCATCTGCTCCCGTATTTCGTCGCGCTTGAGCCCCTGCGCCAGTAGCTCGCCCATGAAGCGGTTGTGGCTGTGCTCGCTGAGCGAGGTGGCCAACAGATCGCCCATGCCGGCCAGGTAGAGAAAGGTCTCCAGCCGGGCGCCCATCGCCACGCCAATCCTGGCGATCTCCTCCAGGGCGATGGTCAGATAGACAGCGCGGAAGTTGATGCTGGTAATCTGCCTGCCGTCAAACATCCCTAGGCCGATGGCATAGATATTCTTCAGGATGCCGCCCAATTCCACGCCGACAGCGTCATCGGAGAAGCGAGTGCGGAAGTAATCATTGTCCAGAACGCGCGCTGCGGCGATCAGATCGATGTCACTATCGCCGGCCAACACGACCACCGCCGGCATCCCCCGGGCGAACTCGTTAGCGATAGAGGGGCCGGATAGCATGATGCGCCGATTATGCGGTAGGAAGCGGGCCAAAGTCTGGAAGGAGGTCAGGCCGGTCTCCCGGTTGATCCCTTTAGCCATATTGACAAACAGTATGTCGTTGCGGATCTGCTCTTGAACGGGCCTCAAGGTGGATTCGATGAAGACGGAAGGGAGAGCGATGAAGACGATCTCGCTATCCGCGAAGACTTTGCCCAACTCCGTTGTGGCGCGCAACTGTGGGTGCAGGGCCACATCGGCCAAGAAACGGCTGTTCGTGTGCTGAGCGTTGATCTCCTCCACCACCGGCGCGTGATACTCCCAGCCGATCACCTGATATCCGTTGCGCGCTACCAAGTCTCCCACGGCGGTGCCCAGATTTCCCAGTCCAATCATGCCGACGCTCATCTTTCCTCCGCTGCGTATTCTGCGTAATGGGCCTAATGCAAGCGCTTGCGTGCTCGCCGGCTCGCTGTCATTGCAGGAGATACATGCCGATCGCCAGAATGACGAGAGCCAGGATCAGCATCAGCCAGCCGGCAGCAACCGCCATACCTTCCCGAATCGCCGCCGCATCCTGGTGCGAATGGCGGTTGAAAGCGACGAACAGCCGGTGGCGCACGGCGCTGATGCCGATGAAGGCCAACACAAAGGCGGCAAACACAGAGCCCAAACCGCGCAGGGGATCAGCCACGGGCAACACAATGGCCGAAAGATG
>CAZIKT010000004.1:54928-67225 GCA_964539885.1 uncultured Ardenticatenaceae bacterium | reverse complement strand
TCGCTCAGAAATGCCGGCGTGATCTTGTTGAAAAGGTCTGCCGGCCCATAGGCGGTGACACGGATGAAGTTATCGGTGTAGCCGGTCCAGCGCAGACCGTTTTCGTCGGCCCCCAGCGCCGCTTCCCATAGCACGGGGCGCACCCGGCCAGCCTGCTGCGCATGGAATGAGTGGCTGAGCGCCCCACCCAAGGCGATCAATTCGGCGGCACGCTGCTTGCGGATAGGCTTCGGTAATTGGCCCGGCATCGTCGCGGCGGCTGTTCCCGGACGCCGGCTGTACGCAAAGACGTGCAGCCTGCCGAAGCCGAGTTCCTGGGCAAAATCGAGTGTTTGCTGGTGATCGACCTCCGACTCGCCCGGGAAGCCGGCGATCAAATCTGTGCTGAGGTGCAGGTCTGGAATTTGAGTCCGAGCAGCCTGGGCCAGCTCGCGAAATAAGTCGCGGCGAGTCTTCCGGGCCATCAGGCGCAGAATGTGGTCGCTGCCGGATTGCAGTGGCAGGTGCAAGTGAGGCATCAAGCGGCGATCTTCCCATAGAGAAAAGAAACCGGCATCGATATCCCAAGGCTCTAGGGATGAGAGGCGCAGCCGCGGAATGTCGGTGTGGCTCAGCAGGGTGGCTACTAATTCGCGCAGCCCGCTGCTATCGCCGAGGTCCTGGCCGTAGCTGCCGAGATGAACGCCGGTTAAAACGGCCTCCCGGTAGCCGGCGGCTGTCAGCGCCTGTACTTCCTCTACGATATCACCTAATCTTCGGCTTCGACCTTCGCCACGGGCGACGGTGGTGACGCAGAAGGTGCACTTGTTGTCGCAGCCGTCCTGCACCTTCACGAACGCGCGGGAATTGACCAGCCGGCGCAACAGGAGCTCGCGCATGATCGGCTCTTGCTCGTAGATGGGCGGTCGCTCGTCGCTTTGCGGGTCGAGGATTTGCAGCAACTGTTGCTTGTCGGCGTTCGCCACTACCTGCCCGACACCTGACAGGGCGGAGACTTCGGCTGAGGCGATGGTGGCGTAGCAGCCGGTGAGGAGGATTTCAGCCCCGGCATTTCGGCGTTGAAAGCGGTGGACCCGATTGCGGGCGTCTCGCGCCGCTTTACTCGTGACGGCGCAGGTGTTCAGGACGACCCTGTCCGCCTGCGCCACGTCATCAACAATGTCGTGGCCTGCCAGGAGCAATTGCCGGGCCAGGGATTCGATTTCGCTTTGATTCAGCCGGCATCCAATGGCATCCAGGAAGACCCTCATGAGTTCGATTGTAACGCAGCCCAGAGCAGATGGCGAAGGGCCGGCCTGCCGGTTGCGGGGACGGCGCATGTAGGCTAAAACTGGCTCCCTGATGGTCGGAAATCTACCTATGCTGCTGGCTCGACGCCTCCAGTACTTCGCTAAGCGTCTAGGTCCGCCGGGCAAGGCTCGCCGCTTGCTGCTGGCAGGACTGATCGTGCTGATTCTGCTGACCGGTTGCCTGGGCCTGCCGCCTCTGGGGCCGACCTCGACCCCACTCCGGCCGACGGATACGCCGTCGGCAACACTTCCCGCTGCTCCTGATCCTTACACCGGAGCCGGCTTTGACGCTTTCATCACCGAAGTTCAGGGGAGCCTGCCGAGCGGCCGGCCGGCCCTGGTCTCGCGGTACGTCGCCCAGCTTCCCAGCGCCCCGCTGATTGACGGCAACCGGGTAATCTTCTTCTGGCGCGGGACCGGCGCCAGCGTGCATGTCGCCGGGGATATGAACAACTGGGACCCGGCGGCGGAACCCACTCTTCAGCAGGTCGAGGGCGCCGACCTGTGGTACGGCGAAGGTGAGTACGAGTTGGACGCCCGGCTGGACTACAAGTTCGTCGTTGATGGACAACGCTGGGAGTTGGACCCGCTCAATCCGCGTACAATGCTCGGCGGGTTAGGGCCGAACTCGGAACTGGCGATGCCGGAGTATCTGACGCCGGCCGAAGCACTTCCCCAGGCCACGCCGGCTCCTAGCGGCGTGCTGACCAACCATACGCTGGAGAGCGCCGCTCTGGGCCAGGTACGGACCTTCTTTGTCTATACGCCGGCGAGCGCATTGCTCGGCGAAATGCCGGCCACTGTTTACATTCACGATGGCGGCGAGTACATCAACCTGATTGACGCGCCGGTCATGCTTGACAACTTGATCGCCGCCGGCGACATCCCGCCGCTGGTGGCTGTTTTCATTCCCCCAGTCCAGCGGGAGCTGGAGTATTATCTGAATGACAACTATGTCCGGTTCCTGGCGGACGAGCTGACGCCGTTCATGGAAGCCAACTACGACGTATCTCCGGAGCCGGGCAGGACAGCCAATCTGGGCGCTTCTCTAGGTGGGTTGCTGGCGGTCTACGCCGCCGCCACCCGGCCTGACACCTTCGGCCTGGCGGCGGGCTATTCCGGCGCGTACTCATTGGGCAACGACCTGGTGATAGAGCTGTTGCGCCGCGAGGAGACGTTGCCGCTTCGCTTCTATCTGGTGGTCGGCACCTATGAGACAGCCATCGGCGGCGACCCCAATACCGGGAATCTGCTGGAGGCCAATCGCCGGCTGGCCCGCACGCTGCATGACCGTTTTTATGATTACCAGTATGCTGAAGCCCCCCAGGGGCATAGCTGGGGCCTATGGCGTGATTACTTCGGGGATGGGCTGCGTTTTCTCTTTCAGCCGTAGCGGCTAATTGCCGGCGCCGCAATTGCCGGCGCGCTATTCCCCGATCATTTCGTCCGCTTGCTCCGGCGAACCATGTTGCAGGATGTAAATCCGGCCCCACCTATCGCCGGCGCGTACCGAATAGCCCCGAGCGATCTGCAAGACGCCGAGATCGCGCAGCTTCGACCGCAGCAATTCATACTCTTCTGTGTAGACAGCGGCGAGACCGTCAGGCCGGAGCAAGCGCGCGACTTCGGACAGAATCAGAGGATATTGCTCAGTTGCCTGCGTGCCGGCCGGCAGGATGGTAGCCACCTTGTCCACTGAAGCAGAATCAAGCGGCAGGTGGGTCTGCTGCCAACGGACCTGTTGGATGGCCGGGTCCGGCCGTTGCAGGCGCCGGGCAAGCCCACCTCGCGCGCCCCAGATCGTCACGTCCGCGCCATAAGCGAGCCGCTCCGCCAGCATGAGACCTCCTTCCGCGCTGACAGGATCGAGAAATGAGTCGCCGGCTGCCGGCTCGGTCAACAGGACCAGCGCCGCGGTCAGGGTAGGGGGATAGGGGGCAGCGGGAGGCCTGGGAAGGGGCAGTCGAACCCCAACCACTGCTTGCGAGCCGAGGAGGAACGCCCACACCTCGACATCCGGATTGGTGGTCGTTCCCTGCCAATTGGGATACGCGCCGGCGATGGCCCGGCGGACCATCAGCGACCAGTCGCGCAGATCATACTCATGTTTGCCATACTTCCGGCTGATAACCTGGAAGGTGTGCAGGTGCCTGTGCTGCAGTCTTCCCATTGCCTTGAACAGGCGGCCGATCTCGCCGCTTTTGGCCAGTCTCTCCGAAATCTCGCGCAGGTCGCGCACTCCCCGTGAGACTTTCGGCTGCCACAAAGCGACAGCCAGCAAGCGCTCAGCCGTGCGTAGCTGGAAAAGCTTTTCGGGCGCTTCAGCAAAGCGAAAAACCACTCCGCCAAATTCGTCCTGCGCGTAGACGAAACTGATGAACTCCGCCGCCGGGAAATGACGACGCACTTCAGACCAGGCGATTGATTCCAGGCCGGGCAGCGTGAGCAGGCAATAGAGGGCAGAAGGTTGGGCAGACTTTGGCATCGACGTCAGCGATCTTGCAGGGCGCGCCGGCTAGCGCGCGAAGCGATCCTCACTGCGGGCGCGAAAAATCAGCCGGATGGGCGTGCCGGTGAAATTGACACGCTCGCGTAGGAAGTTCTCCAGGTAGCGTTGATAGCTGAAGTGCACCCACTCCGGCTTACTAACAAAGAACACAAACGTTGGCGGCACGGTCTCCGCCTGGGTCGCGTAGACAAACTTCACGCGCACGCCGGCTTTGCTCGGCGGCGGATGACCGGCGACAGCCTCGCGCATCAGCCGATTCAACTCGCCGGTGGGCACGCGGCGATAGCGGGCCTCATTGACTTCTACGACCAGAGGCATGATCTTGTTGACCCGCTGGCCGGTTTCAGCGGAGATGAAAAGCAATGGCGCGTAGGGCAGGAAATTGAAGGCCTCGCGAACAGCGGCGGTCATTTCGGTCATCGAGTGGTCGTCCTTCTCCACCGCGTCCCATTTATTTACGAGGACGATAACGGCGGCGGACTCCTCGATCAGCAGGCCGGCGATGTGGGTGTCCTGGCTGGTCACCCCTTCGGTGGCATCGATCAACAACAGCGAGACGTCCGCCCGCTGCAGCGCTTTGATCGCCCGTAACACGCTGTACTGCTCAACGCCGGGCGCAATCTTCCCTCGTCGCCGGATACCGGCTGTGTCAATGAGCGTGAAATCCTGTTCATGCCAACGAAACACCGTGTCAACGGCGTCCCTGGTCGTGCCGGCAATCGGGCTGACGATGGCCCGCTCCTCGCCAATCATCTTGTTCAGCAGGGTTGATTTGCCGGCATTCGGCTTACCCAGGATGGCGATCTTGATGCTTTTGTCCTCTACCTCTTCCACGTCATCCGGCAGTTGCTCGACGATGGCATCCAGCAGATCGCCCACGCCGTTGCCGTGCAAAGCGGAGACGGGGAAGACCTCGCCCAACGCCAGCTCATAGAACTCAACCGCCTGTTCGCGCAGTCGAGAGGATTCCAGCTTGTTGGCGGCGACCAGTACCGGCTTGCGCGACTGCCGCAGAATGTCGGCTACCTGCCGATCCGCAGCGGTGGGGCCGCTCTGCCCGTCCACCACGTGGACGACGAGATCGGCATCCTGAATGGCGATCGTGGCCTGAGCGATGATCGCCGGCAGGAAACGCTCGGAATCTTCAGAGAGCGCGGTTGTGCCCCAGCCGCTGGACAACTCAATGCCGCCGGTGTCAACCAGCGTGAAATGGACGCCGGCCCAGTTGGCCTCCGCGTACAGGCGGTCCCGGGTGGTGCCGGGCACTTCAGAGACAACCGCCAACCGCCGACCGGCGATACGATTGAACAGGGTAGATTTGCCAACGTTGGGTCGCCCAACAAAGGCGACAAGTGCTCTGTGTTTCATATTTCCTTAGGTTGATCGCTTCCGGCAGGATCGGATACCGATCACTCCGCCGTTGGCGCTTGCCGGGTCAGAAAACGTTGCCTCTTCGCCGCGATGGCGGCAGATCCGCCGCAAGCTGGGGAGCGCCGCCCGTCGCCGCGTTAGTCTGGGTGTGTGGCGCTGTGCTCCGGAACAACGGGAGCACCGGTAACGAGGTCGTCTCAGTCAGAACTTCCGTCGGCGTCATGACGTGTGAAATGATCGCCGTGACTTCGGATGGTTGCAGGGAGCGCACTTCCACTTCACTGTCGAGCACGACCGCCTCCACGGGTACACGATGGGTGCCGGTGATTAGCCCCAAGAGATCGACCGAGACCAGTACGTCACTGCTAGTCAACGATTCCAACCTGTTGAAAGGCCCTGCCACAAAGACAGCCACTTCATCAGTGCTGAGAGTAACCGTTAACCCTTCACCGAGATTGCGAATCTCCGGCGCCCGCCGGATGACATCGGTGGTAATAATCGGCTCAATCTCAATGTTGACGATTACCGATTGAATATCCTCTAGAGCCAGGTCGTCGGGCAGATTGAGGGCTGCCGGCACCGTGACCGAATCGCGCAGGCCGCTGATGTCGATGGTCTCGGTGCGCAGGAAATTGACCGCTTCTACTACCGACGGCCGACCCGTGACCAGTGCGCTGTCCGGCTGTGCTGTGACGTTTAATACGCGATAGCCGGTTGCCGGCTCGCCGGTCCAATCAACGATAATCGGCTTCACGCCAAAGCCGGCGAGCTGGTTCACCGGAATCGTGACCTGTACATCACGAGAGTTCAGCGTGAGACCGGAGATGCTGGCAATCTCCCCTTGTCCGTTGTAAAAGGTCGGCGTACGCCTGCGAATGACCTCTTCTCGCGGTGAGTCCAGGAACAACTGGATCCGCGCCTCGGCGAGCTGATCGACCCGCGAGGCGGGGCCGGTCACCGAAATTGTTGACGGGTCGACGAACGGTTCGCCCATCTGGTAGCCGAGGGCGACATCGCCGCTCACTTCGACGTCAATGGGGATTTGCCTGGTGACGATCCGCTCTATTGTGACGGAGGCGCGCTCCGGCGCCTGATAGTCAATGGTCAGGTTGGGTAGGCCATGCCGGACGGTGATCGGAACGGCGTGCTCGCCGGCCGGTAAGCCGGAGACGTTCAATTCGGCGGTAAAGAGATCCTCCGACAATGTGCGCAACTGCGAAGCCGGGGCTTCCACGCGGATCTCGACCGTCTCGGGGACGTTCGAAATCTGGCTGTCGGCCGGCAACCCCAGGAGTTGCACAGGGATCTGCAGCAGCAGCAAGTCGCGGGGATCATTCTCTTGGGTGGCGACTGCCCAGACAATCAAGGCCATGAGAAGGGACAGAGCCAATGTCGCCAGGCTGGTGAAGAACTTCTGCATGGCGCCGATCATGCGATAGCTTGCGTGCGCTGCTTTTCGGGCGATGAGCCGGGGCTGGAGCGCATAAAGGCATACAGGATTTCCGCCAGTTGGGTTGGCTCCTGCCGGCGAAGAATGCGACCGTTGTGCGCAATGGCGATCTGTCCTGTCTCTTCAGAGACAATCACTGCCACAGCGTCGCTGACTTCACTAATGCCGAGCGCGGCACGGTGGCGCAAGCCAAGCTGCCGGTCAGAAATGCGCGATGTCGACAATGGTAAGACGCAAGCCGCCGCCGCCACCTTCTCATCGCGAATAATTACGGCGCCGTCATGTAGCTCGGTATTCTTGTTGAAAATGGTCTGCAGTAGCTCCGGCGACGGTGCGGAGTCCAGGAGAATACCGGTGTCGATGAACTCCTGCAGGCCGGTGTCGCGCTCAAAGACAATCAACGCTCCGTGGCGGCGCTGTGACAGGCGCAGACAGGACCGGGCCACGGTAGTAATCGCCTTGCTCTCGTGATTGCGGCGGACCATGCGTAACAAGTTGCCAGTACGGCCCAATTGCTCCAGCGCACGGCGCAGCTCGGGCTGGAAGATCACCGGAATGGCCACCAGCATCGCCGGCAATGTCTTGTTAATCAGCCAGGAAAACGCCGGCAAATCGATGATGAGCGACAGCACCCACAAGGAGAGGGCAAAGACCAGCAAGCCGCGCAGTAGTGTAACGGCCCGCGTACCCCTGATCAGGATCAGTACGGCAAAGAGCACCAGCGTCACCAACAAGATGTCGATGACCGCATCCAGGGTGCTCAATCGTTCCCAGAAGTAGCTGAGTGCTGAATCCATGGCGCTAAAGTTGCCTGCCGACCCCAAAGTAGATTGTAACTAGTTATAACACCTTTCTCGGCGGCAACGCACGGATTTTCGACCGCGAGGGCCGAATTCACGAACTCTTCTAAGATGTACCTTGAACTTCCGTGCCGGCTCCCCAGGTGAATGGCTGTGCTATCGCACCGTCCAGGCCGGCAAGCGGGCTTACCTCAGCTGCTTCTGCAATTGATGATATCTGGCTACGTTCTCCGCATCCAGTTTGACGATCAGGGCGACGGTGTCAGCAGCGGCCCTGTCCTCTCCGGCATTGAGGTGCAATTCAGCCAGTTGGTCCAACACCGGCAGCGCGGCCGCGGTCCGGCCCTGCGCCAGGTGAAGCCGGGCCAGGCGTTCGTTCAGACCGATGGAAGTCGGGTGAAGGGCAACGGCCTCCGTCAGAATAGTCGGCACTTCACCTTCGCGCCCCTCATCAATCAATTGCCCAAAGTAATGATCCAGCTCGCGCACGGCCAGTTCTGACCGATCCATCTTGAAGTAGAGGTCCATCAGCGTGAGCGCGCTCTGACTGTCAAGCGGGTCCGCCAGCCGGAGTTCGCGATAGGCCGCCAGGGCCAGATGCCACTCGCCTTGTTGCATATCGATCCCGGCGATGAGGCGCAAAAGCCGCCCGCGCCACTCCGTTTCCTGCGCGCCCATTGGAGCCAGTTTGAGCGCTGCCTGATATGTGGCTCGCGCCTGCTCAGGTTGTTCGAGCCTTTCCTGCGCGGCTCCAAGGGCGATATAGTTTTCCAGAGCACGGTCGTATTGCTTTTGACGCCGGGACAGGTCGACTAGCCGAAAATAGGCGGAGAGATTCAGAGGGGCCAGATCTTTGGCCCGCTCATACATCTGCGCTGCGCCATTCAAGTCGCCTCTTGCGTGGAAGGTGTCGCCGATAATCAGATACTTGTCAGCGGCGGCCTCGCCCGGCCCCTGCTTGGCTAACAGCTCCGCCAGGCGAATATGCGCCGGCAGATAATCATGCGCGGCGGCAATAGCCCGATATGCCTCCTCAAGCGCGGCATTCATATGACCCTCGCGCTCATACTCCTGGGACAGATAGAGCGCTTCCAGGACCTTGGCCGATCCGCTGGTGAATAGGTCGCCCAATATGATCATCCGCTGATCGGTGAGCGCATCCAGGCGAGCGCGAGCTTCCTGGGCCTTTTCTTTCCAGTCGGCCTGGCTCAGGAAGCCGACCAGGGCGTTCATGAAAATGGAAAGACGCCCGTCTTCCTGATGGTCCAGCAAGTTTTGAGCCAGGTTGTCGTATAGCTCCAGCATCCGCGGAGCCTGCGCCTGGGGGACAGTGGACAGATCCAGCGTCTTCAGCACAGTCATGAAATGTTTCAGGGCGTCATCAAGCTGACCGCGCGCTCGATATGATTCACCCAGGGCGAAGTGGCTGGCCAGCCAGAATTCCTGGTCCTGCATCGAGATGCAAAACTCGTGGATGGCTTCTCTGTCGCGCGCGCTTTCCTGGTAACGCAATCCGAGATTAAAGTGCGCCGCAGCGTCATTGACTCCACCGGCAATGGCCCGTTCATAGCATCCAATAGCCTCGCTACTTTGCCGGCGACTGTCGAAGTCAAGCGCCTGGCTCAACAATACGTCAAGCTCCAGCTTGGAGTGGGCGGCAGCGGCCGACGAGGCATCGTCAGCGGAAGCCGGTGCACCGGCCAAGATGCGCCCGGCGAGTCTATCCGCTGCCAGTTGCTGCGCGTCCAGCAGGAGGCTGCCGGACTCGGCCTGGTCTCCAGTCGCCCAGATGATGCCGGCCTGGTACAGATCCAATTCAGCATCGGTCGGGTATACTTCCATCGGCCCCAGGATTGTATCTCTGGTGGCAGCAAGCACGATAGGCTCCCCTCTTTGCAGCTGCTCAATGGCCGCCAGCGCGCCGGCATGGTTGGTGTCGAAGCGCAAGGCAAGCTGGCACGTACGCAGCGCGTTTTCGGGTTCGCCCTTTTGCTGGTAGATCCGGGCGACTTGCAGGAATTCCTGGATCGCAGCCGGGTTGTTCTCTGTGCCGGCGTAATATCGAGCGAGCCTTTGATGTGCCGGCAGCAGGTCGGGATCCAGGCGAACTGCCCGGGTCCAATGGTGCGCTGCCTGTTCAGTCGCGCGCCGCTGGAGCTCGATTTCGCCAATAGCAAGATAGGTCTGCGCAGCTTGCTCAGATCGACCCAGCCGCTCACAAATGTCGCCTATCTGGCGCAGGTAAATTACGTCGCCGGAGGAGTAGCGCGCCGCCTGCTTGTAGCGCTCAAGGGCATCTTCATATTGGCCGAGCGAAAAATAGGCGGCTCCCAGGCCGGCGTAGGGCGCCGATCGCTCGGGAAACTCGCGCACGGCCTCTTCAAATGCGACCACGGCATCCTCCCAACGCTGCTCCCACAGACAGGAATGACCGTTTGCTAACGCAACCTCATAGCTGGATTCGTCGGCCACGAATAGCCTCCCTCGCTTCTACATTGATGTACGACATCACAATTGGCCCCAACGCGATTTCAAGAGACAGTATACCATACAGGGGGGAACACAAAAACAGTAGATATGGGTCGCAAGCGGGCGGGAAACCGACGGTCAGTCACGAGCCGGCGTGAACATGGTTGTAAAACTGCAACAAAAACGGCTAATTGAACATAATGTCTCTTTGCTTCGGGCGAATGTTATGGTAAGATAATTCCTGCCAGGAGGGGTATCCTGTTCAACAGAAGCGGCGTCGCGCAGATCCTGGCTATCGGGCTTCAGTGAGAGGTAGGTGGAAGATGGAATTCTTACAGAGGCGAACCGTTCTCGTTGCTATTGCTTTCATTGTCGGTTTCTCCATCGGGCTGTTCATCTTTGGCTGGTGGCTGACACCGGTTCAGTATACTGGAGCCGGCCCGCAAGATTTGCTGCCGGACTATCAAGAGATCTATATCCAGACGGTTGCCGACCTCTACTCGCACGATCTCAATCAGGAACGTGTGCGAGCGGCGTTCGCCATCTGGCCTGAAGCAGACCTGACGATCTGCGCCATGGCCCAGTCCGCGGTAACCGAAGGGGATCAGGGTTCCGCCGACCGACTCACGACTATCGCCCTTATTCTGAACGGGCAGGGTTGTACCGCAGATATGCAGGCTCCTGCCGATGAAGAGGGTGGGGCCAATTTCCTGGCCATACTGCTGGTGTTGCTGTTGCTGGCCCTGCTTGGCGGCGCGCTCTATTATTTCATGCGCACGCGCAACGGGGGCGGGGACAACGGCGACGGCGTTGAAGAGGGCGCAGCGTACAGCGAAGCGCCTGAACAAGCGCCGGCTGCCTTCGTTGAAGTCGCGGAAGAGGAGTATGGGACCACCCCCATCGCCCGCTTTGAAACCCACTATGCGCGAGGCCACGACACCTACGACGACTCCTTTAGCATTGAAAACTCGCAAGGGGAGTTTTTGGGCGAATGTGGAGTAGGCATCTCAGAGACGATTGGGGTAGACACGCCCAAACATGTCACCGCGTTCGAGGTGTGGCTCTTTGACAAGAATGACATCCGGACGGTGACGAAGGTGTTGATGAGCGAGCACGCCTACAACGATGAAGCGATCCGCGCCAAGTTGGCCCCTAAAGGGGAGCCGGTGCTGGCCCGAATGAACGAGACCATCGTGCTGGAAACGGCCACGCTGATCATCAACGCGGAGGTCACGGAGATGACCTACGGTGCGGGCTCCATGCCGGCGCAAAGCTTCTTCGAGCACTTCACAGTGGAGCTTTCTGCCTGGGCTAAGTCCGGGGATATGGACGAATCGAGCGCCCAGGGTCAGGTTGACCAGATGCTGGATTACTGAACCAGTTGACTGTCACTCGCGGAGGTGACAGTCAATTGACTTGCTTGAGCGAGCGGAGTCCCACAGGACTCCGCTTTTTTTGTCAGGCGCGGGCGTAAGGATCGAAGATCTTTTGCCACTCTTCGAGGGCGAAACGATCAGTCATGCCGGCAATATAGTCAGTAATCACCTGCCTCACTTCCTGTTTTTCGGCCCGCTGCAGCGTCTTCTCCGGCAGCATCTTCGGCTCGCGCAGATACGCCCCGAACATTTCTTCGATGATCCGCTCCGCCTTCACGTGCATGCGCACCAGCCGGTAGTGGTTATACATCCGCTCATACAGGAAATCCTTTAGCTGGCGCACCTTTTGGGCCATCGCCGGGGAGTAACCCACCACATTGCCGTCGCCGGCCTGCAGCTTTTCTACCGAGTCTATGTTGCCGGCTTCCAGGTTGTTTGATGTCGTCTCCAACACATCGATGACAAACAAGCCGATCAACTCGCGGATCACCTCCCGGCGGATAAGCTCGCTAAACGGCTTGCCGTTCCAGCCTATCGTCTCCCGCAACTCGCGCCAGAGCGTCAAATCAGAGAGATCCTCGAGCGGGAAAAGCTCGGCGCGCAGGCCGTCCTCCAGATCGTGGGCGTTGTAGGCCATTTCATCTGCCAGGTTGGCGATCTGCGCCTCCAGGGAGGCGCGCTTCTCCGGCGCATAACCTGCGGCGTCGCTCTTATCATACTCCGTCTCATGCTTGACGATCCCTTCCCGCGTCTCATAAGTCAGATTAAGCCCCGGAAAGTTCGGGTAGCGCTGCTCCAGTTCAGTGATAACCCGATAGCTCTGTGTGTTGTGGTTGAAGCCGCCGTAGCCGTCCATCAGGCGATTGAGCACAAACTCGCCGGCATGACCGAACGGCGGGTGTCCCAGGTCATGGGCCAGGCAGATCGCCTCTGTCAGCAGCTCATTACCGCCGAGGTTGCGGGCCAGCGAGCGACCCAGCTGCGCTACTTCCAGCGTGTGTGTCAGGCGTGTGCGGTAATGATCGCCCTCATA
>CAZIKT010000004.1:31854-54828 GCA_964539885.1 uncultured Ardenticatenaceae bacterium | reverse complement strand
TTTCTTCTCGTGAAATTCACTTGCCATAATCTTATGGTAAGTGTACCATCTCATTGAGGGCGCGTAAATGAGCAGCAAAATCGCTTTGTTTGTGGTGGTCGCTACCGCTATTGTTGCCATAGCCGGCTTCCTGCTGGTTACCTTCCTGCTGCAGTCCCTTGGTGGAGAGCCGGCGAGTGATGTCGGCGTGCCCACCCTCAGCTCCCGTGAGGGCTGGGTGACCGAACAGCGACTGGTCGGGGATCAGGTGGTGAACGTCGTCTATGATCCGCAAAAGCAAGTGGCGCTGGCCGGCGCGGCAACCCAGCAACCCGAGCCGCCGGCCCCCGAGCTGACCCCAACGCCCAACCCGTTACCCGTGGAGACGGCGACGCCCATTACGGGCGAAGGACAGGCCGGGACGACTCCATCCGGCGGCACCCCAAGCTCCGGCGTCAGTGGAACACCGACCTCCGGCGGAAGCGGAACCGCGACCTCCGGCGGAAGCTCCAGCTACCCATCGGCCGGCGGCGCGCCGGAAGTGGTGCTGGTCCCTTATCTGGTGGGTTCGGCGGATACCCTCTTCAGCGTGTCCCAGTATCACATCAACCGCGGTCAGATCACCTCCGTGGCGCTGATGGCTCGCTATGGCATTGACGCGACCGATCTGGTAGCCGGGTCCACGATAAACGTGCCCGTCGCCAATCCGCCTTACTGCAACGGCCTGCAACCCTACGTGGTGTTGGAAGGCGACAACGCCTTTCGTATCGCCCAACGAGCCGGCATCCCGGTCCAAACACTGGCGCAGATTAATAACCTGGACGCCAGTTACACCGTTTATGTGACGGATGTCATCTGTCTTCCCTGAGCGTTTCCCCAAGACGGTTGTTGGATCACAACAGGAAATAGCCATGATCACGACATTACGCATCAGCGCGGCGGAATTTGCGACGCGCCGCGAGCGCCTGCTGGCGCTCCTTCGAGAACTGGGTTTGGCCGGGGCGGTCATGTTCGACCCGACCAACATCCTCTACTTCTCCGGCTTCTCCTTTATCCCCACCGAGCGCCCAATCGCCTTCCTGTTAAGCGGCGATGGGGAGCCGTCCATGTTCGTGCCGCGTCTAGAGGTTGAGCACGCCCGGGCAGAAACCGGCTTTGAGCGCACGGGGCATTACCTGGAATATCCCGACCGGCCCCATCCGATGGAGCATTTCGCCGCCCTCTTGAAGGAAATGGGCATGGCTCCCGGCCGCGCGCTGGGTGCGGATATGGACGGTTACCCGCTGATCTTCGGCTACCAGGGGCCGCGTTTGAGCGAGTTGAGCGGCGCACCCGTGACGGTGCTGCAGCCGGCGCTGGACAGGATGCAGGCCGTGAAAAGCCCGGCGGAGTTGGCGCTGATCCGCGAGAGCTGCAAGTGGGGTCACCTGGCGCACGTGTTATTGCAGCGCTACACGAGGGTGGGAGCGACAGAGACGTCGGTCAGCCTGCGCGCCAGCAACGAGGCCACGCTCACCATGATGGACGCAATCGGCCCGCTGTATCGCGCCCAAAGCAGCTACGGAAGCGGAAGCGGGCCGAAAGCCGGTTATCGTGGGCAGATCGGCCGAAATGCCGCCATTCCACACGCGCTGGCAAACAACATTACCTTTCAGGCGGGGGATGTGCTGGTCACCGGGGCCGGCTGTCCGCTGTGGGGCTACAACTCCGAAGTGGAGCGCACCATGTTTGTGGGCGAGCCGAATGAGCAGCAGATGGCGATGTTTGAGCACGCGAAGACGGCGCAGGAAATCGCCTTCGAGCAGTTGCGACCGGGCCGGCGCTGTAGCGACGTGGACCGGGCTGTGCGCGATTACTATGAACGCCACGCGCTGACCGCGTACTGGAAGCATCACACCGGTCACGCCATCGGCCTGCGCTACCATGAAGGGCCGTTCCTGGACAGCGGGGATGATACGATCATTGAGCCGGGCATGGTGTTCACAGTAGAGCCGGGCTTCTATGCGCCGGACCTGGGCGGCTTCCGCCATTCGGACACCGTTGCCATTACAGAGGGCGGCATTGAGATCATGACCTACTATCCGCGGGATTGGCCCAGCCTGACCATACCTTTGTAACTCGTCCGCAGCTTGAACCCTCGTGTGAAAGCGGTATAGTTGTGCCGGTATGGTCACGCAAGAAACGGTATGGCAGGAGATCTGGCCGGTCGTAGAGGCGCTCCTGGAAGCGACGCTGGCCGAAGATGAAGTACGAGCCGCCGGCTTGCTGGCCCCTGATAGCGAGGCGGGGGTCATCATGGAGCTGTTTGGTGTCGCCGTCTTTGACATAATGCTGAAGACCGTTCTGGGCCGGGAGCGGATGGCCCTGACCCGGGCGATTGAAACCGACGGTGGTAGGCACGTCCATGTGGAGCTAGTCTGGCCTGACCCGGAGCAGGGCGATAACAGCTACACGGCGGCTGACCTGACGAGCGTGAAAATGCAGCGCTTGCGAAAGGAATGGCGAGTGGTGGCCATCAACCCGGCGGCGATTGATTTTCCGTTAACAGAGGCCAGGGCGCAGGCCGTGCTATTGACCAGCAAAGTGCTCTCCGATGAGCAGAGGCTGAGCGCGGAACCCTGGCTGCTGCCGGTGGCCTTGTTTGCCGGCAATCTGCAGATCCCACTGCAACAAGGGGCCATGCAGGATGATGTCGAGCGCCTGCTCTTGCCGGGTATGCAGCATCGCACTTATGGCATCCTGTCGCTGATTGCCGGGCGGCGGATGTGGCGTGACTTCAAGAAGCGGGCCGGCCCGCAATCGGACAGGCCGGCCGCGTGGGCCGCCGCCGCTGAGTTTCTGATGAGTGAACAAATGGCGCGAGAAGCCACCCAAGCCGGGGTGGCGAAGAACTACGAGGTGAGCCTGACGCACATGCTGCCTTGCGTGAAGCGGATCAAGAGCACACTGCAGATCAGCGGCCTGGATGAGCGCTATTCGCCGCTTGGCCGGACACAGGTCGTCGTCAGGGAGAAAGGGGCGCAATAGCGTTCGCCGATGGCCCAGGTCGCGTCAGCTTATGAACTCCCGTTGGCGGGGCGCAAACTGAACTTGAGCGTCCGGCAATTGCTGTTCGGCATTTTGCTGGTTGCCGCGTTGTTGCGCGTCGCCAATTTGGGGCAGAAGAGCCTCTGGCTGGACGAGGCATATAGCGCCGTGACCAGCCAAATGCCAAGGGCGGCCGAGTTCGCCAACATTGATCCCAGCCGGCCCCCGCTTCATCTGACGCTGTTACATTATTGGACGCAGACCTTCGGCAACGGCGAAGCGGCGGTGCGGATGCCGTCTGTGCTGGTATCGCTGATTAATATCTGGCTGCTCTTTATCTTGGCCCGGCGTCTGTTCGACAGCGAGACGGCCTTACTGGCGGCGGCCCTGCTGGCGTTGTCGCCGCTTGATATTTGGTATGCCCAGGAGGCGCGTACCTACCTGTTTGTGACCTGCGCCGGCTTGCTGATCGCGCTGGGCCTGACCTGGGAAACGTGGTATGGCGGCCTGCTCTATTTGCTGGGCTTATTGCTGGGCCTCTTTGTGGATTACATTTCAATCCCACTGTGGGCCGGGCTGAGCGTACTCTGGCTGCTTTACTGGTGGCAACGGGGGCGTCCGCTCATGCCGATGGTGTACTGGCTGGCGGGTACAGTCGCCGCCTGGCTGATTTACCGCCCCTGGACAGAGCCTTTGCGCCTGCTGATTGAGGAACGGCTACACATTCTGTTCATCATTGAGCGCGTGCGGGACCTGTTGGGCATCGAGAGGATACTGCTGAGCCATCTCCTCGTTGCTCTCGCAGGCTCCGCGCTGCTGCTGCTGGTTGCCGCACTTGTGCTGCAATGGATGCTGCGCCGGGCCCGGCCGCGCCAAATCATCACCATGCTTGCTCTGGTCGCCTTCGTGTTGGTCATGCTCTCGCTGCTTGTGCCGCGCGTCTATAGCGTCAAGCGCGTGCTGGTCACCGGCTGGCCGTTTGTCATCCTGTTGGTGGCCTGGATGATCATGCAGTTGCGCGCGTGGCGCCGGCCGGTCGCCGCCGGGCTGCTGGTACTTTCGCTGCTGGTCAGCATGGCGTCGATCTTCTTTGTGCCCAAGCAGGATTGGCGCGGCACGGCCGCCTTCCTGGCCGGCCGGGCGGAAGAGGGAGAATTGATCTGGCCTGATCCCAGGTGGAATCGGGTGCCTTTGCGCTACTATCAGCCGGAGCTGGCCATCCCGGAAGAACAGGGCCGGTGGCTGATCGAGAACAGACAGGCTGACTTCGCCGGCGTTTGGCTGGTCGCAGAACGCTATCCGGGCCAACAGCTCCCCACTTCTGTGAGCGAGCGCTGGCTGGACAACAATTGGATTTTGATCGAAGCGTTTCCCTTCACTTTTCTGGAGGTGCGCTACTATGAGCGACCTTGAGCCGCTTCGATGATTCAATTAACGATTTCAATAATGGAGTTTGAAGATGAACAAAAAGACAATTGAGGACATCGACCTCCAGGGCAAACGGGCACTGGTCCGCGTCGATTTCAACGTACCTTTAAGCAGCAAGGACCCGGCTGATGACATCTTTGTCACTGACGACACCCGCATCCGGGCGGCGCTGCCCACGCTCAACTATCTGTTGGACCATGGGACGGCGCTGATTCTCTGCTCGCATCTGGGCCGACCGAAGAGCGCGGCTGACAAGCAGTTCGCCATGGACCCGGTGGCCCGCAAGCTTAGCGAGTTGCTCGAACGCCCGGTCCGGAAGGTAGATGCGCTGGTGGGGGAGGATGTTACGAAGGCTGTCGCGGAGATGGAGCCGGGCGCGGTGCTGTTGCTGGAAAACACCCGCTTTCATCCCGGCGAGACCAAGAACGATCCCACCCTTTCGGCGGAGTTGGCCGACCTGGCGGATGTCTACGTGAATGACGCCTTTGGCTCGGCGCACAGGGCTCATGCTACTACTACCGGCGTGGCCGACGCGATGCGCGCCAAAGGCGGCCCCTCGGTCGCCGGCTACCTGATGCAACAGGAGATCGCCGCCCTGGGTACAGCAGTCACGTCCCCGCCGCATCCCTATATCGCCATCATGGGCGGGGCCAAGATATCGGACAAGATCCTGCTCATCGAGAACCTGCTGACTAAGGCGGATGCGGTCCTGATCGGCGGCGGCATGGCTAACACCTTCTTGCGGGCGCAAGGACTGGAGACCGGCTCCTCGTTGGTGGAGGAGACCGCGCTGCCTGAGGCCCGGCGGCTGCTGGATAGCGCCGGCGATCGGCTGGTCCTGCCCGTTGACGTGGTCGTGGCCGATCGCTTCGCGGCTGACGCGGCGGCGGACACCGTGCCGGTGAATGCCATTCCGGCCGATCGCACGGCGCTGGATATTGGCCCGGAGACGATCGCTCTGTTCAAGGCCAAACTGCAGCCGGCGCGGCTGGTGGTGTGGAATGGGCCAATGGGCGTCTTTGAGTTTGAGCGCTTCGCGCAGGGGACCTTCGCGCTGGCGGAGGCGCTGGCTGGATTAACTTCCGGCGGCGCGCAGGTGGTCATCGGCGGCGGCGACTCGGCCGCGGCGGTGAGCCGGGCCGGTCTGGCGGCCAAGATGAGCCACGTCAGCACGGGCGGCGGCGCCAGCCTGGAACTGCTGGAAGGGAAGACCCTGCCGGGCGTAGCCGCCCTGGACGATAAGTAAGCGCGCCATTTCGACAAGTCGAGTAGAAGCTGAGCGAATGCCCGGTAGTCGTTGGCTGCCGGGCGTTCGGTTTGTATGATCGCAATAGACCCGTCGCGCCGGCTTCGTTGGCAAACCACTGTCCGATCGTTGCCCACAGATTGAGCATCCGTCCATCTGATGCGGGCTAGACCTGATATGCTGGCGAAGTGAACAATGACGGTCCTTGGAGATTTCGAATGCGTGGCAATCTGATTGTGTGTCTCGTCCTGCTGTGCGCTCTGGCTCTTGCCTGTCAGGCGCCTGGCAGGGTGATATCTACGTTATTGCCGACGCCGGAGACCGGCGAGGAAATCGCGGAACTGCCTGGCGAATTGCCCACGGCTACTCCGCAGCCAACAGTGGAGGGCGCACCAGCGGAGACAGCGACCACAACGATCCCGCCATCTTTTGAGCCTCCACCATCGCCGACGCCGCAGCCGACAGCGACCCAACCGGCAGAACCCGCCGCCACGGCGACGCCTGAGCCGGTGATCCTGCTAGACCCCGAAGACTTCGGCGAGCATTACAATCGGCTGACCGGCGAGTATTTCGAGGACCCCACGAACCTGCAACGCCGCCCCATCGCTATCAAGATCTCCAACGCGCCACCGATATATACCCGGCCCCAATCCGGCCTGTCTGACGCCGACCTGGTTTTTGAGCATGTAACTGAAGGGCCGATCACCCGCTTCACAGCCATCATTTATGGGCGGACGCCGCCCAATATCGGCCCGATCCGCAGCGCCCGGCTGATTGATGTGGAATTGCCGGCGATGTACGATGCCGCGCTGGCCTATTCCGGCTCCAGTATCGGTGTTGCCCGCAAGCTCTTTGCCTCCGAATTCGCCTCGCGTATCCTGCGCTCCAACGAGCCGGGCTACTATCGCACCGGCGAGCAGAAGCCATACGAGCACACGCTGTACGGCCGGCCGGAGCTGTTCTGGCAATCGCTGGACGAGCGGGACCTGAACGTAGCTCCGGTGTTTACCACTCAGATGGCCTTCGCCAGCGAGCCGCCGGCCGGGGGCCAGCCGGCCAGCGAGGCGACCATCAACTACCGGGATTGGACAATTGTCAACTGGCGCTACGACCCGGAAACCAATCGCTATTTGCGCTCGGCGGACGGCGAGGCGGCGGTGGACGCCAACAATGATCTACCGATCAGCGCCGCCAATGTGATCCTGCTGCTGGCTCCCCACCAACAGGACTTCAATATCTGCGAGTATCAAACCGACAGCGGCTGCCAGGCCTTCGCTACCGAGAGCCAGATCTGGGGGCAGGGCTCGGCGATCATCCTACGCGACGGGCAGCAGTACGAGGTAACTTGGAAGCGGGAAGCCCGGCCTGATATGTTCACTTTCTACGATGAGGCCGGTAATGTCGTTCCGCTACAGGTGGGCAATACCTGGTTCCAAATCATTCCTCTGCACTATCCGGACCCGATAACGATCACCCCGTAGCTTTGATATACCCCTGGGCGACCAGCAATTCGGCATTTAGGATCGAGCCGCTGGCTGCCCCGCGCAACGTGTTGTGGGTGATGGCCAGATAGCGCAGGTCGAGGACGTTGCAGGTTCGGACCTTGCCCACTGTCCATGCCAGGCCGCTCTCGGAGTCGCGGTCAAGTCGCGGCTGGGGCCGGTCCGGCTCGCTGCGGTAGATGAGCACATTCTTGGGTGTGGAGGGTAATTCGGCGCATATTTCCGGCGGACGCCACTCCTGCAATACGGCTATGGCCTCTTCCGGCGTGGCCGGTTGCTGCAGTTTTACCGATACGCTGGCTAGGTGACCGTCCATTACCGGCACCCGGTTGGCCTGTGCGCTCACCTGCATGTCCGCCAGGACAATCGCGTCTTCTGCCAGCCTGCCCAACAGCTTGCGTGGCTCTTGTTCCAGCTTCACGTCCTCCCCGGCAATGTAGGGTATGACGTTGTCTGCAATGGCCATCGAAGGCACGCCGGGATAGCCCGCGCCGGAGATCGCTTGCAGAGTGGTGATCATCGCCGCTCGCAAGCCAAAGGCATCCTGAAGTATCTTCATGGGCAGAACGGCGCTGGTGGTGGAGCAGTTGGGGCTGGCGACGATGAAGCCGGACCAGTTGCGTCGCATCTGCTGGCAGGGGATCAGGTCGGTGTGGTCCGGGTTGAGTTCCGGGATGATCAACGGCACATCCGGTGCCATGCGGTAGGATGAGGCGTTGGTCACCACCGCGTAGCCGGCGGTAGCGAAGATCGGCTCCAATTCCTGTGCCTCGCTGGTGGGCAAGGCGGAGAAGACAACTGGCGCAGCCAATTCCGGCAATGTCGGCTGGACAATCAGGTTCGCGATCTCCGCCGGAACGTCGCCGGGGATGACCCAGTTGACCGCCTCGCCGTAAGCCCGACCGACTGTGCGGTCGGAGCCGGTTACGGCGACGACCTCGAACCAGGGATGATTGGCTAGTAGCTGGACAAAGCGTTGTCCAACTGCGCCGGTGGCTCCCAGCACGCCGACTTCAATCTTCTTCATTCTCGCATCCTATCGCCAATCTTCCCGGAAACTACAACGCGGTGTTATCTCTTCGGGAAGTGGCAGCTTACGTCACGGGGTACATCTTGCGCGATGTCCGGCAATTGACGGGGGATTATAGTGAGCGGGGCCTTCCTGTCAATGCCCCGCTCCAATAGTAGCCCTGGCATCCCTGCCGGGTCAGATCTCGCAGGCCTAGCAAGTATGCCGGCAGTTTGAGCGTCAGGTGCGTAGGTAGGAAGCGCCGTTGACGTCCAGGATACAGCCGGTCATGAACTCGGTGCCCGGCGAGGCCAGGAACAAGGCGGCGCGGGCGACCTCCTCCGGCAAGGCGACGCGGTTGAGCGGGCTTTGCCGGCGGATGCCGTCGCCCAACGGACCATCCAGGTGGTCGGCCGCCATGTCTGTTTCCACGTAGCCGGGGGCCACCACCGCCAGAAAGATACCGTGAGGAGCCAGTTTTTGGGCCAGCGACTGGCTGAGCGCGTTCAGACCGGCCTTGCTGGCTCCATAGGCCGGACCCTCCGGCTCGCCCCGGAAAGCGCCGCGCGATGAAATGTTGACAATGCGCCCGCCGCCCCGGCCCATCATGTGGTGGGCGGCGCAGTAAATAAGGTTAGCCGGCCCAAAGAGATTGACGCGCAGGACATCCTCCCACGCCTGTTGCCATTCGACGTAGGAGATGTCCGGCAAAGAGTGATCCAGGAAGATGCCGGCGTTGTTGACCAGCACGTGCAGACCTCCCATCCGACTCACGACATCCTCGACGAGCCGCTGCACCTCATCCGGTTGCGCCACATCTGCCTGGAACGTCATATGGCCCGCGCTCGGCAATTGGCGCAGGGTCTCTTCGGCGGCGTCAAGGCGGTTGAGATAATGGATCGCCACCCGCGCCCCCTCAGCAGCAAAGGCAAGCGCGCAGGCGCGACCAATCCCGCGCGACGCGCCGGTGACCAGGACAACCTGATTCTCGAATAGCATCTTCAGCTGATCTCCTGCAATTTCGGTGAATTTGACCGGCTCAGTTTAGCGGCAGCAACTGCACCCGGCAAGCGCCTGGCTTTCCTTCACTCGCCGCTCGATGGCTCCCCGCGCCACAAGCACGTAACGGCTGTTTTGCCCACTGAGCAGATTGCAGTCGGGCTGCAGCGGGCAGGCGGTGCAGACAGACCCGGCCGGCCCTATCTCTACAATGCGCCCTTTGCTGATCAACACCTGCAGCATGCCGGAGATGACGCCAGTATCGACGCCCAACCGGCGGCTCAGATCGGCTAAAGACAGACCGCCCTGAGAATGCTGTAGGATCTTCAGCAGTTCAACCAGCATGTCGTAGCTAAGCGAAGCCCAGCATCCGTCCGCCCTGGAAGACGATGAAGGCAATGATCCAGGCGAGCAGCGTCTGATAGCCGGCGGCGGTAATCGCCCAGGGCCAACCGAATTCCTGCTTGATCGCGCCGATGGTGGCGATGCAAGGCGTGTAAAGCAATACAAAGACCAGGAAGCTGAACGCCGCCAGCGGCGTAAAACGGCCGCGCAGGGTAGCGCTCAGCAAGGTGTCCTCAACCTGCGACTCGTTGCCGGTGAGGTTAATGCCGGGTATCAGACTGATCAGCCGGCGACCGGCATCCCCCACCGCTGAGAACAGACCCACCGCCGCAGAGGATAATTGGTCAGCCACCGGCGCCACCACTGGCGCGTCGTCCACCGGCTGGTCAATCGCGTAAATCTGGGACAGGGAACTGACCACCACTTCTTTGGCGACGAAGCCGCTGACCAGTGAACCACTGACCTCCCAGGTCCCAAAGCCCAGGGGCGCGAAGACAGGGGCCAGCGCGGCGCTGAACCGGCCGAAGTAGGACTGCCGCGTCTCGGTCACGCCGAGGGGCAGGTTGAGCAGAAGCCACAGGATAATCGCGAGCGTGGCAATCAGGGTGCCGGCCTTGCGCAGGAAATCAATCGTGTTCTCCCAGACGTGGGACCCTAACCCTCTCACGGTAGGCAACTGATAGGGTGGCAGTTCCAGGACGAAAGCGGTGGAATCATCTGCCCGTAAGATGGTGCGCGTGAAGATCAGCCCGGCGGCGATGGCGATCAGGATTCCAAGCGCATAGAGCAGCCAGATCACCTGACCGGCGTAGCGACCGAAGAAGGCGATCCCGAAGACGATATAAACCGGCAGCCGGGCCGAACAGGACATTAGCGGAATGAGCAACGCCGTGAGCACGCGATCCCGCCGGCTGGGGATGGTGCGGGTGGCGTAGATGGCCGGGATGGCGCAACCGAAGCCCAGCAACAGGGGTATGACTGCCTTCCCGTGTAAGCCGATGACGCGCATCAGCCTGTCCATGACAAAGGCGGCGCGGGCCAGGTATCCGGTATCCTCAAGCAAGGCCAGAAAGAAGAAGAGCGCCAGCAAGCCGGGCACGAAGACGAGCACGCCGCCTACCCCGGCGATGATCCCATCCACGAGCAGAGATTGCAGCCATGCCGGGGCGCTAATGGCGGTCATGATTCTCTCCGCCAGGGCGACGACCGGCCCGTTGATCACGCTATCCACCCAGTCCAGGAAGGGGGCGGACACGTCTACCACCAGCATGAAGACCAGATACATCACCGCCAGGAAGATAGGCAGGCCAAGCAGCCGGTGAGTGACCACATCATCGATCCTGTCTGTCGCCGAGCGACCGGCTGACTTGCTCCGGCTGACCACCTGCCGCGAGACGCTTCTTACAAGGCTGTATCGCTGGTCGGCGGCGATGATGTCGACATCATCGCCGTTTAGCATACGCAGCCGCTCGGCGTGCGAATGAGCCAGCTCGACCAGCGCCTCCCCCTCCGGCGCGGAGCGCGCCCAGGCGAGCATATTCGGCTCATGTTCCAGCAACTGCAAGGCCGTCCAGCGAGCGGAGTGCGCCGGAAGTCCCATCCCATGAAGCGCGCGCTCGATCTCGGCCAGCGCCTCCTCTACATCCGGGCTATAGGCCAGGCGGAAGGGCGCTCGATTCTTGCCACCCTGTCGCGCTGGGAGCACCGCATTGATCAGGTTGTCAATGCCCTGCTTCCGGCTGGCAACGAGCGGCACAACCGGCGCGCCCAGCAGTTCAGCCAGCAGTTCCCGGTCAATCTGGACGCCGCGATCTGTGGCTACATCGACCATGTTGAGCGCCACCACCACAGGAATGCCCGTCTCAAGCAATTCAATGGTGAGATACAGGTTGCGTTCCAGGTTGGCGGCGTCCACCACGTTGATTATGGCCTCCAGTTCGCCGCCCATGAGGCCGCTGCGCGTAATAGCTTCATCCGGCGAGAAGGCGGTCAGGCTGTAAGCGCCGGGCAGATCGACTACATTGAAGGCAAAGCCGTTGCGCCGGCAGACGCCCACCCGGCGTTCGACGGTCTTGCCGGGCCAGTTGCCGACGCCCTCGTTGCGGCCGGTGAGGGCGTTGAAGAGGCTGGTCTTGCCGGCGTTGGGGTTGCCGGCCAGCGCCGCAGTGAAAGCGATCGTCTTAGTCTCGGGCGACCTGGATATGCCTGGCTTCATCATGGCGCAAAGAGAGATGGTACCCTTTCACGAAATACTCGACCGGATCGCCCAATGGGGCTACCCGTTCAGCGCGGATCTGCTCCCCATGGACCAGACCCATTTCCAGGAATCGCCGGCGACGGGGACCCTGCCCGCCGACATGCAGAATGGTGGCGCTTTCGCCTGGGCGCAATTGATCAAGGGTGATGGAATCCGGCGGCCGTTCCTCCTCTAAGAGCGTCAGCGGCTGGACGAGAATGAATTCGGCCAACGCCTGCCCGATAGTCGCGCTGCCGGAGTCCGTGGATAGCGTCAGCGGGCCGTCCATTGGCGCGACAGACTGAAGCCGTACCTGCGCGCCCGGCAATAACCTGCGCTGCTGCAGGTAGGCGAGCACATCGGTGCGGTTGTTGGTGATGGCGACGATCCGGGCCGATTGCGCGATCCGCAGCTTGTTCAGCGGTATACCCTCCAATTCCGGCATCTGACCGTCCTGGTTGGGGATGGGCTTACCGTGCGGGCACTTCTCGGGATGGCCGAGATAAGCGGACAGAGCCTCCGCGACGACGTTGGAAGTGGCGTGCTCCAGCCGGCAGGCCATCTCATAGGCGCCCGCCCAATTAAGCTGCAGGTGGTCAACCAGGAAACATTCCCACAGACGCTGCCGGCGAATGATGCTGTGCGCCGCCCGCGCCCCTTCGGCGGTCAGCTGCGCCCCCTTGTAGGGTATGTGCTCGACTAACCCCTGCTGGCTCAGCCGCTTGATCATCTCGCCGGCAGAAACCGGCGTCACCTCCAGACTGCCGGCAATCTGGGCAATTGGAACCGGCGCGCCGGCCCCGCCCAGTTCGGCGACCGTTTTCAGATACATTTCGATGCTTTCATTGCCGGTGGAATGTGTGCGCACTGTTCCCTCACGCGAGAAGTCCAAGCGGTCCCTGAGATCCACTTATAAGGTTAGCCTTATCTTACTCAATCAGGGCTACCTGGTTACTGAGGAATGTCACCTTCCGGGGTGACGGTTGTCAGGATGCGGCGGGCGGCCCGTCATCCTCGATGAAACAGAGGTCAGGCTAAGAGGATCTTGACTTGATCAACGGCCTTGCTATACTTTAGCGCAAGTTTTTTTATCAGGATTTTGAGGTTTATTCGTATGTGGCCGATGACATGCAGGTGTATCAGGCGAGGGAGTTAACACCCTTGCCGACTTTCTAAGAGCCAGTGCAGGCTCAGGCAGGTGATGTTAGCTACCCTCGCAACGTCCAATTGGACGTGGTGTCGTAGCGATCACCATGCCGCAATGCCCGGAGGATGCGCCGGGCGGTGTACCGAGTTCTGCACAATACGTCTCTTAAGGAAGTCACTGCATGTTACTGGTCCGGAACAAATCTGAAATAATCGCCCCTTCGTCGCTCTCACCTGCCGACATCGAAACGCAGGTGGGGAATACCCCTCTCCTCGAGCTAAGAAGAATCGCGACGCTGCATAACCTGCCGGCGTCTATCTCGCTGTTTGCCAAGGCTGAGTGGTTCAATCCCAGTGGATCGGTCAAAGATCGCGCGGCGCTGAACATCATTCGCACCGCCGCCTGGTCCGGCAAGCTGCGCCCTGGCATGACATTGCTGGACTCCACCTCCGGCAATATGGGCATCGCCTACGCCATGTTGGGCGCGGCGCGCAGCCTGCGCGTGGTACTGGCCCTGCCCGCCAACGCCAGCCCGGAGCGCATCGCCATCCTGCGCGCCTACGGGGCGGAGCTGATCCTCACCGACCCGCTAGAAGGATCAGACGGCGCGATCCTGGTCGCTCGCCAGATGGCAGCCGAGCGCCCTGATTACTATTACGCCGACCAATACAATAACCCGGCCAACTGGCGCGCCCATTACCACACCACCGGCGTGGAGATCTGGGAGCAGACCGGCGGGCAGGTGACGCATTTCGTAGCCGGTCTGGGCACCAGCGGCACCTTCATGGGTACGACCCGCCGGCTGCGGGAGTACAACCCTGCGGTGCGCGTCATCTCATTACAGCCGGACGGCCCATTCAACGGGCTGGAAGGGCTGAAGCATATGCCGACAGCGCTCAAACCGGGCATCTACGACGAGAACCTGGCGGATGAGAATCGCAAGATCCGGACCGAAGCGGCCTATCAAATGGCGCGTGACCTGGCGCGGCATGAAGGGCTGTTGGTGGGCATATCGGCCGCCGCCGCCGTTTCCGGCGCAGTGCAAATCGCCAAGGAGCTTGAGCAGGGAGTGGTGGTGACCGTGATGCCGGATAACGGCTTCAAGTATCTGAGCGAGCGCTTCTGGCTGGAGCAGGGGTAGACGCGATGCTGCTGCTGAACGAGCGTTTGTTGGCGGAGATCAATAGCCATGGGGCGCGATCCTATCCCTACGAAGGGTGTGGGCTGTTGCTCGGCGAATCGAGCAATGGAGACAACACCGTGCGTGGCGTCTTTCCGGTGGATAACCAATGGGAGGCGGCGGAAGAGAGGCGTGAGCGTTTTCTCATTACGCCGGCAGATATGCTGCGGGCGGAATTGGCGGCAGATGACGCCGGCTGGGAGGTTGTCGGTGTTTTCCACAGCCATCCCGACCACGAGCCGGTCGCCTCTCCACGAGACCTTGCCTGGGCCGCCTGGAGCGGCTATTCCTATCTGATCACCGCCGTGCGCGGCGCACAACCGGCCGAAAGCCGTTCCTGGCAACTATTGCCGGACCGCTCCGGCTTCATCGAAGAATCAATTGAGATAGTCGCAAGTCGACCGTTCAAGTTCCCGGAAAATGAGTGAGATTTCCTGACGATAATAATCTGGACGACCTCTGGAGTGCGTCGAATTTTCCGGGAAACTTTCTGAACGGATATGTCGTAAGTTAGTGGATTGAGAGAAGGAGAACCTAGATGGCCACTGTTCGGATTCCGGCTCCGCTGCGAGCGTACGCCGGCGGGCACAAGGATGTGAATGTCGCCGGCGACACCGTTGGGGTGGCGCTGGACAACCTGTCACAATCATACCCGGAATTGCGCGAGCACCTTTTTGAGGGATCCAGGCTGCGCAGTTTCGTCAACCTGTACCTGAATCAGGAGGACGTGCGCTTCCTGGATGGGCCGGAGACAGCATTGAAAGAAGGCGACACACTGATGATCATTCCCTCGATTGCAGGAGGTAGGCGATAATGGAGACCCAACCGGAGACAAGACGGGTCGATCAGTCGGCTCTGAAGGTGAACCAGGCGTTCATCATCGGGCTGCTGATCCTGGCCTTTGTGTTGAGCGCGAACTGGTTGGTCGCTTTTGTGGCGGCAGTTATGCTGCTGGGCACGGCAGTCCCATCGCTGGCGCTATTCAAGCAGATTTACCGCCGGCTGCTGGCCCCGAGCGGGTTGGTGAAGCCGCGCGTCGTGCCGGATAATCCGGAGCCGCACCAATTCGCGCAGGGCTTCGGTGGGGTCGTATTGCTTCTGGCGTTGACGGCGCTGTTTCTGGGCGGCGCGTGGCTGGGCTGGGCGCTGGTCTGGCTGGTAATTGGGCTGGCGGCGCTCAACTTGTTTGTGGGCTTCTGCGCCGGCTGTTTCCTCTATTATCAGCTCAACCGGCTGGGGATACCCGGCTTTACGCGGCAGCCGATCGTCAGGTAAGGATCATGCTGGAACGCGCCTTCATCGCGTCGTTACTGGTTCTATTGGCCTATGGAGCCTACACCGGCTTCAAGCGCTGGCATATGCGGCAGGCCGGCCGGACAGCTGCAGCCCCGGGACAACCGACGCTGCTCTACTTTCGCAGCGACGCCTGCTCGCCCTGCGTGGCGCAGAGCCGGTATCTGGGTCTGATCGAGCAGCGTTTTCAACCGGCGGTGGCATTTCGCAAGGTTGAAGCGGATGTGGAACAAGAAGTAGCCGCGCAATACGGTGTGTTCACTCTGCCGACTATCCTGATCCTGGATTCGTCCGGCGCGGTGCGCCATGCCAATTACGGCCTGACTGATCCCCAACGGCTGGCTTATCAATTGGAGAATATATTATGAGCATTCGCAAGACACTCTCGGCGGACACCATTGAGCTGTCTCACGAGGAAGTACTGCGCTATAGCCGGCACCTGATCATGCCGGAGGTGGGCATGGCCGGGCAGAAAAAGCTGCTGGCGAGCAGCGTGCTGCTAATTGGGGCCGGCGGTCTTGGCTCGCCGCTGGCCATGTATCTGGCGGCTGCCGGCGTGGGCACGATTGGCCTGGTGGATTACGACGTGGTGGATTACACCAACCTGCAGCGGCAGATCATTCACGGCACATCGGATGTGGGCCGGCCGAAACTGGAGAGCGCCCGGGCCAGAATACAGGAAATCAACCCGCACGTGCAGGTCGAGACCTATGAGGTGCCGCTGACCTCCGAGAACGCGCTGGCAATACTGTCTCCTTACGATGTTATCATTGACGGCACGGACAACTTCCCCACCCGCTACCTGACCAATGACGCGTGTGTGCTGCTTGGCAAACCGAATGTCTACGGCAGCATCTTCCGCTTCGAGGGGCAGGTGTCGGTTTTTTACGCCAAGGAGGGGCCGTGCTATCGGTGCCTTTTCCCCGAGCCGCCGCCACCCGGTCTGGTGCCCAGTTGCGCAGAAGGGGGTGTGCTGGGCGTGCTGCCGGGAACGATCGGGGCGATGCAGGCGACCGAGGCGATCAAACTGCTCTTGGGCATCGGCGAGCCGCTAATCGGCCGGCTGCTGCTCTACGACGCCCTGAGCATGACCGTGGACGAGGTGCGCCTGCGGAAGAACCCGAACTGCCCGGTGTGCAGCGACCACCCGACGCTGACTGAGTTGATTGATTATGAGCAATTTTGCGGTATGCCGGCCCACGACCACAGCCTATACGCAACCGGGCAAAACGGGCAGAACGGCGATGTGCGGCAGATTTCGCCGGCAGAGCTGCATCGCCGGCTGGACAACGGCGACCACCTGGTTCTCCTGGACGTGCGCGAACGCCATGAGTGGGACATCTCCAACCTGCAAGGTCTGGGCGCGGTGCTCATTCCAAAAGGTGAGATCCTTTCACGGATGGGCGAGCTGGATACCGCCAGCGAGATGGTGGTCTACTGCCGTTCTGGCGCGCGCAGCGCGGATGTGATCCGGCAATTGCAGCAGCATGGCTTCAGCAAATTGACGAATCTGGACGGCGGCATCAATCGTTGGGCAAAGGAAGTAGATCGCTCGTTGCCCACCTATTGAGCCAGCGAAACGCTCACAAAATCCACACACGTCTCTCGGGAAATCGTCTGAAAAGCGCTCGATCCTTCGAGAATGGTTAGAGATGGCGCAATCCAGGGGGCAAATGCCCACCAATCTGGAGAAAACTCTTGCCAACTCGAGTGAGATTGTTTAACATGATGCTGTAGCGTCTGGGCCAATAGCCTTTTCGGCAGCCGGTGGGGACGTTAACCCATCAGAGGCCGGCTGGGCGGGCAGGAAATCTCACAAAACAAGGAAGGATAAAGATGGCTTTCAGTTACAAGAACTCGAAGGGAAATACCTACTATCTTCACGAGCGCCTGACAACCTTGAAGAATGGTCGCGAACAGACGATCTACTTCTTTGCCAAGGAACAGAAAGACGGCGCCATCAATGCTGTGCCCAAGGGGTACGATGTGAAGGAAAGCCGCAACGGCTTGCCGGTTCTGTACAAGAAGTAAGGGACGATAGCGTCCGGTCTTTTGGTTTGGGAAAGCCCCGGCTGTGACACGCATAGTCGGGGCTTTCTTATTGCCCGGTGGCGGCTGATCGTCACAGGATAGTGCAATACACCGCTCTCAGGGAGTAACTATGCAATTCGACGCGCTGGCGCTCATTGTCGCCGTCCTGTTCCTGATTTTGCTTGTGGTAGCGTGGGTGGCCCCACAGATCGAGAAGCGCCGCGGCAAACAGGAGTAACGCGTTACAATAGCCCGATTCCCGGCAGCCGGCGGGAATCGAGCAATCCCACCTGATGTTGACCGGGGAGCCCGGCCACCAACGCCGGGCCGTCAAGAGCACCAGTTGGCGTGCCTGTGGGCGTAGTCGGAGCAGCCGGCGTCGCGCTGGGCGACGCACTCGGGGTTGCTGTCGGCTCGGGGGCCGGCACATTGACTGTTACGGTCACGCTTGACTCGCCGGCCACATTCAGCGTGCTGGTGGCTACCACCGAGATGACAATTCGCTGTGAGTCAGCGAAGTCTGCCGCATCGATGATGTAGTCCACGTCGAAGCGCTGGTATGGCTCGCCGCTGACCGGCGCGGTCTCCACTTCCTGCATTTCCGAGACTGTCGCAATTGATAGCTGTGCCGCGCTGAGCCCTGCCGGGTGATAGACCGTGAAAGCGATTGGGACCGTGTCCTCCACCTGAAAGGCATCATCGGGCTGTGGTGAAAGAAACTCAATGGCCGGAGGCTCCAACGCTTCTGCGCCGACGGGGGTCGGCGCCAGGGCCGTGGCCAGGGCCGCAGTCGCGGCAGCCAATGCCTGGTCGGATTCGATCAATTGCCCGTCCAGGCTGGCATATTCCGCCTCGCGCGTGCCGAGCAGTGCCTGATTGGTTGCCAGCGCCGCCGCTTCCGCTCCCAGGTTGGCCTCCAGCTGGATCCGGGTGCCTGCCAGCGCGGTGGCGTTTGTGGCGGCGGCGTCAGCTGTATCCAATAACTCCTGCCGGCCCTGCAGCAGAAAGACGACCGCTGCGCTCAGGACGAGAATTGCCATGAGAAAGGTGAGCAGGATGGCGATAAAGGTAGTGGCTTTCATTGTTTAACCATTCATGAATGGATTGGGTGGCCCGAAACGATAGCAGGTATGCTACACGACGTCATCTGCCGGGTCAAGCCGGGTGGATCTCAAGGAGAATTATTCACATGCGTGTACGTTCGTTGATCGTATTGCTGTCCGTCATTGCGCTGGCGACCTTGGCCTGTGGTCTGCCATCCTTCTCTCCGCCGCCCACCGCGGCCCCTGTAAACACCGCCGCTACTGCCGCCGCGGCTGCTGCGACCCTGATCGAGGAGCAGGCCGGGGCGGCGCTGGCAACCATTCAGGCCCCCGGCTTCGATATGACTGACAGTTTCGAGGAGCTGGGCGAACAGCTCGGGGGATTGCAGCCGGACGCCAACGGCAACATCGTCGTTACGGTCACGGATGACGAGCTTAACCGCGCCCTGCTGACTCAAGGGGAGTTCTCGCAAGATGATGTCACAATTCAGGATGTGCAGGTGCGTTTCACCGGCGGCAACGTGGTTCTGACCGGCAACATGACCGCGCCGATTCGTTCCGGGGTGACGGCGACTTTTCGGCCCGAGCTGTCCGGCGGTCTGGTGCGGTTCACCCTGATCGGCGCTTCGTTGGGGATTTTGCCGGTGCCTACTTCCCTGGCCGGCTCGGTGGAGCAGGCGCTGAACAACACCATCGGGCAACTGATGGCCTACTTGCCGGCCGACTACTCACTGCAAAGCGTAACCGTCAACGAAGGCAGCCTGACCGTCGTGGCCCACCAGTCATAGGCCGCCAAATACGGCTCACCTGAACTCGGCGTCGTTGGGATCCAGCTCAACGTTGTCCTGCCCGCTAGTGGTCAGGATACGCTCGCCGGTGAACGGATCGTAAAGCCCAACCAGCAACCGGACATCGTCTGCGGCCGATGCTGGTGGAAGCCGGTGTTGCTGCATAAAGAGGTCTCCAGTTCGCAACGTGGCGGGGTCCACCCAGAGGCCGTCATCGCCAGTCACAAAATTCCCCTGTGCACCCACAATCTGGGCGAAGACAGCCAGCCGCGGGCCGTCATAGACGCCGGGCGGCGGTGGCTTGCTGACCAGTTCATTTTGGGGAAGCCTTATTGGTTTGGCGACGCGCCATATCAGGTCCAGGCTGCCGCTCCTCTGGTCAAAGCGGAATCCGGCCAGGCAGAGACCATTAGTGAAGCAGATCTCCTCCGCCAGCATCGGGTAATCAAAGGCAACCTCGGCCAATGAGTAGCCGCCCGCCGTTTCCCCCTCAACCCATTGGTACAATTCATCATAGACAGTCTCCACGGCCGGGTAACCGGCCAGCACGACCGCCTGCTCTCCGGCAGCTTTTAGCAGAATTGCCCGCCGGGGATCAAACCAGCGCAGCCGTGGGGATTCGTCATTGCTGCCGGCCAATGGGTCACGCTCCAGGTCGATTTCGAGGGCCAGCCGATCCCAGGGGCCGGGCAGCAGGCCGCTAATGCCGGCATCCGTCAACGATGGGTGGTCCTGAAGATAGCCGGCGACCTCCCGAATGTCGGCTCGATAAAGGAAACGTACATTGCCTTGCTCCGGCCAGCGCGAAAAATAGTCCGGCAAATCGCGCGCGGCGATAAGGGTGAGAACCAGCACGCCGCCGAGGGGCACCAGCACCGCAAATCTGTGTTTGCGTGTCGTCCAACGTTGCAGCGGCAGCAACGGCAGGGCCAGCAATATATAGGCTGCTGATTGGGCCAGGATGGTATGCCCCAGGCTGCCGGCAGGGACGCTCAGGAAGCCGGGAACGATGCCGGCAAACCACCAGAGGAGCAGGAAGGTGGCCCCCAACTGATTGACAGATTCATTGTTGACGGTCACTCTCCGCAGGAAAGGGCGCACGGCATAAGTGACAGCCGTCAACATGCCAATCCAAAACAACAACGCAGTCAGCGACTTAAAGACAGGACGGTGCGGGATGTTGTACAGGAATTCACTGTCGCCGTCCGCATCAAACATGCGCAACGTGCGCACGACGTGCTCCTGCAGGCGAGAGAAATCTCCATCCAGGGCTTCGGTCAGTGGGGCGGCGACCTCTGCTACCCGGGCATCAGCGCCGCTGACACCGAGCAGTGTGATTGCCAGCGGTAGCGCGATAAGCAGGGCCAGCCCGAACATGACCACAAATCCCCGCCAATTCCGGCGAAAGAGAGGCCGATGAAAAAGCGCCAGGTAGAGGCAAAAGGCCGCCAGGATGAGCGGTATCCCTCGCGCGGCAAAGTAGGTGTAGAAGCCAATGCCCAGGAAGACGCCGGCCAGGACGTAGTTTCGCCGGCCGGCCAACTGCCATCTCGAACTTGCCGGGCGATCCATAGGGTCCGGGGCCGTCGCCTGCAACCCGGCCCAGAAGAAGTAAAAGGCGAGCAACATAAATAGTGGGGCGCTGATGTGGCGCAGGTTGACCCGCGAATAGACCAGCGACCAGAAGCTGGTCGCCAGGGCAGCCGCGGCGGCGAGGGCAGTGATGCGGTCGCGGAATAGCCGGTAGGCTACCTGATAGGTCATTGGAACCGTAAGCGTACCTAGGACAGCGGAGAGCAAGCGGATGCCCAGGGCGTTGAAACCGAACAGCGCCAGAGGAATGGCCGATGCGGCATGGTAAAGGGCCTCAAGGCCGGTGGCGTCGGTGTAGTAGACGGAGTAGTCTCCCTGCAGGGGCTTTTGGGCAATGACCAGCACGTTGCTCAGCTCATCATCGCTCCAGCCGGGAGCGACAGCATCAAGTTGGTATACGCGCAGGCCGAACGCTGCCAGGGTGATTAGCAGCAGCAGGAATCTGGCCTGCATAGCCGATGCCCTCATCTTGAAACGACGACTTCCGTCAGAGGGAGAATGTCGCCGGCAGGTTGTCCGTCAATCGTCACAGGCCAGCGCGCGCCCCCCGGCCTGCTGTATATGCCCATGGCGACGGTATAGTTGCCGAGCGGTAGATCAGCCGGCAGGACGATCTCATGCAGCTGGACAAACACATCCCCGGCATGCCAATAATAGCTGGGTACGTCCAGGCGATCTGCCTGGGCGACGGGAAGGCCGTCCGGGCCGATGATGTGTGTGAACAAGACCGCTTCCTCAGAGACCGGCTGCTCAATGCGCCAGAGTGTGGCTAGTTGAATGCTCTCCCCTGCTTTTACCGGCCCATCGCTCATCTGATAACCGAGCAGCGCCAGCCGGCCGCCAAAGTCAATGTTGGCGGATTCACTTGGATTGTCCCCCCGAAACTCCGGCAAGATCGTGTCCAGCATGGCCGGCCCGTCAATTTGATAGATGGTGATCGGCCGATCCACATCATCTCCTCGCAGCGGCAAGGTCGCTTCCAGCCCGGCTCCGGCGATGAACGGCAGTAAGGCCGGGTGCAGGGCGCTCTGGCCGGAGAACACCAGCCGGCTGACCGCGTCCTGCGCCAACAGCAGACTGGACTGACCGTTGAACCAGCGCAGGCTGACATCCGGGTTCGTTAGGGTCATGGCGGCTGTAGCCGGGTCATGAACGCGGTCGGGCGTGGTAGAGGAGATCGCTGCCGGGCCACCGCCTGTCTCGTTGAGGTAGCGGATCATTGTCACCAGCGTTGTTTCATACTGCAGCCGGACCTGCGGATCGTTGGCCCAGACCGAGAAATAGGCCCAGGCGGTGCGCAGGCCGGCGACGGTGAACAACGCCAGGGCGAGCAGCGGCGCCCAGCGCCGTAAGCGACGCGTGGTACGAGGTTCGAGCCACTCGTAGGCTCCGACAAGGGCCAATGCCGGAAAAAGATAGAGCGCCGGCAGCATGCCCACTGCCTGGGTCGTGCTCAGCTCAGGCCCGGTAATGAGCACGGGCAACAACCCCAGGACAAGCCAGGTAACGGAGAGAAAGAGGGGAACAGCCGTGCGCACTCTCTGCTTCGCTTGAGGAGGCGCAGACCGGCGACGCAGCAGACAGACGGCAACGTGGTAAAGCGCCAGCGCCAGACCGGCATAAAACAGCAGCCCCATCACGGCCGGCAGAAATGGTTGGCCGGCGATGTTGTAACGCCACTGACTGTCGCCGGTGAAGGTGAGCGTCGCCAGGCCGCCCAGCGTGTTCGCCAACAATGGAGCGAGGTCGCCGTCCAGGGCCGCCGTCACTGGGCCGGCGAGCTGATTCAGGCGCACTTCTGCTTCCGGATTCAGGACCAGGAAGCGGACGAGCGGGGCGGCGATCAGGGCCGCGACGGCAAGGGTAAGTAGCACGCCACGCCAGGCGCGCGCAAATGCCGCCCGGTCAACCACCAGCAGGAACAGCAGCAGTGCCGGGAAGATCAGCCAGAGTATGCGGGAGGGAATGTAGGTGTAAAACGTTGCCCCTAAGAACACCCCGGCCAACAGGTAACGACCGAATCGCCGGCGCGCCGAAAGCTCAGGTCGGGCTGCGTAAGCGCTCCAGTAGAAAAGCAGCGCCAACATGAATAACGCCGGCAGGGTGACGCTGCGCAGGGCGTGCCGGC
>CAZIKT010000004.1:0-31754 GCA_964539885.1 uncultured Ardenticatenaceae bacterium | reverse complement strand
TCGCCGTTCACCACTCCCCAAGCATCGACGCCGTGGTCCGCCTCATCGTGGGTCATGCCGGGTGGGATATCGTTGATGTCGTAAAGGCGGAGGACGGTTGCCGTCAGCAAGATAAGGAGAATCCAGCCGAGGCGGTCTCTTGTGGAGGTCATAGCGAGCGGATAATACTGGATGCGATCTGGGGCGGCAAGCTGCGCTCCGCCTACGTGTTGCCCATGCCGGCGACTGCTCTCTTAGCCTATTGCCGGAAAACAAAAAGCGCCGCCAGAAATGGCGGCGCTCCGGCTTGATATCGAGAGGCGCCCGCTCAGGCGAGCGCTTGCTTGGCGGTGTTCACAATGGCGGCGAAGGCTGCTTCGTCGCGCACGGCAATGTCGGCCAACGTCTTGCGATCCAGCTCAACATTCGCCAGTTTGAGGCCGTGAACGAAGCGGCTGTAGCTGATCCCATTAATACGTGTGGCCGCATTGATGCGGGCAATCCACAACTGGCGCAGATCGCGACGGCGGTTCCGCCGGTCGCGATAAGCATACCAGTAGGATTTCATCATGGCTTCATTGGCGCGGCGGAAGAGCTTGCTCTTGGTTCCCCACTGACCCTTGGTCATTCCCAGTATTTTCTTGTGTCGCCGTTGTGTGACCGGCCCACCTTTAACGCGCATTTCTAGTACCTCGCATTTTGTCTTGGCCTGGACGCCCTAACCGGAGGCCGGGGCCAGGCAGCGGTCCATGTAATCCAACAATCAATCAGGCCGGCGGATTGGCCTTGTACTTCTTCAAGTAGGGAGCAAGCCGCTTGATGCGCCGCTTGTCGCCTGGAGCGGTGACTTCCAGCATGTCCGCGAACTGCGCCTTCACCCGCGCCGATTTTCTTCGACGCAAGTGACTCTTGCCGCCTTTCGTGCGCAGGATCTTGCCGGATTTGGTCATCCGGAAGCGCTTCGACGCCGCCTTATATGTCTTCAATTTATACTTCTTACTCTTCTCTGCCATCTGCTTTCTCTCACAAAAAAGCCCCAACAGGGCTCTCGATAATCCAGCCGGTTGTCATTCTTTGGCAGCCCATCCCGGCAAATTCGAGCTGCCGGGAGCTAGGGTGCTAATCAGCCGTGGGCGCCAGCATCATGACCATTGTGCGCCCTTCCATGTTTGGAATTTGCTCGACTGTGGAAACGTCCTGTAATTCTTCAGCCACACCGGTCATTATGTTTTGGGCGATCTCCGGATAATGGATTTCGCGCCCCTTGAAACGAATGACCACTTTTACTTTCTTGCCGCTTTCCAACCAGGTTCGCGCTTTCTTTACGTTCAGCGCGCGATGAAACTGGGCGGTCTTGGGGCTGAACTTGATCGTCTTGATCTCAATCTGCTTCTGGTGTTTGCGCGCCTCGCGTTCCCGTTTGGTCTTCTCGTAGGAAAACTTCCCGTAATCCATAATCCGCACTACCGGCGGGTCGGCATTGGGCGCTACCTCTACCAGATCGAGTCCTGCTTCACGGGCCATATCTCTCGCGTCCGTTGTCAGGACGACACCCTGATTCTTGCCCGTGTGATCGATAAGTCGAACCTCGCGTACCCGGATCTGGCTGTTAATGCGATAATCTGTACTTATTGTGCACCTCTTCGTAATAGCGGCTGATGAAATGTCTGTGGCTGAAACAAAGACAGCAAAAGTCCGGCCACAGCCCGGCCGGAACAAGGCGAATCATAGCACAAGCTCTCTGGAGCGTCAACAATTCGCGACCGCGCGAGGGCACGGTTCTTACTCCTGTCTCCACTTATGGCCGGCGGATAAACGGATAAGCCGACCTCATAGGATAATGCCCAGCACGATTAGCATAGCGAACATGACAGCGGCGATAATTGCCAGCCGGCGCAGGTCGCTCAGCACGTAGGCGTATTCGCGGCGCAACTCCTCTTTGCCGGCTTCGCGCTTTCGCCAGGCCGGGGTAGACGCCTGTTCGACCGGTCGACTCTTTACCTCGATCGGGGACTCAATAGGCTCGGCTTCCGGCGGGCGCTTGACGCGACGTACTTTTCGATTGCTCATTATACGAGTGTATGCCTTATTGCCCGGCCGGGCAAACGGGTATCGGTGTCAATGCGTCGCGCCGGCTCTGGGCCATCTTAGCGTTCACCAATCTGAAGGGGCGTGATGACGGCGCGCGTCTCAGTAGAAGCCGCCCGACCATCCCACACCCGCAATCTCTCACCTGAAGCACGATCGTATACCCCGGCAATAACCGGGTAGCTGCCCGGCTCGGCGTCCGGCGGGATAGCCAGCGTATGCACCTGCAGGACATAGTCGCCGGCGCGCCAATCCCATGACGGCGCGTCCAGCCGGTCCTGTTGGGTCAGAATCGTCCCGTCGGGGCGTAACACGTGTGTGAACAACACCACGTCCGTGGTGTCACTGGGCGGCGTGATCGGGCCGACGCCTGCCGGGTCCAGCACGCGCCAGACCTGCAACAATTCGGCGTTGCCCCCGGGCGGGATCGGTGCGTCGTTCAGCCAGCGAGTACCCACCAGCTGCATGGCCGGCGCGGCTGACCCAAATGTCACCGGCTCCTCAGCGGGCAGCCACCCGGCAGGGATGGCGAGTTGGAAGGTGGAGAAGCCGGGATCGAGGTCGTCTTGTCGCAGAGTCCGCTGATCCAGCAATTCCGCCAGCTCGGAAAAGACGGGATGCGCCGGCGCGGACGCCAGGGTCGTCAGCAACGCCGTGCCCTCCTCCGGCACGATCAGCGCGTAACGGGCATCCACCCAGCGATAACGCTCGTCTGTTCCCGCCAGCACCAGGCCAATAGAGGGATTGTGCGCCGGGCCGGGAAACACAGACGAGACAACTTTTGTCTGTTCGGTAGGCCGGAGTTCGAGATAGTTCAGCGCTTCCACCAGGGTAAGCTGATAGGCGGCGCGCACGTCCGCTGCCTGTCCCCAGCGCAAGAAGTAGTCAACGACGGTGTTGGTGAGTGCGAAGAACAGCCACAGAGCGGCCAGTACAGTTGCCGGCGGGCGCAGCGTCCTTTCGCTGCGAGCCTGCAAAGCGTCTGACAGGGCGACAAAGGCCATCGCCGGAATGATAAAGGCCGGCACATAAGCGCCCACATTGCGGGTGGTATTGGCGGTGGGGCCGGTGACCAGGGAAGGGATAATGCCCACCAGGAACCAGAGCAAGAGCAGCAAGTAAGCCGGCCTGCGCCAGCGCCAGAAACAGACGACCACCCCGATCAGAAATAGTACAGCGGTGAAGATCTCGAAGACCGGCCGGCCGGGGATGTTGTAAGCCAGGAACTGATCTCCGTAGCCGGGCCAAACAAAGGCCAGCAGCGCCTGCCCGGCGTTGGCCATGAGTGGGGCCAGTTCTCCGCTGAGTGTACGCTGTATCACGCTGTCCAGCATGTCCAATCGCGTCTGAGCGACCGGGTAGCGTTGCAGATACCAGGCGATGGGGATGGTCGAAATGCCAAACAGCAGCAGGCCGGCCAACGTTGGACGCCAACTCCGGTGAAATAGCCGGCGATGAAAGAGGGCCAGGTAGACGAGGAAGAGCGGGAAGATCAGCCAGAACACTCTCGCCGCCAGGTAGTTATACAGGGCGGCGATCAGGCACAACGCGAAGCCGAGTGTGTAACCGAGCAGGCGAGGATCGCGCAGGGATGGCGGCGCTTTCGAAGCATCGTCCTTCCTTGCCTGCCCGGCATCCAGCATGAGCCAGAAGAAGATCATTGCGCCAACGGTGAAGAAGGGCATCATGCCGGCGCGCAGCGCCTCCCGGCTGGCAGCCACCGGCCAGAAGGAGACGGCCAGCAACGCCGCGGCCAACAGCGCTACCCGATGTGAGAATACCAGCCGGCTCCAGAGATAAGCGCCGGCGACGGTCAGCACGCCAAACAAGACATTGACCAGCCGCAGCGACAGTACATTGCGCCCGCCCAGCCCCATTGTCAGCGCGACTGTGTAGCTATACAGCGGTTCGCTGCCGTAATTGAGTGGAAAGAAGAAGGCCAGCTCCCCACCCAGGATGCCGATCGCCTCCCGGCCGTGATTGGCCTCATCATGAGTCAGGCCGGGCGGAATCTCGTCTAGCGCGTACATGCGCAAGAAGAAGGCCAGCAGCAAGATGAGCAGGACAGGGAGCGTTCTTTTCCACGCCATCAGGGAAAGTTGCGCCGGTCCGGGCCGCGTCTGCTATCGCGCGGCCGGCAGTGCGGGGTGACCGCGCTTCTCCGCCACAGCAAACAGCTCGCGCTCAAAGAACCAGCGAAACGGCGGCACGCGAAACGCGACCCAGCGCATCGCGTCAATGAGCGCGTTCTCCGGCTGGTTCTGGGGAGGCGAGTCCAGCCACACTTTGGCCCGAAAGCCGGCAGCTTGTAGCGCGCGGCGCATGCTGAGAATGTCCTGCTCGTTGACGTGCACATCCTGGTTGACGGGAACAATTGCGCGCGGATCTTTTGGATAGCGGCTACCCTGCCCAATGAACGTCCTAAAACGCCGGACCAGCGGGTAGGCATAGGAATCATACCAGCGATTGGGCGCTGTGTGGACGATGAAGCGTCCCTCTGGAGTGAGCACGCGGGCCACTTCCAGCATAGCCGCGTGCAATTCCCAGGGATAAAGATGCTCGACCACATCGAACATCAGCACGCGGTCAAAATAGCCGCTGGGAAAAGGTAGGCGCTTGGCATCCGCGCGCAGAACGCCGGCGGGCGCTGTGGCAGCATTGTCCACCTGCTCAGCGCGCACGACATCCCGGGACATCAGGGCGGCTACCTCGGCGTAGTCGATGCCGTAGGCTTCGATGCCGGCGCGCATACAGTGGCGCAGGATCTCACCGCGCCCGCAACCGACATCCAGAATACGCATTCCCGGCCGTACATCCGCCACCTCAAAGGCCTCGCGCAGCCGGCGAGATAGCTGCAACCCTTCCGTGGCCAGGAACTCATCATATCCCTCGCAAGCTGTCAGAAAGTACTCTTCCGTGTATAAAGTGGAAGGCAGCGACTTGCTCTGTTGTTTGTCTGCCATAGTCCGAAAATTATACGTGACAAGCGAGTTCATGTCATGTTGCAACCTGCCGATAAGTTGTGCGTAATGTAGGGTGAGTAGTCAGGAGATAACCCGCGTGGAGAACGAGCAGGTTTGGTTGGAACAGGCCAGACAGGGAGATAAACAGGCCTTCGGCAAGTTGATTGAAGCGTACCAGACTCCCGTCTTTAACCTGGCGTACCGCATGTTGCACAACAGTCATGAAGCAGAGGAAGCAGCCCAAGAGGCCTTCGTTCGCGCCTATACGCGCCTTGACAGCTATGACCCGAGCAAGAAATTCAGCACCTGGATATTGTCCATCACGTCAAACTACTGCATTGATCTCTTGCGTAAACGGCGGGCGGTCCTGCTGTCAATTGATGAGCCGTTGCCGCCCCACCCGGCGCTGATGTCGGACGGACAGCACAGGCCGGAGAACCAGGTGATTGTGAACGAACAGCAGGAGTTGGTGCAATCGATGCTGGACGAATTGCCGGAGGATTACCGGCAGACAGTGGTCTTACGTTACTGGTATGACCTCTCTTATGACGAAATTGCGGAGATGATGAACACATCCGTCGGCGCGATCAAATCCCGTCTGTTTCGCGCGCGCCGGCAACTGGCCGAAATCAGCATGGAGCGCCAACTGACGCCGGCGCTGCAACCGGAAGCCGTCTGATGCGTACAAACAGTTATCCGCTGTTCATGAGTGAATCGATTTGAGGAAGAAGAGGAAGAGTTCGAAGACGGAGACGAATGATGGAAGAGATTGACGAGACCGTCTACGCGCTGATGATGGAGGCGCTCGACGGTGAGCTTACAGATAGCGGACTGACTGAATTAGAAGCTCACCTTCGCGCGCGTCCGGCCCTGGCGCGGGAATGGCAGGCAATGCAGGCCATTGATAGGCTGTTCCGCAGCACCCCGGCGCTCAGCCCGGCGGCGGACTTTACCCAGCGGACACTGGCCCGATTACCGAATCGCCGGGTCAGGCTCTGGTTTGTGGCAGCTATTTATCTGTTGCTGTTGCTGGTGGGCCTGATCCCGGTCGTGTTCCTGGGCTGGGTGGCTGCGCAATTCGCGCCAGCCCTTTTTGAGCCGGCGATCGTGCGCAGCCTGGTGCAGGCCGGCGGCCATTTGCTCGGCGTGGTCGGCGCTGTCTTGCTCGCCCTGGCGCTTGGGGCCGGCAATTACATCCGGCAACAGCCGCTGGTCCTGGTTTCACTCTTGGTGATGCTCGGCGCTGTCGCTATGTGGAGCGGCATTTACCGCCAGATGGTTATTGCGCCGTATCAGCGTAACAATGATTGATCGACGTATGAATTCGCGAGATGGAGCATAGACTATGAAACGACTCGCACTGTTTCTAACCCTGTTACTGCTATTGGCCCTCCCAACCGGAGCTGCCCTGGCCGCGTCCCCCTTCGACATCATTGTCGAGGATGGAGAGGTGCACGAGGGCGATGTGACCGTCTTTGGTGACGAGATGGAGTTGCATGCCGGGGGCGAGATCCACGGCAGCGTGACCGTATTTGGCGGCAGCGCCGACATCGCCGGCTTAATCACCGGCGACCTGGCTGTGTTCGGCGGCAACGTGACTATCTCCGGCGCCGTGGAAGGTGATCTGGTTACCTTCGGCGGTAACGTGACCATTGAAGAGTCCGCCGCGGTCGACGGCGACTGTGTTGTTCTGGGCGGCAACGTGGAAGACTTTGGGGCCAGCGCCAGTTGCGCAACCATCGGTGGCAATGTCATGCTGCCGGACTTCTTCGGCTTTGGTCCGGTGATGCCGGAGCAGCCGGTTCTGCCCACGCAGCCTGTATTGCCTGAGATGCCTGAGTTGCCGGCAATGCCTGAGATGCCTGAGATACCCGCGCCTCCGATAGCGGAAGCGCCGCCGGCCACGCCTTCATATGCCGCTCGCTTCGGCGCGTTCGTGCTGAATCTGGGCGGGGTGCTCGGACGCAGCTTGCTGGCGGGCTTCGTGGCTTTCTTGCTGGCGGTCTTCATGCCGCTGCAATTGCGTCGCGCCAGCGATGTGGTGCGGCGCAAGCCAGCGGCGAGCGGCGCGGTCGGCCTGCTGACCGCGGTAGCCGGCCCCTCATTGCTGGTGTTATTGCTGCTGCTGTCCGCGCTGTTGACGATTGTCTGTATCGGCCTGCTCGGCTTTCCCATTGTGATTGTGCTGGCGGTCATACTCTTCGCGGCGGCGGTTTTTGGCTGGGTCGCAGTGGGCAACATTCTCGGCGAAGCCATCGCCGGTGGCCTCTTCAAGATGAAGGGTCACACACTGGCGCTGACCGCCACCATCGGCACCGCGTTGCTGACGCTGATCCTCAGTCTGCTCGGCCTGGCCCGCTTCTTCCCCGGCGAAGGGCTGGTGGCCTTCATCTTCCTCTGCGTAGGTCTCGGCGCGACGGCGCTGACGCAGTTCGGCACCAAGCCATACCCGCCGGCAGAAGATGATACACCGCGGTCCAAGTTCGATGCGACTCAGGCGGCTGCCGGAGACTAATCTGCCCGCTGCCCTCCCTCAATAGAAGCAAAAGAGGCGTGATTCTGAGTCACGCCTCTTTGTTTTTCAGTTGACCTGGATGTTGCCGAGCGGTCGGTTTAGACCCAACCCTGCTGCTTGGCGAAATCTGTCAGCACCGGAATTTCGATTGTCTCACCATTGTAGGCCTTGAAGCCCAGATAGATCCCATAGACCCAGGGCAGGATCCACAGGCAGCCGGTCCAACTGAGCAGGACAACCAACACGGCAAGCATCAGCGCGTGAACCGCGTTGTACTTGATGAAGGGACGCTTCTTCTTGTCCTCCATCAGCAGCGCGATGAGCGCGATCAGGCCGAATATGTAACCCAACAGGGCCCACAACTTGTCGTCATCTGTTATATCGCCGCCGCTTTCCGGCATGTTGTCTACGTCTACACTCATTGTTTCACCTCTGGCTTTCTTTGCCGAATTGCACGTTCACTGATTGCCTGAATTGTATCGCAAGCGCCTCAAGTACGCAGCCTTATCAATAGGCCGGCGCCTTGTCGCTTGAATTGCGGCCAATCTGGCCATACAAGTGGCCGGTGGCGATCATGATGTATGGCGTGAGGAGCATGCTGATGAGCCAGCCGATAATCCCACCGATGCAGGGAATGATAAATGAAACAAAGCCGGTCACCAGGCTGAGCACGAATACTACCGCGACCAGGGCCAACGCTGAGATAAGAATCGGAACGATATTCGCCCTGGCGATGCCCAACACTTCGCCGAAGCGGAAGCAGGCGGCGAATTCATTGTGCCGGACATATTGAATGATAATCGCCGGTGTAATGAAGAGAAGAGCTATGGCGAAGATCAGGACCAGGCAGCCGATAAGCCCCCACGTTGCCAACATACCGGCAGATGCCAGGTCTGGGGCTTCGCCGGAGAGGAAGCTGAAACCCACGGTCGCCATACTACCGATGCAGAGCAATAGCCAGAATGGCAGAGTATAGACCAGCCCGGCCACCTCAATGATAATGCCGTCCTTAAACAACTCGCCCCAATTGTCCCACTCCGGCAGCGGCAGCTCCTGGTGATTGAGCACCTGCCGGGTAACGGCGACCATATACCCGATCAGAAAGAACAAAGGCAGGATCAGAAACGAGAAGAAGGAGATCACCGCGCCGACGATCAGCTTGGTGACCCAGTTCTTGTCTTCAGTTACAAAGGTAAAAGCGCGAGCATAATCCATTGTTTCCTCCAGGAAATTCCAGCACGGGCACTAATACACACCTATGCAGGCGAGGGACCAACAACTGGCGAACAGAGGCATTGTATTGAGCGGATCCCTTTTCGTCAAGGCTTGCCGGGCGCTGACGGCGCGTGCTAGAATCGCCCGGTGCACAGAATTGTCTTCATGGGTACGCCGGAGTTCGCCGTGCCCAGCCTGCTTAGCTTGCTCGAATCGCAGATCGTGGTCGGGGTGGTGACTCAGCCCGATCGACCGGCGGGGCGAGGCCAACAGGTGCGTCCTTCGCCGGTCAAAGTAATGGCTGCGCAAGCCGGCATCCCCGTCTACCAGCCGCCATCCTTGCGCCGGCCGGAGGCGATGGCGCCCTTGCAGGAGTGGCAGCCGGAAGCCATTGTCGTAGCTGCCTTCGGCCAGATCCTGCGCCCGCACGTGTTGGAGCTGCCGCCACTGGGATGTTACAACGTGCACGCATCCTTGCTGCCGCGCTGGCGGGGCGCTTCGCCGATCCAGCATGCCATCCTGGCCGGGGACGACGTGACCGGCGTTACCCTGATGGGCATGGAAGCCGGCCTCGACACCGGCCCGATCTATGTTCAAGAATCAATGCCCATCCTGCCGGCTGACACGGCGGGAAGCCTGCACGACCGGCTGGCTCTGTTGGGCGGCGCGATGATCACCCGCTACCTCAACGACATCCTCTCCGGAGACCTCAAGGCGCGGCCTCAACAAGAGGAACTGGCTACTTACGCGCCCATGATCCAGAAGGAGATGGGGCAAATCGACTGGACCCAGCCGGCATCGGTCATTAGCCGGCTCATTCGCGCGATGACGCCGTGGCCCAGCGCTTACACTACCTGGGATGGGCTGCAACTGAAAATCCTCGCCGTTTCCCCTATAAGGACGGCTAAGCCGGATGGAGCGCAGCCCGGCAGCGTGCTGGCGGACGGGGAGAATGTCTATGTGATGACCGGCGAAGGGGCCTTGCGATTGGAGCAGGTGCAATTAGCCGGCAAGCGCCCGCTTGAGATGGCTGCCTTTGTGCGCGGGCGACCGGATCTTGTGGGCAGCCGGCTGGGCGTTGACACCTAGATGAGATTCCTTGTTCTAGGGGCCGGCGCGGTCGGTGGCTACCTGGGCGGTTGTCTGCTGCGCCAGGGTCATGAAGCGGTCTTGCTGGTTCGGCCGGAGGCGGCTGCTGAGCTGAAGCCGGCCGGTCTCGCAGTCGTTGCGCCGGGGGGCAGCTTCCAGGTGCAGCCGTCTGCCGTGACCTCCCTCGAACAGGCATTTTCAGCGAATTGGTCCTATAATGCCGTTCTACTGGCGACGAAATCCTACGACCTGGAACCGGCGCTGGACGGATTACTTGCCATGTGTCCGGAGCCGCCGCCGTTGATTACCCTGCAAAATGGGATTGGCCTGGAGGAGCTGGTGATGCAGCGCGTCCCCCCTGGTCGGTTGATAGCCGGCTCGTTGACCACGCCGATCCGGAAGGACGGGCCGGGGCGCATTGTTGTTGAAAGGGAAAATCGCGGGCTGGCATTGGCCCCGACTGCCACCGGTCAGGATATCAGCGAATGGGTAAGTCTGTTCGCTGACGCCGGCGTGCCCACGCAAGGCGTGGCCGACTATCGGGCGATGAAATGGTCCAAGGCGCTGCTGAACATGATCGGGAACGCCAGCGCCGCCATCCTGGATCAGCATCCCGGCGAGATCTACCGCAATCGGGCGACGTTCGACCTGGAAGTGGATATGCTGCGGGAGACGCTGGCGGTCATGCGCCGATTGCGGTTAGGGGTGCTGGATCTGCCCGGCGCGCCGGCCGGTCGCTTGGCTCTGGGGCTCCGTTACGCGCCGCGCCTCTTGCTGCAGCGGGTACTCTCGCGGTTGGTGGCGAGCGGGCGCGGTCAGAAGATGCCCTCATTCTATCTGGATTTGCAGGCCGGGCGCAGGCAAAACGAAGTGCGCTATCATAACGTGGCGGTGGCACAGAAGGCCGCCGAACTTGGGTTGGCAGCGCCGGTTAATGCAGCGCTCGGGGCCACGCTCATGGCTATCGCCGGCGGCGAGATTGAGTGGGCAGAATTTCGGGGCCGGTCGGCGCGCTTGCTGGCTGAAGTGGATAGTTATCGTAGGCGGAAGGCGTGATGGATCACCGGGAGATCAGGCTGCGTCAGGAGATCGTGCGCATCGGCCGGCTGCTGTATGACAAGGGATTCATCAGCGCCACCGATGGCAATATCTCAGCTCGCCTGGAGCGAGACCGCATCCTGATCACCCCTTCCGGCTTGCATAAGGGCTTTCTGGAGAGCGAGCAGCTGCTGGTGGTCGACGAGGCGGGCGTGGTTGTCGGCCCGCGCACTGCGGCTAATCGCGCTCTCAAGCCGACCAGCGAACTACCCATGCACCTGGAGGCCTACCGGCAGCGCGCCGATATTGGGGCCGTGGTCCATGCGCATCCGCCGATCTCAATTGCCCTCTCAATTGCCGGCATATCGCTATCAGATTGCCTCATTCCGGAAGCGATCGTCATGCTGGGCATCATCGCCACCTCCCGCTACGCCACGCCCTCAAGCGAAGAGAACATCCACGCGATCCGCTCGCTGATCCAATGGCACGACGCCATTGTGCTGCAGCGACACGGCTCGTTGACCGTCGGAGCGGACCCCATGCAAGCCTTCATGCGCCTGGAGACGCTGGAACAGACTGCCCGCGTCCGCTTCATGCTGGCTCAATTGGGCGTTCACGCGCCGCTGCCGGCTGATGAGGTGCGCAAACTGCTGCGCATGCGTGAACAGATGGGACTATGCCGGCCCGGCGAAGCGGAGTTGTTCTGCGAAGCCTGCGGGGTATGTCACGCGGCGGAGCAGCATATGCCGGCGCTGCGGAGCGAGCCGTCGCTGGTCAACAGCCTATCCCCGGCCGACGATGAGGTTCGCGAGTTGGTCAGCCGGATTGTGCATCGCGCCGTCGCCGATAGTTAGGTGGGCCGGCCACGCCCTCACTTTCCCTTGAACTTCGGCTCCCGGCGCATCATGAAGCTCTCAATGGCTTCCTGAAAGTCGGCCGTCTGAAATAGCTGGCTCTGGGCCCAGCCCTCCAATTGCAGGCCGCGGTCGATATCGGCCAGACCGTCAATGACCCGCTTAGCCATGCCCACTGCCAGCGGCGCGGCTTTGAGTAGTTCATTGGCCAGCTCCATGCCGGCATCCAGCAGCCCTTCCGGCGGGACAACGCGATTGACCAGCCCCCATCGTTCGGCGGCGGCGGCGTCAATCTCGCGGCCGGTCATGATCAGCTCCTTGGCCCGCGCCGGCCCGATGAGCCGGGTCAGCCGGGTTGTGCCCCCGACATCCGGGATCATGCCCAGGCGCGATTCCGAGAGAGCCAGCCGGGCATCCTCAGCCGCGATGCGCATGTCGCAGGCCAGCGCCAGCTCCAACGCCAGACCCAGGCAATGACCGTGGATCAGGGCGATGGTGGGCAACTCCAACCGCTCCAATTGGGTAAGCACGCGCTGGAAGTTGTCTGTTATGGTGCGCATCCGCTGCGGCCAACTGGGGCCGTACTCCTGAGCCAGCAACATGAAGGTGGTCACATCAATGCCGGAGGAGAACAGCCGGCCCTCGCCGCGCAGCAACACCACACGCACCCCTTCTGCCCGGCCTACCGCCTGTATGGCCTCTTGCAGTGCGCGATACATTTCGAGGTTGATGGCGTTTCGCTTTTCCGGCCGGTTTAGAATGATCTCCAAAACCTCGCCGCGCCGTTCACTTCTCACTAACTCGCTCACTAGATACCCTCTTCCTTGGGAAATTGACTAGAAGTTGCACTTGGTCTGTTTTGCTCCCACATAGCCCTCCAGACGCCCAGTAATCCGAGTTGTCCGGCAACAACCTCCATCTGTCCCCGATTCAGCCTCTTCCCCTGCAAGCGGATGATAGAGGCAATATCATCCAGATGGCGGGTTGACTCGCTGTCCTTGTAGGCGCGCAGCTTGGCTACGACAACGGCCGTTGATGTGATGTACGCTGCCCGGCGCGCTTCGTCGAATGGGAGATAGACTCTCTCGGCAACCATGGCTATCAATTCCGGCTCGACCGGCACGTAGAAATCTGTCTTGATATGATATCGCAGGTGTATGACGTTGAAATAGCCGCCTCCAAGTGCTCTATTGACCGCGACCTCGTCCACATGATAATTCATTTGCCATAGACGTCGCACAAATGGAGTAACAGCGAATTGCCGGGGACTCAACAGAATATCCAGATCCTGAGTGAATCGAGGTTCTCCATATGCGACCACGGCAAGTCCGCCCCAGATCGCATAGTCGGCTCCAATGGCTTCCAATACATCGATGACGCCACCAAAAGCCTGACCCTGCTCGTAATCCGCTCTGGCGCTCATTCTGCGCCGACACCATATACAATTCGCCGCGCGATTGCCTCTACCCTTTCGGAGGACCAATCTACGTGCTCCTCTGCCAGGATGAGCATTTTCTGGCGCAGAGCGAATTCTGCGGCGGCGAATGCGCGCTCGTTTTTCTCGGCTGTTGATAGCTTGCTTATGGCGGCTACGAGCTCCCACTCGATCGTCTGAAAGGCCGGCGAGGACGATCTTGCCACTGCCGGATACTGAAGATAATAGCCCTCAGTCTCAGGTCTGCGCGAATAGGCAATTCGAATCCCGCCCAGGCGCAAGGCCGCCAGGTCCCGAGCCAGAGTCTCCTGCGGCACCTTTCCCCAACAATTCTCCGCCAACTGTGCTGAGATTGTCCTCCAGATTTCCTCTCGCGGGTGGGGACGGCCGTCTGCAAGGAGGTCGATCAGGGCAGCCCGGCGAGCTGCGATCTTGTCAATACGCATGTGCCCGGCCATTGCCGCAAGCCGCAAGCTGTATACCGGCGTTTGTAGCGCCCGCCCAGCATCCTGGCTCCATCGGCTCGCCGGGTGCATCAGTTTTGCCTTCATTGCACAATTGTAAGCAAACATGTGTTTGAACACAATGTTGCATGCCCATTGGGAGCCATTTATCTCAGCGCCTGCTGTTCCCTTCTCCTGCCGCAAGAATATCAGGAGTCAAGTGCTCACGTTGGGGAGTCAATGGGCATCGCTGCTACCGCGCCGGCCGGCTGGTCAGCGGCGACCGGCCGAACGCGCAACATCGCGACAAGGGCCAGGGCCATGAACAGCGCGCTGAACAGGAAGAGCCAGCGGTACTGGTCGCCCAACACATCTATCATAATCCCGGCCAGCACCGGGCCCAACACCGCCGCCGCCTGCGAGGAGAAGTAATACAGGCCGGTGAAAGCGCCGATCCGGCGTTCATCGCCGTGTTCGTACACCAGCGGCAGGCTGTTAACATTGACCAGCGCCCACAGGAAGCCGGCCAACAGCAGGACCACCACGAACAGCGCGGCCCCCTGGATGATGAAGAAGCCGCCTGCCAGAAGCAGCGCCAATCCGCTCAGCCCGAACAGAATGGGGCGTCGTTTGCCGTAGCGCGAACCGAGCCAGCCGGCCGGCACCGCGAACAGGATAAATGAGACGGTGACCGCGCCGGCGTAAATCGATGCCAACCCCGGCGAGATGCCCAGCGAGAAGACGGCAAATGAGGAGAGGCCGGATTCCAGCGCGTTGAAGGCCATGAACCAGAGCAAGATGGCGAGCAGTACGAAGAAGCCGCTGCGATCCGGATTGCCCAGCAGTGCCCGCAGATTGCCCAACACCCCTTGGTCGACTGCATCGCTATCCGGCCTGGCAATCTCGCGCGGCTCCTTCACCCGCCACAGGACAACTATTGTCGCCAGAATCACGACAATCGCGGCCCCAAAGAAGGGCGCGGCCTTCCCATAGCGCTCAAAGAGGATGCCGCCGCCGAAGAAGGCCAGCAACCCACCGATGCCGCCCATCAGGTTGATGATCCCGTTGGCCTTGCTGCGGTCCACCGGCTCAAACAAGTCGCCCAACCAGGAGACTGCAGGCGAACGGAACAGCGCCATGCCCAGGTTGGTGATCAAGATAAACACCGCCAGCGCGAAAAGCGTTTGGGCAAACGGCACCAGCAGGAAGCCAAACAGGGCAATGGGCACGCCGACCATCAGCCAGGGCTTGCGCCGGCCAAAGCGGGTCCAGGTGCGGTCGCTGCGCTCGCCGACCCAGGGCTGGATGAATACGTTGATCAGGTTATCCCAGGTCATGATAAAAAGCGCCAGGCTGGGAGCCAGGCCGAAGCCCACGACATCCGGCAACTCGCGCCCGGCTTCCAGCAGTTGACGCTCAAACTCGGGGTTGCCGGCCTGCAGGAAGATCGGGATATACTGGTTGAAGATCGGCCAGACGACGCTGATCCCCAGAAAGCCGAAACCCACGATTAAGGTTTTGCGGAAGCTGAATGTTTTCAAGGCGGCTACTCCTCTATCTGGATCAGCAATGAACGTACTAGTGCGTCCAGCAAGGCCAGGTCCGGCGCGAATTCGCCCGCGCTCAGTTGTTCCAGGAGCTGCTCGGCCTCGGCATTATATTCGATGATCACCTGTCCTCGCTCCGGAAAGTCCTCAGGAAGCTCCGGCACGAGAAAGGCATTCTCGTTGGTATTCTCAGTCGGGTCGGATGTGCTGAGCAGATTAGGCGCGTCGATGTAATACACAAACTCGACGAAGAACTCGCCGTCTGCGGTCAATCCCTGAAACTCGTAGCGCAGCGCCTCGTTGTTTACCAGGTAGCCGTCCTGTCCTCGGGCCACGATGGCGCGATAACCGCTGCCGTTCTGGAAGTCCAGCGGAGCAAATTGAGCCTGCACCAGCAGCGCCGCGCCCGCCGACGGCATCTCGGTCAAGTCGCCGGAAGCGATGCCCTCTGCTAGTTGTTCAATCGCCCCGCCGCGCATGGTGTTCGCCATAGCCTCCACAGGGACGATATCTATACAGGGATTGCGCCAGCACTCGCCGGCGGGATCGAAATTGAAGCTGATCCCGTTGGGGATAAAGCCGCCGACCAGATAGTAGACGACATCGCCCAGTTCCGGCGGCAGCACGAAGCTGATTCCATCGTAGACGATCTCCGGCCCGCGCAGGCTGCCAGGCGCCAGAGTCGCCGTTGCTTCACTTATCACCGTGGGCGAGGGCTCCATCACTGTCGGTTCGGCTGTCGGCGAAGGGGCCGCAGTTGCCGTATCTGCGGGAACCGCCGTGTCTTCCGGCGGAGGCTCACTGGTGGCCGTACCTGCGGGGGTCGGGGACTGATTTACTTCCGCAACGGCAGTCGGCGAGTCCGCCGCTGACTCACTGGTCGGAGTGATGCTACTCTCGGCCGTGCAGCCGACCAGGGTGGCGACCAGCAAAAGCGATATCAAAAGCGAGATATGGCGCACGATACTGCCCTCCTGAATAACGGTAAGACCTATCCCGGCAACGGCGCGACTCCAGGCCTGGATGAAGCCGGCTGGCTCAGTGCCGTGTTATACTTGAGCAAACGTCTTTTGCACAGGCAGGGGCGAGAGAATGACCGCCTGACCCCTGCCGTATGGAGAACTAACATGCTGAGACCGAACCGCATAGAGCCGAAGCCGGAACAGGAGTCTGTCTGGGATTACCCGCGCCCGCCCCGCCTGGAGCCGACCTCACGACACCTGCAGGTATACTTTGCCGGCGTACTGATCGCCGAGACCAGGAACGCCCTGCGCGTGCTGGAAACCAGCCAGCCGCCCGCCTATTACTTTCCGCCGGAGGATGTGCGGATGGCGTACCTGCATGAAGCCGAGGCGCGCACATGGTGTGAATGGAAAGGCCGGGCCGGCTATTACGACCTGTGCGTCGGCGAACACCTCTCGCCTGAGGCTGCCTGGTATTACCCTCACCCCACGCCGGCGTATGCGGCGCTGAAGAACTACATCGCTTTCTACGCCGGTCGTGCAGAGCGCTGTCTGGTAGATGGCGAAGTTGTGCGGCCGCAAGCCGGCGACTTTTACGGTGGCTGGATCACCAGCGATGTTGTGGGGCCGTTCAAGGGCGAACCCGGCACAATGGGCTGGTGATCAGACCACCTGCCGCCTGCGCTTCAGGGCAGGAGACTGTCTATAATCCCGGCGAACGTCTCGAATGATTGTGAACCGAAAAAGGTTTGCCCATTGATATCAAAGACCGGCTGTGTGTAAATGCCCCGATCGCGGCGGATGTTGTCCAGGTTGGTCACGTGGCTGATGCCGGAACCACTGTCGTAACAGCTTTCGAACACCGCCTGATCCACACCAACGCCCACCGCTGCATTGACATAATAATCGCGACCGGCACTCCACAGATCTTGCTGGTTCTGGAAGAGCTGCTCGTGTATCTCCCAAAACGCGTCCATATCCTGCTGCGCCACACACTCAGCGGCGGCTGTTGAATACAGGCTGGGATCATTGTGGTTCAGGACGGGCCAGAAGATTAGCTTGGCCTTGCCGGTATTCACATACGCTTCGATTATTTGGGGCTCTGTGCCTAACACGTAGGCGCGACAGTTTCCTCAGAGGAAGTCAGAGTAATCAATGATGGTCACCGGCGCGTCAACCGCGCCGATGAAATAAGCGCCGTCAGAAGTGCGACCGGTCACAACCTGCGAGCCGGCATCAACAGTTGGCTCAATAGTGGCAACCACTTCGACTGCCGGTTCGGCGGTCGCTGCCGGTGGGTTGGTTGCAGCCGGCGGGTTGGTAGCCAACGCGGTTGGAGCCTCCGGCTGCAAGGCCATTGTCGCGGTAGGCGCTGTCGTGGCGGGTGCCGGAGCGGGCAGATCAGTTGCGGTCGCGTTAACGGCAGCCGCTTCCTGCTGAACGACCGGCGGGGCGGGTGTTTCGGCCGCCGGCGCACAGGCCACGAGCAGCAACAGGGATAACAGGAGCAGGGTGCGCATCATATGTGTGCCTCATGTCTCAAGGTTTTTGACCGACATGAATGGCCACGGTTCCAAACATGAACAGCCGGTATTGTACATGCTCAAAGCCGCTCTCGCGCATGGTTGCTGCCAGCGACTGCGGACTTTGAAAGTGCTGGGTGGTATTGGGCAGGTAGCGATAGGCGTCCCCATGTCCGGTAACTATCTGACCCAAAGCGGGGATGATGTAGTTCAAATGCAGATAAATGAACGGGCGCAGCAGATTTCGTTTTGGTGGGCTGGACTCCAACACCACGACCCGGCCGCCTGCCTTTGTCACCCGCATTTGTTCCCGGAACGCGCCGGGCACATCAATAACGTTGCGCATCAGGAAGCCGGAGGTGACCGCGTCGAAGGTCTCGTCCTTGAAGGGCAGCGCCAACGTATCAGCCCCAAGCCAACAGATTTGCCGGCGATCCGGATTGTGTTTCCCGACTTCCATCATCGCCAGGGTGAAGTCGCCGCCGACCGCCTGGATGCCTGGATGCTGGCGTAGCCCTTCGTAAGCGATGTCACCGGTGCCGGTGGCGATGTCCAACAGCCGGCCGTCCGGCGGTAGTTGCGCCTGCTGAATGACATACCGCCGCCAGCGACTATCCTGCCCGAAGGTCATCAGCCGGTTCATCAGGTCGTAGCGACCGGCGATGCGGCCGAACATCTCCTGCACGTATTGCGCCCGCGCTTCTCCCTGTAAATCAGCCATTGCTACGCTGCGTCGTCGGAGCCGCTTGCGTTCTCAACCGCTCGCTCGGGGCTATCCTGGCCCTGGGGAAAGACATCGCGCGGTTTGCTGGTGCCGGTCGGCGGGCCGATCACGCCTTCCTCTTCCATCATGTCCATCAGCCGGGCGGCGCGCGTGTACCCGATACGAAAGCGGCGTTGCAGAAGAGAGGTTGAGGCGCGATTTAGTTGCCGCACCAGGGCGATCGCCTCCGGCAACAGGTCATCCTCGTTGTCTGCGTCCTGCTGCGCCTCCGCGATCATGTCTTCCCACAACGGCTGCTGGATGGGGGGCGCTGCGGCCAGCGCCGCCGCCGTCGCCGGCGAGGGCACGCCTGTTGGCGAAGCTGCCGGGGGTTGCGCCGGTTCAGCGTCCTGGGCGGTAATCAGATTGAAGCGCCGCGCGCCGCGCCAGTACTCGATAATGCTGCTCAACTCCCGCTCGCTGACGAAACAGCCCTGCAAACGCACCGGCGCACTGGCGTCCGGGCTTTGGAAGAGCATGTCCCCCTGTCCCAGCAGCCTCTCCGCGCCGACGGTGTCCAGAATGACCCGACTGTCTGTGCTGGAGGCGACGGCAAAGGCGATGCGGGCTGGGAAGTTGGCCTTGATCAGGCCGGTGACCACATCAACCGAGGGGCGCTGGGTGGAGATGACCATATGGATGCCGGTGGCGCGCGCCATCTGCGCCAGCCGGGTGATGCCCCGCTCCGTGTCCTCCGGCGAGAGCATCATCAGGTCGGCCAACTCATCAATGAATATCACAATGTAGGGCAGCTTCTTTTCGCCACGGGCGAGCAGCTTGCGGTTGTAGTCGCTGATATTGCGCGCGCCGGCATCGGCCAACCGTTTGTAGCGATTATCCATCTCGCGCAACGCCCACTGCAGGGTGCCGATCACACGCTCCATGTCCACGACAACCGGGGCGACCAGGTGCGGGATGCCGTTGTAGGCAGTCAGCTCCACGCGCTTCGGGTCGACCATGACCAGGCGCAAATCCTCCGGCGTGTTTTGCAGAAGCAGGCAGGCGATGATGCCGTTGACGCACACCGACTTGCCGGCCCCGGTCGCGCCGGCGATCAGCAAATGCGGCATCTTGGTCAGGTCCGTGGCGGCGGGCACGCCGGCCACGTTCTGCCCGAGGCCGAGGCGTAGCGGCGAGCGCAAGCGGTTGAATTCCGGCGACTTCATCACATCGCGGAGCGAGACCAGACTCTTGCTGGGATTGGGAATCTCCAGGCCAACATACCCTTTGCCGGGCACCGGCGCTTGAACGCGCACCGAATGGGCCGCCAGCGCCAGAGCGAGATCGTCCGCCAGGCTGGCGATCTTACCTACCTTGACCTTGGTACGCTTCCCGCTGCGCTGTACGATGAACTGCGGCTCCACCCCGAACTGGGTGACGGTCGGCCCCTGGTTGATCTCCACCACGTTAGCCGGCGCGCCAAAGCTCTCCAGAGTATGCTCGATGATCTCAACCTGCTCGCGAATGAAGCTGTTGTCAACTTCCTGGTCGCTGCCGGCGGTCAGCATGTCGTCAATGTTCGGCAGCTTCCAGCTGGGGGCCGGCGCGTTGTCCGGGTTCGGGGCCATGAAGAGCGGCTCGGAGGCGATCGCGTCCGGCGCGGCTGATGGGCCGGCCTGTTTTCCCTGCCGCCGGCGCGAGTTGGACGAGTCCGCGGCCGCCGGCTCGGATACAGCAGCGGCTGCCGGCCCACGCCCGCCGGCTTGCCCGCTCTCACGCGCAACAGCCGCGGTTGCGGCCGGCGCGGATTGGGTCGGCGGCGCTTCAGGGAGCGGTTCAACGATGATTGGTTTGCGCGCCCGACTGACGCGAACGGTGCCGCCGGTATTAACCGGGATTTCTCTCTCAGCCGGGGTCGGCGACAACTCGGCGGCGGGCTTGAGCTTTGCCCGCGTCCAGTCGGCGATCTGGCGCAGATCAGCCCTGGTTACGCCGAAGAGTAGCACGGCTCCGGCCAATCCGAAGAGCATCAGTACGATCACGGCGAATGCCTGGCCAACGACTGTGAGCAGAGGCCAGACGAGCAGACCGCCCAAATAACCGCCGCCGGTCTCCGCCGCCGCCACAGCCCAGATGTCGTTCAGCCCGTTATCCATCGCCAGGACGACCAGTGTGGCGAAGGCCTCAAAGACGAGGAAAAGTAGCCCCAGGCCGAGCAGTCGATTGCGTGGCAGTGTCGGGGCTTGCCCCATTCCCCACAGCACCAGGTAAAAGCCCCCGCCAATGAGCGCCACCGGAACGACGATGCTGCCCCAACCGAAGGCGTAGCGCATGGCGCGACTGAGCGCAGCCGTCAATTGTCCCTGGTTGGGCGAAGCCAGGCTGAGCAGCAAGATGAAGGAGACTACCATCAGGATCATGCCGGCGATGATCGCCAGCCTGGGCCGATCCAGGTTGAAGCGCGATCCCTGGGACTTGTTATTCGCCGGCGGGCGGGATGAGCGACCGGGCCTGTTCTTGGTTCCGCCGCGGGTAGAGGCCGGGCGCGATGAGCCTTTCTTCTGCGTCATAGCTCAAATGTTCCCATTGAGACATTATAGCATGGAAGCAAGCAAGCGGCAGATGTGGTAGGATCTCGGGATGGAGTTCAGGCAAAAGGACGCGATCCCGTATTTGGAATTCAGTGCCATGCCGGCGGGCGGCGTTGGCCGGCATGCCGTCTTCACCCGCCGCGGCGGGGTAAGCGCGGCGCCGTTCGACACCCTGAACTTGAGCGTGGCCGTCGCTGATGAGCCGGCGCGCGTCATTGAGAACCGCCGGCGCGCCTACGGCCTCTTGGATCGCGCGGACGGGAGCGTGGTGCAGGCCCACCTGCTGCATGACGCCGGCATCTGCCGGGTGACAATCGCCCAGCACGGCCAGATTGCGGGGCGTTATGACGGGCTGATCACCGACCAGCCCGGATGCGCCCTGACGATGAACTTCGCGGATTGTTCGCCGATTCTTGTCTACGATCCGAGAAAGCGGGCGATCGGCCTGGGGCATGCCGGCTGGAAAGGGGCAGTGAAAGACTTGCCGGGCGCGTTGGTCAGGGCGATGCAGAAGGCGTTCGGCAGCGAGCCGGCTGAGCTATGGGCCGGGGTCGGGCCGAGCATCGGGCCGTGTTGTTATGAGGTGGGTGAGCCGGTAATATCGGCGGTGCGGGCGGCTTATGATCAGCCGGAGGAGTTGTTCAGGGACAATGGGGGAGAGAGACCGTACTTTGACTTGCCGGCGGCCAACCAGTGGCGTCTGCGACAAGCCGGCGTGACGCATATTGAGATGGCCGGGCTCTGCACTGCCTGCCACACCGAGCTTTTCTTCTCGCACCGGGCAGAGCGTGGTCAAACCGGCCGCTTCGGGGTGCTTTTCCTACTTTCGTAAAGCTGCGCGAATCAGCGAGTTCTTGAGTACGCGGCTAGTCGTTGCAGTAGCAGGAGCCACAGCCGCAACCGCCGCCGCCCTTGCGGGTCATCGGCACCGGCACGCTGCGGGCCGCCGGTTGCTGGCTGATCAAGTGGCTGGCGGTGACCAGCTTCTGTGTGGCCCGGCTGTAGCAAGCTGGACAGGTTGCTACCTCACCGGCCTGCGCAAACGAGCGCTTCTTCTCAAAAACAGAGCCGCATTCGGTGCATCGAAAATCATACCATGGCATGGTTCTCTCCTCTCGCCATCATTTTAGCGCAAAGAAGCCGCCTTTGTCTACAAAAGGCTTTGTCTACAAAGGCAAGATCGTTTCTTCGTCAGTCTCCACGATTTCCGCCTCGAGCGCGCCGTTGGTCTGTTCAGATAACGCCGCCTGAAACGGCGGGAAATGGCTGGTTTCAAAACGTATCGCAACAGTGATATCGGCTGCAAACGTTTCGTCTAGAATATGACCGTGGTGGGCGGCGATCAACAGGCGCAGGCGATCAAAGTAGCCATAGGGCGTGACCACCATCACAGTATGGGTCGCTACCTTTTGAGCGCGGGGCAACACATCCAGCACAACCCTGACCGCATCTCCATAGGCGCGAACGAGGCCGCCGACGCCCAGCTTTGTACCGCCAAAATAGCGGGTCACGACGACCACAACATCACCGAGGCCGCTGCCCAGCAGCACCGCCAGGGCCGGCCGACCGGCGGAACCGCCCGGCTCGCCGTCGTCGCTGCAATGGGCAATGACCGCCGGCCCAAAGCCTATGAGATAAGCCGGCACATTGTGAGACGCGTCGGCGAACTCTGTTCGGATGCGGGCGATATGGGCCCGCGCAGCTTCCACGCTGAAGGCCGGCCCCGCGCTGGCGATAAACAGCGAATTCTTCACCTTCAGTTCGGCGCGGGCCTCTGCGGCGGGAATGGGATAGCGCTTCATGACGGCTCGCGCGGAAACCGGGGACGCCGGTCGGACGCTCTCAGCAGCCTGCTCCCCCGGCCGGGGGAAGGCGCTCGGCTTGCAGCAGCGCCTCCAGCCCGGCTATCAGGCGGTCAATGTCACCCGACTCGTTGTAGCCCTGCACGGAAACGCGAACGAACAGGCGGTTGCGCCACTGGGTGAGCGGGACCTCCACGCGAAACTGGTCGTAGAGCCGGCGCTTGAAGCCGGCCGGATCGACGATCTCCGGCAGCCCGGCGACCGCCATCTGGTGGTAATAGCTATCTTCCGGATACAGTGAGGGTAGGCCGGTCAATACTCCGATGCGCTCCAGCGCCTGTTGCAGGAGACCGTGGCAGCGCGTCCGCACTGCCGGCCAATCGTGCTCTTCTTGAAAATCGATGGCGGCCGGGACTGCCAGATAAGCCGAGGGATCGTTAGTGCCCAGCCACTGCAAATAGTCCAGATAGTCAGAGCCAAATGACAGCACACGATGCTCGCCCCAGCCCCAACCGACGACCAGCGGCTCGATCAGCGCCTGTTGGTCCCGGCGAGCGTAGAGAAAAGCGGCCCCCTTTGGGCTGCACATCCACTTGTGAGCGTTACCGAAGTAGAAGTCCGGGCCGATTTCAGGCAGATTGAGCGGGACCTGGCCCGGCGCGTGCGCCCCATCAATCACCGTGAGGATGCCTTCCTGGCGGGCGCGCCCGCAGACGGTCTGGATCGGGAAGCGGACAGCCGTCGGAGAGGTAATATGGCTGAGGAAGATGACCCGCGTCGCCGGAGTCACCCCCTGCCAGAACTGTTCCACAATGGCTGCATCAGAAGCGAAAGGAAAGTCGATCGGCTGCTGACGATAGCGAAAGCCGCGCTTTCCGCTCAAGTATCCCCACACATTGTCGCAAGCGCCGTATTCATGATCTGTACTCAACACCTCGTCTGCCGGCCCCAGCTCCAACGAACGGGCGACTACGTTTACCGCGAAGGTGGCGTTGGGCACGTAGGCCAGGTCGTCGCCGTCGACATGCAGGTATGCGCCCAGCCGCCGGCGAGCCTCAGCCAGGAGCGCGGGCAATTGGCCGGCCAGAAACTGCACCGGCTGTCGCTCCAGCCGGCGTTGCCACTCCTGGTAAGCGTGTAGCACCGGCAGCGGGGTGGCCCCAAATGAGCCATGATTGAGAAAGGCTACCTCGGGATCCAGTAGAAACGACTCTTTCAAGTTTGTCATGGGGTGCGAAGAATCTCAAGATTTGTGAGACAATGAGTGCTCGACAATATTGGCTGGCGATTGTAAACGATTTAGGAGGAAATACACCCTTGGTAAGTCGTTACGCTTTCCCACTCTTGTTTCTTCTCCTGTTGTTTGCGGCGGTCGGCTGCGATGCTGACAATGAGCCGGAGCCGCAAACTGCGCAACTGGGAGAGACGTTTGTTTTGAGCGGTGGCCAGGAAGCGACCGTCGAGCCGGCCGGCATGCGCCTGGTTTTCAGCGAAGTGCTGCAAGACTCGCGCTGCCCCACGCAGGTGCAGTGCGTGGAGAGTGGTCAGGCAGTCATCCGGCTCACGGCGCAACTGGGCGAGGAGCCGCCTGTTGAGCTGGAATTTAACACCAACCCGGCCCCCGGTATGACGCGACTGACCAATACGGTCAGTGGCTATCTGGTGGAGTTGCAGCGACTGGACCCTTACCCGGAAGACCCCGAGAAGCCCATTGAGCTAGAGGAGTACCAGGCCAACTTGTTGGTGACTGCAGTCGGGAGCGCTGGCCCGAACGAATAGCGGATCGTGGGGGACCGGCCGCGCGCAAAACGACGCAGTTGGCCGAAGAATGCTTGATTGACCCGCAAGAGACTCCTCGGCCTGCTTGTTAGCTGCCGGCCAGCGGGTATAATTCCCGGCAGACGCAAGTCCCGTCTCACGCCATCTGTAGAGACTGAAGGCTTGCTTGACTCAGGTTCCATCAGATTTCCGATACTGTATCTGGAGGAGATATGCTTAAGAGATTTGGATTGGTGATGGTTGTGCTGTTGGTTATGGCGATGGTGTTCGCCGCCTGCACGAGCAACGAAGGGGGCGAAGAGGACACCGCCGAACCCACGGCGGAGTCGGAAGTAGAAGAAGAAGTCGCCGAACCTACTGAGGCGCCGGCAGAAGAGGAAGCCGCTGAAGAGGAAGCCGCTGAAGGCGACTGTGCCAGCCCCGATGTGCTGTGCGTCGGCCTGGTGACGGATGTCGGCGAGATTGACGACAAATCCTTCAACCAGAGCGCCTGGGAAGGCGTTCAGCAGGCGGCTGAAGAGTACGGCGCTACGGTCAACTTCATCGAGACCGCCGACGCCACGGATTACGAGGCGAACATCCGCCTCTTCGCCGAAGACGGTTACGATGTGATCGTTACCGTCGGTTTCGCGCTGGGCGAGGCCACCGGCCTGATGGCGGCGGAGTTCCCGGATGTACACTTCATCGGTGTGGATCAGTTCCAGGGGGCGACGATTGACAACGTGGCCGGGCTGATCTTCAGCGAGGACAAATCCGGCTTCCTGGCGGGCGCGCTGGCGGCGATGCTCTCTGAGGGGCAGACGATCGCGGCGGTGCTGGGCACGGACCTGGTGCCGCCGGTGGTGGCCTTCAACGAGGGCTACATCGCCGGCGCGCGATACATTGACCCCGAGATCGAGGTCATCTCCACCTATCATCCCGGCGGCCTGGACGTCGCCTTCACCGACCCGGAGTGGGGTGCGGCGACGGCGGCGCAGGCGATGGACCAGGGAGCGGTAGTGGTCTTCGGCGCGGGCGGCAAGACCGGCAACGGCGCGTTGATTGAGGTCGCGGGCCGCGAAGGGCTGTACTGCATCGGCGTGGACACGGACCAGTGGGAGACAGTGCCGGAGGCGCACGCCTGCCTGGTCTCCAGCGCGATGAAACTGATCGTGCCCGGGGTCTTCGACTTGATCACGGCTCATGTGAATGGCGAGTTCCCCGCCGGCAACTACGTCGGCGAGGTGGGTCTGGCCCCCTTCCATGACTTCGAAGACCAGGTCTCCGACGAGATCAAGGCCACGCTGGAGGAAATCGATGCCGGTCTGCGCGACGGCTCGATCTCGACCGGTTACGGCACGGCCGTGGCTGAGGAACCCGCCGAAGAGGAAGCGGCGGCTGAAGAGGAAGAGAGTGGCGAAGTTGACTGCGCCAGCCCTGATGTGCTGTGCATCGGCCTGGTGACGGATGTCGGCGAGATTGACGACAAATCCTTCAACCAGAGCGCCTGGGAAGGCGTTCAGCAGGCGGCTGAAGAGTACGGCGCTACGGTCAACTTCATCGAGACCGCCGACGCCACGGATTACGAGGCGAACATCCGCCTCTTCGCCGAAGACGGTTACGATGTGATCGTTACCGTCGGTTTCGCGCTGGGCGAGGCCACCGGCCTGATGGCGGCGGAGTTCCCGGATGTACACTTCATCGGTGTGGATCAGTTCCAGGGGGCGACGATTGACAACGTGGCCGGGCTGATCTTCAGCGAGGACAAATCCGGCTTCCTGGCGGGCGCGCTGGCGGCGATGCTCTCTGAGGGGCAGACGATCGCGGCGGTGCTGGGCACGGACCTGGTGCCGCCGGTGGTGGCCTTCAACGAGGGCTACATCGCCGGCGCGCGATACATTGACCCCGAGATCGAGGTCATCTCCACCTATCATCCCGGCGGCCTGGACGTCGCCTTCACCGACCCGGAGTGGGGTGCGGCGACGGCGGCGCAGGCGATGGACCAGGGAGCGGTAGTGGTCTTCGGCGCGGGCGGCAAGACCGGCAACGGCGCGTTGATTGAGGTCGCGGGCCGCGAAGGGCTGTACTGCATCGGCGTGGACACGGACCAGTGGGAGACAGTGCCGGAGGCGCACGCCTGCCTGGTCTCCAGCGCGATGAAACTGATCGTGCCCGGGGTCTTCGACTTGATCACGGCTCATGTGAATGGCGAGTTCCCCGCCGGCAACTACGTCGGCGAGGTGGGTCTGGCCCCCTTCCATGACTTCGAAGACCTGATTTCGGACGAGATCAAGGCAATGCTGGCGGAGATTGACGCCGGCCTGCGCGACGGTACTATCGAGACCGGCTACAATCCCGGCGGCTAGTGACCGGACCCTGATCAGATAGAGGGACGAAACGGGAAATGAGACGATGAATCGCGAGCTTTCCCGTTAGTTCTAGAGACAAGTGTTATAATGTGCGACGTTCCGCTTGGAGCGTCGCACATTTTCATTATACGAGGCGGGTATGAATTCAGAGGGACGCGTTATTGCGTTTATCCGCGCCGGGGTGAGGGCCTCGCTTGTTCCGATAGTATCTGTCCTGCTGGCGCTGCTGATTGGCGCAGTCATTCTCTGGGCCTCCGGCGTGAATCCCCTGGACGCCTACCGGGCGCTGCTAGAGGGGGCGTTCGGCAGCAGCCGGGCTATCCTGCGCACGCTGGAGAAGGCCACGCCGCTGGTATTCAGCGGACTGGCAGTGGCTTTTGCATTCAAGGCTGGTCTGTTCAACATCGGCGCACAAGGGCAACTCTTGTTGGGTGCGGTCATGGCCGCTTATATCGGGTTTTCGGTCAGCGGACTGCCGGCAGTTCTGCACGCGCCGCTCGCCTTAGTCGTCGGGGCCATCGCCGGCGGTCTGTACGGCTCAATCCCCGGCTTCCTGAAGGCGTATACCGGCGCGCACGAGGTGATCACTACGATCATGCTCAACTTTGTGGCGGTCAATCTTACTGATTGGCTGGCCAACGGCCCCTGGAAGGATCCATCGCCCGGCAATATCGTGGCCCGCACGCCGGCGATCCTGGAAACGGCCGCTATCCCCGCTATCGGCCCCGTGCCGCTGGGCTTTGTGCTGGCGCTGATCATGGCTATCGTCACCTGGTACGTGTTGCAGAGGACGACGCTGGGATATGCCATCCGGACGGTGGGGCTGAATTCCAGCGCCGCTCGTTACGCCGGCATTCGCGTGGCGCGTATGATTGTGCTGACCATGTTTCTCAGCGGTCTGCTGGCCGGCCTGGGCGGCGCTGTCGAGACGCTGGGGGTGGTCGGTCGTTATCAGCCGGGCTTCAACGTCGGTCTGGGCTTCGACGGCATCACCATTGCCCTGCTGGGCAAGACCAGCCCTTTCGGCGTAATACCGGCGGCAATCCTGGTCGGAGCCATGCGCGCCGGGGCCAGTCAGATGCAGTTCGACGCAGGCGTGGCCAGCGAGATCGTGGATGTACTCCTGGCGCTGATGTTGTTCTTCGTCTCGGCGGACATGATTGTGCGTAAGCTCATTCCGGTCCGAGCCGGGGAAGCGGAACAGGTGCAGTTGAGCACTGGCTGGGGACAGCACTAAGAATCGCAGGAGAAGGAGATGGCGGCAACTACATCACCCATCACCACAGTTAGCGAGGGCAGCCGATTCTGGAGTCGCAATAGAAACCTGATTATCGTCGTTGGAGTGGTTTCAGCGCTATCCATTATCGGTTACATCCTCAATCAAAATGCGACGACGGCCGTACTGGCCTCAGCGCTCCGGCAGTCAACGCCGTTGATTCTGGGTGCGCTCTGCGGCCTGTGGGGAGAGCGCTCCGGGGTAATCAATATCGGCATCGAAGGACAGATGCTGCTTTCGGCTTTTGTGGCCTTTTTGGTTAATGTGTACACGGGTAACCTGGCAATAGCCGTGGCTGCCGGTATTCTCACCGGCGCGCTGGTCGGCCTGTTCTTGGCTTTCATGTCCGTGACCCTGAGAATGGATCAGATTATCGGTGGCACCGTGATCAATATCCTGGCCATCGGCATCACCGGCTATTTCTACCAGTCTGGCCTGACGACGGAGGGCAAGCTGTTGCCCATCCCCCTCGGCCCGCTAGCGGACATCCCCTTGATGGGGCCGGTGCTCTTTCGCAACCCACCCCTGACATACCTGACGATCATCCTGGTAATGGTCTCCCATTATGTGCTCTTCTTTACCCGTTGGGGGTTGCGGACGCGCGCAGTCGGGGAGCATCCCCGAGCGGCAGATACGGTGGGCATCAATGTCTTCTATACCCGCTATGTGAACGTTATTTGGGGTGGGGCGCTGGCGGGTCTGGCCGGCGCTTACCTGACCCTGGAAGCGGTCGGCTCCTTTGAGCGTCTGATGACCAACGGACGCGGCTTCCTCGCACTGGCGGTGATGATCTTTGGCCGGTGGACCCCGTTGGGAGCGTGGGGCGCGGCGTTGCTTTTCGGCTTCTTTCTGGCGTTTAACACCTTGATTCAATTCCTGGGCGGCATCCCGGTGCCATTTTCCGAGACCAATTTGCAGGTGCCGCCGCAGTTCATCGGCATGCTGCCGTATGTGCTCACGATTGTGGTGCTGGCCGGCGTCGGTGGCCGAGCTCGACCGCCGGCGGCAGACGGCATCCCCTACGAGAAGGAATAAGCAATGGCGGTTGAAGAAGAGTACGCGCTCGAGGCGCGCAAGGTCACCAAGCGCTTTCCCGGCGTCCTGGCCAATGACCAGGTCGATTTCCAACTGCGAAGAGGAGAGATTCACGCGCTCCTGGGCGAGAATGGCGCCGGCAAGAGCACGCTGATGAATGTTATCTACGGCCTTTACAAGCCGGACGAGGGCGAGATCCTGGTTGATGGGCAGAAGCTGGACGTCACCAGCCCCAACGAGGCCATCGCCAGGGGGATCGGCATGGTCCATCAGCACTTTATGCTGGTGCCAGTGTTCACTGTAGCCGAGAATATCATCCTGGGCATGGAAGTCACCCGCGGGCCGTCCCTGGATATGCGCACCGCCCGGCAGCGCATCAGCCAGCTATCGCATGACTTCGGCCTGGATGTGGATCCGGATGCGGTAATCGAAGATCTGCCGGTAGGGGTGCAGCAACGGGTAGAAATCGTGAAGGCCCTGTACCGCGACGCGCGCATCCTGGTGCTGGATGAGCCGACCGCCGTCCTGACGCCGCAGGAGGCCGAGGAGCTTTTCCAGGTGATGCACGAGCTGACTGATCGCGGGGTCTCCATCATCTTTATCACCCACAAGTTAAAAGAGGTGTTAGCGATCGCTGACTCCATTACTGTCATGCGTCGCGGCCGGGTGGTCGGCACGACGACGCCGGCGGAAATTGACGAGCATGGGCTGGCAGCCATGATGGTCGGGCGCGATGTCATATTAAGCGTCGACAAGGAGGCTGCAAAGCCTCGTGATACGGTACTGGAGGTTGAAGACCTGACCGTGCTGGACGAGCGTCGGGTGACGGCGGTGAAGGGGGTCTCCTTCAACGTGCGCGCCGGCGAAGTGCTTGGGGTAGCCGGCGTGCAGGGCAATGGGCAGAAGGAGCTGGTCGAAGCGCTGACCGGGCTGCGCGCGCCGGAAAGCGGCAGTATGCTCCTAGGCGGGGAACCGGCCCCATTTGATAACCCGCGATTTTTGATCGAACACGGTCTGGCTCACATTCCTGAAGACCGGCAGAAACACGGCCTGGTGCTCCCTTACTCGATTGTGGATAACCTGGTGCTATGCACCTACTATCGAAAGCCCTTTGCCAGCGGGCTGCAACGCAATGGCCGTGCCACGCTGGAAAACGCTCAGAAGCTGATCGCGGAGTTTGATGTGCGCACGCCGGGGCCACTGGTGCCGGCCGGCAATCTCTCCGGCGGCAACCAACAGAAGGTCATCGTGGCGCGCGAGCTCTCTCGGCCGGTCAAGCTGCTGATCGCCAACCAACCGACTCGCGGCCTGGATGTCGGCAGCATTGAGTACATCCACCAGCGTATCATCGAGCAGCGGGATGATGGGGTGGCGGTGTTGCTGATCTCCGCGGAACTGGACGAAATCATGTCGTTGGCTGACCGTATTCTGGTGATGTTTCACGGACAGATCGTGGCGGAGATGCAGGCCGAAGTGGCGACGCGGGAACAGCTTGGTCTGCTGATGGCCGGCTCCGGATTGCAGCCGGCGTCAGCTGACGCGACCATCGCCTGAGGATTGAACGGCCCGGCAATTGTGCCGGGCCGGATTAAGATAGGGGAGCGATCAGACGCGGGTGATGTATTCGCCGGAGTCTGTGTTTACCCGGATAGTGTTGCCGACTTCGACAAAGAGGGGTGTACGCACCTTCAAACCGGTCTCGGTGACCACTTCCTTGGTGGCGCCGGTGGCGGTGTCGCCGGCTACTGCCATCTCAGAATCGACCACTTCCAGATCTACCGTCTTTGGCAGAAGGTAATCAATTACCTCTCCCTCGTACAGCAACAGCTCCAACTCCATATTGTCTAGCAGGTATTTGGCGTCGGCTTCCAAGACGGCGTGCCCTACCTGCTTCTGCTCGTATGATCCTGTGTCCATGAACACGTAGAACATGCCGTCATCGTACAGGTATTGCATGGTGACCTTGTTTAGGCGCACGTCTTCAACGCGGTCGCCGGAACTGAAGGTAATCTGCGAGTTGGAGCCGGTGCGCAGATTGCGCACACTGACCCGGATGGTAGCCTTGCCGCGCCCCGGCTTGTTGTGCGAGTATTCCGTCACCTTGTATAGATTATCGTCCAGCAAGAATGTCACGCCGCGGCGCAACTGATTCACATCAATCATGTTAGGGAACTCCTGAAGTATTCACTTATGAAATTGACCGCTCGCGAAGCGCCGCTCGCAGGCCGACCAGAGCCGGGATCGATTACCTGGACTACGGCGTCGAAGAGCGATATGCACGAACCGGTTGTATGTCACCAGTGGGCGATGTTCAAACAAATGGATCCCGTCGCCCGCGCCGATTCCACCATAGGGCAAAGAAGGAGAGCGCACCGAGCAAGAGCAAGCCGGACAAGAACCATAAAACCTCGGTTGGCGGCGTCGCGCTACTCAGTTTCAGGTTGCCCAATTCTATGACCAGGTAGATGGGAAACGGTCCCATACTGTAATTCTAGCATAATCGTGAGTGGAAGTCAGGGGCCACAGGCTCCTTCACTTCGAGCAGAGCGGGCGCTTGCCGCTTTGTCGA
>CAZIKT010000003.1:152159-165544 GCA_964539885.1 uncultured Ardenticatenaceae bacterium | reverse complement strand
TGGTAGGCGATTTCTTGCCCCTGCGTGGTTTCCAGATAGCGCAGCAGCAGGTAGATGGGGGCGAAGCCACAGATGCGATTGCGGTCTTGAATGCCGGCAATCTCCCCATAAAACCGCGCCGCATCTCCCGCCATTATAGCCTCCAGCAGTTGCCTGTCGCTGCGCCTCAGCGCTGCCCGCCGCGCCCCGTCCATCACAAAATCATCCCCAAAGGCGGGCCCCACGTGCGCCAGATCAACGGACGCCACGACCACCACTTTTCTTCCCACGCTTTCTTCTTGCAGCGCGCCAATGAAGCGATTGAGCCGCTCATCCTGCGCTGGATGCTCCCCATTGGTTACAAACCGGTGGAAAGAGCCTACCAGGATGGGAATCATGGGGCAGGGCGACGCATCCCTCAGGGTGTAGTGCAGCCAGACCGCCGACAACTCCACCGAATGTTCCTGGCGATGGTTCAACTCACTGGCAAAAGCAATATCCTCGCCAACGGCTGCCGCCAGTTTGCGAACCACCGCCACGTCAGTGGGTAGCGTCCCAAACGGAGTGGCGTATGGCTTTTCCGTCAGTGTTATCGCCTGACCGCCATTATGGTCCGTGCCCAAAATGAAAACCAGATCGGCTTCCCGCACGGCGGCAGCAGCGTGCGTCCATGTTTGCGCATAAACAGGCCCGCCGCGCAAATAATCAATATGGGGCGAAATGATGCCGCGCCCGCGCCAGGCTGGTTCATCGGGGCGACGAGGCGTGACATCCGCTGTAAACTGGGCGAAATAAGCGCGCAAATCAGCCGCCGCCGCCGGGTAGCTCAGACCCGCCAGCGCTGGCGGGCGGTATGGCTGCGCCCGATACTGGATTAACAAAGCTGTTTCTGCGGCCTGAGCCCGCTCATTATGCAGCAGGCAGGCTTCATCCAGGCGAGCCACTGTATTACTGATGATGTCGAAATCCACGAATAGCTCCAGGTGTTGGCTGAAATCGTGCTGAATTTGCGGCAGGGTGCGCGTGCCATCACAGAAGAAGAGCATTTGCGCCAGGGCGGCGGGAAAAATGAGTTGTTGCGGGCTGAGTTGCAAGGGATCGCGCAGCAGCCACATTGGCTGCCCCTGGTGAAATACAGGTTGAAAATCCAGAGGACGAAGGATAGGCTTATAGGGTAGAGACATGGTGTTGCCTGGTGAACGTGGATTGATAGTGGCGCTGCCGGCAAGACACAGTAAACTGTGACCATCTTATGACCATCTACGACGCAATTTTAACGCAACAACCTTACTTGACATGGAGGTAGAATGCAAACAGGGTGGAGATGTTTTGGATCGCTGGTCGTTATCTGGTTGGCGTTGGCAGTGGCGGCATTGGGCTGCCGCCTGACGACCACGCCCGCAGCCAACCCCACGGTGGGCGCGCCTGCGCCGCGGGGGACGATGCCAATAGCCACGCTGCGAGCTACGCCGACGTTGGCTACCGCCATGACTGCGCCTGCGCCTGCGGCAACAGAGGCGATGGCAACGGTGGTTCCGTCGGATGCCGGCATCAATCTACGCAGCATCGGCGATCCCTACATACCCGAATTAGGCAACCTGGGGTATGACGTGGCGCATTACACGCTGCGCTTTGAGCTAGACCCGGCTGTGCGCTTCATTCGCGGCGAAGCAACCCTTATCGCTAAAAGTGAGATGGATGGGCTGTCACAACTTTCGCTCGATTTCATCGGGTTCACGATTACGGCGCTAACCGTAGACGGCATGCCCGCCAGCTACAGCCGGGAGGCGCGCAAGCTGATCATCAATCTGCCCTTCGCCAAACTGGCTGGTACGGAGATGATTATCAACGTGGCTTATGAAGGAGAGCCGCAGCCTTTCCATTCGCCTTACATTCCCGCCGCGGAAACGTTAGGGTTCAACTATCCAGGAGACGACACCCTGTTCGCCTTTGCCGAACCGGATGGGGCGCGCGCCTGGTTCCCAGCCAACGACCATCCCCGCGACAAGGCGACCTTTCGCCTGGAGTTAACTGTTCCTGCCGGACTGACGGGCGTGGCTAATGGCCTGCTGGTGGCTCAAGAGGCCCTGGGGACGCAAACGCGCTTTATCTGGGAGCATAATTATCCGATGGCTTCCTATCTGGCTGTGATTGCTGTGGGAGATTACGTTTTGTTGCAGAGCGTAGCTGACAATGGCACGCCGCTGCGTCATTACTTGTTCGCGGATTCGGTGGCTACTTTCCAGGAATATGCCGGCATCAACGAAGCCGCCCTGGCCTGGATGAGCGAGCTGTTTGGTCCCTATCCCTTTGAAACGTATGGCTACGTGACCGTCAATTTGCCTGGTCTGTCCATGGAAACCCAAACCCTTGTTCTCCTTTCTACTCACATGCTGGGCAGAAGAACGATGGTGCACGAGATGGCTCACATGTGGTTTGGCAATTGGGTCAGCCTGGATTCCTGGGGCGACATGTGGCGCAATGAGGGCTTTGCCACTTATGTGCAGTTGATGTGGGAAAATCGGGACGATCCAGAAGGGTTAGAACTGGAAATGGCGGGGGTGGCTTCGGCAGTTGCCGGCAATAACAATGACTACCCCTTATCCGCGCCGCCGCCGCCCTCTTTGTTTGGTTTTGAGACGTACTTCAAAGGAGCCATGTTGGCGCACGCCTTACGGCAGGAGGTTGGGGACGCCGCTTTCTTTAGCGGTCTGCGCGCCTATTTTGCCCGTTATGGCGGCGGAACGGCTTCTCAGGCGCAGTTTCAAGCCGTGATGGAAGAAAGCGCCAACAAATCTCTGGACGCTTTCTTTGCTGAATGGCTGGAATAACTTTCGCCTTACTCCATCAGCCCCAACAGGCGGAACAGCGGCTCCAATGGGCCATACAATGTATCTGGATGGTAGGCGTCCAGCCAGAAAACGGTTACGGTACAGGCGACCAACAACAGAAACAGCACAACGGCGCACGTTACCCAGGAGCGACGACTGGGTTTCTCTGCTGGCGGGGCGGGTTCAGAAGCTGGCGGCGGTTGGGGAATTGCCGCCGGCTGCACCGCTGGCGCGTCGAACTCCAGGGGCATGGCTTTGTACCGCGATGGCGGCGCTTCATACAATTTGCCTGGCGCCAATAAGTCCAATTCTGGCGGACGGGAAGGCAGCGTGCCGGCTCGCCCGCCCTTTAGCGACTCGACTGGCGTGTTGTGGTCCAATGTGGGGCGGGCGTGCATGACGGTAGGGGCGATTGCCGGCATCTCAAACAAAATACGCACATTTTCCCCCAATTGGATCACATCCCCACTTTGCAGCAAAACACGTCCCGTTACCTGCTGCTCATTCACGTACGTGCCGTTTGTGCTGTTCAGATCTTCCAGCAAGAAGCCTGCGCCTGAGACGCCCTGAGGCAGGATGCGCGCATGGCGGCGCGATATTTCCGGATCGTTGAGCACGACGTTATTCGTTGCTTCGCGCCCCAACGATAAGGCCACAGTTCCCAGGTTAATGACTTGCCCTGGATTGGGCCCGCTTTGTATGACCAGTCGAGCAATATTGGCGCTCATCAGAGTCTCCTTTTCACCGCAGAAACAACGCTGCTGGCTTGCAGCGGGCAGTATAAAGTAAACCCACAATTTGTCAATTGGCGCGGACGGCAGCAAGATGACAAGATGCCAGGATCATTATATGATTCTGCCTGGCAGGTGCGTGGTGCGCCATCATGGATGAAAATTTGTAGCGCAAACTGTTAGTTTGCGCGGACAAACTAACAGTTTGTCCTACAAGCCTCTGCGCCCTTCGCGTCTCCGCGTGAGGCTATTTTTGCAGCATGGGCAGGTTGTCAACTTGCCCTACAGAGTTGGTTATTTTTGAAGGAATTTGGCATGGAAGAACAAGATATAACGCCTGGCTTTTGGTCCCGGTTGGGGCGCGGCGTCTGGCGCGTTGTCCGTTTTGTACTGCTGCTGGTCATTCTGTCTGCTCTGGGCGTTATTCTGGTCTTTGGCGGTCAGCAGATTATTGGCGAAGTGAATCGCTCGTTTGAGAATATTAATCGGCGGTTTGACATTCAGGGCCAACGAATTGATGGTTTGCAGAGCGATGTCGCTGCGCTACTACAAGCTGACGCCGCCGCCGCTGAATCACTGCGCGCTCTGGGTCAGGACATAACGCGGCAAGCCAGCCAGTTGGACGACCAGACCGAAGCGGTTGACGTCCTCAGGCGCGAATTGGCGGCTGACCTGGCGCAGCAGGCTGACTGGCTGGCTACTTTGACCGCGCGGGTGGTGGAGAATGCGCAGACGGCGGCTGACCTGGGTGGAGCCATAGCGGCGGCGCAAGGCGATGTCAGTGAGAATGCAGGCCGTTTGGATGAGTTAGGTCGTGACATAACGCAAAACCAGACAGCGATAACCAGCGAACTGGCTGCTTTGCGCGCTGAATTTGCCACGCCAGAAGAAGAGGTGGCTGCCGTCATGACTTCACTGGCTTACTTTCGCGTGTGGGAACTCATTGCGCGCGCGCGGCTGCGCCTGGTGGAAAACAATCCGGGCCTGGCGCAGGCGGACGTGGACCTGGCGCTGTCCATGGCAACGGATTTAACCGCTACAGATGCCGCCGCTGCCGCTGGTTTACCTGCGGTACAGCAGCGGCTGACGTTGGCGGCGGCGAGCTTGCCGGCAGACCCCATTTCTGCCGCGCGCGATCTGGAAGCAGCCTGGGAACTGTTAGACCGTTTGCTGGGGTTGTTGCTCATACCAGCGCCCTTAGCTACGCCCACGCCTGCTGCGGCCGCGGCGACCCCAACCCCGCCGCCAGCCACGCCTACATCGCTGCCTGCCACCCCATCGCCAACTGTTGTACCCACGCCGCTGCCCACGGCTACCCCTTAACGGTTGGTCCGACGCCCTCTCACGCGCCCGCCAGGCTTTGCCACACGCGCTGGCGGGTTTCTTCATCTGCAAATGTCAGGTAGATAGTTTTGCGCACCGGCGGCGGCGATTCGTCTGGGTGTACGTAGTATGCCCGCTGCACCTGCGCATAACGCGGTCCCCAGGTGGAGCCAAAGGTCACAGCCAGCGTAGGCAGCGGCTGGGGCCCGAAAATCAAATGACCTGATTCGATATGCTCCACATCTCCTTGATTGACGAACTCATACCGATACCGCTTGGGTGCAATGGCGACCATGATCACATGATCTCCCAGAGCCACGCGCCATAGTTGCGCCGTCCGCAAGAACATGCGATCTTCGCGGTCAACGATGCTAAACACACCTGTGGCCCGCACATTGATTCGCTGTTCTGCCGGCAAATAAACCTGAGCAGCAGGCGACGGCGCATTATCTGGACGAAACCGTGTATACCCTGCGCGGTGTACGGCGGTCCATAGCAAGTGCAGCAGCAGCGTCAGCGCCGACCCCGCCAGGAGCAGCGCCAGGCGGCGCGTCGCCGCCAGACCTATCAGACCAACCAGAAAGGGCGCTCCCCGCACCAGCAGACTGCGGCGCATCCCCATGAATCGCTTATGGTCGTTGACAAAGACGAAGGCAAACAGGTGACCGAGAAGGTTCATGATGTCCTCAATTTTCATGCCTGACGCTGCAAAGCGCCAACCAGGTGGATCTGAAATCGGGCAGGGAGCAGTTCTTCCAGGCGACACATCAGGGGAAAGAGAGCAGGCCAGAAACCCCAATAACTGGGATCAGGAATGATAGACAGGGTTGTCAGGCGCAAGTTTGCCTGGCGGCCCAATTGCGCCAGCATGGCTGGCGTATTGGCGCGATAGTAAGCGGGAAACGTGTCCGCCGCGGCGCGACCATAAAACTGGCTTACCAGCCGTTTTTGCAATCCTGACAGGCGTCCGATCAGGCGGTTAAGCTGGATTAAAGGGTGGCGGCGATGGGGCGTCATAAAGATGAAATACCCACCTGGATGCAGTACGCGCCCAATCTCGCGGAAATCCTGAGCCGGTTGGGCCATGTGTTCCAGCACCCAACTGGCGGTCACGCAATCCACGGAGCCACTGACCAGGGGTAAGCGGCGGCTGGTAGCCGCTATGCGTGGCAGGTGGGGCAGGCGGTGTTCGCGCAGGGAGTCAAAATCGGCGTCAATGCCTACTGTTTGTGCGGCTGGATGGGCCAGTTGTTCTACCAGGCCGCCGCGCCCACAGCCTATATCCAGCCAGAGGCTCTGCGGCTGCACGTGCGCCCGCACCAGGGCCGCGTACTGTTCGGTAGCGGGCTGCCAGCCTGGGCGGCGGCGCTGATATTGTTGGCGTAGGGCATTTTGTTGGTCCAGTGTGAGCATCAATCTGTATCGCTAAAAAACAGGCAGTTTACCAGGAACTGCCGGCAATGATAGGCTATATACCGTTACTCTGTCCACAAACTCCCCATCTGACAAAAGCAAATTGGCTCCTCCTGTTCCAGTTCGCTGGGTAACACCTCAGTAAACTGTGGCGATCTCTTTAGCCGCATCCCGACCCGACAAAACAGGCGAAAAATATCGGCGTTGGGCAATTTTTGGCGCATACGCGCCAAAAAGTACCCCTAAGAATGGGCGTCAGCTCCGCCGTAGCCGAGGCTAACGCCTGCCACAATGAAGCCCAGAGCTATCGCTCGCTGCGCCTTGCCTGATAAATGTGATTAAAAGCCGCTAGTTCCCGCAAACAAACGCAAGAACTAGCTAATTTGCGATAAAAGAAGCGAAAGCCAGCTAGCAGACGCAAGTAGCCGCGAAGTTGCCCCCCTCCTCATCCCATACACTGTCATCAATGAAACTTAAATGGTGATTTGAGTGTCGGGCTAGCAGGGATAGGAACGCTGGAAACGCCTTCGAGACAATATCTAGCCCCCATGCCGGCACAGATCGCCGCCAGAACTTATCAACCTCACGGCGAACTTGATATGCGGCATCTGTCAGAATTGGTAGGTCGCGTAGGGAGAAAAGTCGGAGGGAAAGGGGATAGATATTCATGAACCGCAATAAACTGTATCGTGTTGTGTTGTTCGTTTGGTTGGCATCGCTGTTGGCATTTCCAGCGTTGTCCAGAGTTTCGAGCCAGATCGAAGCCCAAGACCAGATCACGCCAGCTATGGTCATAGCCTGCGCTACCACGGGCGGCTCGGGTAATGATTGTGGTGGGGTAACAGGCGGCGGCGGTTGATTTGCCGGCATTCCGATTCCGCAATTTCCTCATCGCGCGCCATAAGCGGGTAGAAGGGGGTTGGAGGCCAGGCCTCTGGTTTCCAACCCCCCAGAAATATCGGCGTTGGGCAATTGGGGGCGCATGCGCCCCCAATTGCCCATAAAAATAGGTGTCCGCCCCGCCGTAGGCGGGGCGGACACCCACCACGATGAAGTGCAATGCTATGCCATTGCGTCTATGAATACGAGGAATGAGGCCTGGGCAGCGACGCGGTTGGCTACCACTTGCGGGGGAGGCGGGGATAGACTGGCGGGAGTGGATGGGAGTCGAACCCACCGCCGCTTGCTCTGCGCAACCGGCCACTGATTTTGAAGACCAGGGCATCCACCGGGATACAACCACTCCCCAGGTCACCCAACTATAGCGAATGCCGGCATACACGGCAACATCACAAAACTTCGCAGAGACTTGACAGCTTTGCTGCCTTTAGATAGAATCCGCTTTACCTTTAACACAACGCTTGACCGTGTGCCGGGATAGCTCAGTTGGTAGAGCACTGCACTGAAAATGCAGGTGTCCCCAGTTCGAGTCTGGGTCCTGGCATTTGTCCTTAATAGTGATATACTGACTATCATTATTGCTTGCGGGCGTGGTTCAGTGGTAGAACGTCTCCTTGCCAAGGAGAAGGCCACGGGTTCGAATCCCGTCGCCCGCTCTTCCGACCGGCAGGCAAGCGCCTGCCGGTTGCGCTTATGGCGACGTAGCCAAGTGGTAAGGCACGGGTCTGCAAAACCCTGATCACCGGTTCGAGTCCGGTCGTCGCCTTATGAGACAAGTGAAGGCCCCTGTTCCGGCAGGGGCCTTTTTGATTTCTATGTCCGGCGACTCCCCACCGGCCGCTAAACCGCTTTCCCGCCAAAGAAACACGGCAGTGGATGCGATCCGTCCAGCGCGATCATCACCGGGCTGCCGGCCGGCAACTGCACCCCGTGCGGCTGCCAGCTATGCAGCACCGTGCCATCCGTCAATGCTACCTCGTAGACATTGGCGATACCGACGAAGTGGCGGGAGAGGATGCGGCCGTTGCCTTGATCCCCGCCTGCCGTCAGGAGCACGTCATCCGGCCGGACGGCGATCTCCACCGGGCTCCCGGGCGGCGCGTTGACCGCCTGCGCCACCAGCCCCAGCGGCGTCTCAATGCCGGCGTCGGTCACGCAGCCGGCAACAAAGTCGGAGCGACCGATGAACTCAGCCACAAAGCGCGTACGCGGGCGATGATAAATCTCCTCCGGCGCGCCTACTTGCTCCAGCTTCCCGGCGTTCATCACCCCCACCCGGTCACCGATGAACAGCGCTTCCTCCTGGTCATGGGTCACAAAGAGCGCCGTCGCCCCGCTGGCTTTGAGCAGATCGCGTACTTCCGCCCGCACCTGGATGCGCAGGCTGCTGTCCAGGTTGGAGAAAGGCTCGTCCATCAGCAACACCGCCGGCTCCATGACCAACGCCCGGGCCAGCGCCACCCGTTGCTGTTGCCCGCCGGACAGCTCGTGCGGCATCTGGTCGCTCAGACCCGCCAGCCCGACCAGCTCCAGCATCGCCTCTACCCGTTCGTCGCCAACCTTGCGTCGTCCGAGGCCGAAGGCGATATTGCCGCCTACGCTGAGATGGGGAAAAATGGCGTAATCCTGAAAGACCATGCCCACCCGCCGTCTTTCCGGCGCTACAAAGGTGCGCTCGTCAGCGACCAGTTGACCGGCAATCTCGATCCAGCCGCTGTCCAGCCGCTCGAAGCCGGCGATCAAGCGTAGCGTGGTCGTCTTGCCGCAGCCGCTCGGCCCCAATAAGGCCAGAATCTGGCCGGTGGCGACGGTGAAGGAGACGTGTTCCAACACGTTCTGCTCGCCGAACGCTTTTTGCAAGTTGTGGCAGCGGACGGCGGTTTCAGGCATGGCGAACAGCGTGCGATAATACCCGGGATAGAAACATAGCGTAGATCGATTGTAACGGATTCGCGCGCGGGGTGAAAATCAGTTATTATTATTTTCTTGATAAAAAGTCCCGTCCCGGGCAAAATGATGGTTGAGGATCGCGAAGGATGACACGAGAGGGCCTGACGCAACCGAGCGCCGCCATGCGGGAGTATCTTGCTGAGATTTACCGCCTGCAGGAATACGAACCGACCGTCAGCACGACCAGCCTGGCGGAGCGATTGGATGTCTCGGCCCCGGCTGTGCCGCGCATGCTTAAGCGGCTGAAGAGCGCCGGCTACGTCAAGCACGTGCCGTACCAGGGTGTGCAGCTTACCGATCGGGGTCGCGTCGAAGCGCTGCGCGAGGTGCGCCGGCATCGTATCCTGGAGGTCTTTCTGGTCAATGTAATGGGTTTCCGCTGGGACGAGGCGCATGAGCACTCCGACGACCTGGGGCGCGCTCTGAACGTGGCCCTCACCGACCGCATGTTCGAGATGACCGGCCATCCCACCCGCTGTCCGCACGGCGAGCCGATCCCGGATGTTAACGGCAATCTGCCGGAGCTGAACGACATCTGCTTGATCAATCTCGGGGTGGGCCATCGGGGAGTGGTTAGCCGGGTGCGCACGCATGACCCGGAGCGGCTGCGCTATTTCGGTGAACTGGGCATCATGCCGGGCGCGCCCTATGAAATCCTGGGCCGCGCTCCATTTAACGGGCCGATGAGGCTGCGTATCGGCCCTGAGGAAGTCGTGATCGGGGCCAACCTATGCCAATCTATCTGGGTGGAGAGCTACTCGCACGCGGCCTGAACAGGCCCGTATGCGCCGGTTGCGCTAGGGAAACAGGCGGCGCGTCTTTACTTCCGCGGTCGCACCGGGCCGGTAGCGATACAGGGTAGCCGGCCGCCCTTCACCATCCGTCCTCCTACCCCCTGTCTCCTCCACCACATCGGCGGAGAGAATCTTGCGCCGGAAGTTGCGTTTGTCCAGGTCCTCTCCCAGAATCAGCTCGTAGGCATGCTGCAGTTCCGTCAGCGTAAACTCATCCGGCAGCAGTTCAAATCCGACCATGGTGTACTCCAGCTTGTAGCGCAGGCGCTTCAACGCGTAGTCGAGCACTTCCCGATGGTCAAAGGCAAGCTCGGGGAGATCGTGAACGAAAAACCAACGTGTCTCGGCCGCGTCGCTGCCCGGCCGGTGGCGGGCAGCCGTATTAGCCGGCACCAAAGCGAAGTAGGCCACTGTGATCACTCGCGTGCGCGGATCGCGCTGCGGATCGCCGAAGGTGTACAGTTGCTCCAGGTAGACGTCAGTCATCCCGGTCTCTTCCTGTAGCTCGCGCAGGGCGGCAGCTTCGAGCGATTCGTCCATTTGCACGAAGCCGCCGGGGATTGCCCACCGGCCGGCAAAAGGGGCGGCCATGCGCCGGATCAACAGGACGCATAGTTGCAGGCCGCTTTCTTCCGTGGACGGATCAAGAGCGCGGGCGTTAATCAGCGAGAAGATGACCACATCAACCGTGACCGAAGGGCGCTCGTATCTGGTTACGTCATAGCCTGGCGGGATATCAGCCATCGTTGGTAAGTCGGGGAGCTACTTCTTGCACAGGTGCGGTCGCGATATCAGCGCTCCTTTGCGCCGCCTATCGCACCGGCTGTGGAGCATCAGTCAGCAAGCGCCACCAAGCCTGCCAGGGGCGAGCGTTGAAGGCCGGGTCCGGCGTGGCGGTCGGAATGGGGGTCGGTGTGGGTTGCGCTTCGACGACGAGCGGCGCGATCCGCCGCTCACCCTCGAGGAGCATATCCGCCTCATTGCGCGCGTATGACTCGACGTAAGCGTCGCTATTCACATAAGTGGCTGTAGCCTGGAGGTGAACCTGGCGCGTCGCTTCGTAATCAATCTCGGCGCGCAGGGCCTCCTCGCCCACATTGACCAAGCGTCCGGCCTGCGCCCGCCGGTTCAGGTCCAACGCGATCACCAGCGCGGCGATCAATCCCAGGGCGACTAACACCTGGGTTAGGGAGAGCAGAGGGCGCTGCCGGATCTTCTTTTCACTCATCGTCGGTTCAACTCCACGCGGCCACTCTCAGATTAGCGCACAATCGCGCGGCGGGCAAGTCCGTAATCGGAACGCGTAACCTCATTTCGCGCGTTCAATGTGACGGCCGGCCCCTGCGAAGTCATTTGACAGTCACCAGGGCTTGCACAATAATAAGCCCTCTACTCCGGCGGACGCGCCCGTTGCGTGCGCGCTTGTTTCGGGAGCGCCCGCTGTGGGCACACTTGCTGACGACATGATGAATTTGCTCCGATGAAACCCGCTCCGTTTGACTACGCTGCCCCTGATTCGTTGACGGCGGCGCTAGAGCTGTTGGCGCAATATGGTGAGGACGCCAAGCCCCTCGCCGGCGGCCAGAGTCTGGTTCCCGCCATGAACTTTCGCCTGGCGCAGCCGGCGGTGCTGGTGGACCTGAATCGAGTGGAGGCGCTGCAATACATCAGGCCGGAAGCGGACGGCGGGCTACGTATCGGCGCTATGACTCGCCAGCGGGCAGTGGAGCGCGACCAGCACGTTGCCGGCCTGGTTCCGTTGTTGGCGGAAGCGATGCCGGTCATCGCCCATCCGCAGATCCGCAACCGGGGCACGATCGGCGGCAGCTTGGCCCATGCTGACCCGGCGGCGGAATTGCCGGCGGTGGCCGTCGCAACGGATGCCCGCTTCCATTTGCAGTGTGAGCGCGGGGAGCGCATGTTGGCGGCGGACGACTTCTTTCAAGGCATATATACCGTGGACATCCAGCCGGATGAACTCTTGGTGGAGATCGCGTTCCCTCCCTGGCCGGCGCGCACCGGCTGGTCATTTCGCGAGATAGCGCGGCGGCACGGCGATTTCGCCCTGGCCGGCGTCGCCGCGACCGTCATGCTGGACACGCAAGGCCGTTGTCAGGCGGCGCGGCTGGTCTATATCAGCGTCGGCGAGCGGCCGATCAATGCCGCCGGCGCGGCTCAATTGCTCCTCGGCAACGAGTTGACCGATGAGAGCGTTTCCGCGGCCGCCGAACATGCCGCCGCCGTTGAAATCGATCCCTCCGGCAACATCCATGCCAGCGCCGCCTACCAGCGTCACCTGGTACGGGTGCTCACCAGGCAGGCCCTGCGCGAGGCCGGCGCGCGTTCTCTTTCCACAACCTGATTAATGAGCGACGAACCTTTGACGAAGCAATATGCGGTCAGCACAACAGTGAACGGTCAGCGCTATATACGCCGGGTCGAGGCGCGCATGTTGCTGAGCGACTTCATCCGCCACGAGTTGAATCTCACCGGCACACACGTCGGTTGCGAGCACGGGGTGTGTGGGGCCTGCACCATTCTGCTCGATGGGCAGCCGGTTCGCTCTTGCCTGCTCTTCGCGGTGCAGGCTGACGGGCGCACACTGCAAACTGTTGAGGGATTGGCGGAAAGCGAGGACACGCTACACCCGCTGCAACAGGCGTTTTGGGAAGCGCATGGGCTGCAGTGCGGCTTCTGCACCCCCGGTATTCTGATGACCCTGATTCCATTCCTCGAGGAGAACCCGCAACCAACGGAGCAGGAGATCCGCGAGGCGATCTCCGGCAACCTGTGTCGCTGCACCGGCTACCAGCATATCGTCGACGCAGTGTTGTTGGCCGCGCGGCAGCGATGAACGTTCCCACCGCCACCGAGGAGCTTTGCCGGCAGTTACGCTCGGGCGACCTGTCGCTCTTTCATTACCTGGCCCATCTGGAAGCCGCGTTTGCCGCCCGCGAGCCGCTGATCCAGGCCTTCCTGCCTGAGCCGGGGCGCTTTGCCCGGCTGCGGGCGGAAGCCTCTGCGCTATCCGCTCGCTATCCCGATCCGGCCTCTCGCCCGGCGCTCTATGGGTTGCCGGTGGGCGTCAAGGACATCTTTCACGCCGACGGATTTGAGACCCGCGCCGGCTCTACGCTGCCGCCCGAGCTACTGGCAGGCCCGGAAGCAGACGTCGTCACTGCTCTGAAAGGGGCGGGAGCGCTGTTGCTGGGCAAAACGGTGACCACAGAATTCGCTTACTTCGCGCCCGGCCCGACGCGCAACCCCCACGACCTGGCGCATACTCCGGGCGGCTCCAGCAGCGGCTCGGCGGCAGCCGTGGCTGCTGGGCTGGCCCCGCTGGCGCTGGGAACGCAGACCATTGGCTCCATCAGCCGGCCGGCGGCCTTCTGCGGTGTGGTGGGTTACAAGCCAAGTTATGATCGCATCTCGCGCCGGGGGGTCATTCCACTATCGCCGTCGCT
>CAZIKT010000003.1:71731-152059 GCA_964539885.1 uncultured Ardenticatenaceae bacterium | reverse complement strand
AGCCAAGTTATGATCGCATCTCGCGCCGGGGGGTCATTCCACTATCGCCGTCGCTGGATCATGTGGGTTTCTTCGCCGGCGATGTGGGCGGCGTCCAATTGGCGGCGAAGAAACTGGCAGTGAAATGGCAGGAGGCGACGGACATGCGCAAGCCGGTTCTGGGAGTGCCGGAAGGCCCATACCTGGCCCACCCCTCCACGATTGGTCGGGCGCAATTCAGCGCTGTCTGCGAGCAGTTGCAAGCCGCCGGCCTGATTGTCAGGCATGTGGCGGCGATGACTGATTACAATGACATCGTTTCCCGCCACCAGCTATTAATGGCAGCGGAGGCGGCGGCCGTCCACGAAAGCTGGTATGCGCAGTATGGCGACCATTACCACCCAAAGACGGCGGCGCTAATCCGCCGCGGGCAGCATACGCCGGAAGCGTCAATTGTTGAGGCGCGCCGGGGGCGCACAAAGCTGCGCCGGGAATTGGAAACGATGATGGATGAGCAGGGGATCGATTTATGGCTTTCGCCGGCGGCCCCCGGCCCGGCCCCCCTGGGGCTGGAGAGCACCGGCGATCCGATCATGAACCTGCCCTGGACGCACGCCGGCCTGCCCACTGTGTCGCTGCCCGCCGGGTTCAGCGACCAGGGATTACCATTGGGGCTGCAACTCACTGGCCGGTGGTATCGGGACGAACAACTGCTCCATTGGGCCGCGGCGGATATCGCGCCGGCGCTGAGTGATTTGAGAGGAAATACGTGACAAGCATCCGAGTAACGCGCTCTTTTATTGCCGCCGATTCACTGGCGGAACTAATTGATGAGGAATACGACCTGGGCGCTCGCGTCTCGTGCAAGCTCTTCAGCAAGCTATTGCGCAACCAGGACAATGACCATTACCTGGTACAGGCGGGCGACAAGCAATATGTGGCCCGCATTTACCAGTTGGGCCGGCATTTGGAGCGAGCCGAATCTGATTATCTGTACGAGCTGGATTGGTTGCGCTTCTTGCGTGGGCAGGGGTTGCCGGTCTCTTATCCCATTCAGCGGCGCGACGGCGGGCTGCTCGGCCGGCTGGATGCGCCGGAAGGGCCGCGTTATTATGCCCTGTTCAGCCTGGCGGTCGGCCGGCCCATGCAGCGCGACAATCAGGAGCAACTGTTCAGTCTTGGGGTCAACATGGCCCGCATCCACAAGGCTTCCAACAGCTTCAAGACCGAGCAACACCGGCAGCCCATGGACCTGGCGTTCCTGGTAGACAGGCCCGTGGAGCGGCTGACGCGCTTCTGGGAGCACAGCCGGGTGCAGGACCTGGATATCATCCTGCTGTCAGCGCAGGAAGCGAAAGAGGAATTGCTGGCCCTGCTGCGCGACGAGGATCAGGCCGAGGATAGTTGGGGGCCGATAGGCGGCGACTTTCACCATGCCAGCGTCTACTTCGCCGACGACAACCACCCCACGTTCTTCAACTTTGACCTTTGCGGCCCCGGCTGGCGCGCCTATGACATCGCCGCCTTTCTGCAAAACGCCAACCTGTTTGAGCGAGGCGAGGAGTATGCGGAGGCCTTCTTTGCCGGCTATTATTCCGAACGACCCCTTTCGCGCGGCGAGCACGCGGCCATCTCTCCTTTCCTGACCATCCGCCGCATCTGGCTGACCAGCATCTTCTCGCAAGAGGATGGGCTGGTCGGTCACACCTTTATCGCGCCGGCGTAGGGTGCATACGCGCTCAGTTTCCCAGAAGATGATTGAGAATCGCTCACCGCTGTGGCCAGGACGACCTCTGGAAAACACCCGATTTTCCGGGAGACTACTTGAATCATGACAGTCACCCGATTTGAAATCCGCCCCGGCGCCTACCACGACTCGATCGTCCTGATGCAATTGCAGCGGGCGCTTGCCGGGTTGCCCGGCGTGCTGGATGCGGGGGTGGTGATGGGCACACCCGCCAACCACGACCTGCTGGCAGCCGGCGGGCTGTTGCCCCCCGGCGCGGAGCAGGCGGCGGCCAATGATTTGCTTATCGTCATCCAGGCGCAGACGGTCGAGGCGGCGGAAGCAGCGCTGACCGAGGTGGATGCCTTGCGCCAACAGCGGCAGTCTGTGGACAATCGTTCCTTTCGCCCGCGCAGCCTGCGCTCGGCGGTTGCGCAGATGCCGCAGGCCGAGTGGGTGCTTATTTCCGTACCCGGACGGTACGCGGCCGCCGTCGCCCGCGAAGCGCTGGCCCTGAACAGGCATGTTTTTCTCTACAGCGACAACGTGGCGCTGGAAGACGAGATCGCCCTGAAAGCGGAAGCCGGCCGAACTGGACGGCTGCTGATGGGGCCGGATTGCGGCACCGCCATCATCAACGGCATTGGCCTGGGTTTTGCCAATCGCCTGCGGCGCGGGCCGATTGGCCTGGTAGGCGCCTCCGGCACCGGCCTGCAGGCGATCAGCAGCGCCATTCACAACCTGGGCAGCGGTGTCTCTCAGGCCATTGGGACCGGGGGTAGGGACTTGAGCAGCGCGGTCGGCGGGCTGACCACACAGCAAGGATTGAGCCTGTTGGCCCGCGACCCGCAGACACGGGTGATCATCCTGGTTTCCAAGCCGCCGGATCCGGCGACGGCAGCAAAGCTGCTGGCGCAAGCGCGGGCCGCCGGCAAGCCGGTGGTCGTCTGCTTCATCGGCGCGCCGCTTCCGGGTCGGCGGCTGGGCAATCTGCACTTTGCCGCCTCGCTTCACGAAGCGGCGCAGTTGGCGGTCGCCGCGCTTGAGCAGGAAGCTGCGGCCCCGAACGGCGCGGGCCGGGCCTACGGCTATCTGCGCGGGCTGTTCTCCGGCGGCACGCTGGCCTATGAGGCAGTGCTCAGCTTGCAGCCGGTGTTGCACCCGCTGTACAGCAATGTCCCCCTGCGAGCCGAGCAGACGCTTGTCGATCCGCTGCGCAGCCGGGCGCACACCATCCTGGATATGGGCGACGACGTTTTCACCCAAGGGCGCTTGCACCCGATGATGGACAACGACCTGCGCCTGCGCCGGCTGCGGCAAGAAGCGGCGGATCCGCAAGTGGGCGTGATTCTGCTGGACGTGGTGCTCGGCGAAGGGGCGCATCCTGACCCGGCAGCTGAGCTGGCCCCGGCGATAGCCGCAATCCGGGCTGAGCGCGACCTGACTGTGCTGGCAGTTGTCATCGGCACCGACGAGGACCCGCAAGACCTCCCGGCGCAGATGGAGATACTGAGGGCAGCCGGCGCGGATGTGTTCGACTCCCTCACGGCGGCGGCGGCGCACATCAATACCCTGTACGCGCCGGAGCCGGCTCCCGAATCGGACGATGTACTGCCGGTTTCTTTGGGCGCTTTCCATGCCCCGTTCGCCGCCATCAACGTGGGGCTGGAGTCATTTGCCGCCAGCCTGGAGAACCAGGGCGCGGAGTTGATCAGCGTTGACTGGAGACCGCCGGCGGGCGGCGACGAGCGGCTGATGGCGCTGCTGGCAAAGATGAAATAACGCCGGTTCAGGCCGGCCTGGTGAAATACGGAGGCATTTCAATGGAAGAGAACAGCCGCATGCAGATTCGGCGTTTGCTCAAGCGCTTTGGGGTCAAGGCCGACGAGTTGATCATCGCCCACCTGGCGCGCAATCCCGACGCGGCGCCGCTGACCCTGCGTATTACCCTGACCGATGTGACTGACTATGGCGACGCCCCGCCTGACGCGCCGCTATACCTGGAGATTGTAGATATCGTCGGCGAGCAGTAATGTCCCCAGTGACTGACGGAGTACGATGAGCATAGATATCGATCAGGCCAACAAGATAGCGGTCGAGCGGATGATGTCTGCCCGGCCCATGCTGACCGGCGTGGCCACGGCGCGCGATGTCATCCCCGCCATGCGCGATGACCTGCTGCTACATGCCGGCCCGCCCATCACCTGGGAGCGCGCCTCCGGCCCGATGCGCGGGGCGATTATCGGCGCGCTGCTCTTCGAAGGGCTGGCTGCCGACGAAGAAGAGGCGCGGGCGTTGGTCACGACCGGTCGGATCGACCTGGAACCCTGCCATGAACATGCGGCGGTCGGCCCAATGGCCGGCGTCACGTCCGCTTCCATGAAGGTCTATGTGGTCAGTGACGTCACCCACGGCAACCGCGCCTATTCCAACCTCAACGAAGGATATGGGAAGGTGCTGCGTTATGGCGCATACAGCCCGGAAGTCCTACAGAAACTGCGCTGGATGAATGACGTGATGGGCGCGATCCTGGCTGAAGCGTTGGATTTGAGCGACGGCATTGACATCCGCGCGCTGCTGGCGGAGTCCCTGCACATGGGCGATGAGGGGCACAATCGCAACAAGGCCGGCTCAATGATCTACACTGCCCGGCTCGCACCCCTGATCGCCCGCACCAGCGCCACAGACGCAGAAAAGGCCCAGGTGCTGCAATTCCTGGGTGACAACGCGCTCAGCGTCCTGAATCCGGTTATGGCAGCCTGCAAGGCGATGTGCGACGCCGGCCACGACGTGAAAGGCAGCACGGTCGTCTCCACCATGGCCCGCAATGGGACGGACTTCGGTATCCGGGTCAGCGGGCTAGGCGATCGCTGGTTCACCGGGCCGGTTGGAATGCCGGATGGCCTCTATTTTCCCGGCTTTACGGCGGAGGACGCCAGCGGCGATATCGGCGACAGCACCATCACGGAGACGGCCGGCATCGGCGCGTTTGCGATGGCGGCTGCGCCGGCTATCGTGACCTTTATCAGCGGCACGCCGCAGGACGCGCTGAACGCCACCCTGGAGATGTATGAAATCACGATCGCCGAGCACGAGGCGTTCACGATCCCGGCGCTGGCCTTTCGCGGCACGCCGGTGGGCATTGACATCCGCAAGGTAATCGAGCTGGGCATCACCCCGCGCGTCAACACCGGCATCGCCCATCGCGAGGCGGGCGTTGGGCAAGTGGGAGCCGGGCTGGTGCGCCCACCGATGTCCGTCTTTGAAGAGGCCCTGGTGGCATTTGCCGGAGAATACGGCTATTAGCGGACCCGCTAGACCTGGAGAGTAAGAGATGAAGCAAGACGAAGGGCAACTACTCGGCATTGCGGTCCGCCCGGCTCCCGGTGCGACGCCGCAAGAACTGAGCGACGCCGTCATTGATGAGATCACCGGCATAGCCGGCGACCACCGGCGCACCGCCGGCAGCCGGCAGATCACTGTACTGACCCGGCAGGGATGGGAGGCGGCCTGCCGGGAGGTGAACGCGGAATTGCCCTGGACGACGCGCCGGGCCAACTTGTTCATTGACGGCGTGGACCTGAGCGGGACACGCGGCGCACAATTGCGGGTCGGCGAAGTCGTGCTCGAGATTACCGGCGAGACCCGCCCATGTGGATTCATGGAAAACGCGCGCGCCGGCCTGCGTCAGGCGCTCGGCCTGGAATGGCGCGGCGGCGTGACCTGCCGGGTGATCGCCGGGGGTGCGCTGCGCGTCGGCGACCCGGTTGTGCTTGCCGTGCCGGAAGCAACGGTCTGAGAGTTCCCCGGAAAATCGGGAACTAACCAGAGCTCGTCACAACCACATTGGTCTGGCAGCCTCAATCATTTTCCGGGAAACTGGACGCTTACGAGGAGACAATGAAGATTTACGACTTATCCCAACCCCTGAACCAGGATGCCCCTTTCTGGCCCTTTTACCCGCCCTTCGAGGTGAAGTACATCAAGCGCAAGGCGGAACATGGGGTCAATGCGCAATACATCATGACCTCCAACCACATGGGCACGCATCTGGACGCACCGCGCCATTTCGTCACCGGCGGCAAGACCGTTGACCAGTTGCCGCTGGAGTGGCTGTACGGCGAAGGCGTCATCGTTGATTTGAGCGATGTGCTGGATGAGCTGGCCATCTTCACCCCTGAGATGATCGAGGAGCGGGTGGAGGTGCGCGAAGGCGATATTCTCTTCATCCATACCGGCTGGCACAAGTACGCCCAGTTCGGAGATGCGCCGGATGAGGAGAAGTACATCCATCGCCATCCCGGCCCGCACTACAGCATCTGTGACTGGTTGTTGGCGAAGAAGGTCCATCTGTGGGGCGTGGACATGATCTCCACCGACCACCCGATGAATTTGCCCATTGGCCGCTTCTTGGGCAAAGGTGGGCTAGAGCATTGGCAGCGGGTGCGCGCGCAGGTGGAGCAGAAATTCGGCGCGGACCAGGTCGACGTATTGTTCCCCGATTCCGCCTACCAGCTGACACACAATGCCCTCTTCCCGCACGATTGCGTGCACGTCGAGAACCTGGGCGGCGAGATCGGCCGGCCGGATCTGCATAACCGGCGCATCACCCTGGGCTGTTTCCCCTGGAAGTTCCGCGGCGGCGAAGCAGCCTTCTGTCGCGCGGTGGCCTTCACCGAATGATGACCGGGATCGCTGGACTGATGCAACCGTTGAACCTGGATGATCGCGCTCCCTGGAGAGAGCGATTCCGCGCTCCCTGGATTGCCGGCAGCGCCATCGCCGCTCGGGACCCGGCGCGCGGCCTGGTGCATAGCAACGAAAGCGGCCGCGCGCAACTCTATCGCTGGCATGTGCCGACGAACGAGCGCGAACAGCTTACCAACCGGCCTGGGGGCATCCAATCTTACTTCTTCTCGCCGGACGGGCGCTTCGTCTATTATCTGGAGGACGAGCAGGGCAACGAGATCGGCCACTTTGTGCGCCTGCCCTATGAAGGGGGCGAGGTGGAAGATGTCACGCCGGACTTACCCCCCTATTCTCCCGCCGGCTTCGCACTCAGCCGCGATGGCAGCATGCTCGGCCTTACCGCCGGCACGCGAGAGGGCTTTCACCTCTATGTGGCAGCGCTCGATCCGGAAGGCAACGCAGGTGAGTGCCGGCTGCTTTACCACAGCAGGAGACTCTACTTCGGCCCGCTTCTCTCGCACGATGGGGCCATTGCGGTCGTCGCCTCCACGGAAAAGAGCGACCGGCCGGATTTCGCGCTGCTGGCCTTCGACACGCACACCGGCGACAAGATCAGTGAGTTGTGGGACGGCGATCACACGAGCATCACGCCGATCAAGTTTTCGCCTGTGCCGGGCGATAGCCGGGTGCTCGCCCATACGAATCGCAGCGGCTACGAGCAGTTGCTGCTTTGGGATCCGCTGAGCGGCGAGCGGCGCGACCTCGTCTTTCCGGAGCTGACCGGCGCAACCAGCGCCTTCGATTGGTCGCATGACGGCCGGCGCATCCTGGTGCGCCATTTCGCTGACGCCGTCCAGCAGTTCTACGTCTACGACCTTTCAGCAAGCACGCTGACCCGGCTTCAACACCCGAGCGGCACAATTTCCGGTGCTTACTTTGTGGAGGACGGCGACATCTACGCGCATTTACAGGATGGAACGCATCGGCCCCGCCTGCTGGCTCTGGACGGCGCAAGTGGGGAGCCGCAGCGCGTGGTGCTGGCGGCCGCTGAAGCTCCCCCGGGCCGGCCCTGGCGTTCCGTGACCTTTCCTTCCAGCGATGGACAGGAGATCCAGGGTTGGCTGGCGACACCGGAGGGAGAGGGGCCGTTCCCTGCCGTTATCGAGATGATCGGCGGGCCGGGGGGCGTGCGCACCGAGGTGTTCATGCCGGAGAGCCAAGCCTGGCTCGATCATGGCTTTGCCTGGTTGTCCGTCAACTATCGCGGTTGCGCCACGTTTGGCCGGGAGTTTCAAAGTCGGATCTTCGGGAACGTGGGGCATTGGGAAGTAGAGGACATCGTCGCCGCCCGCTCCTGGTTGCTGGAGCAGGGCATTGCCCGGCCGGAAGCCGTGCTGCTTACCGGCTGGTCCTACGGCGGCTTCCTGACCCTGATGACCCTGGGCAAACGTTCGTCATTGTGGGCCGGCGGCATGGCCGGCGTGGCGATTGCGGATTGGACGATCCAGTATGAAGATTCCGCGGAGATGCTGCGCGGTTTCCAGGTGGCCCTGTTCGGCGGCACACCGCAAGAGGTTCCCGAGCGCTACACGGACGGCTCACCCATCACTTACGCCGAGCGCGTGCAGGCTCCGATCATGATCATTCAGGGGCGAAACGACACGCGCACGCCGGCCCGGCCCATTGAGCTATACGAGCGGAAGCTGCGGGAACTGGGCAAAGATATTACGGTGCATTGGTTTGACGCGGGCCACGCCGGCGGCGCGATGGACGTGAACCTGGCAATTGCCCACCAGGAGCTGTTCATGCGCTTCGCGTACCGCGTGCTTGGCGCATCATAGAAGTAGAGCTGCTTCAGCGGAGGACAGGCAAAGATGACCACCAGGTATTTCGGCAAGCGGCTGAAGCGAAATGAGGATCCCCAGCTGCTCACCGGTCAGGCGCTATTTGTGGATGATGTGCACCTGCCGGACATGGCGCACGCCGCCTTTGTGCGCAGCCCCTACGCGCATGCCCGGCTGGACGCGATTGACGCTTCCGCCGCCCTGGAGCGCGAGGGAGTGCTGGCGGTCTACACTGCCGCCGACCTGGGTGACTACTGGCAGCACGGGCCGTTGCTCGTCTCGCCGCCGCCGGTAGCCGGCGCGGTCTTCCACGAGCGCACCCAGGTGCCGCTGGCCCAAGACAAGGTACGCCACGTGGGGGAGATCGTGGCCATGGTGGTGGCCGAGAGCCGTTACATCGCCGAGGACGCGGTCGCCGATGTCTACGTCGACTATGATCCGCTGCCGGCCGTGGTCGACCTGGAGGCGGCCGTGCAGCCGGACGCGCCGCGCGTGCATGATGACCTGCAGGACAATGTAGGGGCGCACGTGGTGCAGCAGAAGGGCGACTATCAGGCGGCGAAGGCCGCGGCAAGCCTGGTGATCCGCCGTCGCTTCGCTTATGATCGCGGTACCGCCGCGGCGATGGAGAATCGAGGCATCGTGGCCCAGTGGGACAGGCGAGCGCAGCAGCTTACGATCTGGGACACGACGCAGGCGCCGATACCGATTCGCAACGGGCTGGCGGACATGCTCGGCCTGCCGGAAAACCGCGTGCGGGTCATCGCCCCCTTCATCGGAGGCGGCTTCGGGCCGAAGATTATGATGTTCTACCCGGAGGAAGTGCTCGTGCCCTGGGTGGCCATGCGCCTGGGCCGGCCCGTCAAGTGGATCGAAGATCGCGCCGAGAATTTCGTCGCTACCACCCAGGAGCGCGGGCAGATCCACTGGGCAGAGGGCGCGTTTGACGCCGAGGGCCGGCTGCTGGGCGTGCATGATGTCTTCCTGCATGACGGCGGCGCGTATATGCCATACGGCCTGACGGTGCCGCTGAACAGCCAGTGCACGCTGTTGGGCCCTTATCACATCCCCAACTATTACTCCGAGTTCAAAGCGCTGTTCACCACCAAGCCGATTGTGACCCCCTACCGGGGCGCGGGCCGCCAACACGGCGTCTTCGTCATCGAACGCCTGCTGGACCTGGCGGCGAAAGAGCTGGGCATCTCTGTGGTGGAGATTCGCCGGCGCAACTTCATCCCGCCGGACGCCTTCCCCTATAACAACGAGATCATCTTCCAGGACTTCGCCCCCCTTGCCTACGATAGCGGCAATTATGAGCCGGTGCTGGACAAGGCCTTGCAGTTAATTGGTTATGAGCAGTTCTTGTCTGAAGAACAGCCCCGGCTGCGCGCCGAAGGGAAGCATGTTGGCATCGGCGTGGTGGCTTATGTGGAAGGGACCGGTATCGGCCCATACGAAGGCGCACGGGTGCAGGTGCAGGCCGGCGGGCGGGTCTCCGTAGCCACCGGCGTGGGCACACAGGGCCAGGGGCATTTCACCAGCTTCGCCCAGATTGTCGCCGAGCAGCTGGGAGTGGATGTGCGCGACATTGACCTGGTCAGCGGGGACACCAATCACTTCTACTGGGGCGCCGGCACGTTCGCCAGCCGGGGCGCGGTGGTGGCCGGCAACGCGGTCAACGAAGCGGCCAAAGATGTGCGGGCGAAGATCCTGCGCCACGCGGCCGACTACCTGGAAGCAGCGGAAGAAGACCTGGAGCTGGTAGACGGCGAAGCGCGCGTGAGAGGCGTCCCCGACCGCGCCGTATCCCTGGGGAAGCTGGCCCAGGAAGCCAACCCCCTGCGCGGCGCGGTGAAGCCGGGAACCGAGCCGGGGCTGGAATCCAGCAACTACTTCGGGCCGGAAAGGGGCGCGACTGCCAGCGGCGTACACGCCATGATTGTGGAGGTGGATCCGCAGACCATGCTGATCGAGATCAAGAAGATGGCGGTCGTACACGATTGCGGCGAGGTGATCAATCCGCTTATCCTGGACGGGCAGATTCATGGCGGCGTGGCCCAGGGCATTGGAAACGCCTTCTTTGAGCAACTGGTCTTTGACGACGACGGGCAGTTGCTGAGCGGTTCTTTCATGGACTTCCTCATTCCCACGGCGCTGGACGTGCCCCGGATGGAGATTGGGCACGAGTCAACCCCATCGCCGCTAAATCCCCTGGGCATCAAGGGGGCGGGCGAAGCCGGCGCGATCCCGGTCGGCCCGCTCTATGCCCAGGCCGTCGAAGACGCGCTGCAGATGCCGGGGCTGGAGATATTGGAGATCCCGCTCAGCCCGGGCCGGCTGTGGGAGTTGGTGCAGGAAGCCGGGCAAGGGTAGCCGGCAGGATCAACGTCCTTCCTGCCGAACCATCAGCGGCAGGTAACTCCATTCGAAGACCGGTTCAGCCCAATCTACGCTTTCGCCGATCTGTATGTGCCCGGCTCCCAACTGACCCTCGTATCCAGGGTTTTGTTCATCAATCGGCTGAGTGCTTGACTGGATCAAGGCCAGGATCTCGCTGACCGACATGGTGAGAGCCACGCTACGGATCAGGGCGACCTGCCCGGCGACAAACAGCGTGGCCATTGAGGTGCCCTGCCATTGCGCATAGCCGTCAACCGGAAACGTACTGTGAATGCCCTCGCCCGGCGCGGCGATTCGGTTTCCTCAGTGGTCTCGAGGCTGAGACTAATCACATCCGCGCCATTCTCAAAGGCATAGATGATCACTTCCGTGTTCTGCGTGGCCTGGGCAGCCAAGGTCATGTATTCAGGCGGCGGATCCTTACCGGTCCGGTCAGGATGGCTTGCCCGGCCGCCAGCGCCGGCTGACATTTCCCGGAATTAGCCAGGATGTGCATCAGGCCCGCATGGGTAGCCAGCGCCGCATGCTCCTAACCGCTTGCCGGATATCGGCGTAGGCCGCCGGCACCAGTTGCAGCGCGCTATCCAGGTCGCCGGTAAGCACTTGGGCCTGGGCTTTCAAGTAAGCGGCACGGGGCGTGACGCCGGGGATGCCGGCGTCTTCCGCGATGTTCAGACAGACGGCCGTCAACTGTTTCGCCCGGCACGAATCCCGGCGCACCAGCAAGCCCGCCCGTTCCACCAGTTGGCTTAACCCGGCGGTATCAAGGAGATGGGCTGTCTGAAGATGCGCCATCTGGTCGGTCAGGTTGGGAAGATCCAAGCATGCTTCCGCAAAGCCGCGTTCCCGTCCGTTCACAAGTAGCTCGATGCTGTAGGCGCTCTCTGCCTCTACGGTCGTAGGCAGAATCTGGCCGAAGAGGCTGAAGCGCCCAGCCTGAGCCCTCAATTGGACCGTGAAAAAGTTGGCTGATGTGATGTTCTCAATGCTGATGGTGGTGGCATTCACCGGCATTCGCTCGGCGCACGCGGAAGAGATCACCTGCACGAGCGCCCATGGGGCCATAACGGTGGACGGTACGCCGACAACCCGGGCGATCTCGCCGGAAGAGCCCAACTCGCGCGCACACGACCCCTGGAAAAGACCTCCACACATTACCGAGCGAGAGCCTGCTGGCAAGACGCAGGCTCTTGTCCTTTGGGAGCATGCGATGCTCCATTGCTGCTTGCCGAAGGGAGCAGCCACAACCCGGCAGGCAGGGACAGCGTCCGCAAATGAAGCCGAGCCATGTCGCAAAGCCGGGCGGGAATTGACACGACACTGACTTTCCAATAAAGTTTGCCGCAGGATGGCCTCTGCAGCATCACCCGCGCCTGCTCTCGATTCAACTCGCCGCGTGCGTCTACCGGGCCCACTGCGCCGGATTCTCTCTTTTCTGCTGATATTGCTCCTGATCGCACTCGTCTGGGAGGGGCTGAAGTGGTTGGGCGGCGACCCCTGGCGTCCCGATTCAAACCCACTTGGGCTGGCGCACGATCCCCCTTATCACTTCAAGATCGCGTCGGATCTAAACCTCCCGCACGTTTGGGATATTGCCGAGACCTTCGGTAATCCCGCTCGGCGGAACGGCCCGCCGCTAATCTCCGTGTTGTTCAGCGCGGCGCTGTTCACCTTTCGCGAGGCACTCATCGGTTTCACGTTTGGGGCGCTGTTGGGTCTGGCATTGGGCACCCTGTTCAGCCAACACGGCCTCTTGGAACGTGGCTGCATGCCTTATGTGGTGGCCTCACAGACGGTGCCCATCCTGGCAATTGCACCGATGGTCATTATCTGGTTGCAGGCCGGCTGGCTCTCGGTGGCAGTCATAGCCGCCTATTTGACCTTCTTCCCGGTGACCATCAACACGCTGCGCGGCTTGCGTTCGCCGGATCCGACCGCGGTCGAGTTAATGCACTCCTACGCGGCGACCGACCGGCAGATACTCTGGAAATTGCGCGCTCCTTCCGCGTTGCCGTACATCTTCACGGCTCTGAAGATCGCCGCCACAGCCAGCGTAGTCGGGGCCATCATTGGTGAGCTACCCTCCGGTATCCGCGATGGTCTGGGCGGCGCAATTTTGAACTTCAACTCGTACTACATCTCCGGCCCTGCCCGTCTATGGGCGGCGATCGTCGTCTCGGCGCTGGTGGGCATCGGCTTCTTTCTGATCATTTCGTTGGCCGAACGGCTGGTCCTGCGCGGCCGCTTTCGGGCGGTAGACCAGTAGCGGCCGTGTGCGCTAGCCAGAGGGGTTTCAGGTCAGTGTGGTAATGAGCAATCCGATCGTCACAATCAAGGGTGTGAGCAAGACATTCGGCCAGGGCAACGCGAGCCAGACAGTCGCCCTGCAGAGCATCGATCTGACTATCGAGGCCGGCGAGTTCGTTTCATTGATTGGGCCATCCGGCTGCGGCAAATCCACCCTGATGCGGCTGGTCGGGGACCTGGTTACCCCCACGACCGGCGAGATTGTGGTAAACGGCAAGCCGCCCCATCAGGCGCGGCTGGATCAGGATTACGGCATGGTCTTTCAAGCGCCGGTGCTGTATGAGTGGCGGCGGGTGTTGCAGAATGTAGCCCTGCCGCTGGAGTTGCACGGGGTTAGCCGGCATGAGCGGGAGCAGCGGGCGCAGGAAATGCTGGACATGGTTGAGCTTAAGGGTTTTGAGCATCACTACCCCTGGCAATTGTCCGGCGGCATGCAACAGCGCGCCGCCATTGCCCGCGCGCTGGCGACCCGGCCCAGTTTGCTGCTGATGGATGAACCATTCGGCGCGCTGGATGAGATGACCCGCGAACGGATGAACATGGAGCTGCAGAACATCTGGCAGCACACGCACACCACGGTCATCTTCGTCACCCACAGCATCGCCGAAGCGGTTTTTCTCTCCAGCCGGGTGGTGGTGATGTCCGCCCGGCCCGGGCGGATCACCGAGATCATTGACATCGATGTGCCATTGCCGCGCACCTTTGAGACACGCGAGGAGCCGCGTTATTTCGAGTTGGTTAACACCGTCCGCGAAGCCTTGCGCGCCGCCGAAGGAATCAACGCATGACCGAACAGCATATCGGCCAGCCGCCGGCCGGCGCGGAAGTGGATGCCACCGGCTTCAGCGATGTGGCCATAGCCGTGGACCGCGCGCTTGCGCCGTCCAGGGCGGGAAGCTGGTTGCGCCGCTATCTGCCGGCAATCGCCATCTTCGCGGCGGCGATCCTGCTCTGGGAATTGTTCGTCCGGCTGTTTGATATACAGGCCTTCCTACTGCCGGCGCCCTCTGCCATCCTCTCCACCTTCATTGATAACTTCGAGCTGCTCATGCATATCGGCTGGTTTACCACCAAAGAGGCCCTGGGCGGCTTCTTTATCGGCTGTAGCCTGGGCGTCCTGGTGGCACTGGCTACCGCTCGATGGACCATCGTCAGTGAATCGATGATGCCCTTTGCCATCGCCGCCAATTCGGTGCCCATCATTGCCTTCGCCCCCATCGTCAACAATTGGTTTGGGATTGACAATCCCTTTTCCAAAATGGTGATTGTGGCCATAATCGTCTTCTTCCCTACCATGATCAACACCGTTCGCGGGTTGACCCTGGTTGATCCCAACGCCCATGAATTGATGGCGTCTTACGCGGCGACCGAATTCCAGGTACTGTATAAGTTGCGCGTGCCCAATGCGCTGCCCTATATTTTCAACGCCCTGAAAGTAGCGGCTTCGCTGAGCATGATTGGGGCAGTGGTCAGCGAGTATTTTGGCGGCAACCGCTCGGCGCTGGGCGTCTATATCACGCAGCAAGCGGCACAGTTTCGGTTTGCCGCTGCCTGGGCGGCCATCATTGTGGCCTGTATTGTCGGCGTTAGCCTTTATCTGGTTATCTTGTTTATTGAGCGCAGGACAATTCCCTGGCACGCTTCAATACGCAGTGCAGATGAATGACTCGGCGTTGAAGATGAAGGAGGTGTCTGGATATAATTCGATTATGGCTGAAGACCGAATGATGGATTGGTGTCGGAATCAGTAAGGAGGACAGAAGCAAATGAAGCGTTCCAGTCTGATGACCTTAGCAGTAGTATTGTTGGCCGTGGCGGTTGTGATCTCAGTGGCCTGCGCGCAGCCGCGCACAGCCACCGTGAGCACAACCAGCGAAGAGGAGTGTGAAGAGCTGACCCCGGTGACGTTGCAGCTGCAATGGGTGGCGCAGTCGCAGTTTGCCGGCTATTATGCCGCCCAGGAACAGGGCTTCTATGAAGATGAGTGCCTGGACGTGACCATCCTGGAAGGGGCGGTGGAAATTGTCCCGCAACAGGTGGTGGCAGCCGGCGACGCTGAGTTCGGCATTGCCTGGGTACCCAAGATGCTGGCCTCTCGTGAGCAGGGAGCTGACCTGGTCAATATCGCCCAGATATTCCAGCGCAGCGGCACGTTGCAGGTGGCATGGGCTGATTCCGGTATCGCCACTGTTGATGATTGGCGCGGCAAACGGGTCGGCACCTGGGGCTTCGGCAATGAATGGGAGGTCTTTGCCGCGCTGCGCAAGTTCGGCATTGAGCCCAACGATCCCGATCAGGTGACCATCGTGCAGCAGCCGTTTGACATGTCCCTCTTGCTGAACCGCGAGATTGACGTGGCCCAGGCTGAGATTTACAACGAATACGCCCAGTTATTGGAGGCGACGAATCCCGATACCGGCGAGCTTTACCAGCCGGCGGACTTCACCGTCTTCGATTACAACGACGTCGGCACCGCTATGTTGCAGGATCATGTCTTTGCCCGCGAAAGCTGGCTGGCTGAGGAAGGCAACGAAGACATCGCTGCACGCTTCTTGCGCGCCTCCTTCCGTGGCTGGATCTATTGCCGGGACAATTTCGACGAGTGCGTGCAAATTGTCCTGGACAACGGCTCGACGCTCGGTGAAGGGCACATGCGCTGGCAGCTGAATGAGATCAACGCGCTCATCTGGCCATCGCCGGACGGCATCGGGATCATGAACCCGGACATCTACCAGCAGACAGTGGACATCAGCCTGGACTTCGACGTGTTGCAGGAGACGCCGGATGACGCCGCCCTGCGCACCGACCTGGCTCAGGAAGCGCTGGAGGGCCTCAGCGATCTGGACACGAGAGGCGAAAACTTCCAGAAACAGGATGTGGAAGTGACGCCCGGCGGCGAATAGCGCCACTTTCCCGGAAACCACCTTGCCGGCTTTGGGCAGGTGACGCTGGTAAGTTTCCGGGAAAAATGCGCGCGTAAAATAACCCCGCCGGTCTCGTTCGGTGTCAGCGCTGACATCGAACACAGTCCGGCGGGGTTTCTTGTCTCTTTTGTCGTAACTCCTTATGGGGAAGCGCAAATCTCCCGGCGCAAAATCGCCTTCTGCACCTTGCCCAGGGCGTTGCGGGGAAGATCGTCCACAAAGCGCACCTCGCGCGGGCATTTGTACGTCGCCAGGCGCGACCGGCAAAGCTCCACCAGCGACTCTGCCGCCGGCGGACAGGCCGGGTCGGGGACAACGACCGCAACCACCCGCTCGCCCCATTCAGGGTCGGGGCAGCCGATGACTGCGCAGGCGGAGACGCCCGGCGCGCCCCGCAGAATGCGCTCTACTTCCGGCGGGTAGACATTCAGCCCGCCGGTGATGATCAAATCCTTGGCCCGCCCCTTCAAGGTGAAATAGCCGTCGGCTTCGCGCAAGCCGAGATCGCCCGTGCGCAGCCAACCGTCCGCAGTGAAGGCCTCGGCGGACTTCTCCGGCTGCCGCCAATACCCCTTGCAAACGTGCGGGCCGCGGATCTGCACTTCCCCTATCTCGCCGTCGGGCAGCGGCGCGCCGGTTTCGGGATGCACGATGCGCGCCTCCACCCCCGGCAGGGGCAGGCCCACCGAGCCAATCCGTCGCTCGCCGCGCAGCGGGTTGGACAGGTTCATGCCGGTCTCCGTCATGCCGTAACGCTCCAACAAGGTATGTCCGAAGGCTCGTTGGAAGCCGGCAAAGACATCATCCGGCAGCCGGTCGGAGCCGGAGGTGAGTAGGCGCATATGGCGCAGGTCAAAGCGATCGGGATCGGGCACTTCCAACAGCCGGCGGTGGATGGTCGGCACCGCCATGAACACGGTGCAGCGCCGGCGGACCAGCGTCTGCAGGGTCAACTCGGCGTCGAAGCGGGGCAGGAACAATGTGGTCGCCCCGGCGTACAGCGCGCCCATCAGCGCCACGACCAGCCCGTGGACGTGAAAGATGGGCAGCACGTGCAGCAGGACATCATCCTCCTGCCAGCCCCAGGCGACGTGCAGAGCTTCCAGATTGGCAGCCAGGTTGCCGTGGGTGATCTCCGCGCCTTTCGGCCTGCCGGTGGTGCCGCTGGTGTAGATCATCAGGGCCGTTGTGTCCAGCTCTACGGGGGGAGCGGCATCGCTGATAGCCGGCGACCCACTCAACAACGAGAGAAAGTGCTCCGGTCTCTCCGGTTGCAGGAAAACGCACTCGCGCAAATCCGGCAGGTCGCCCAGCATGGCGCATACCTGCTCGCGGTGGGCCTCATCGGTGATATAGACGGAGACGCCGGCGTCGCTTAGAAAGTAGGACAGCTCATCCGCTGGATAAGCCGGGTTGAGCGGCAGGCTGATGGCGCCGAGACGCATCACCGCCAGGTGCAGGTAGATAAAGGGCAGGCATTTGGGCAGCTGCAGCGCCACCCGATCGCCCGGCTGCACGCCGAGCCGCCGGAGATAGGCCATGGTGCGGCCTACCTCCCGCTCAAGCTCGCCGTAGCTGATCCGTGCGTCCAGAGCGGAGACGCCGATAACCGGCAGGAACTCCAGCGCGATCTTGTCCGGGTTCCGCCGGCAATGACGGTCGAGCGTCTGTAAAAACATCTCAAAAGGTCAGGGCGCCACGCATTGTGATTCCGGGCGCGACAAGTCCATGCCGGGCGCGCCGGGTAGGTGCAGGTCCATGCGGTCCATGCGGAAGCCTTTAGAGCGTGCGGACAGTTCCAGCACGTGATCGCCGGCGCCCAGGAAGAAGACCGGATCGGCAAAATTGTGGTTGCCGTAATCAATGATGACGGGCCAGCTCCAGACGCCGCTGAAGGGGGAGAACATCTTGACCCATTCGCCGCCATCCATGCGCACCCAGACATCGTTTTCCTGGTCATTCTGCGGGGCCTGGTGCCAGTTCAGGATCTGCAGCCTGTATTCGCCGGGGTTGGTGACCCGCAGGGGGAAGGCAGCCGGCGCGATTCCCGGCGTGCCCAGGTACTCGATGCCGCGCCACACCATGTATCCCTCGCTCACGTAATCAGTCGGGATATCGTTCTCGAGTCGCCAGTCGGGATGATCAAAAGGCCCCGACTCCACTTCCATTATAATGACACCGTCTTGCTCCAGGAACAGGCAGTTGGGCGGGTAGAGGCGATCCCGCGCCGTAACCAGCGGCAGATAAGCAAACTCGCTAAACCCCGTCGGAGCATCCTTTGTTAAGGACGCTTCGGCCGGCTGCTTCTCCGTCGCCTGCGCATCTGACCAGTGCAGTATGCCGGCGCCAAAAGCGAGAAAATGGATAGCGACAACGAACAGGTTTTTCAATGCTGACATTTGGTTCTCCAAGAATTCTGATGTGGTTAATCGTTTGGCTTGATCCGTAGCATCATAGCGGCTAGGCGACGAACGCGCAAACGGGACACCCAGCGCCTCGACGGCATGGCGCTTTGAGGATTCCCGGGGCGCCAGGGGCGGGCGTTCTCAACGAATGTAGCGCAGTTCCGTCTGCGGATGGCTCAGGTATTGCACGCCCTCTTCAGTTACCAGCACATCTTCTTCCAGGCTCATCACACCCCGCTCGGGGATCTGCACATGCAGTTCCAGAGTGAAGACGTTGCCGGCCTCAACCGGTCGCTCGCAGATCATGGCGTACTTCTCCCAGCGCGGCCCGAGGACCGTCGCGCCGTCGTGGGCTGACCGGCCCAGCAGATGGCCGAGAGCGTGCATATACTGGTCATAGCCGTTATCAGTGACAAATTCGCGGGCCACTTCATCCACCTGCCAGCCGGGGACGCCAGGCTTCAGCGAGGCTTCGCCGGCCAGTATCGCCCCCCGCACCACGTCAAATGCCCGCTGCACTGCCGGCGGGGCCACGCTTTCGCCATCCCGCAGCACATACCACATCCGCTGCAAGTCGGAACAATAGCCGTTCTTCTTTACCCCCAGGTCCATATGCAGGGTGTGTCCCTTCTCAAGCACGACATCGCCCGGCGCGGCGTGCCCCACCGGCGAGCTGGGGCCGCAGGTGACGATCGGGTTATATTGCCGCTCCCAGGCATAGCCCAGTCCCATGCCGTCCACACGCTCGTGCACGAAGTCGGCAATCTGGCGCTGGGTCATGCCGGGCCGGACGAATTGCTCCACCTCGTCGAAGATCCGCTCTGTGACCCGGATGGCCTCGTTCATGCGGGCGATCTCAATCGGGCTTTTGCGTCCGCGCCAGGCTCCGATGATATCTTCGGCGGAGATCAAACGGTCGGCATACGGCGTGCCGGCCAACATCTCCACCAGTGAAAGGTACATCCCGTGCGACAACCCATCCGCGGCCACGTCGCTGGTCGAGTAGTTGACGGCGATCCGCCGCGGCTGCAATTCCTCAAGCAGCCCACGCAGATGTTCAGCGATGCCCTGATGGTAGCCGATGACCTCATACAGACCGAGGTTACGCACGTTCTCAGCGTCGTAATAGCCGACAATGGCTGTCCGCCGCCCGCTCCGGCCGAGCACGAAAGCGGAGTGCCAGGTCAGGTGCGAGCCCAGCAGCAGCTCCAGCGCCGGGTCCGGTGACAGCGGCGTCTCGCGCACAAAAGTCAGCCAGACATCTACATCAAACTCGTTCAGGATGGCTGTGGCCTGTGTGAGCTTTTCGGCAATCAATTGTCTGTCGTCCATGGGTAAATTCCTTTGTCAGCTTCCGGGTAGGCGCAGGGGAAGTCGGGACTCAAAGCTCGGTGAGAACGAGAGGCCCGCTGGAAGTGATGGCGATGGTGTGTTCAAATTGGGCCGACAGATGACTATCGCTTGTGACCACCGTCCAACCGTCCTCCAGCAAGCGCCAGGCCGGCCCGCCGGCGTTGATCATTGGTTCGATGGTGAACACCATGCCGGGTTGCAGCCGGGGGCCGCGACCCGGAGGGCCAACATGCTGCACAGACGGCTCTTCATGCAGGGATCGACCGACACCGTGCCCGCCCCAGTCGCGCACCACGCTGAAGCCATGCCGTTCAGCATATGCCTGGACGGCCGCGCCGATGTCCGTCAGGCGCCGGCCCGGCTGCGCGGCGGCAATGCCCAGTCGCAGGCACTCTTGGGCCACTGCCAGCAGCCGCTGCCCTTCCGGCGAGACGACGCCCACCGGGTAAGTGATGCAGGCATCGCCACACCAGCCGTTGTAAATCAGACCGATGTCGATGCCTACGATATCGCCATTGCGCAGCGCTCGCTCGTCCGGCAGACCGTGACAAATCTCTTCGTTAATCGAAGCGCAAATGACTCCCGGAAATGGGGGATGGGAAGGGGGATTGCCGCGATAGCCCTTGTATAGCGGTTCCGCGCCGCGGCTGCGCAAATACTCTTCGGCGACGCGGTCCAGGTCGGACAGGCGCGCGCCAGGGCGAATCTCCTTCTCGATTTCGCGGAACGTCTCGGCGACCAGCCGGCCGGATTCGCGTAGAGCCTGAATTTGCGTCGGTCGCTTTAGTTTAATTGCCATTGTCTTTCATACTCTCTGACAGGGAATGTCGAAATATCGTCGCCGGCTAATCGCCTCGTTCGATAATAACGTCATAGATCGTCTGCAAATCCTCTTCTGAATAATAGTAGATCACAATTTGTCCGCCTTTAGCGCCCTGATTGATATCGACCTTGAAGCCCAGTCGTTCGCGGAACTGGGACTCCAGAGCGAGCAGTTCCGGCCCTTTGCCCGGCTTGTGGGCGGCTTTCGGTTTCGCGGCGGCCAACATCTTGTTGACCAGCCGCTCGGTCTGCGCCACGGATAGTTCATTCCTGGTAATGCTGTGCAACACGGCCTGCGCCTGTCCCTCCGGCAGCGGCTGCAGGAGACGCGCATGCTCATTGCTGATCTCACCCTTCAACAGCGCCCGGCGCACGTTGTCCGGCAAGCCGAGGAGCGCCGTCTGCGCCAGCGCCTCTGTCTGGCGCACGCTCAGATTCTGCCTGACGATATGCTCCAGCGCCAGCGTCTGCTCCTGCTCATCAGCCAGGGGGAGCAGGGCGCGGGCGTGACCGCCGGTGATGCGCTGATCGGTCACCGCTTGCTGGATGGCCGCCGGCAAATTCAGCAGCCGGACGGCATTGGCGACAGCCGGTCTGCTCTTGCCGACCCGCTGGGCAACCTGGGCCTGCGTCAACCCAAATCCCTCGATGAGTTGCTGGTAGGCGTGCGCCTCTTCCAGGGGATTCAGATCCGCCCGCTGGATGTTTTCGATCAGCGCCAACTCCAGCATCTCTTGCGGCGACGCTTCCTTGACTACCACCGGCACCTGGCCCAGCCCGGCCAATATGCTGGCTCTCCAGCGGCGCTCGCCGGCGATCAGCGTGTAGCGCTCGGCTCCTGCCGCCTGCACGACCAGCGGCTGGATCAGGCCGTGCGCCTTGATAGAGTCGGCCAGTTCCTGCAGGGCAGCCTCGTCGATCGAGGAGCGAGGCTGGTGCGGGTTCGGCTGAATGGCCTGCACATCGGCCATCCGCAGACCCTGATCCACTGCCGCTTCGCCGGCTTCTTCCTGGCTGGGGATCAGCGCCCCCAGGCCGCGCCCCAGGCCCCGTCTCTTACTCATCCCGCACTCCTCCTAAACGGCTCCAACCAGGGCGCTGTCGCCTTGCAGTAATTCAGAGGCCAAGACCTGATAGGCGATCGCGCCCGGCGAGGCCGGCGCATAGAGATTAATCGGTTGACCGTAGCTGGGCGCCTCGCTGAGCCGCACGTTGCGCGGGATGATGGTGCGAAATACCTTACCCGGAAAGTGCGCGCGCACCTCCTCGACCACCTGCCGGCTGAGATTGGTGCGACTGTCATACATGGTCAGGATCAACCCGCGCACCTCAAGGCCGGGATTCAAATAGCGCTTCACCATATTGATCGTCAGGATCAACTGCGACAGCCCCTCCAGCGCCAGGTATTCGCACTGCACAGGGATGATCACCCCGTCTCGCGCGGCGGTCAGGGCGTTGATCGTCAGCAGGCTGAGACTCGGCGGACAGTCGATGATGATGTAATCATACCGCTCGTGGGCCGAGCGCAGCGCATGTTGCAGCCGATACTCGCGCGCCATTTCATTCACTAGTTCCACCTCCGCGCCGGAAAGGGCTGGATTGGCCGGCAGCAGGTCCATGCCCAGCTCATCGTCCCTCCGGATCACCTCGTTGAGCGCGGCGGTCCCTAACAACAGGTCGTAGGAGGATGGCTCCATCGCGTTCTTGTCGAAGCCCAGGCCGGAAGTGGCATTGGACTGTGGGTCCATATCGACCGCCAGCACCCGGCGACCGCCGGCTGCCAGGTAAGCACACAGATTGACTACGCTGGTAGTTTTCCCGACCCCGCCTTTCTGGTTTGCGATTGCGTAAACTTTGCCCATAGCAGCCGGCGTCTGCCGGGATTTGCCTCGTGGATCTATCTGCTGGAATGTACGCTGTGCAGCCGGATCGCGCTGATCTTATCCGCCAGTGTTCTTTGAGTAACCGCGCGACCGGCTATCTCGTTGGCGTAGCGCGCGGCTTCCCATGGATTGCCCATCGTCTGGTGCAATCGGACGAGAAAGGCGGCGGCAAAGATGTCGCCGGCGCCGGTGGTCTCTATAGCCCGAACCTCCTCGGCCGGCACGCGCCTCACTTCATCGTCCATGAAGACAACGCACCCGCCGGGGCCTCTGGTCAGGACCAATATGGGGGCCCACGCCCTGAACTGGGCCAAGGCGGCCTCATCCGGCAAGTCTTCCTCGCTGATAATCGTTGCCGCCGCCAGGGGGACGTATTGCGCCGCCAACGGCCACTCCATTGGCATCACCGAGCCGGAAGCATCCCAACGGCGCATCCAGCCCTGCGGCGTCAGGCCGACTAGGCTGTCGCTGAAGCGGAGGATGGTCTCCGGCGCAACCTCCTGAGCGACCGGCCCGATGTGCACAATCTGGGCGCGCTCCCAACCGGCCGGTATATCCGCCTGGCCTAGCGCCGCAGCCACCTGGTGGATAACCTGGACCCGTCCGGCAGCCGAATAGATGTTCTCAAAAGTTGTGGTTTGCCTACCCGGGACGCAGTGGACCTTGATCTCATGCAGGTCGGCGATTCGAAACAGGGCCTTCACATCTTCGTCGGCGCCGGCGCTGGTGATGATGCCGGTGCGACAACCGAGTGCGGTTGCCGTCTGCGCCGCATAGGTGACCGTGCCTCCGAATGCCCTGTCCCCGTTAGGAAGCAAGTCTTGTGTGATGTGGCCGATTGCCAGATAGTCGAGTCTTTCCATGATTAGCGGCAACTTTCGCCGGCGGTGCCATCAGCGAGCGGCGGCATTCTACCATAGGCGGGGGTAACCGGCACACCTGCCGGGGAACCGGCAGCGCCGCGATCAGGTAGTCGCCGCGGACCTATCAGCCGCCGGCTGCCGGAGGAACCAGCATGACCGAGTCCCCTTCGCCCAAGGGGTGGTCCAGCTCGACTACCACCCCATTGACCGCCGCCGCACTGACATAGTCGGCGCGTAGCTCGAGCCGGGCGAGCACGGCTGCCACGTCACTGTTCTCAGGCAATTCCAGGGAAAAGGATTGATGCGGTACGCCCGGCAGGTTGGCCGGTCGGTAACGGCGCAGTGAGCCGCTGAGCCGGACCTGTATGATCAAGCCGGCCTATCCGCCTTCAGGGACTGGCCGGATACCCTGATATACGCTCGGCCCCCGCAGCGTGCGAACGATGGTTTCTGCCGGGCGTTCGACGCGGTCGGCGATCTCTTGCACGCTCAGGGGCCGGTTGCCGTTGGCCAACAGGGCGCAAAATATCGAATCGACCAGCGAGCTTCTCTGCAAGAAATCAGGCGGCAGATCATTGAAAAAGGTCTGCACCATGTATTGAAAGCCATCAATGCGGGTTACTTCCGCGGTGGTCGGGTCGATCAGGTCGACCCGCTGCTCAACATCAGAAGAGAAGCCTTCGTCAAGGCCCAGGCGAGTGAAAAGGTAGGTCCGCAGGTCAAGATCGGACCTCTCCCACCAATCGAAATCAATGTGGAGCCTGGTTGCCGGCGTCATCTGTTGCAGCACCGGCGCCCCAATCTTCGGCCGTGGATTTGTAGACAATGCTATTTCCTTCTCTCGTATGGCAATGGGCAAACGGGCTTAAGCGCCGGAAACGCAGCCGGCCGGCGGCTGATCTGCACGTCTATCACCCACTCCAACGAGAGCGATCAAATTGCCAGTAATGGTCGCCGACCGACTGAAATGCCGGATGCCGGACAAGTTCGGCGAAGAGCGGCCCCGGCGGGACCCGGCGGAACATATTGATCGCGCTGTATAACGTTTTCGCGTGTACACTGTTTTGCGGGTTGAGCGCCGCCAGTTCAGGAAGCAGTTCAGCCAGCAGCGAGCTGACTGAGCGCTGGTTACGCTCAATGCGCCGCCAAGCCTCATCCATGACACTAAGAAAATCGGTGCCGACAATCATCAGGTCATCAAAGCCGCAACCGATCGTCCGGCGATGCAAATCAAACTTGATACTGCCTTCCACGACCGTAGCCAGGCGGACCCACTCCCGTTGACCACGCCGGCGGTCAAAGCCGAACATCACCACACCGGGTTCGGGGCCGGGCCGCAGACTGACAAAGCCGCCCACGGGAATACTATTCTGAGCATACCACTCGTTGAGACCGTACACGTAGCGATGTTGTTGGACCACCCACCCCTTTATCTCGTCGCCGGTCGTCTCGTCCACAAAGGTGACCAATTGGCGAGGCGCCTTGCTCGGCGGGAAGAGCGCGCTGGTGCGCGCGCTCAGCGGCAGGGTGCCGGCCCAGCGATGGGGGTAGGTCAGCGTGAGCACCACCGGCTGCGGGCCGGAGGTTGTCTGCAGCTCCGACCATTCATCGTCCAGTTCTTTCTCCAAGGCGGATAGCTGCGGGCTGAGCAGCGCCCGGTCGTAGGGGATCGGCGTGTATTTCAGCCGCTCCGGCGTTGCCCGCACGCCTTCCGGTTCCAGGCGGCGCAAATACCAGGCCACCTTGCCGGCCGGCGCCACCTCGTCAAAGCGGCTGTCGTTCTTCAGTGCGTGATTGACCGAGAAACGCTGCACTTCCACGTCAACGTCCGGGTCGAGGTCCAGGTGCACGATAATGTCATCTGTCGAGAGTGGACCGCCGCCGGACATGTCCAGCACCGCCTCCGCCAGGTGCATATGGCCGATATTGATGTCTTCCATCAATTCGGTCGCGAACCACTGGTCGCTGAGCCGCACAAAGCTCTCCCGTTTCTCCAGCGCCTCTTTCAACGCGGCTGTGATCCTATCCCCGTGCGCCTGTATGACCTCATCCACGCTGTCAATATTGAAGATCGTGGAGATGTCGCCATTGGCCTGGTTCAATGGGTGCTCTCTCTGGAGACCAGACGCGAACTCCCTGACCTTGCCGTCAATATCTACGCCAATCACGCGAAACGCGCCATCCTGCGGGTTAGCGCCTTCCCGCACTGAGACGACTTTGCCGTATGCGAACTGCAAGGCCGGGAAGACGAGCTCATCGTCAATCTCATAACTCCGGCTGGGCTGGTAAATGCTCCGCCCGGAAAGCCGGCGTCTGATCTCGTTCTTCTCTTCGTTCAGGCGGTGGTGCACAATGACCCGCGCCAGTTGTTTGGCCGTTTGTGGGCGCTCCACCTCCATCAGATGGTTATATAGCTGCTCGATATCTGAGTCGCCAATGGCAAACTCACCGACCCAGTAGGAAGGCGTCTGGGTCTTAGGTTGGATCACTACGTTCATACTGCGTCTTGATTGGAACTCTCAATTCAAACACAACCAGCACAAGGTCATGGTGGAAAGCAGGCCCGCGCGCAACGACGAAGGCGCTCAACTGCGCGACCATTCTGCAAAGGAATCGCCGCGCCACTCTCGGGGCCATTAGCCCCAGATTAGAATTATAGCAATGTCGGGAATATGCTGCCAACTTGCACCGGCAGTATAGGCCGGCTTCCCCCAGTGAAGCTCAGGGGAAAGGCTCCCGCAACCACTGGTCGCCGTTAACCGGCACATTGCGCACGCGCACATCCCAATGCAGGTGCGGACCGGTGGAAAGGCCGGTTGAGCCGCCATAGCCGATCACTTGCCCGGGCACTACGGCATCCCCAACCGCCACCGTGATTTGATCCAGGTGGTAATAGCCGGTAACCACCCCGAGGCCGTGATCGATGAGCACCGAATTGCCGCGCAGTTGCAGCGGGCCGCTGAACACGACGATCCCATTGGCCGGGGCCACAATCTGCGTGCCGGTGGTGCCCCCAAAGTCGATGCCGGTGTGATAGATGTCAAATGGGCCGCCATTGTAGGAGCGCGCCCCGCCATAGCCGGCAGTCACAACGGTGGTGGAGACCGGTCGTTGCCATAGCCCTTCCCAATAACGGGTCGGTGTGAACTGCTCAAAGAACGGCGCGAGAAACGCATCCTCGCGAGCGCGAACTTGCGGGTCGAGCAGCGCCGACATGGTTTCCGGCAGCGTGATCGTCTGCGTCAGAAAGCCGGCTGAACGCACCGCTACCGGCTGCTCAAAAAGCTGCCGCTCTCCGGCGGCATCAGCCGTCTCGATCTGCAACGTGTACAGCCCTGGCTCCGTGAAGGCGTCAATGCCCACTAGGGCCGCGAAGCCGGCGTCGTGTGGCGCGAATTGCAGGGTTTGATCGCCCAGCCGTCCAAGCGGCGCCGTATCAGACTCTGTCTCCAGATAGATGCTGACCGTATCTCCCTGCGTCCAGGGGACCGGATGCACGCGTATGGTCTGCAAACCGGCGGGCCAACTGTGAAAGGGCGAGGCTCCCGGTACGCGCAGTCGCATGCCGGGGAAGACGCGCGCCGGATAAACCAGCCCATTTTCCTGGGCGAGCTCAACAGCGCTTGTCCCATATTCGGCCGCTATGCCCAGCAGGGTGTCGCCCGGCTGCACAATGTGCGGGCTGCCGGTAAGCGGAACCGGGACCGGTGAGCCGCTGTAACTGATCACTGCCAGCGCCTGCCCGGCGTAGAGGCTGTCCGCCCGCACCAGCCGGTTAGCGTTGGCGATCTCCTCCGGCGTCGTCGCAAACGCCAGCGCCAGGTCCGCCAGGGTGTCTCCAAATTGCACGGCGTGCGTGGTGTAGACGGATTCCCCTACAGCTCCCGGAATAATCAATTCCTGGCCGGCAAAGATCAGTCCGGCATCGGTGATATTGTTGACCAGTTGCAGCGCCTCGACAGTAGTTCCGTAGAGTGTGGCGATGCTGAATAACGTCTCGCCTTGTTGGATGACGTGTACCTGCGGTCTTTCCGGTGTTGATTCCGCTGCCGGGGTCGCCTCTCCCGTATCCGTTTCAGTTTGCGCCGAGACGGCTCTCACCCTGACCCATAGCAAGCTTAACAGGAGAAACACGGTCAGCAGAGGGATAATTCGACCCGGCGGCCAATTCGACCGAATTCCGGCCGTGTCGCCGCGCCCCGCCGGCCGATGCCGGCGGAACACCATCACTCCCCGCCGCAAGTAGCCGGAGTCTCTGAATCTGGCGAACCAACTGTTGCACATCGAAAAGGAATTCTACGTCAAAAAGCGGCCAATCATAGCCTCGTCATCCTGGACTAGACTGGCTCTCAGCTTCGCGTGGCTCAGCCCAGAATATCGACGACCGCGGGTTGCCGGTCTGGGAAGTTTGCAAAGGTCAGGTCGTTGAACGGGAGTTGGTGATGTTCCTTCAGCATCGCCATCAGGGCAATGTAACTATCCAACACACGTTGTTCCCAGTTCAGATTGAGTTGTAAGGCCAGATCGCGGATCGTGGCCTCATCCCCTTCCAGTTCAACAAAGTCCCCAAACGGCAGTTCGTCCAATACTACTTCCGCTCCGGCCAATCTGAAGCTCTCGCGGTATTTCTCATAAGTGCGCACCGCCGAGAAGCCGAGACGTTCCAAAATCAGAGCCATCGTCTCGAAATCGCTGACCTCCAACTCAAGTTCTTCGCGTATTCTGGCATCGGAGCGACGCGCTTCTTTCGGCAATCCTTTGTAGGTCAGGCGCACACGCGTGTCCCGGCGCAACCGCAATATCTGTTCGTTCCGGCTCAGGCCTTGTCCTTCGTTGTCATAGACCACGTTCCGTTCGAGCACGCGCGGGGCGCTCACCGTTGCGCCAAGGGCCAACAGGCGCTCGCGCACCACACCCAGGTCCGCCACCGGGAACTTCACCTCTACTTCCAGCTTCTCGTTTTGTTGTGCCATCTCTTAGATTTGTCTTGCTCAACCGTCAGGCGACGGCGCTATTATTGTCCGGCGCGCTATGCTGGTCGAGGTGCTCGCCGATAACAACCAGCGTCTGATTTTTCTCCACGCTATCCCCCGGCGCCACCTGGATATGATGCACCACCCCATCGCGCGGGGCGCGTAATTCGTTCTCCATCTTCATGGACTCCAGGATGACGACTTTATCCCCGCTCTTCACCGGCATCCCTTCATGGACCAGAATCTTGAGGATCAGGCCGGGCATAGGCGAGCGGACGGCCAATTCGTCATCGCCGTTTAGCGTTGCCCGCGCCTGGGACAGCCGGTAGGCACGCTCCTCCTGCACTTCCACCGTATACAACTCCCCGCGTATCAACACATCCCAGTGTTCATTTCCCTCATCCACCAGGGCCGCAATCGAGCGATTGTTGATCAGCACCGACAACGTGCCCGGATCAGACAACTGGCTGAAGTCAATGGCGTACTTCACGCCGTTGACCACAATCTCGTGGTCGCGCTCAATCTCAATCTCAAATTCCTCGTCCTTGACTCTGGTTATGTATTTCATCTGTTCCCCTGAGAAACCCTTCCCTCGCCGCTAACGCCCGGCTCGCGGCCATCGGCCGGCCCATTTCCAGTTGCTGCTTGCCGCCTGCCGGCTGGCTGATCCCGCGAATTGGCTGGCCTGCTGGCCCTGCTGATGGGCCGCCAGCGTGGCCAGTATGGCCGCTTCCAGAGTGTCCAGAGCATCCCGATCGGCCATGCTGAAGCGTTCTTCGACAAAGCGGGTATCGAATTGACCGGAAAGGAAGCGGTGGCTGTCGATCATGTGCTGGTGGAAGGGGATATTGGTCTTTACGCCCATGATCCGATATTCCTCCAGCGCCCGCCGCATGCGCAGGACCGCTTCGCCCCGGGTCTCGCCGTAGCAGATCAATTTGCTGATCATCGAATCGTAATACGGCGTGACCTGGTAGCCTGGAAAGACGCCCGTGTCAATGCGGATGCCGGGGCCGGACGGGAGCTGGACGTTGGAGATCGTGCCGGTGGATGGGAAGAAGCTGTTATAGGGGTCCTCAGCGTTGATGCGGCACTCAATCGCCCAGCCCTTCAGCTTGATGTCTTCCTGGGCATAGCGCAGCCGTCGTCCTCGCGCGATGCGTAGCTGTTCCTGCACGATGTCCACTCCGGTCACCAGCTCAGTAACCGGATGCTCCACCTGCACGCGGGTATTCATCTCCAGGAAGTAGTAGTTGCGGTCGCGATCGACCAGGAATTCGATGGTGCCGGCGCTGACATAATCCACTGCCTGTGCGGCGGAAACAGCCACGCTGCCCATCGCCTGGCGCATTTCGTCATTGACGACAAAGGAGGGCGCTTCTTCGATCAGTTTTTGATGCCGGCGCTGCAGGGAGCACTCGCGCTCGCCCAGGTGGATCACATTACCCTGCGAATCGGCGAGTAGCTGGATTTCGATGTGGCGGGCGTCGGTGATCATCTTTTCCAGGTAGACGCTGCCGTCGCCGAAGGCGGCCTGTGCTTCGCGCCGGGCCGCGGCGATAGCATCCGGCAAATCCTCAACCTGAGTAACCGGCCGCATCCCCTTACCGCCGCCGCCGGCTACCGCCTTTACCAACACCGGGAAGCCCATCTCCTCGGCCGCGTCAATCAGCTCCGGTACAGACAGATTGGCGGCAGTGCCCGGCACGACCGGCACGCCGGCGCTCACCGCCGTAGCCCGCGCCTTCTCCTTGTCGCCCATGACACGGATGGCGCCGGGTGGCGGGCCGATAAACACCAGACCGGCGTCATAACATGCCTGCGCGAAGTCAGCTCGCTCGGCCAGGAAACCATAGCCGGGATGGATGGCCTCCGCTCCTGAACGCCGGGCTACCTCCAGCAGCTTATCAACTACCAGGTAGCTTTCGCCGGCCGGGGCGGGGCCGATGTGATAGGCCTCGTGCGCATAGCGGACGTGCGGCGCGTTGCGGTCGACGTCGGAGTAAACGGCGACCGTCTGTAAGCCCAACTCGTGACAGGCGCGCAGCACGCGCAGAGCGATCTCGCCGCGATTGGCGATCAGCACTTTGTCAAAGCGTCGGATGTGCAATCCTTCCATGTTTCACTTGCGCCCTTGTGATCGGCCGGCCTTTCCGGCTACCTTACGCGTGTCGCCGACACCGCTGAAGCAGTAATTCTAGAGCGGGATGTTTCCGTGTTTTTTCGGTGGATTGTGATCGCGCTTGTTCTGCAGCATATTGAGCGCGTTAATCAATCGTGGTCGGGTCTGGCTGGGCTCGATGACATCGTCAATGTAGCCGCGGGAAGCAGCGGTATAGGGGTCGGCGAACTGCTCGCGGTATTGTGCCACCAATTCCGCCTTGCGGGCCGCCGGGTCCGCTGCTTCGGCCAATTCCCGCCGGAAAATGATGTTTACCGCGCCCTCCGGCCCCATCACGGCGATCTCGGCGGTGGGCCAGGCCAGGTTCAGGTCCGCGCGAATATGCTTGCTGTTCATGACACAGTAAGCGCCGCCGTACGCCTTGCGGGTAACCACCGTGATCTTCGGCACAGTCGCCTCACAGAAGGCGTATAGCAGTTTGGCCCCATTGCGAATAATCCCGCCATATTCCTGATCGAGCCCCGGCAAGAATCCCGGAACATCCTCAAAGACAATTAAAGGAATGTTGAAGGCGTCACAGAAGCGCACAAAGCGACCGGCCTTCTCGCTGGCTTTGATGTCGAGCACGCCGGCCAACACCATCGGCTGATTGGCGACGATACCCACGCTGTGCCCGCCCAGGCGGGCGAAGCCGACCACGATATTCTCGGCGTAGTTCTCCTGGATCTCGTAAAACATGCCGTCGTCGAAGACCTTATGGATGACGTCTTTGATGTCGTAGGGCTTGTTGGGGTTATCCGGCACCAGCGTATCCAGCGAGGCATCGGTGCGCAGCGGGTCGTCCTTCGTGGGCACAAAGGGCGGCTCTTCCATATTGTTAGAGGGCAGATAGCTGACCATCTCCCGGATGAGAAGAAGGCAATCCGACTCCGTTTCTGCCGCCATATGGGCCACGCCGCTCTTCGTGGAATGTGTCACCGCCCCACCCAATTGCTCAAAGGTGACATCCTCGCCGGTAACCGCCTTCACCACGTCCGGGCCGGTGATAAACATGTGGCTGGTCTCTTTCACCATGAAGATGAAATCGGTCAGGGCCGGCGAATAGACCGCCCCGCCGGCGCACGGCCCCATGATGGCGCTAATCTGCGGCACGACGCCGGAAGCCAGGGTGTTGCGCAGGAAGATGTCCGCGTAGCCGCCCAGGCTGACCACCCCCTCTTGAATGCGCGCGCCGCCGGAATCGTTTATGCCGATCACCGGCGCTCCATTGCGCATGGCCATGTCCATCACTTTGCATACTTTCTCAGCGTGCACCGCGCTCAGGCTGCCGCCGAATACCGTGAAATCCTGGCTGAACACATAAACCAGCCGGCCGCCGATCGTTCCCCAGCCGGTTACCACGCTGTCGCCAAGATATTGCTTGTCCGCCATCCCGAAGTTCGTTTCGCGATGCACGACAAACGGATCCAGTTCACGGAAAGATCCCTTGTCCAACAGCAATTGTAATCGGTCGCGGGCAGTCAGCTTGCCCTGTTCCTGCTGCCGCCGGATTCGATCAGGGCCGCCCCCTTCCTGCGACAGCCCCCGCAAACGACGCAATTGCTCGATCTTAGGCGTTGCCATGCTTACCTCGTCACTACCTGGTTGATACTTGCCGACTCACAAGAAAGTGAGGGATTTGCCTGCTACTGCGACAGGACTGAGACACGCCACCTATGGCATCTCCGGCGGCTCGTCGAAACTATCTTCTTGAGACTGCCAATACCGGCGATTGGCAGGCCGGTACAACGTCCAGGCAATATACCCGAGCAGGATTACGCTCAGCGCCAGGCCGGCCGGCCAACTCTGTTTGGCCGCGGGCGCTTGCGCCAGTAATACGCCCAGCAGCAGATTGTAAACGCCGTAAATGGCCGCGCAAATCATCATTCCCGGCCGCGCTCCAGGACGGCGCAACCACAAAGCTACCCCCAGCAGAACAAACAGCGCGGCCCAAAGCAGCGAAAAGATGATCCGCCATGCCGGGTCGGGCTGCGCGCTCGCCTCGCGTAGGAGGGCGCTTTGTTCGCTGAGCGCATATGCGCGCAAGGCGTTCCATAATCCTAAAAGAAAAACCCCCCACAACAGAAAGGTTACGCTCCGCGGACGATCAGGCAAGGTGGTTATCGTCGACTGCTTTGTCCCCAACGACCGGCATCTGGCATGGTCCCAGTTTAGCACAAGTTGGGCGCGCTGGCCGAGCGCTCGAACACTGCTCCCTCGCGTTACCCATCCAGGACAATGATCCCTTCATCGCGGCTCGCGCTCATGGGCGAGCAGAGCCGGCAGACAGCATCAGCGATCTCTCGGGCCGGCATACGGTAGACAAGCGCGCTGTCGTCGCTCAATGCGACGGTGGCCAATAGTGTGTGCACGCGAATGCCGAGCGGAGCGAATTCACGCCGGCAGGCGCCAGTGAAGCCGACAATGCCGGCCTGGCTGGCCCAATAAGCGCTGCGATCTATTAACACATCGTCCGCGCTGTGGGCGGCGCTGAGATTGACAATCACGCCGCCGCGGTTGCCGTTCTCATCGGCCATCACCCGGCCGCAAAGCTGGCTCATCAGGAATACCCCCTTCAAGTTGACGTTGAGACAACGTTCCCAGGCCCATTCGTCCATCTTCAGGATGGATGCCGTCGGCGTGATGCCCGCCCCATTTACTAGGATATCCAGTTGACCATACGTAGCGCGGGCTGTCTCAATCAGGTGTACACACTGGAATTTGTTGGCCACGTCGGCCACAATCGCGACAGCGCGGCCCCCGCCGCGCTCAATCTCATTCACGATCCGCTGGGCGCGATCCGGATTCAGATCATTCACAACGACTTGTGCGCCGGCCCCGGCCAATGCCCTGGCTATCGATGCGCCCGGCTCATTGCCGGCCCCGGTCACAATCGCCGTCTTTCCGTTTAATGCTGCTTCCATTGACCAACATTCCGTTAGAATCGCGCAACTAGGATCAGACTTCTGCCGCCGTTATGATAGACTCCGCCTGCCAATTGGCAACCTGGCACAGTGGAGATCAACCGAAGTGGGGTCAAAGTCTGCCGGCGCGAATCGCTTTCACAGCGCCGGGAAATGGATGGCGGCGGCAATCATCGTCGCGGCGGCCTGCCTGGGGCTGCGCATCTCGGCGGCCCGAATGGAGCAACCGGCGCGGCTAACCGGCCCGGTGCTGCTATTTGTCGAAAATCGCGCCCAATTCAGCGCCGGCGTCTACTTCCAGGTGCAGAGCGAGCACGGCCTGATCCGGCTGGCCGACGATGGTATCTGGTGGACCGTTGCCGGCCGGGACACAGCCGGCGCCACAGCAGCGACTCAACTACACCTGCAGTTTGTCGGCGGTTCCTGGTCGCGGCCGGAGCCGTTCGATTCCGCCGATGTGACCGTCAGTTACCTGACCCCTTCCGGCATGATTCCTTCCGTGCCGGCCTGGCATGGCGTTCGTTACCGCGATCTATTTCCGGGGGTGGATCTCGAGCTGAGCGGCTACGATGGACGCTTTACCTGGCAGTTGATCCGTCGGCAAGACGCGCCGCCGATGGTATCCGTGCCTGACATTGTGCTCAGCGTGGCCGGCAGCGACGGTGTGCAGTTGTCAGATGCCGAGCTGCTGGCGACCACACCGCTGGGCGTTCACAATCTGCCGCTGCCGGGCGCCCCTGCGCCTCTGCGCCTGATCGTCACATCGCCGGCGGGTGAGGCTGACGAGATTCCATCGGCTCTCCTGGAGATGACTTCCCAATCGCACTCTCCGTCAGCCACCGAGCTGGTCTACAGCACCTACATAGGGGGCGACTCGGAAGATCAGGGCAACGACATCTACTTTGCGGCTGACGGGTATGCCTATGCAATCGGCGAATATTGGTCAGTGGACAGTTTCCCTCTAGAGGCCGGCCTGCTGATCCCGCTTCATGACATTGATTCCTACGTGGCCAAGATGAGGCCGGACGGCTCCGGCTTCGTTTACCTCTTTCACATTCGAGCCAGTCAGGAGGAAGCCGCCAACGGGATCGCCGTGGACGGTGCGGGAAACGCATACGTCGGCGGGCGCAGTAGCTCGCCGGATTTCCCGACTACATCCGGCGCGTATGACAATTCACCCAACGGCCTCGGTGACGGCTGGCTGGTGAAAGTGAACAGCGCCGGCACGGGAGTGATATTCTCCACCATGTTGGGCAAGACGCTGCGCGAATGGATCTGGGACGTGGCCCTGGACGGCAGCGGCAACATTCTAGTCACCGGCCAGACTGAATCGGCCAACTTCCCAGTTACCGGCGACGCCTTCGACAACACCTTCAATGGCGACATGGATGCCTTCGTGAGCAAGCTCAGCAACAACGGCTCAGTGTTGCTCTATAGCAGTTTCCTGGGAACCGGCGCGGAGGACATCGGCGAGGCGATTGCGGTAGACAATGCCGGCGCTGTCTATGTCTCCGGCGTCACGCGCGGAGAGAACAGCTTCCCCCGCACCAGCGCCTTCGGTGCGCTCGGCAACAATGACGCCTTTGTGACCAAGTTTGCCGGTAACGGCGGCGTTCTGATCTACTCCGCGCTGATCGGTGGTTCATCTATCGAGCACCCATTCGGGGTCGCTGTTGACGCCGCTAATAGAGCGGTGGTCAGCGGCGTGACTTACTCCGGCGACTTCCCGGCCACTGCCGGCGCATATGACGCCACGCCGAACGGCGGTGCGGACGCCTTCGCACTGCGCCTCTCCGCCGCCGGCAGCACACTGGAGTATGCCACCTATCTGGGCGGCAGCGGCAACGACGAGGGCCGGCGGGTGGCGCTGGATGCTAACCAGCGCGCATATCTCACCGGCTCCACCTCCTCCACCAACTTCCCGGTGACATCCAACGCCTATGACGTCGCGGCCAACGGCGGGCTGGATCTCTTTGTGGCCCAGCTCAGCGTCAACGGTGACGGCCTGCTCTATGGTAGTTATGTTGGCGGCAGCGGCAATGACGCCGGGCGCGGCATAGCGATTGCCGGGGTGGATAAGGTGTTGCTCACCGGCCTGAGCTGGTCGCCGAACTTCCCCATTTCGCCCGGCGCGTTCGACAGCAGCCTCAACGGTCTGAACGATGTCGTTGTCTTGAGTCTGGACTGGGCGGTCCAGGGCCCCCCAACGCCGACGCCGCCGTTCCGCGAGTCACTGCCCGCTATGCTAAACGGCGGGTAAGGTAGTAGAATCCCTGACCGGCGCGGCGATAGGTAAGAAGTGTGAGACGGTGTTTGGTAATGGCAAGAACGTTCCGATGGGTTATCCCCGGCCTGTTATGGCTGATCCTCATGCTGGGCTTCAACGGATGCTCGCAGGCCGAACCGCCGGCCCCGACCAGCACGGAGGCGGTCGTCGCGCAGTTGCCTACGCCTGAACTGGCGACCGCGACACCCAGCCCAATCCCGCCGACGAAAACGCCGCTCCCCCTGCCCACCGCTACCGCTACATCCGCGCCGACAGCCATCCCAACCGCCACGGCCACATCCACCCCAACAATTGAGGAGAAGATCACCGCGGCGACGATCCGTATCCAGGTCGAAGGCTCGCCCTATCTGGAGGAGTACATCACCGCCGGCTCCGGCGTCATCATTGATCCGGGCGGGTTGGCCCTGACCAACTATCACCTGGTAGAAGGGGCCGGCTTCCTGCAAGTAACCCTCTCCAACGGCGCCATCGCCCCGGCTCAGGTGATCGGGCGCAGCGCCTGCGATGATGTGGCCCTGCTGCAATTGACCGGCAGCGCATTTCCTGCCTTGCCGCTCAACGGCGAGGAAACAGGCGATCCGGCAGTCGCCGGCTATCCGCTGGATGCCGATATCGTGGAAGTCATTGATGTCGTCGCAGGACAGCCGGTTACCCGCACTATGGGCTTTCTGGACGCTGTCACCGGCACTTTGCGCCTGGACAACAGCCTCGATCGCGGATTCAGCGGCGGCCCCTTGGTCTCCGCGGAGGGTTCGGTTGCCGGCCTGTTGTCGGTCGGGCAGCCGGCGGAGAGCGCGCCGGCCTACATCATACCGGCATCCACATTGGCGACTCTCTTACCCTTGCTGGCTGAAGCCGGGGACCAGCACTGGCTGGGTATGAACGTCGGCCCGCTCCCAACAGGTGGCGCGGATAGCGAGAACGCCCCCGTGTCCGCCACGGACGGCCTGCTGGTGTACGCGATAGACCTGCGCGGCCCGGCCGATGCGCTGGGCATTCGCGCGGGGGACGTGCTCCTTTCGTTGGCCGGAGAAGAGTTGACCGGCGCGGAGGGCATGCAGACCTTCTGCCGCGTCGCGCGCGCGCATCAGCCGGGCGATCCGCTGCCGGTAGTGGTCGAGCGCAATCAGGCGCGATACCTGGGAGAGTTGAACGGCGCGCAATTAGAACAGGAGGTTGTGGCTCTGCCGCCCACTGCCACGCCCGCGCCGGTGGTAACGGCTCCACCGCCCGCGGCTACTGAACCACCGGCAGAGGATGCCGGCGGACTACTCGAGGCGATGATGGACGTGCAGGGCGAGATGCAGGGGCTGGGTGGCTTCCTGGATGGGCTGATGGCCGGGGGTTGCCTGAATAACGCTATCGCCCGCGCGCCGATTTACATAGCCGGCGTGCCCTATCATGTCAGTTGCATCCACCAGCCCAGCGACTGTCAGCGTATCCTGTCCACACACGGTCGCATCGTGAACGCCCCCCGCTTCGGGCCGGACTCGGTCGCCGGCGCGGAAGTGAGCGCCAACAATATCTACGAGTCGGCCATCAATTTGTTCGCTTCCGGCACGACCGACCTGGTGGCGGCTTGCGCCAGCCTCATCCAGAATCCAGACAGCTCAATATCCAACCTGATCGTGGCCACCGCGCGGCAACGGATCGGTCAGGCGGTAGACACGCTCAACCCGGCGATCGCGAATCTGCAGAATTGAGCGCTACTTCTCCTATTGCTCCCAGATCCAATTCAGAGTGCCGGTAGCCGGGATCTCCAGCAGCCGGAAGACGCCGGAGCCGTCCGGATTCATCACGTGGATGCCGTTGGTGGTCAGAAAGGCGACATAAGCTCCATCTTCAGAGATATCGCCGTACATGCCCACCTCGTACAGATTGGTCAGCCGCTGCGCCTCTCCGCCGGCCGTCGGCTGGCACCACCAGTCTGAGGGCACATTGTGGGCCTCGGCGATCCGCACGCCGAGCAGCCGGTCGAACCAGGAGAGCGTCTGCTCAGGCTCGACCGCGCTGAAGAAGAGGCAGCTATTGTCCAGGGTGAAGAGGGGCGCGTCGACCGCCGGGAAGTTCGCGCCGGGGATGAGGATCGTGGCGTCGCTGCCATCTGCATTGGCCAGCATCATATCGTTCGTGTTGTTAACGTATGCCAGCTGCGCGCCGTCGCGCGAGACTCGTGGCCACGTGCCCTCGGCGGCAAGCACCTCGACCGCGCCGGCCGAAATCTGGTATCGCTCGACACGACTCTGATAGATCGTCTCGCCCAGGTCGCCGGTGACTGGGGAAAAGTGGGCGTAATAGAAGTAATCGTCCATCGGCCAGCTCAGGTTGAAGAACGTTTCCGTGTCATCCACCCGTTCAATGATAGGCGCCGGCTCGCTCGATCCGTCAGCCGGCATCACATACAGGTCCGTGAAGCCGAACTGTATCTCACCCTCAGGGACCGGCGGCGCGTAGGCAAAGACCAGTTGCGTCCCATCCGGCGAAGCAGCCACATCGGTGATCAACGTCCCCTCCGGCGCTTCGAAGAGTGATAACAATGCTCCTGTCTCCAGGTCCAGGTTGTAGATATGCTGTCGCTGCTCGCTGTCATAGGCGAGAAAGACAACCTCGCCGGTCAGCCCGAGCGCGGCCCAGGCCGGCGGCGGCAAGCTCTCCGCCGTTGCCTCCGGCGTTTCCTCCATCGGCGTCTCCGCGGCCGGTGTATCATCGCCTGCAGGTGTGGCCTCGTCCGTGCTCTCGGTCGCCGGGGGAAGGGTGGCGGCTGGAGTCTCCGCTGGAGCGGTGGGCGTCACTTCATCCGGCGCGCCCTTATCAACAACGGCTGTTTGCCTGTCGTCGGCGGTCGGCGCATTTGTGGTCATCTCGACTGAGCAGGCCACTCCCAGCGACAGAAAGATTACCAGCACGATGAGTAGTTTCAGGCTCTTCATTTCTTTCTCGCTTCCTTAAGCCGGAATGTAGATGGCAGGCGGGTGAGGCGGCTCACTCTGTATTCGGCGCGTCTTCCGGCGAGAACGTGCGGATGTAATTGACCAGATGCCAGCGCTCCTCGTCCGTTAATTGCGAGCCAAACGCCGGCATCACCGAGTTTTCGAAGCCGTTGGTGATCCAGTCATACAATCGCCCATCCGGATGCACGCCCGGCGCGGTGTGTACGGTCAGGTCTGCCGGGGGCGGGTTGAGGGTGATGCCCACCGGCCCGTCGCCCAAACCGCTCGGTCCGTGGCAAGGCAGGCAATTCTGCACATACAACAGTTCGCCGGCGGCAACCGAGTCGGCGTTGGGCGGAATAGGGTTCACCAGATAATTGTCCTGTTGCGGGGCCGGGTTGTTGATGAAAAAGTATACGCCGCCGACCAGGAGGGCCAACGCCGGCGCTCCTACTAACGCCACTTGACGGGCGCGCGAACCGGCAAACGGCCAGAGCGCGTAGAGAAAGGCCAGAGATAGCAGGATAAAAAGGATGCCGGTCAGTTGATGCCAGGGGAATTGAGGGGCCGCGCTTGCCGTCGTCCCGATGCTGAATTCGAAATTGGCGAAGGTGTCAAAGACATCCGCGCGGCGTACCACGGCCTGCACCTGGTAAGCGTCCGGCAGGCTGAAGAACGACCCTTCGACTGAGTATTCGCCGTTACCCAGGGCGGTCAGTTGCGCCTCGCTGGGCGGAAGGCCGGAGGTCACCGGGGTGAACTGCAGCTCGACTGACCGCGCCCCATCCAGCGGCTCACCTTCACGGCTTACCATCACCAGGAAGGTGTTAACGCCCACCCGGCCCGGCGTGATCTCCACGGTGATCTCCAGGTCATCCGCCGGCTGCGACTGGACCAGGCTGCCGGCGACCGCAAGATCGGTGGGTGTGGGCACAGTTGTCAACAAGCCGACGCTCAGCAGTACCGCTATGCCCAGCGTCGCTTCGCTGGTGACAATTCGTCGGAACAATGTCACCAGCCAGGGCTGATCCTCGCTTGCGGCGGCCTCTTTCATGTTCGGTGACGTATACAGCAAATTCACGGCGCCAAGGACAAACATGGCCGAGAAGATGGTCAGCTTCATCAGCAACACTTGCCCATAAAGGGAAGTGACCAGGGCATTCAGGCTGCCTACGTGCAGGATGGAAGCATACGTCCCGGTCAGTACCAGGAGCGCAACGCTTGTCAGGGCCAGTGCGGAAAAGCGGGGGATAAGCCGGGCGGTCAGGCGGGTGCGACTGCCGGCCTCCAGGGGGCGAGTGGCCAGCATGCCGGCCGTGAAATGCACCAGCCCGCCAACCCAGAATGAAGCCACCAGCAGGTGCATCCAATCGGACAGCAGCGGCAAAAGCGGCTCCGGCTCGGCGGCGGCATGGCTGCCCAGGCTGATGGTCAACAGGGCCAGCGCGCCCAGGCCCAGGGCTATCCAGCGCTGCCGGCTACCGGGATTACGCAGCAACAAACGCAGCATCAGCAACCCCAGCGCCAATCGGGCAATGATTAAGGCGCCAAACCGCGTCGTGAACAGAACCTGCACGAGGGATGGTTCCCAGGGTAAGGCGATCTCACTCCCGGCAGCCTGCCCGGCCTGTACCAGCAGCCAGAGCAAAGTGGCTCCGATGAAGGTGAGCAGGGCGATTTTCGCAATCAGGCGCCAACGCGGGGCCGGCGTCTCGGCCACCCCGGCCGCCTTCACCACTGGATCCCAGACCACCAGAATGAACAGCATCCCACCGGTGACCGTCAACATTCCGGCAAAGGTCAGCCAGCGGGCCAACGCTTCGCCGGGCGACAGGGACGTGCTGCTGCCGGCCTGGGCCGCCGCTGCCAGGGCTGCCGCATCCACATCGCCCACGGCGAAGGGGAAGACGCCGGCGGTAATGTGGCTATCCACAGCCGAGAGGGCGCGCCAGGAGACGGTGTAAACGCCGTCCGGCAGTGAGCGCACGGTCGCTGACATGCGGGTCGCGTCCGTTGGGTCTACGCCGGCGTCGTCGTTGTCCACCCGTTCGCCGGCCGAATTGAGCACCTCCACCGTACTGAAGCCGTCCACGATTGGCTCCGAGAAGAATAGCTCTATCTGCACCGGAGCGCGATCCAGCATCGCGTTGGCTTCCGGCGTGGAGCGTATTAGGCTTCCATGCGCCCCTACCTCGCCCACCAGGAACGCCAGACAAACCAGCAGGATGAGTACGATGAGTACGGGAATGGAGCGGGGGTTTCGAGAGCGGAGAGGCATGAGAGGCTATGTTGGCTGGTTAGGATTCAGTGGGTAGCTATTTCTCACGCCGGACGTCGCATGGCAGACAACGGGAGAGACTATATAATACGCCGCCTTATGATCGGATTCCGGCGCAAGGGCAGCGAAAGCGTTGTCAGCTGACTTTCTTTCTCGGAGTGTACATGAGATTCATCAGTGGAAATTCTAGCATGAAAGGATGTCGCCTGCATCTTGCCCTGGCGGTGCTCATGGGCTTCGTGGTTGCCCTGTTGATACCGGTCACGCCTGCCCTGGCACATGACAGGGTGGAGATAGGCCCTTACGTGGTGGTCATCGGCTGGGAGAAAGAGCCCGTTATTGTCGGAGAACGCAACGCCCTCTATTTCGAGATCACTGAGGATGAAGCGCCGGTAGAAGGCCTCGACCTGGACGTGACCGTCAGCTACGCCGGCGAGACATTCAGTGGGAACCTCAGCCCCGCTACCACTCCGGGCGCTTATACCATGGAATTGCTGCCCACTGTGCGCGGCCAATATCAGGTGCTGCTCAGCGGCGCGATCGGCGACACACAGGTTAATGAAATACTGGAGCCGGAGGAAGTGCTGCCGGCTCGCGCACTTCAATTTCCGGAGTTCGCACCCGATGCGCTGGAATTGCAGGCCACGATTGACGACCTTTCCGGCCAATTGCAGACCGCCCGCCTCATGACCTTTGCGGCCCTGTTCCTTGCCCTGGTAGCCGTGATCGTTGCTGTGATTGCCCTGATGCGTAGCCGGAAGTAGCTTGAACGGTGAGTCGGTGGTTGCCTGAGGCACCTAAGAGTAGGCAAGTTGCACACCCGTTGTTTAGTCCCAAGGAGAGATTGATGATTTCACTTCGCCAATTACCCACCCGAATGATCGTGTTGAGCCTGCTCATGGCGCTGGCGTTGGTTGCGTTCGCCGCCTGCGGCTCAACCGAGAGCAGTTCAGATACAGAACAGGGTGCGCCACAGAGTAATGATGAGCATGAGGACGAGGCCGAACACGAGGAAGACGGGGAGCACGAGGAAGGCGACGAACACGACGACGGCGCTGAGACCGTACCGAACAACGGCGCAATTATCCACATCCTCTCACCGGCCGACGGCGCAACGTTTGCCGAAGGGGAAGAGGTTGTTGTCGAGGTAGAGGTGGAGAACTTCGACCTGGCTGACGGCGCGCACTGGCATATCTACGTCGATGGTGGCTCCTGGGGTATGGTGATGGACGGTCATACGGATCAGGCACTGCGCGGACTGGAGGTTGGCGAGCACGAGATTGAGGTCTTTTTGGCCGGCGCTGATCACATTCAACTGGAAGAAGGCGACAGCATCCACATTACCGTGACCGAATAAGACGCCGAAACCGGAGATATCCTTCCCATGCGGCTGGGCATCAACGGCTGGCGCATGGCCGAAACCCACACCGGCGTCGGCCGTTACCTCTACAACATCATCCGCTGCTGGACGCCGGCCCGGATCGCGGGTCGTTTCCACGAGATCACTCTCTATACGCATCGCCCGCTCGCCGGCATGAGCGACGCATTGCCGGCGAGCATCCGGCAGCGCGTAATCGGCCCGCCCTGGCGCATGCTCATCTGGGAAAACCTGCGCCTCGGCCCTGCAGCCGCAGATGAGGTCCTGTATCACCCGTCCTTCTCTATTCCCCTCATCCGGCGGGGGAGGAGCGTGGTGGTCATCCACGAGGTGGTGCACGAGATGTACCCGCAGCTTTTTCCGCTCTCGGTGCGCCTCTTCTATCGCCGGCTCTATCGCTGGAGCGCGCGCCACGCCACGCTGGTGATCAGCGGCACGGAGGCCGCCCGGCAGGACGTGGCCCGGCATCTGGCGCTGCCGCCGGAGAAGATTCGCGTCGTGCCCATGGCCCCGGCCGAGCGATTTCGCAATCCGCCGGATGCCGATGCGGCAGCCGCTTTTCGCGCCAGATACCTGGACGCCGATACGCCCTACTTCCTCTTCGTGGGCAAGCTCTCCGGCCGGCGCAGCCTGCCGATCCTCTTGGCCGGGTTTGCCGCTTTCAAGCAACAATCTCGAGTGGCGCATAAATTGCTGCTGGTGGGCCTGAACCCGCATCAGGTGGACGTGAGCCGGCAGATAGCAGAAGCCGGGTTAAAGGGGGAGGCGATGTACCTGGGTTATGTCAGCGATGTCGAGTTGAACGCCCTCTATCATGGCGCAATCGCTCTGGTATCGCCGGCGGTCTATGAGCCGGTCTCGCTGCCGGTGATGGAGGCGCAGGCAGCCGGTATCCCGGTGATCTGCACCGACTCCGCCGGGATGCGCGAGACCACCGGCGGACATGCGGTGTTGCTGCCGCGGCTGGGCAGCGCGGAGCTGGCGGCGGCAATGCTCCGGCTGGCGAACGAGCCGGAGTTGTGCCGCGAGCTGGGAGCGCTAGCGAAAGCAAACTCCACCCGCTTTTCCTGGGAGCGGTCAGCCGAATTGACCCTGGATGTGCTGCACGAGGCCGGACAAGCCAGATCGGGATGAAAGCAGCAGACCCCGCCATATTTGAGGAGGCGTACTATTCCCGGCTGTTTGAGCTGGAATCCACCCACTGGTGGGCGCTGGGTATGCGCGCCGCCTTGGACGGCCTGCTGGAGGGAGCGGTTGCCGGTCGCCGCGATCTGCAAATTCTAGACTTGGGCTGTGGCACCGGCTTGCTCCTTCAACATCTCCAGCCCTACGCCCAACCTTCCGCGCCGATTGGGCTGGACTCCTCCCCCCACGCACTCCGGTTCTGCCGGCAGCGCGGCGCGACCCGGCTGGTTCAGGCAGACGCCGCCGCCCCGCCGCTGGCTTATGAATCGCTGGACCTGATCGTCTCCATTGACGTCATCCAGCATCTCGCGCCGGCTGGGGCTGATCAGCGGATGTTGCGGGCCTGCGCGCGCCTGCTCCGGCCCGGCGGCTGGCTCTACCTGCGCACCAATTCCGCCCTGGGCCATCGCCCGCTGGCAGGTGTTGACTCGGGTCGCTACCGGCGCTATGAGCGGCGACAGTTGCGCATTATGCTGCATGAGGTAGGATTGCAGCCGGTCCGCGCAACCTATCTCAACTGTTTGCCGGGGCTGTGGGCGGCGTTGGTGGAACATCTGCGCCCTCCTCAACAGGATCTGCCGGCTGCCGGCCCGCGCCTGACCATCCGACCGTCCAGTTCGTCGTTGCGCCGGCGACTTCTGTTGGCGGCCCTACTCCTGGAGGCGGCGTGGGTGGGCCGATTAGGCCGGGATCTGCCGTTCGGTCACTCGCTTGCCTGCCTGGCCCAGAAACAGTAGACGGGCCGCCGGATCAGCTCTGACAGAGACGTCGCTATCGCGCCAATGCCTCAAGACAGCGTCGCCACCCGAGAAAACGATGCCCGCTTTATCATCATTGGCGGCGGCCCCGCCGGACTGACCGCTGCCTATGAGCTCGTCAAGCAGGGCCACGCGCCGCTGGTCCTTGAAAAGCTCGACAAAGTAGGCGGCATCGCCCGCACGGAGAGCTTCCGCGGTTACTACTTCGACATGGGCGGGCATCGCTTCTTCACCCGGTCGCCCTTGATCAGCCGGCTGTGGCATGAGATGCTGGGGCCGGATTTCCTCACCCGCGCCCGCCTCTCGCGCATTTACTACCGCGATCGCTTTTTCAGCTATCCGCTTAAGCCGCTCAACGCTCTTGCCGGCCTGGGCCTCGTTGAGGGCGCGCGCATCCTGCTCAGTTATCTGCGCTGGCACCTGTGGCCCTATCGAGAGGTAGAGACCTTTGAGCAGTGGGTGACCAATCGCTTTGGCAAGCGGCTGTTCGAGACCTTCTTCAAGTCGTATACCGAGAAGGTGTGGGGCATACCTACTTCTGAGCTGAAGGCGGAGTGGGCGGTGCAGCGCATCCAGGAGTTGTCGCTGAAGAACGCGATCACCAGCATGCTGATCAAGCCGGAGAAAGAGATCGCCACCCTGATTGACGCCTTTGAATATCCCCGACGCGGCCCCGGCATGATGTGGAGCGCTTTTCAAGAGCGCATCGAAGCGGGCGGCGGCATCGTGCAACTGTCCGCCGAGGTGACCGCCGTCCATCGCGCGGGGAGCCGGGTGACCGGCGTCTCCATCAGCCGGGACGGGCAAAGCGAGCACTTTGCCGGGGACCACTTCATCGCCAGCATGCCCATCACCGAGCTGGTTACCCGCCTGCAGCCGCCCGCCCCGCCGGAGGTGTTGCATGCCGCCACCCAACTGAACTACCGCGACTTCCTCACCGTCTGCCTGATCGTCAACCAGGAAACCCTCTTCCCCGATAACTGGATTTACATCCATGACCCGGCAGTGCGGGTGGGCCGCATCCAGAACTTCAAGAACTGGAGCGCGGACATGGTACCGGACGCCGGCAAGACCAGCCTGGGGTTGGAGTATTTCTGCACCGAGGGTGACGCCCTGTGGTCGCTGAGCGACGCCGAGCTGGTTGAGCTGGGCAGGCAGGAGGTGGCCCGTATCGGATTGGCCCGCTATGAAGATATCGAAGACGGCTGCGTCTTCCGTGTGCCCAAGTCGTACCCCATCTATGACGCCGGCTACCGCGCACACCTGGACATCCTCAAGTCCTTTGTCGGCTCGCTGGAAAACATGCAGACGATTGGCCGCAACGGGTTGCACCGCTACAACAACCAGGATCACGCCATGCTGACCGGCATCTACGCGGTGCGCAACCTGCTGTATGACGAGGGGCATGACCTATGGCAGGTCAACGCCGACGCGGTGTACCAGGAAGGGGCGAGGGCACTTCCGCGCGCGCAGCCGGTAGCCGCCGCGCCTGTCTCCTCCCGCGCCGGCTGAACGTTCATGGGCGAGAGCGACCCATATATCTCGGTTATTATTCCGGTGCGTGACGGTGGGGCCGCCTTTCGGGTATGTCTGGAGACGTTGCTGGCTTCCGACTATGCGGCCTGGGAGGGCATTGTCGTTGACGACGGCTCTTCCGACGGTTCCGCAGCGCTCTCCGCCGCGACCGGTCTGCGGGTGGTGGGCAGTCCCACGCCCGGCGCGGGCCCGGCTGCTGCTCGCAACCTTGGGGGGCGTCTCGCCGCCGGCGAGATCCTATTCTTCCTGGACGCGGATGTGGCCGTACAGCCGGACTCGCTCTCTCGTGTGGCGCAGGTCTTCAGCGGCCTGACTCCCCCGGCGGCCTGCTTCGGCTCGTACGATGACGCGCCGGCTGCGCCCAATTTCCTCTCCCAATACAAGAATCTGCAACATCACTACGTGCACCAACACAGCCGGGAAGAGGCCTCTACCTTCTGGAGTGGTTGTGGCGCTATCCGGCGCGACGTTTTCCTGGAAATGGGCGGCTTCAGCGAGCGTTATCGCCGGCCCAGTATCGAAGATATCGAGCTGGGTTACCGGCTGCGCGCCGCCGGCTACTCCATCCGGCTGGTCAAGTCCTTGCAGGTGAAGCACTTGAAGCGCTGGACGGCGCAAACGCTGCTGTTGAGCGATATTCGCGACCGCGCCCTCCCCTGGTCACAGTTGATGCTGGAGCGTGGACAATTGCCCAATGATTTGAATGTGCAGAGGGCGCAGCGCTTGAGTGGCGCGCTGGTTGTCTCCGGCCTCTTGCTGCTTCTGCTCGGCTTCCTCTATCGGCCGCTGCGCTGGCTCGCCCTCGCTGCGTTCGGCGGAACGACCGCGATCAACTGGCCCTATTACCACTTCCTGGCCCGCAAGCGGGGGCCGGCCTTTGCCCTGTTATCCTGGCCCTGGCATCTGCTCTACTTGCTTTATGGCGCCGCCGCCTTTGCCTACGGCACTGCCCGCTGGTACAGGCCGCGCCGAAGACATGCGCCGGTCACTCAATGACGGCATGCGGCAAGTGACCGGGCAGGAGAGGCTGCCGGAGGTGAGTGTGGTCATCGGCGTCAAGGATGATCCGGAAGTCCTCGCCGGCTGCCTGGATGCCCTCAGCCGGCAGGAAGGAAACGTGTCCGCTGAGATCATCGTAGCCATCGAGGCAGACGAAGTCATGGCGGAGATGATCCGCCTGCGCCATCCCCGGGTCACTCTGCTGCAATTATCTCCCCCGCAGTCCATCGGCGAATTGCGCGCCGCCGGCCTATCAATTGCACGCGGCGACATCGTGGCGTTGACCGAGGCACATTGCTTGCCGGCCCTTGACTGGCTATGCACCGCGCGCTACAGCCATCAGGTGCACCCCGCGCCGGCTATCGGCGGATCGGTCGAGAATATGGCGACCGAGACACTTGCTGATTGGGCGGCGTTCGCCTTCGAATATGGGCGTTTCGCGCCCCCGGCGACAGACGGGCCGGTTACGGCGCTGGCGGCGGCGAACGTCTCATATAAGCGGAGTGCGCTCATCGCCTGTCGTGAGACGTGGGAGCGCTCCTTCTCCGAGATCGCTGTCCACGCGGCCCTGCCCGCTCTCTGGTCAGACCCGGCTATGCGTGTGCGACATAATGACCATATTGGCCTGCGCCGTTACCTGTCAGAGCGTTTCCATTACGGTCGCTGGTATGCCGGCGAACATGGGCGCTCATTGACTGGTCCTCGCCGGCTGCTGCACCTGCTGGCGCTCCCCTTATTACCGCTTGTTCTCTTCACCAGGGCCGCGCGCCGCTGGCGTGGGAAGCGAGGCCCCTATTGGCGGACGCTGCCGATCATGGTGATCGCGGCGGCAATTGCCACGTGCGGTGAAGCTGTGGGAATGGTAGCCGGCTCCGGGGACAGCGCCTAACACCTGCGCTGACCGCGCCACAAGGCAGCCGAAGCCGACTTCTCCAGAGGGCGAGACAGCCGCCTGACTTGTCATTTCACCCCTAGTCCACTATGATTCGCGCGCAATGAATGCCCGCCAGCGCACCTACGCCGTCCTCGTCGGCATAATTCTCCTGACCCTACCATGCTACTGCGCCGGCATTTTCCTGTACTCCATTGCGCCGGAAGCGGTGTCCTTGCCGCCGCCGGTGATCACCGTTACCCCTTCCAGTACGCCGGAGTCTGAGTTACCCGGCCCGCCGACATCACTACAAACTGTCACCAGCGGCCCAACGTTGACGACGGAACCGACCTCTACCCTGCCGCCTACGCCGGACCAATTCGCCACGTCCACCTCGCCGCCTATTGTCATCCCGACGGCAACGGCGAGCTTAACGCCGTCGCCCACCGGCACAGCGACGAACACGACGACCGCATCCCCAACAATAACGGGGACCGCTACTGAGACGCTGACGCCCACCGCCACCGAAGAAACGCCTTCGCCTACGCCGTCGCCGACTGATACGCCGGAACCGAGCGAGACACCGTCACCGACGCCGTCGCCGATTACGCCAACCGCCACGGAAGCGAAGCCCACTCCCACGGACACGCCGTCCGCGCCGACGCCGACCGATACGCCGGAGTTGCCCACAGAGACTCCCACCCCGACCGACACGCCGGAACCGAGTGTGACCCCTTAGGAAGGAGATTGATGGACCTTTTCGCGCAATTGCAGACGTTAACAGAGACGCCCGGCCCCTCCGGCTACGAGACAGCCATCGCCGGCGCGGTCCGCGACCTATGGCAACCCTACGTGGATAGCGTGGAGGTTGACCGGGTGGGCAGCCTGGTGGCATTGAAGCGTGGCGCCGGCCCGGAGCCAAGACGTCGGGTAATGATCGCCGCGCACATGGATGAGATTGGGTTGATGGTCACCCAGCTTGTCGCCTATCCCGACAACGACAGCGGAGCCGGCTTTCTGCGCGTCACCGGCGTCGGCGGGGTGGATCGCCGGCATCTGTACGGGCAACTGGTGACGGTGCACGGCAAAGAGCGCCTGCCCGGCGTCATCGGCGCGCTGCCGGACGACATGCTGCCGGCCGATCGCCAGGGCAAGCCGCACAATCAGGAAGACCGCGTGGTAGATGTCGGGTTGCCGATTGGCGCGCTCCGCGGGCTGGTCTCCGTCGGCGATTTCGTCAGCTTTGAGCAACCGCTGCAAAAGCTGCTGAATGATCAGGTTGCCGGCAAGGCGCTCGATAATCGCGCCTCCGTAACGGCGGTCACGGTCTGTCTGGAATACTTGCAGAAGCGCCGGCACGATTGGGATGTGCTCGCTGTCGCCACCGCCCAGGAAGAGACCGTGTTGCTAGGAGCATACACCAGCGCTTTTGCCCTGCATCCGGATATGGCGATTGCCCTGGATGTCACCTTCGGCAAGGGGCCGGGTGCGAAGGACGACGGCCTGACCTTTGAGCTGGACGGCGGCCCGGCATTGGGTCTGGGGCCGAACATCCATCCCGGCGTGTTCGCCCGGTTGCAACAGGTCGCCAAAGATCTGGAGTTGACCGTGTACACCGATCCCTTGCCCAGGAACAGCGGCACCGACGCCATCGGCTTGCAGGTCGCTCGCGCCGGCGTGCCCACCGGCCTGATCAGCATCCCCCTGCGCTATATGCACACCATGGTTGAAACCGTTGCCCTGAAAGATATCGAGCGCGTCGGCCGCTTGCTGGGCGAGTTCATCGCCCAACTGGATGGCGAGGTTCTTGAAAAGATGGCTGCCGAAATGATGGATGAAGCATGAACGAATTGCTACAGAAGTTGAGTGAAGCGACCGGCGTATCGGGTGACGAGACACAGGTGCGGCTGCTGATCCGCGACCTGATCGCCCCACATGTTGACGAATGGCGCGTGGACGCCATGGGTAATCTGCTGGCGCTGAAAAAGGGAACCGGCGAAACGGATTGGCGCGTGCTGGTTGACGCCCACATGGATGAGGTGGGGCTGATGATCTCCAACATCGGCAGCGACGGCATGCTGGACTTCCTGGCGGTCGGTGGTATTCAGAGCCAGGCGCTGCTGGGCAAGGTGGTGCAGGTCGGCCCCAAGCGACTGAGCGGCGTCGTCGGCGCCCGTCCGATCCACCTGTTGACCGGTTCTCAATCAGACCAGACAGTCAGCCTGGACGCCATGCGTATTGACATCGGCGCGAGCAAGAAAGAGCAGGCCAACGGCAAGGTAAAGATCGGCGACCGGGCCACCTTCGTCACGAAATATCGCGAGAGCGGCAACATCGCCATCGGCAAAGCGCTGGACAATCGGGCCGGCTGCGCCGCCCTGATCACGATCTTGCAAGGCGAGCGCTATCCTTTTGACCTGCACGCCCTTTTTTCAGTGCAGGAGGAGATTGGGCTGCGCGGCGCGGAGACCGCCGGCTACGCGGTGCAGCCTGATCTGGCGCTGGTGCTGGAGTGCACGCCGGCCTATGACCTGCCGAACAAGCGTGACGAAAGCCCTAATGTCGCCCTGGGTCGTGGTCCGTCCGTTTACGTGATGGACTCCAACGCCGTCCAGGACCCCCGGCTGGTCTCCCACATCCTGCAAACGGCGGCGACGAACGATATCCCGGTGCAGTTGCGCCGGCCCGGCGGGGGCGGCACCAACACCGGCAAGCTGCAGCGCGCGCGGGCCGGCATTCCCGCCGCGACGATCGCTACGCCGGGGCGCTATCTACATTCGCCGGCGGCGATGATCAACCTGGACGACTTCGCTAACGTCATCCGCCTGACGGACGCGACATTGCGAGGACTGAACGAGTCGCTATTTCAGCGCTAGTCACACAGAGCCGCCTCCGGGTTGGCGAACAAAACATTACGGCAGCTTTCTGACGACCAAACGAGGATAGGATGAACGAACTGATCAAGACCCTGGTAGAAGCCTACGGCCCTTCCGGCTTCGAGGACGGCATGCGCGAGCTGATTCGACCGATGGTCGAGCCTTATGCCGACGAAATCTCGGTGGACGCGCTGGGCAATCTCATCGCCCGCAAGCGCCAGGCGGAGTCAGCCGGCGGGGAAGCGCTGAAGATCATGGTTGCCGCGCATATGGATGAGATTGGCTTGATGGTCTCACACATCACCGAGGAGGGATTTCTGCGCTTCACCAACATCGGCGGGATCAATCCCCGCACGCTGTCGGGTAGCCGGGTGAAGTTTGCGGACGGCCTGACCGGCGTCGTGCATGGCGAGCCGCTGGCGGATCGATCCAACGTGCATCCGCTGAACAAGCATTATATTGATGTCGGAGCGCATGGGCGGGACGATTGCCCGGTGCAGGTGGGCGCCGCCGCCGGCTTTGAGCGCCTTTTCATTGCCCAGGGGAGCCGGCTAACCGCCAAGAGCATGGATGATCGCATCGGCTGCGCGATAGCGATCGAGGCGTTGCGCCGCTTGTCGTCTACCCCGCATGACGTCTATTTTGTGTTCAGCGTGCAGGAGGAGGTCGGCACACGCGGCGCGCAGGTGGCGGCCAACGCGATTGGGCCGGATGTGGGTATCGCCCTGGATGTTACTCTCACCGGCGACACCCCCGAGGCCGATTCGATGGCTGTTTCGCTGGGTGATGGGCCGGCTATCAAGGTGAAAGATAGCGGCATGATCGCCCATCAGGGACTGGTCAACCTGATGAAGCAGCGCGCGGTCGAAGCCGGCATTCCATACCAACTCGAAGTGCTGGTGGGCGGCACGACCGATGCCCGCCCCATGCAGATCGCCGGCCCGGGTTGCGCCGCCGGCTGCATCTCTATCCCCTGCCGCTATGTGCACACGCAGAGCGAGACAGTGGATGCCGGGGATGTAGAGAACTGCGTCCGGCTGCTGGTGGAAATCCTGCAGAAGCCGATCGAGTTATAGGCGCGCGGCTGGCTTTTCTTGGGGACACTAAAGTCCGACTTCTGCCGAGAAGTCGGACTTTTCGTTAGTTGTATACCGCGCGGGTGGACGACTGCGCCCGGTTCCAGTCGAAGTTCAGCCCCAGGCGGACGCCCAGCCAGCAGAGGGTCATCGTGGGGATGACCTGGGTGAACGGGATCAGCGCCTCTACGGCGGAGACGGCGCGCAGCGCCTTCAGCCCCAGCCGATCCAGAACGATCCAGGCGATAGGAGCAGCCAGAATATCCAGCCCCCAATCCAGCAGGTCGATGAAGATGACTACGATGAGTGGAGTGTGCCGCAGGGTCTCCGTGAAGCCGGCGCCCGCCGGCACATGAATGCGCCGAATCCCCCGGATTACCAGCAGGAAGATGAGGAAGGCTAAGGCCGCGCTCACCAGCATCCAGCCGGCGACGATCAGTCCAATTGTTTGCACAACATCAGTCGTCATTACAACTCCATTCGACCAGAGTTGACTGTCAATCCACAAGTGACAGTCAACAGGGGCTTAGAACGATAGCACCTGCCAGACAAAAATGATGAATATCAGGATCGAGCCGCCAAGTTGGATAGCGGTGCCGATCCCCCAATGCGCCAGCCCGTTCACGCTGGCCCGCAATGCCAACCGCAGGTCGCGCACTTTGTGAAACTCGCCGATCAGGATGCCGATCGCGTAACCGATCAGGGTGCCGATTAGCGGGGCGATAAATGTGCCGATAATGCCGCCGACCAGTCCTAACGCCATCGCTCGCTTGGAGGTCCGGCTAATCCGCGCGCCCAACAGCGGCAACCACAAATCGGCCAGACCGGTGACCAGGGCGATAATTGTGATGAAGACAAAGGTCGCCGGGTCAATGGCTGCGAACCCGTTGGCCCGTTCCGCCAGCGCATAGGCCAGCACCGTCAACCAGACCAGCAGCATCCCCGGCAAGATTGGGATGATCGTGCCGACGACGCCAATCAATAGGAAGACGCAGGCCACGCCGAAGGCTAGCGCCTGTACCAGGTCTAGCGGCACAATCCTTCCTCGCGTCTCTGCATCAATCGAGGCAACATCACCCAGGCAGTCAACACGCCCCTATCTTACGGAACGCCCATTATCAATACGTATGCGGCGGATATGGGTTGCGTTAGAGTGCGCTAAAGCGCGTTAAAGGCGGCGCGGAAGCGGCGGAACAAGCCCTGCAGGTAGAGACGTTTACCGGCAAGCTCTCCCAGGCCGACGCGCTCCAATTGCTGGTCATTCATCTGCGTGACCATCTGCCACGTATGTGGAGTACCCAGGTAAGGCTCGAACAGCTGTGCGAAGCGCGGCAGCCAATCCACAAGGACATGCAGGCAGAGGGCCCCGGGTATGGCCTGCCGGGCGGCGCGGGCGGAGAAGTCGCGACCGAGCAGCATTGACATGCGCACCATGTAGCTGTCAATGATGGTCTCAACGGTTGTTGGGGTGGGATAGGGTATGCCGCGGCTTTCCATCTCAGCCCACAGAATCTGGATAGCCTCCAGGAAGCTGATCAGATCGCACACGGGGGGACCGAAGGAGTTCTCCTGCCAGTCGATCAGATATCGCTCGTTGAACAGCGTTGTGCGCCAGTGACGCGGGACCGGGTTGCCGTGCAGCAACGTCACCGGCAGTTCGCGCAATGGCTGCAACATCGGCAGTGGATCGTCCAGCAGATCCGCCACCGCGTTCAGGTGCGATTCGTCAATGATGCCCGGCCAGCCGCCCAGGGCGCGCAAAGTTTCCAACCCGGCGGCGCAGCGCACAAATTCGGGCGCCAACCGGCCCGCCACCTGCAAGGCATGCGCCGATACCGCCGCCGCTCGGCCCAGCCCCAACCGGCTGCTTCCTTCGCGCATCATCTCGTAGTAACCGCGGCGCGCCGGTCTGGGCGCCGGCAGAGAATGGTGCGCCGGTAGCCAATCCGGCAATATTGGAACGACGCCCATCTCCCAGAATGTGGCATGGACCGAGACCAACGCAGCGATTACTTTCTCGATGTCGTCCGCCGTCCAGCGCTCAGCCGGCCAATGATCCGGCAGATCGTCGAGGACAATCCAGCTGCGCGCCCCGTCTGCATGGCTCAGCCAACAATCCGCGGTCATCGCCGGCAAATATTGCGCCAGTTCCTGGTAGAAACGCGCCTCCATTTCGTTTGTGCGCTTTCCCAGCAGCGAGATCGCGTCGCTGTGGCCTTCTAATGCTAACAGATAGCGGGTGCAGCCGGACCAGGCGACAGGTTGCTCAACGGTCACATCCAACACGCGCAAACCTTCGACGGACTGGTGTTGTTGCAGGAGCGAAGTCCACGCGCCGGGCACGCGCCGCTGTAACTGGCTGACCTTTACCTGGGAGGCGTCCATAACGGGGGGGATTGTAAAACCGTAGCGGGTAAAAGGCAACCACGCTCAGCCGCCGCCGCTTTCCGGGGAAGGGGGATGCGGTATAATCCGCCGCCATGCCATCTGGATTTGAGCTTCAGGCGATTGACCCTGGGAGCGGCGCACGCGCCGGCCTCCTACATACGGCGCACGGCGCTATCGAGACCCCCGTCTTCGCGCCGGTGGGCACGCAGGCCACTGTGAAGGCACTGCGCCCGGCTGACCTTCACGAGCTTGGCGCGACGCTCATTCTGAGTAACACCTACCATCTCTATCTGCGGCCGGGAGACGAGTTGATCCGCGACCTGGGCGGGCTGCATCAGTTCATGGCCTGGCCCGGCCCGATCCTGACCGACAGCGGCGGCTTCCAGGTCTTTAGCCTGAGCGCCAGCCGCAAAGTGGATCAGGAGGGAGTGACCTTTCGCTCGCACATTGACGGCTCCAGCCACCGCTTCACACCGGAGAAGAGCATCTCGATCCAGGCAAACCTCGGCTCCGACATTGCCATGGTGCTCGACGAGTGCCCGCCGCCCTGCGATTATGCTTATGTGGCCGAATCGTTGCGCCGGACACACCACTGGGCGCGGCGCTGTCGCGAGGCGCACGACCGGCCCGATCAGGCCCTGTACGGTATCGTGCAGGGAGGCGTCTTTCGCGACCTGCGCGAGGCCAGCGCGCGGGCGCTCATTGAACTGGATTTCCCCGGCTACGCCATCGGCGGGTTGGCCGTCGGCGAGAGCAAGGCGGAGATGTACCAGGTGCTCGACTGGCTCCAGCCCGTCCTGCCGGCTGACAAACCGCGCTATTTGATGGGTGTGGGCGCGGCGGAGGACATCGTCAACGCGGTCATGCGCGGCGTGGACATCTTCGATTGCGTCCTGCCTACACGCCTGGCCCGGCATGGGTCAGCCATGATCGAAGGAGGCCGGCTGAATCTGCGCAACGCGGAGCATACCGTCGCCGCCGGACCGATTGACCCGGACTGCGGCTGTTACACCTGCGCGCACTTCAGCCGCGCCTACCTGCACCACTTGATAAAGGCGAAGGAGATCCTCAGCCACGTCCTGCTGACCACGCACAATGTTCACTTTCTACTGTCACTGATGCGCCGGTTGCGGCGGGCCATTCTGGACGACGACTTCATGCCGGTGGCTCGGGCGTTCCTGGATCAATACCAACCAGAGTAGAGAAAACCGTCTAGCCAAAGGGCGACGCCAACGGTGTCACAATGTGCCGCCGCGCTGCCGCCCGCTTATCGACACTCGGAGGTATATGTCACTCTTTGAAGCCATTCTGCTCGGTATTATCCAGGGTATGACCGAGTTCTTACCCATCTCAAGCGACGGTCACCTCGTGATAATGCCGGCTCTGTTGGGCATCAATCAGCCCGATCTGACCCTTATTGAGGTCGCTCACCTGGGCACCTTGCTGGCTATCCTGGTCTACTTTCGCCGCGACCTGTTTGCGATCGTGCGGCAGGTGCTGCACGCACTGCGCGTCCGCCATCCCCTCGGTACAGTGGATGCGCGCCTGGGATGGATCATTCTGTTTGCTACGATTCCGGCTGTCGTTGTCGGCCTCACGTTGATGGATTTCTTCGTGCAGGCCTTTACTAGTCCGACAATGGCGGGCCTCTTTCTTTTTGTGACTGCCGGCTTGCTGGTCTTCGGCGAGCGCACCCTGACCGGCAAGAAGAAGGAACAGGATATCACCTGGCTTGACGGCCTACTGATCGGCCTGTTCCAGTCGCTGGCTCTGCTGCCGGGTCTCTCGCGGAGCGGCAGCACGATCTCCAGCGGGATGTGGCGCGGACTGGACCGGCCGACTGCCACACGCTTCAGTTTCCTGCTTGGAGTACCGGCCATTCTGGGAGCCGGGGTTCTGGGTCTTGTCGATCTCAGCCGGATTGGGAACGATGGTGGTCAGCTAACCTTTTATCTGGCAACGTTTGCGGCTGCTGCGATCACCGGCTACTTCTGTATTCACTTCCTGCTGGGCTGGGTGAAGCGGCACACGCTTTATCCCTTTGCGGTCTATTGCGCGTTAATGGGCGGCCTTGTCCTGTTGTTGAGCATGACCGGGGTCATCTGATCACCCGCGCGCCGGCGCACAACGGCAGGCAAACCAGCTCCTTTAACGGTCGTGCTGGGCAACAGATGAGCAAGCGCCCGGCCCCCCTACCTGAAAGCTCCATTCACGGGTAGAATATGGGTACGGCTGGGAGCAACGCCGTGGCAACGGAACTCAGCCGGTATTTCCCACGAGAAAACGGCGGCGCGAAGCGCAATAGTCACCCACTACTTGCCGGCATGACGAACTGAGCGTGTCAAGTATGCGCCTGCCCACAGGAGTCGCAATGCATAGCGAGCATTATATTGAGCTAGAAGAAACCTATAGCGCTCACAACTACCATCCCCTGGATGTGGTCATCGATCACGGCGACGGCGTCTGGGTATATGACGTCGACGGCAAGAAATACCTGGATTGCCTGAGCGCCTATTCAGCCGTCAACCAGGGGCACGCGCACCCGAAGATCCGCGATGCGGCTATTGCCCAGATGGGGCGGATCACGCTTACCTCCCGTGCCTTTCGCAATGACCAGATGGGCCCATTCCTGGAGCAATTGTGCAAGCTGACCGGCTATGACATGGCCCTGCCGATAAACACCGGCGCGGAGGGCGTCGAGACCGCGCTCAAGGCGGCGCGCAAGTGGGGCTACGTCAGCAAAGGCGTGCCGGCTGACCGGGCCGAGATTATTGTTTGTGAAGGCAATTTCCACGGCCGCACGACGACTATCGTCGGCTTCTCCAGCGAGGCTTCCTATCGCGAGAATTTTGGCCCCTTCACGCCGGGCTTCGTGTTGATCCCCTATGGTGATCTCGAGGCGCTGGAGCGGGCCATCACCGACAACACCGTCGCCTTTCTGGTCGAACCGATCCAGGGTGAGGGCGGGGTGGTTGTCCCGCCGGATGGATTTCTGGCAGCGGCAGCGGATGTATGCCGGCGAAACAATGTCCTTTTCATGGCGGACGAAATCCAGACCGGCCTGGGTCGCACCGGTCGCCTATTTGCCTGCGAACATGAGGGTGTGCGCCCGGACGTGATGATACTGGGTAAAGCGTTGAGCGGCGGCTTCTACCCGGTATCGGCAGTTCTGAGCGATCAGAAGGTCCTGGGGTTGATCGTCCCCGGCGATCACGGCAGCACCTTTGGCGGCAACCCGCTGGGCGCGGCCATCGGCCGCGCCGCTCTGAGCGTGCTGGTTGAAGACGGCCTGTTTGATAACTCCACCCGGCTGGGAGAGTATTTCAAGGGGCGCTTGCAGCGCGTGGAGAGCGATCACATCAAAGAAGTGCGCGGTCGGGGGCTGCTAATCGGCGTGGAGTTGCACACACCGGCCCGCCGCTTCTGCGAAGCACTGCTGGAGCGTGGCATCCTCTGCAAAGAGACGCACAAGACGGTGATCCGCTTTGCCCCCCCGCTGGTCATCACGAAGGAAGAGATTGACTGGGCGATGGAGCGGATCGAGCCGGTGTTAATGATGGCCTGAGCGGTCTCAAACGTGAGACGCCTCCGGCCTGTGATTGCTCACGCGCCCGAGCTATCCAGCTTATCCAGGAAAGCCTGCAGTTCCGCCGGCAGCTGCGCCTGCACCTGTAGCATTTGGCCGTTTGGCCTGGCAAAGAACAGCCGCGCGGCATGTAGGAAGTGGCGCTGTAGCCCGGACGTCTGTTTGCGCCGACCGTAGACTTTGTCGCCGACAATGGGGAAGCCGGCAAAGGCCATGTGCACCCGGATCTGATGCGTCCGGCCGGTCAGGGGCCGGCACTCTACCAGCGTGTACGCCTCGTAATAGGCCAGCGCCCGGTAACGCGTTTCAGCCGGGCGGGACACGGCCGAGGAACCGGAGGAGATGACGGCCATGCGCTTGCGTTGCCGGGGGTCGCGACCGATCGGGGCGTCTATTAGCGCCTCGGCCGGCTGGATCGCGCCTTCCACCAGCGCCAGGTAATACTTCTCGACCGTTCGTCGCTTGAATTGATCTTGCAGGAAGCGCAGCGTCCGCTCATTCTTGGCGATGACGATCAGGCCGGACGTGTCTTTATCCAGCCGGTGCACGATGCCCGGCCGGCGCTCGCCGCCCACGCCTTCTAGGTCGGGACAATGGGCCAACACCGCGTTGACCAGCGTGCCCTGCTCGTGACCGGGCGCGGGATGCACGACCATGCCGGCCGGCTTATTGACTACCAGCAGATCGCGGTCCTCGTAGCGGATATCCAGCGCGACGCTCTCGGCGACCAGTTCCGTTTCCGTCACGGGAGGAAATGAGACAAGCACGCGCTCCCCGCCGGACAGGCGCATGCTGGCCTTTGCCGGCCCCTTGCCCACCAGTTGGACGTGTCCCTCAGCGATCAGCTGTTGCCAGCGCGTGCGGGACAGCTCGGGCCGGCTGGCGCTCAGGGCCGCGTCCAGTCGCTCCCCCGGCGCGTCCAGCCGGATCTCATGGATTGGTTGGTTCATCAAAGGGGATTGGGCCGGCCGCTTCATCCCGGCCGCGCTGCGCGACAGTCTGTGACTCTGCCTGTTCTCGCTTGCGCCGCTCAGCCAAAGACTCTTGCAGCAAGACAATGCCCAGCAGCACGGCGCCGGAGACGATGGCCAGGTCGGCCACATTCCACACCGGCCAGGGGCCGAAATCCATGAAATCGGTCACATGCCCCAGCCGCATGCGATCAATCAGGTTGCCCAGCGCGCCGCCCAGTTGCAGGCCTAATGCCGTGCGCAGCAGCAGGTGGCCGGCCGGCAGCAACCAGCTATAGATGAGGATGAAGCCGGTGACAAAAACCGCCACCAGCGCGATGACTTCGTTCCAACCCTGCAGGATGCCGAATACGCCGCCGGTGTTAAAGGTATGCGTAATCTGGAAAAGATGGGCGTAATCGGGATAGGGCGCCCAGCTTTGCCCAATCGGCAGCCATTGCTCAATAAAGCGCTTGCTGGGTTGATCGAGCAACAGGACGATGCCGGCCAGGATCAGCACCCAGATGCGTTGCACAATCGGCGCACGGGGCAGTTTGAGTAGCGACGGTTCACCGCTTTGATTGGCATGGGGAATTGTCTCTGCTTCTGCCTCAGCAACTTCAGCGCCGGAGAAATCGGCGCTGAGATCGGCCGGCGGCGTTGACCATGATTCGAGTGCGGCGTGCCCATCGAGCGGCGAATTCTCGACGCTCTCTGGATTCTCACTATCGAGATGATTGCTCACAATACTTCCTTGATTTTGGTAGGCTAGCCTGCATTCTATCCTGCGGGCCGGCTTTCAACCAACCGGCTTATCCAGCGCCCATGTTTAGCGCCGCTTCTGCCGGCTGCGGGTCACTCTTTTCCGCCACGATGATCGAGACGGCGCTGCGGGCAAGTCGCACTTCGTTGAGCGCAGGGGAGAAGCCGGCAGCCCGCAACCGTTGTTCCAGCAGCGTCCAGGCCGGCGAATCGGCCAGCCAGGGCTGGTCGCCCTCGGTCGGGTCGGGCCAGCGCTGCCCGGTCACCGCGTAGAGCCAGCCAAGCAGGCGAGGAAACAGTCCCCGGCCCGTCAAGTGACCCTCCGGCACAATCACCAGCCGGCCTCCCGGCCTGAGGACGCGAAAGATGGACTCCAGCGTCCCCGCGTGGGCGATGAAGTCAGTCGGGAAGGTAGATAGCACGGCGTCAAAGGTGGCTTCGGCCATTGGCAGCGCCTGCACATCCGCCCGCAACAAGGGAACCCGGACGCGCGCCCGGCGCAAGCGGCGCTGCGCCTGCCGGCCCATGTATGGCGACAGGTCAATGCCCAGCACCTGGAAGCCGGCGGCGTCCAACTCCAGCAGCATGTGGCCGGGTCCGTGGGCTACCTCCAATATGCGCCGGTCGCGATCACCGAGGTAGGGGATCGCCGCCCGCTGCCAGTCGCGCCACGCCCCCAGCGAGACCGTCCAGCTCACCAGGTCATACGTCCAGGCCAGTTCGTTGTAAAGCAGGCGAAAGCCGAAGCGGAGCAGGCGTTGCCAGGGGCGGTTCATCAGCGCGGATTATACCAGAAGCGTGTACCGGTTTCGCCGAATCTCCGCTATCATAATGGTCAATACTCGACCATAGGGAAATCGTTTTGACCATACCTAGACCTGTCTATTTCATCGGCGTCACCGGTCTGCCCGGCTCCGGCAAGGGCGCATTCATCGAGGAATTGCGGGGCCGGCTGGCTCTTCTCGGCATCCCGTCGGGCTATTGGAGTTTGTCCGATGAGCTGCGTGAAGAGGCTCGCCGCCGCGGCGAGCCGGTGACCCGGCCGGTGTTGCGCCGCATCGCCAACGAATTGCGCGAGGAACACGGCGGGGGCGTGTTGGCCGGACGGGTGGCGGACAAGGCGCGGGCGGCGTTACAGGAACGGGCCGACCCCGGCCCGACCGCGATGATCATTGATGCCATCCGCAATCCGGAAGAAGTGCGCACCTTGCAGCGCGAGTTGCAGCCCGACTTCACCCTGGTTGCTGTGGAAGCGCCGATCGAGCAATTGATCGCCCGTATCGCCGCCCGCGCCCGCGCCGATGAGACCGCCGAGGTGGTTAGTCAGGAGGCGCTGGCCCGGCGGATGATCCTGGGCGAGGCGGGTGAGGGCGAGCCGGCGCACGGTCACAACATCAACGCCTGTATGGCTATGGCGGACTATCACCTGGACAATTCCGGCTCGTTGGCTGATCTGGCGGCGGCGACTTCCCGCTTCGTGGACAGGCTGTTGGCCGGGGCCGTCACTGCCGCGAACGAGGAGAAGCGATGACCATACGCCGGCTAGCTATTTCTACAGGTGGAGGTGACGCGCCCGGACTGAATGCCGTCATCCGCGCGGCCGTGCTGGCTGCCCTCAACCTGGGCTGGGAATGTTACGGCATTCGGGACGGCTACAATGGCTTGCTGGCCCCGGAGGAGTACCCCCAGGGAGGTGTGATCCCCTTGCCCCGAGACGCCGTGCGCGGCATCACGCACCTGGGCGGCACCATTCTGGGAACAACCAACCGCGGACATCCTTTCCGTTACCCGGTACGAAATGCCGCCGGGGAGATGGTTGAAATCGATCGCAGCGACGAGCTGGTACGCGCCTTCCACGCTCACGGCCTGGATGCGCTGATCGCCATCGGCGGCGACGGCTCCATGGCCATTGCCCACGACCTGGCCCAAAAGGGGGTCCGGCTGGTCGGCGTCCCCAAGACGATTGACAACGACCTCGAGCAGACGGTGGTCACCTTTGGCTTTAACTCGGCCGTCTCCTTTGCCACGGAGTGCATTGACCGGCTGCACTCCACCGCCGAATCGCACCGCCGGATCATGGTGGTGGAGGTGATGGGCCGCTATGCCGGCTGGATCGCCCTCTTTGCCGGAGTAGCCGCCACCGCTGACGCTATCCTGATCCCCGAAATTCCTTATGATCTCGACCGGGTGGCGGAGAAGATCGCCCAGCGCCGGGCAGCCGGGCGTCACTTCTCCATCGTGGTGGTGGCGGAAGGGGCGCGACCGGTTGGCGGCGACTACAGTGTGGTGGGTCGGGAGGCAGGCCGGCTGGAGCAGCTTGGTGGGGCCGGCGCTCGTGTCGGTGAGGCACTGCAGGAACTGACCGGCCAGGAGACCCGAGTTGTGGTGTTGGGCCATTTGCAGCGCGGCGGCACGCCCACCACCGAAGACCGGCTGCTGGCGCTGCGCTTTGGAGCGGCGGCGGTGCGCGCACTGGCGGAAGGTAAACAGGATGTGATGGTGGCCCTGGACCCGCCGGATGTGCGCTACGTACCGCTGGCCGAAAGCGTGCGGCGGATGAAGCTGGTGCCGCTGGACGGCGATGTTATGCTCACCGCCCGCGCGCTGGGTATTTCGTTTGGGGACTGAGTATGGCTCCCGGCGATTCCAGTAGAGGACGCTAGTTGAGACTCACTTCGCCTTGCGCCCACTGCATCGTGTATAGATCGTAGTAACGGCCTCGCCGGCGCAATAGCTCCTCGTGTGTGCCCATCTCCGCGATGCGCCCGCTGTCGAGCACCACGATCTTGTCCGCGTTGACGATAGTGCTCAGCCGGTGGGCGATGACGAAGCTGGTCCGCCCTTCCATTAGCCTGTCCAGCCCCTGTTGAATAAGCTGCTCAGTGGCGGTATCCACGCTGCTGGTCGCCTCGTCCAGGATGAGGATGCGCGGATCAGCCAGCAGGGCGCGGGCGAAGGAGACCATCTGTCGCTGCCCCACACTGAGATTAACTCCGTTTTCGCCGACGTTGGTCTGGTAGCCCTCCGGCAGCCGGCGGATGAAGGCGTCCGCCCCCACAGCCTCAGCGGCAGCCATCACCTGCTCGTCGCCGGCCTCCAACTGTCCGTAACGGATGTTATCGGCGATGTTGCCGGAAAAGAGGAAAGTGTCTTGCAGGACGATGCCCAGTTGGCTACGTAGGCTGGCCCGGGTCACCTGCCGGATATCGAATCCGTCTACGAGCAGCACGCCGTCGTCTACCTCAAAGAAGCGGGCCAGCAGGCGGATAATCGTGCTCTTGCCGGCGCCCGTCTCCCCGACCAGCGCCACCCGCTCCCCCGGCGCGACGGATAGGTTGATGTTGCGCAACACCGGCTCACTATTCTTGTAGCTGAAGCTCACATTCTGAAAGTTCACCGCTCCGCTGATCGGCGGCAGGTCAATGGCGTCCGGCCGATCCTGCAGGTCCGGCTCGGTGTCCAGCAGCCGGAACACACGTTCGCTGGCTGCCATCGTGGACTGAAAGGTGTTGTAGCGCTGGGCAAGCTCGCGAATGGGGTCGAAAAAGCGCTGCACGTAGAAGACAAAGGCGATCAGCGTGCCGGCGGTGAGCGTATCGCCCAGCACCAGGTAGCCGCCGACACCAACCACCAGCGCGGTGGCCAGCGCGCCCATGAAGTCCACGCCGGGGAAGAATAGCGCTGTCAGCCGGGCCGCGTCCAGGTTGGCCTCCAGGTATGAGCTGTTCAGGTCATCGAAATGCTGGAAGTTACGCGCTTCCCTGGCGAAACTCTGGGTTACCCGAATGCCGGTGATGGATTCGTTCAGGTAGCCGTTGATCAGAGACAGCCGCTGCCGGGTGGCCTGGTAGGCGCTGCGCACGTTCTTGCGCCAGTAATTGGTCAGCCAGAACATGAACGGCAACACGGCGAATGAAACCAGGGTCAACTGCCAGTTGAGCAGCAACATGGCAACGATGATGCCGATCAGGGTGAACAGCGCCCGGGTCAGGCCGGTCAGCGACCAGGAGACGAAATCCTGCAACACGCCGACGTCGCTGATTAGCCGGCTCATCAGCCGGCCCACGCTGTAATTGTTGTAGAAATTGAGCGACAACGTGTGCAGGTGCCGGAACAGCGCCTCGCGCAGATCAGCCACAATTTTCGTGCCCACGAAGGCCATCAGCGATATGCGCTCACGATTGGTCAGCCACTCACCCACGGCGACGACGATAAATAGCGCGCTCCAGAACTGCAGGGTAGACAATGAGGAGGTGCGAATGCCTTCATCAATGGCCTTGCCGATGATCCAGGGGCCGGAAGCGCCCAGCAGGGCGCTGACCGCCATCAGCAAAACGGCTGCGATCAGGCGATACTTGTAGGGTGCGGCGTGGTGGGCAATGCGTCGGACAAGCCGGCTGTCATAGGCTTTGCCGAGGTCGTTGTCCTCATCCGGCAGCAGGTCCTGCACCCGGCGCTCGCGCTCCAGCCGTTTATGCTCCTCTCGATTTTGTCCGTTCCGGCTCGGCAGCCTCGTCGCGCTCACTGCGCTTCACTCCCGGCGGCCTCTGCGACGCCCCGGCTACCATTTCCCTGCGTCAGGTTGCCGTCATTTGCCGCCAACTGCTGCTCAAGCGCCGCGAACTCCTCCTGGTCCTTGAGCTGCAAGTCGTAGATCTCGCGATAGAGCCCATTCGCCGCCAGCAACTCCTCGTGACGACCGCGCTCCACGATGCGCCCCTGGTCGAGGACCAGGATCTGGTCGGCGTTCTTCAAAGTCAGCAGCCGCTGCGCGATCACAAAGGTGGTCCGGCCCTGCATGAGCTGGTTCAACGCCTGCTGGATCAGGTGCTCGGTCTCCGTGTCCACGCTGCTGGTGGAATCATCCAGGATCAGGATGCGCGGGTCGTATAGCAGCGCCCGGGCGATGGCCACACGTTGCTTCTGCCCGCCGCTCAAGGTCACCCCCCGCTCGCCGACCATCGTATCGTAGCCCTCGGGAAAGTCGAGGATGAAATCATGGGCGCGAGCGGCGGCGGCGGCGGCCTCTATCTCCTCCTGTGATGCGTCAGGCCGGCCATAGGCGATATTCTCGGCTATCGTGTCGCTGAACAAGAAGGAATCCTGCAGGACGATGCCGACGTGCTGCCGGAGGCTGCCCTTGTTTAGCATACGCACGTCGTGTCCATCCACCAGCACCCGGCCCACATCCGGATCGTAGAAACGCGGGATCAGGTTAATGATGGTTGATTTGCCGGAGCCGGTTGGGCCGATGAGGGCCACCGTTTCACCGGGAGCGGCGTGGAAGGAGATCTCGCTCAACACCGGCTGTTCGTCGCGGTAGGCGAAACTGACCTGCTCGAAGCGTACATCCCCCAAGGCGTCGCGCAATGTTATGGCGTCCGGCTGATCCGGCATGTCATCCGGCTTATCCACAATCTCGAAGATGCGGGCCGCGCTGGCCCCGGCGGTCGCCGCCAGGTTCACCACAAAGCCCAGATGTTGCACCGGCCCATTCAGCAGCAGCACATATGAGATCATGGCGAAGAGCGCGCCTACGGTGATCTCGCCGTCAATCGCCATCGCGCCGCCGAACCAGAGCAGGATGAAGATGCTCACCGCCAGCGTGAAGGTGAAGAAGGGCCAGTTATTGGCCCAGGTCTGGATGAGCCGGTAGCGCTTGGCAAACCAGTTGTCGTTGGCTACGCCGAACTTCTCCAACTCGTGCGGCTCGCGGGCAAAGGCCTGCACCACACGAATGCCGGTCAGGCTCTCCTGCATGATGCTGGAGAGCACGCCCAGTTGCTCCTGGATAATCTTAAACATCGGACGCACAGTGGCCCCGAAGCGGATGGTGGTCGCGATCAGAATGGGGACCGGGATCAGCGCCAACAGGGCAAGCCGGAAATCCTCCAGCAGCATGGCGACGATCACCCCGACCAGCATGATGACCGTTGCCGTCAACTCGATCAGCCCCACGCCGACAAAGCGTTCCGTTTCGCCGATGTCGCCGGTGACCCGGCTCATCAGGTCGCCCGTCTGCGCGCGATCGTGGAAAGAGAAAGGCAGCACCTGCACGCGTTTGTAGAAATCGTTACGCATGTCGTACGAAGCGCGGTGGGTGAGCCATAGGCCGTAATACTGCTCCCCGAAAGCGGCGATTCCGCGCAGAACAGCGATGCCCAGGATGACGCCGGCGGCGACGAAGAGCGAAGAGGCCTTGCCGGTCTCCAGCCCCTGGTCAATGGCCCCGGCGATGATCTGTGGCACAGATAGGTTGAATAGGGTCACGAGCAGCATGGCGCTGTAGGCGACGAATACCTGTTTCCAATAGGGCCGCAAATAACCCAGCAGCCGCCGGTAAATGCCGGTTCGACTCATCTAACTCCTATGCGGGCGATTCTCGCAACCCGCTCCCGTCGGGCCGGCCGCAAGCCGCTGCGCCAGCCATGCCTTTTGTGAAGCGGAGGCAAGCGTTTCGAAAGTATATGTCATGAGCGCCGTTGCAGACTGTCAACTACCACACAACCGGCATACTGATTGCATGCGCGGCGAACTGCTCCTCCCGGCAATAGAGCGCCCCGCAGCCGGTGATTGGCGGGCCACGTTCTTGCTGTCAAGCTGGACTTGAATGGCTAAATGCTTCAAGAACAAGTCAACAATATTATACCATTGTCTAATCATCATCGCAATCGGCGAACCATCTTCGGGTATTCAATAGAGAAAGGTGCAATGCGATTACTAGAGGAAGATCGCTTTCTCACGCCAGGAATCGCGGCTCTTCTGCGGCATCTCCGCCGGCCAACCCAGCGTTAACAGCCCTTGCGGTTGCCAGTCCGCCGGCAGCGACAGCGTCTCGCGCACCAGATCCGGGACGAACAGCGGCGCGCACAGCCAGCAAGCGCCCAGCCCGGCATCGTGCGCCATGAGCCACAGATTCTGGGCAGCCATCGCCACGCTCTGCGTCGCCATCGTCTGTTCGGCGGCGGCCCGGCGTGAATCCGGATAGCTGTCCATCTCAATCAGCGAGACGCAGACCACGATCACCACCGGCGCGCTGGTGATGCGGCTGTGGGAGCGGGCCACATCGCGCTCAATGACCGCCGGCGGGTCGCCATCCGCGGTTCGGTCGGCCCGCAGACGCTCACCCATCGCCTGTGCCAGGAGCTCTTTGCCGGCGCGATCCTTCAAGATCGCAAAGCGCCATGGCTGGCGATTGTGGGCGGACGGCGCCCAGGAGGCACTCTCCAGCAAGCGCTCTAGTAGTTCGTCGGGGACAGGCCGGTCGAGGTAACGGCGGATGGCGCGACGGTGGCGAATAGCATCAGAGAGGGCGCTCATGGAATTGCTCCTGCGAGAATTGCAATCATCGAAGTGACGAGCCGATTATACTCGCCGGCTGAAATGACGCGCACGGCTCCCCAGCATGGTCAAGTGTGGTTTCGACGGTGGTAGTCGCTCCTGGTTTCGGGTAAGATCCAGGCGGCAGGTTTGCTGGCTTTGAGGGCAGAACCAATGGGAAGTAATCGGACATTCAGCGCCATCTTTGTGATTGGCGGGGTCATCTTTCTGCTGCTGACAGCCGGATTCTTCTTTCAACTGCCGGCAGCGACGGCGTTTTGGCCCTGGCCGGACGGACGGCTTTCATACATCTTCATTTCGTCTATCATGGCGGCAATCGCCGCTCCATTAATCTGGATTGGGCTATCCGGCGAGTTCGCTGCCGCTCGTGGCGGGGCGCTCAACCTGACCATCGCCTCCGCCGGCACGGCGATCTACCTGTTTTCACTATACGCCCGCAGCGGTGATGAACGAATGTTGATAACTGCCATCGCCAGCGGGATCGCCGCGCCGCTAATTGCAGGTATCTTCCTCTGGAGTCGACGCCTTCCGTTCCTGGATCAGCGGCCTATGCCGGGATTAGTCAAGGCCTCCTTTATAGGTTTTGCGGTCGTGTTGCTTATCGTCGGCCTGTTGCTGGTCCTGCAAAGACCGGTGGTCTTCCCCTGGCCGCTCAAGCCGGAATCGTCAATCATCTTTGGGCTGATCTTCCTGGGGGCGGCCCTCTACTTTCTGGCTGCCCTGCAATCTCCCAGGTGGCACGCCGCCAGAGGCCAGCTGCTGGGTTTTCTCGCCTATGACCTGGTCTTGATTGGACCGTTCCTGGCCCATTTTGGGGCGGTCTTGCCGGAGCATCGACTCAGCCTGCTCATTTATACCCTGGTGCTGGTATATAGCGGTGGGCTGGCAATTCACTACCTGTTCATCAACAGAGTCACCAGGCCCTGGAAGATTCAGGCAGGTAGCTGAGTGAGATAGACAATGGGAACCAAGATCGATTTCAAGCGCGAGCTGAAACACCTCTATCGCCCACCAGCCGGGCAGTTCACAGTGGTGGACGTGCCGGCGATGCAATTCCTGATGATTGACGGGCATGGCGACCCCAACACGGCCCAATCATACCAGGAGGCCCTGGAGGCATTGTACGCGGTTGCCTATAAGATTAAGTTCTTCAGCAAAGCGGTGATGGGCAAGGACTACGCGGTAATGCCGTTGGAGGGACTGTGGTGGGCGGAGGACATGGACGCCTTCACCGTTAGCCGGGATAAGAGCCGGTGGGACTGGACGATGATGATCATGCAGCCAGATTGGATCACACCGACGATGTTCACCGATGCCTGCGCGGCTGTGCAGAAGCAGAAAATGCCGGTCGCCCTTGCCAAACTCCGACTGGAAAGTTATCACGAGGGCCTGTCCGTCCAGATCATGCATGTCGGCTCATTCGATGATGAAGGTCCGGTCCTCCACCGGCTGCACCACGAATTCATCCCGGCCCACGGTTACCAGATGACCGGCAAGCATCATGAGATTTACCTGAGCGACGTCCGCCGGGTCGCGCCTGAGAAGCTACAGACCGTGCTGCGCCAGCCGGTGCGGGCCGGGGTGTGAGCGCACGGGATCATTCCGGTGTCAGACTCAAGTCGCCTGCCACGCGCAACGAATTGCTGCCGGCCGTCCAGCGGACTATCATAGATTGGAGACAATATCGCCCACATCCATGGATGTTGAGATTGTGGGTCAGTTGGCAGGAGAGTGACATGACGGACAATGACAGCGCGCCAAGCGGTGAAGAAGTAACCAGAGACGAGGTAGCCAGAGCGTTGAACCGGCTATCGCCCAGGCAGGTTGACGAGGTCTCCTCCAAGTTCGTGCGTGAGCGCTATTCGCGCGGGCAGGTGATCATCCAGCAGGGCGACCCAGCTGATCGCTTCTATATCATTACCTCCGGACGAGCGGAGATCTTCCACGAAGATCTGAGCGGCGATATCACCTTCCTGGAACCACGACTGCCGGGAGATTACTTCGGCGAAATAGGTCTGTTCAAGAACCAGCCGCGCACCGCCACCGTGCGCGCCCCAATGGATGGGGAGGTCGAAGTGCTCGCGCTGGATCGTGTCCACTTTCAGGAGCTATTGAAAGATTCGAAGGCGACGGAAGCGCATGTGGCGCAGGAAATGATCCGTCGCCTGATTCAGTTAGCTGACGCTCAGTAGGCGCCGGCGCTCGCCTGCGTCCTACGGACGCCAGACTGCCGGCAGATACAACCGGCTCACCGGCGCCAATACAGTCACCGTAATCGTGTCAGTGACCGGCTCGGGCATCCCGCAATTCCAGACCGCAATCGACACCTCGTACTCGCCGGGTTCATTGAAGTTGTGCTCGAATTCCAGCGGATCGTCGCTGCTCTGCCCGCTGAGAATGGGAACGCCCTCCACGGACACCGTGTAGCTGTAGGGCTTTGCGGCGTCATCCGGAGACAGGTCGGCGCTGAACAGAACCTCGTCGCCCGGCAGAACATCGTCGTCGCTCTCCAGCTCCAGGTCAACTTCTGTCAGGGCTATACATGCCGGAGCGACAACGATGACCAGCAACTCGTCGGTCGCCGGCTCGCCCATCTCGCAATTCCAGGCAGCGATTGATACCGCATACTCGCCGGGATCGCTGAAGATGTGCTGGAATTCCAAGGGATCGTCGCTGCTCTGCCCGCTGAGAATGGGAACGCCCTCCACGGACACCGTGTAGCTGTAGGGCTTTGCGGCGTCATCCGGAGACAGGTCGGCGCTGAACAGAACCTCGTCGCCCGGCAGAATATCGCCGTCGCTCTCCAACTCTAGATCGACCTCCGTCAGAGCCGTACACGCCGGAGCGACAACGATGACCATCAATTCGGTGGTCGCCGGCTCGCTCATCTCGCAGTTCCAGGCATCAATTGAGACTGTGTACTCGCCGGGTTCGGTGAAGCTGTGCTGGAACTCCAGCGGATCGTCGCTGCTCTGCCCGCTGAGGATTGGCGCGCCGTCTACCGATACCGTATAGCTGTAGGGCTTATTGGCCTCATCCGGCATCAGGTCCGCTGAAAACGCCACGGGTTCTCCGGGATAGATCGGGTCCGGCGAGAGTTGACTCAGCTCAATTGCAAAGATAGGCGTGCAGCTCTCGCAGCTTACGGTCACCGCATCCACAAAGGTGTCCAGGCCGGTCCCCCCGCAATTGGCAGCGGTGGCAGTGTAGGCGTACGTGCCGCTGACTCCGAAGTCAATGCCGGTGGGGCTTTCCAGGGTGCTGGTGGGTGGCGCGCCATTCTGGAATGACCACTCCCAACTGATTGGCGCTGTGCCGGTGTAGATTGGGGTGAAATCAACCACGCATTCATTGCTCTGTGTGTTGACGTCCAAAATCTGCACCGGCTCACAGGTCGCGATCAGGCAATCGCTCATATGCACAAACGAGCCCACGCTGGCCCGGACAAACTCGGTGAAGTAGTCCAGGTCCAGGTATTGCAGGCGGTCGTTGACCGTATGATAGCGGGGGTTGAAGTCGTCGAAGTCTTCAATACCCATCAGAGCGTCGTATCCGAACTGCCAGAACGAGGCATGATCGCTGGCCCCGCTGCCATTGGGCACTATCCCGGGGATCAGGTCCAGCTCGTACACGTCAATCACATCCGCGAAGAGCTGCGCCAGCTCGATGGTGCCCGGCATGCTGGAATTGGCGTGCAGGTCGATGGTCCGGCTGCTGCTGGGGGTATTCCAGCCGATCATGTCCAGGTTCAGCACGCCGGCGATATTCTCGCCGTTGGCATAGGCTTGCTGGGCGTAGTAATAGCTACCGAGCAGCCCCTGTTCTTCGCCGGTCCAGATACCGAAACGCAAGGTGCAGCCCCATTCATGCTGGCTGAGGATGTCGGCGGCGATCATCGCTGCGGTCACACCGCTGGCGTTGTCATCCGCACCCGGCGCGATACTGCCGGAAGGCATATCATCAAGATGGGCGGATATGATGTAGATCTCTTCCGGATTGGTGAGGCCGGTGATCTCGCCGATGACGTTCGGGTAACCGCTGCCGTTCCACTGGTGGTACTCCACATCCAAACCCAGGTCCGCAAAATGCTGACCGACGTATTCAGTGGCTTTCTGAATCGGCTCGCCGCTGTATGTGTAGCGGGTAGCGATGGTGTAGGGGTCGCCGCCGATGGTCACCGGCCACTCCCCACTCAGGCCGCCATCGTAAAGCGAGACGGTCTCGCTCAACACCTGATCCATCATCGCCTGCACCGCCGGGTCGAAGATGATGTCCTCGCGGGCCGCCGGCGCTGCCGGAATAGCCGGCTTGGGATCGGACATTACCCGCTGCAGTTCCGCTCCCGCCGCAACCAGGCGGAGCGCGGACTCCGGCGTCATCCGCATCAGCCACCAGCCCGGCCCCGCATAAACGATATCGCCGAAGCTCGCCCATGTTGGCTCCTCCCGCCCCGGCATGGTATTGGCAATATAGTAACCGTCGGCGTCTGTCTCCGTGGGCGCGTCCTCCAGCACCTGGTAAGAGAGATCCAGCGCCGCCAATGCTTCCAAAACGCTTCGGTCAACGCCTGCCAACAGCCCACCCCCATCCGCATCGCTCACATAGGCGTACACGGTTATTCCAGTATCCGGCAACGCCGGCCGGCTACCGCTCACGGGAAAGCTCACGTAAACCAGGAGCGATTGTGCCGGTGAGCCGGCCTGAATCCGACCCGCTCCGATCACGCCGCTCAACAAGACCAGGGCCAGCAGGACTGGCATCACAAGGCGCTTCATTTCTGCCTCCCACTGCCCGGCGCTCCCCCCGTCAGCAACCACGCGCCGGGCGAGTCATATTGAAGCGGGGCGCACGCAGATAATCGGCAAACAACCGCAACCCGGCCCCCGCCTGAGTGTAGTTGTCACTGCCACCTGAGTATGACAGGGATCGGCGGGGGCCAATAGTGACAAACATAGTGTTAGCTGGTTACAGATGTCACTATTCGAGGCCGGCCCGCTGACCCGTTTGCGCAGCAATAGCATCTCGCCCTGCTTTCCGCTAGAATCCGCTTTGTCTGTTCAGTGCCGCTGCATGAAGCAGGGTCTGCCCGCCCCGGATCGCCCTGCTCAGTCAGCGCTGCGGTGTGCGATCTATGCAGGCGATCATCATTGCCGGCGACAGTGAAGATAGAGACTTCCTGAGCTACGTGTTGCGCCGGGCCGGCCTGGCGGTGGCGCGCACGGCTGACGCTCAGAATGTACGCTCGGCGCTGGCTGAACACCCTGTCGACCTGATCCTCCTGGTACTGAATCCCCGCTCGGCGGCCCCGGCCGAGGTGGAGGGGATCCGCACGATCACCCATGCGCCCCTATTGCTGCTCGTCGAGCGCCTCACTGAAGCGGAACACTGCGCGTTGTTGGATGCCGGCGCGGACCTGGTGCTGGAGCGCTCCGTTTCGTCCAAGGTGCTCTCCCGCTATGCCCGCATGTTACTCAGGCGTATCGGCAGCGCGCCGGAGGCGTCACTGCCCAGCATCCAATCGGCCGATTTGAATCTCGACCCCGAGACCAGACGCGTCTCCCTGATCAGCGGTGAAGCGCGACAGCTTACCCCGCTGGAGTTTCGGCTGCTTTATTTACTGATGACCAATCCGGGCCATGTCATTCCGGTGGATACCATAGTGGAGCGTGTCTGGGGCTACAGTGGCAGCGGCAACCGGGAGCTTGTCCGTGGGCTGGTTCGCCGCCTGCGCCAAAAGATACAGCCGCTGCCGGGTAAGCACTGGTACATTGAGAACATCCCCGGCGTCGGTTATCGTTTTGTCGGCTAAGAGCATGTTTGGAAGGAGCGCTGCCCCATTTGAGCAATTTTGCACAATATATCCGCCGGCTACTGCTGTAATCTACTCTTGATTACACCTATTTGGCACGAAGATGGCGAGATTGTCACGCATTTGACACAGCATTTTCGCTGGAAATATACCCGTCTCTTCTACCATTTGCGCGTGAAAGCTTGGTGAAGCGTACTGTATGGTTGCCGTCATCCCCCACATTGCCCACAAGCACAGACATGAGCGAACAACCGGCAGCTTTCGGAGACCGGCTGTGTAATCCCTGTTCTGGAGGACATGACTCTATATGGAAGAAAGTGAAAGTCGCCGGAATCGGCGCACGAAGCAATTTGAGGGCACTTGTCCGGCATGTGATGCAATCGTTCGCGTACGTAAACCCCCCAAGCGCGGGCAACTGATCACCTGCAAAGATTGCGATTCGTTGCTGGTTGTCACCCGCTCAGCGCCGTTGCGTTTTGAGTGGGCTTTCGAGGGGCCGACCAGCGGTGACCAGCAGGGCAATCATCGTTACGTAGAAGAATCTTATTGATGGCGTCCCGGCCAGGGTTGCCCGTACCTTAACTTCTGTCAGTTTAGCTCTTGAGGAAGAGAGATGGCTAAGAAGAGCGAAAGGGTTATTACTGCGGATTGCCCGGAGTGTAGCCACCCAATCTACTTCAGCTCCATTCCCCGCCAGGGGAAGTTGCTTGACTGTCCGATGTGCTCCGAAAAACTGGAGGTGATCAGCCGGCAGCCGCTTGTCCTGGATTATGCGCTGGATGAGTACGAAGAAGAAGAAGAAGAAGGGGATTTTGTTGCCGAGTACGAAGACGACGTCGTAGATTGGGACGATTAGCGCGACGCTTCACGAAGGGGAAGCCGGCGCGTTGCACAGTAATGCGCCCACTCAGCGCGCAACGTTGATTCACCGGAAAAACCACATTTCGGCTAACAGCCCGGGGAGCGAGTTTCTCGGCGCTGTGCTGCTTTCAAGTGGTCATCTCCGATTTCGTTTGCTCAGTAGATGTATGGGATCAGCTTCTTTACCCGCTGTTGATAGCCGGCATACTCACCAAACTTCCGACTCAGCCACCGCTCCTCTCGCCGCGACTTGACGTCGAAGAACAGCAGCAAGCCGGCGGATAGGAACAGGGTCAACAGGCTGTTAGTCAGCAAACCCCAACCCAGCGCGCCCAGGATAATGCCGCTATAGATGGGGTGGCGCACCAGCCGGTACGCGCCTCTTTCCACGAAAACCGCGTCATCCTTTGGGTGCGGCACCGCGGTCAGGTTCCGGCCCAGGCTAAACAAACCCGCGAACGCCAGCAGCGCCCCCAGCCCGCCCAGCACCAACCCCAGGGCAAAGCCGATCAGGTTCCAGGGCGTCGACCAGCCGGCGAAGCTGCCCGTCAGGAAGGGCACTGCAAAAATCACGCCGAATAGTGCAAATTGCCCGACCACATACCACTCGCCCCGTTCACCCTTCCACCAACCGCTGCTCATATTCGCTTCCCTGTCAACATTGCCGGATCGCGTGATTCCTGCCCAATTGTATGATCGCCTTACCATGCTTCCCAGACGCCGGCAGATCGTCATCCCTTACACGACCAGACGCCGCAGACCGACATCCATTCAGTCAAAAGCTACGACGCCCCCCGGTCAACTTTCTTCTATTCTGCCCAATTGACAAACAGGCGCCATCCCCCTAGACTGAATCGCAATGTTCACGCCTTCCCTTTCGCTCCTGGTCGTCGTCTTGCTTAGCCTGGTCATCGTATTGATTGGCCGGCTACATGAGCCTGGACAGCACCTGGAGTGATTGGCGAGGGATCGCCGAAAACCGGAAAACCACAAAGGGCTGTCCAACAGGACAGCCCTTTTTCATTCTTTGGCAATTTGCGGAAAGCGTTCGATGCCGTTTTCGCCGTTTTCAAACCTGATGTCGAGAGTAGTGCAACCCGGCCACGAAGGCTGTTATTGCTCCGTGTGCTGCCGTGCTGGCGCGGGCGCTACGAAAGCCACCCAGGGCCCTACCGGCATGACCGCTCACCTCCTCCCCCTGAACCGCCGCTTGTCGCCGATTGCGCCGCAAGCGGCGGTTTTGTTTTCCCGCTGCCGTGATGAGGTAACTGATGCGTTCTGATCGCCTGAAGAGTGGCTATGACCGCGCCCCGGCGCGGGCTATGCTGAAAGCCGCCGGCTTCAGCGATGACGATCTGCGCCGGCCCCTGGTCGGCGTCGCCAACACTTGGATTGAGATCGGCCCCTGTAACTACCATCTGCGCCGGCTGGCGGCGAAGGTGAAAGAGGGTATTCGCGCTGCCGGCGGCACGCCGATGGAATTCAATACCGTCTCCATCTCCGACGGCATCACCATGGGCACAGAGGGGATGAAGGCCTCGCTGATCAGTCGCGAGGTCATCGCCGATTCCATCGAGCTGGTGGCGTTGGGCAACCAGTTTGATGCCGTTGTCGCCCTCTCCGGCTGCGACAAGACCATCCCCGGCACGATCATGGCGCTTGCCCGCCTGAATATCCCCGGGCTGATGCTCTACGGCGGCTCCATCGCCCCCGGCCGCTTTCAGGATCATGATGTCACCATCCAGGATGTCTTTGAGGCGGTGGGTGCGTACGCCGCCGGGCGCATGACCGCCGACGAGCTGAGAGCATTGGAGGACGCCGCCTGCCCGGGAGCCGGGGCCTGCGGTGGCCAATTCACTGCCAACACGATGGCCACCGCCGCCGAGTTCCTGGGCATTTCGCCGATGGGCAGCGCAAGTGTGCCGGCCATGAACGGGGAGAAGGACCGCGTCGCCCTGGAATGTGGCCGGCTGGTGATGGAGATGCTGGGCCGTGGTATGACCGGCCGGCAGGTGCTCACCCGGCAGTCGCTGGAAAACGCCATCGCCGCCGTGTCCACCACCGGTGGCTCCACCAACGCGGTGCTGCATTTGCTGGCCATTGCTCGCGAGGCCGGCGTCGCTCTGGAGCTGGCTGACTTCGACCGCATCAGCGCCCACACCCCCTTATTGGCCGATCTCAAGCCGGGCGGTCGCTTTGTGGCCAACGACCTGTACGAAGCCGGCGGGATTCAATTGGTGGCCCGCCGCCTGCTTGAGGGCGGCTTCCTGCATGCCGATGCCCTGACTGTTACCGGCCGCAGTATTGGCGACGAAGCCCGCGCCGCGACCGAGACAGCCGGACAGGAGGTCGTCCGCCCGCTGGCTGACCCGCTCAATCCCAATGGCGGGCTGGTTATCCTGCACGGCACGCTGGCCCCGGACGGTTGCGTGTTGAAGATCGCCGGTCATGAAATGCGCCGGTTCACCGGCCCGGCCCGCGTATTCGATTGCGAAGAGGACGCCTTTGCGGCGGTGCAGGCTGGCCGGATTCAGGCCGGCGATGTGGTCGTGATTCGCTACGAGGGGCCGCGCGGCGGCCCCGGCATGCGCGAGATGCTGGGCGTCACCGCCGCCATCGTCGGGGCCGGTCTGGATCACTCCGTCGCCCTGGTCACCGACGGTCGCTTCTCCGGCGCGACGCACGGCCTGATGGCCGGGCACGTGGCTCCGGAGGCTGTCGCCGGCGGGCCGATCGCCCTGCTGCGGGACGGCGACAGGATCACCTTTGACGTGGCTGCCCGGCGGCTGGACGTGGCCCTGTCGCCGGAAGAAAGCGCTGGACGCCGGGCGCATTGGCAGCCGCCTGCCCCTCGTTATACCTCGGGTGTCATGGCCAAATACGCCCGGCTTGTGTCCTCAGCGTCTGAAGGTGCGGTAACGGGATAGTGCGTTGGCTCTCACCTTGCGAGTGACAGTCAACTGACATACGTCAGTTAACGATAGGAGGCAGAAGATATGATAAAGAGTGGCGCCGACATCATGTGGGAATGTCTGGTCCGCGAGGGCGTAGAAGTCGTCTTCGGTTATCCGGGGGGCGCGATCATGCCGGCTTATGACGCCATGCTTAATTACCCGGTGCATCACGTACTGGTGCGCCACGAGCAGGGGGCGGCGCACATGGCGGACGGCTATGCCCGGGCCACCGGCAAGGTCGGTGTGGCCATGGCGACCTCCGGGCCGGGGGCGACCAACCTGGTCACCGGCATCTGCAACGCGATGATGGATTCGTCGCCTATCGTCTGCATCACCGGCCAGGTGGCTTCCCATCTGATCGGCGGCGATGCCTTCCAGGAGACTGATGTGACCGGCATCACCCTGCCGATCACCAAGCACAACTTCCTGGTCACGCGCGCCGACGAGATCGCCGAGGTGGTCCGGGAAGCCTTTTACATTGCCCGCAGTGGCCGGCCTGGGCCGGTGCTAATCGACATCTGCAAGAACGCGCAGGTCGAGCAGGCGGAGTTCATTTATCCGGAGGAGTTGGAACTGCCGGGCTACCAGCCGCCGGACCACGCGCCTAATGCTGATCTGCTCCGCGCTGCCCGACTGATTGCCGAGGCCGAGCGGCCGATCATCCTCGCCGGGCATGGCGTGCTGAAATCCGACGCCATGGAGGAGATGCTGGCCTTCGCCGAGAAGACACAGACGCCGGTGGCGATGACCTTGTTGGGACTGGGCGGCTTCCCGGCTTCGCACCCCCTCAGCCTGGGCATGATGGGCATGCACGGCGAGGCTTACTGCAACAACGCTATCCAGCAAGCCGACCTGTTGCTGGCCTTCGGCATGCGCTTCGACGACCGAGTCACCGGCAATTTGCGTACCTACGCGCCCCGAGCGCGCAAGATTCACATTGAGATCGACCCGTCGGAAGTGCACAAGAATGTGCGCGTGGACGTGCCGCTGGTGGGCAACCTGAGAAGCGTGCTGGCTGACCTGCTGCCCATGGTCGCCGAAGCCCGCCACGACCCCTGGCTGGAGCAGATCGCCGGCTGGAAAATGGAGACTGAGCAGCGCGACATCCTGGCCTGGCCGGATGACGGCAAGCTCTATGCCTCGCACGTCATCCGCGACCTGTGGCAATTCACCGGCGGCGACGCCATCGTGACCACCGACGTCGGCCAACACCAGATGTGGGCCGCCCAATATTACCACCTGGAGCGTCCCTATCGCTGGATCACCTCCGGCGGCGCGGGCACGATGGGCTTCGGCTTCCCGGCGGCGATCGGCGCCTGGTTCGGCCACAAGGATCGCGAGATATGGGCCATCGTCGGCGACGGCGGCTTCCAGATGACCCAGGCCGAGCTGGCCACTGCCATGCAAGAAGGCGCTAATGTGAAGATCTGTATCATCAACAACGGCTACCTGGGCATGGTGCGCCAGTGGCAGGAGTTTTTCTTTGAGAAACGCTACTCGGCAGTGTACATGACCAGTCCCGATTTTGTGAAGCTGGCGGAGGCCTACGGCATCCCAGCCCGGCGAGTGAAATGCCGCAGCAACGTGCTGGACGCGGCCGAATTCGCCCTGGAAACCCCCGGCCCCGTCCTGCTCGAATTTGTCGTCGAGATGGAGGAAGCGGTATTCCCGATGGTGCCGGCCGGCGCCGATCTCGACGCCATGATCCGCCGGCCCATTCGCCGGCAGCCGGTCGCCGCTGACTGAATCGCCGATTGACAGTCATTTTCAAAGTGACTGTCAGCTCCGGAACAAGGAGAGAACCCACATGCGCCAGACTCTAATAGCTACCGTGGAGAACAAGCCCGGCGTCCTCAATCGCGTCGCTTCGCTCTTTCGCCGGCGCAATTTCAACATCGATTCGCTCAACGTGGGCCGGACCGAGCACCCCGATATTTCGCGCATGACCATCGTCGTGGATAGCCGGGACACCGAGGCGCGTCTGGTGGAGGCCAACCTGTACAAGCTGGTCAACGTCATTGACGTGCAGGATGTTACCAATCAGCATGCCGTACTGCGGGAGTTGGCGCTGATCAAGCTGCGGGCATTGCCGGAGCAGCGCGGGCAGATTGTCAGCCTGGCGGACATCTTCGACGCCCGCATCGAAGACGTCTGCGCGGATAGCCTGATCGTGCAGATCGTCGCTTCTGAGGAGCGGGTGGACAGTCTGATCGAACTCCTGCGCCCCGGCGGCATCCTGGAGATCGTTCGCACCGGTCATGTGGCCATGATGCGCGGCGACAACCACGGCGTGCGCCATACACCCGGCGCGGGACGCAACGGCCACAGCAACGGGCACATGGCGGCGGGAAAGCCGCCGTACGCCGGAGATTGAGTGGAGCAAGTCAAGTAACAGCACTCAGATTCCCGGAAATTGCTTATGGTGTGCAGACTACATGGATGAAGAATTTCCCGGAATCCATCAGGAGAAAGAAGATGGCAGCAACTATCTACTACGATAACGACGCCGACCCATCCCTGATCCGCGCCAAAAAGGTCGCCGTCATCGGCTATGGCTCGCAAGGGCACGCACACTCCCTAAACTTATGCGACAGCGGCGTGCAGGTCAAGGTTGGCCTGCGCCCCGGCAGCAAATCCTGGCGCAAGGCGGAAGCGGACGGCCTGCAAGTGGACACGGTGGCCAATGCCTCTGCCTGGGCGGAAACGATCATGGTGTTGGCCCCGGACACCAGCCAGGCGCAGATCTACGCAGACCACATCGCCCCGAATCTGAGCGCCGGCAAGACGCTGATGTTCGCCCACGGCTTCAACATCCGCTTCTGCACTATTCAGCCCCCGGCCAACGTAGACGTCAGCATGGTGGCCCCCAAAGCGCCCGGCCATCGCGTGCGCGAACTGTTCCGCGAGGGGGCCGGCACTCCCTGTCTGCTGGCGGTCCATAATGATGCCGGCGGCCGGGCAAAGGCGAATGCGCTTTCCTATGCGTATGCCATTGGCGGCACGCGCGCCGGCGTGTTGGAGACTACCTTCGCTGAAGAGACTGAGACCGATCTGTTCGGCGAGCAAACCGTGCTCTGCGGCGGTGTCTCGGCGCTGGTGAAGGCGGCATTCGAGACGCTGGTGGAGGCGGGTTACCAGCCGGAAGTGGCCTATTTCGAATGTATGCACGAGCTGAAGCTGATCGTTGATCTGATGTATCGCGGCGGCCTCAACTACATGCGCTACTCCGTCTCCGATACCGCCGAACACGGCGACTACACTGCCGGCGGGCGCATCGTCACCGAAGAGACGAAATACGAGATGTCCCGCATCCTGAAAGAGATCCAGAACGGCGAATACGCCCGCCGCTGGATTGGCGAAAACGAGGCCGGCCGGCCCTGGTTCAACGCTGAAAGGATGCGCCAGCAAGACCACCTCATCGAACGAGTGGGCCTGGACCTGCGCGGCATGATGCCCTTTGTGGAGCCGGTAACGGTAAAGCCGGGCGAGTAACGCGCCCACATATGACGGACGTAAAGCCATGAGCGACCAAAGAGACAGCTATGTAAGAATCTTCGACACCACCTTGCGCGACGGCGAGCAATCTCCCGGCGCGACGCTGACCTCGGCGGAGAAGTTGGAAATCGCGCGCATGCTGGCCCGGCTCGGCATAGATGTGATGGAAGCCGGCTTCCCGGCCGCCTCCCCCGATGACCTGGAAGCCGTGCGCCAGATCGCGGTTGAGGTCGGCAACACCGCACCCGCGCCGGGCCGGCAGCCGCCGATCATCTGCGGACTGGCCCGAGCGACGAGAGGCGACATTGACCAGGCCTGGGAAGCGGTGCGCCACGCCGCCCGCCCGCGCATCCACACCTTCCTGGCGACCTCGCCGATCCACATGAAACACAAACTGCGCCTCGACCCCGAGGAAGTGGTGGAACAGGTGCGGGAAATGGTGGCTTATGCCCGGCAATATTGCGAAGATGTCGAGTTCTCCCCGGAAGATGCCGGGCGCAGCAACCCGGAGTTCCTTTACCTGGTGTTGGGCGAGGCGATCAGGGCGGGGGCGACAACGCTGAACATCCCGGACACGGTCGGCTACACTACGCCGGATGAGTTCGGCGCGCTGATCGCCGGCATCATGCGCCACACCCCCGGCATCGATGACGTCATTGTTTCAGTCCATTGCCACAACGACCTCGGCCTGGCCACGGCGAACACGCTGGCGGGCCTGCAGGCCGGGGCGCGGCAGGCGGAAGTGACTATCAACG